>NZ_JABWQX020000001.1:1886420-2504630 GCF_014268655.2 Pseudomonas marvdashtae
GGCTTTTGAAACCGTCGCTTTCGATAGCTTTGAAGTGTACGAACAGGTCGTCACCGCCACCTGTAGGAGTGATGAAGCCGAAGCCTTTTTCATCGTTGAACCATTTAACGGTGCCGGTTTGGCGATTAGACATGGTGTATCTCCAAGAAACATATATTTTCAGTGTACTGTGCTGCTCAGGCCAACTGGGCACACCGGGGTATCATAGTCGAAATGTTCGATTTGGGAGCCCCCCGCAGGCGCTGTTTGCCAATCAGTCGTGTTTTCTTTACCGCCTGAACCGCCTGAAAGGCCCGGTTTCAAAGGCTTTCAGTCGAACGTAAAGACGATAAAAAAAGCTGTAAAACCTGTAGAAATCGTTCAAAAAAGGAGCTAATCAGCCCTTTTTATCGCTGCCGAGCCAAATTCAAGCGCTTGTCTTCTCATTTTTTCGCGGGGGGATTGGCCTTGCATTTGGCGATCTGGCCGAGCGCTTTCTGCTGCAATTCGGGGCTGGCCTTATTGTCCATCAGCGCCTGGATATCGCTCGCCGGGTAGGATTTGATCGCGTCGGCGCCACAAGCACAGTGGGCCTTGGCCGCGGCCGCGCCGATCTGCGGGGTCGCCGCTTGAGTGCACTGGGCCATGTATTTTTCGCGCTCGCCCTTGGGCCACTCGGCATGGGCGGTCAATGGAAGCAGCAGGGCGAAGGGGGCGACGACTGCCAGTAGTGTGTTCAGACGCATGCGAAGATGCTCCTTTAGGGTCGGTGTCTTGTTATCTGAGGCGTTGCAAGCGTTTCGGTTCAGCACTCTGGCATAAAAACAGCCAGTTTACGCCCGCTTCAATCCGGACGCGGCGATGACCGTTCATCTGTGCTAGCATGCCGGGCTCGGGTATTTTTCAGGCTCCGCAGGACGACAGGTCCCGGTGGCGGTAAATGTTCGATTAACCCTGATTTGAATCCCAGTCACTCTGGTTCGGTTTTCCCGGTTGGCCGCAAGGCTCCTGCCGCTGTAAGGCAGGCGTTCGTCATTGAATGGCCTGGACTGGATCTTGTACTGGCTCATCCCAACCCACGTGACCTTTGGTAGGGGTCACCACTAGGAGAGGAGGCGCCATGCCAACTATTACTCTTCCCGACGGCAGTCAACGTTCGTTCGATCATCCGGTTTCCGTAGCCGAAGTCGCCGCATCCATCGGCGCGGGCCTGGCCAAGGCCACCCTGGCCGGCAAGGTCAACGGCAAACTGGTCGATGCCAGCGACGTCATTGACAGCGATGCCACGCTGCAAATCATTACACCCAAGGATGCAGAGGGGCTGGAGATCATTCGCCACTCTTGCGCGCACCTGGTCGGTCATGCGGTCAAGCAGCTGTACCCGAGCGCGAAGATGGTCATCGGGCCGGTCATCGATGAAGGCTTCTATTATGACATCGCCTTCGAGCGTCCTTTTACCCCGGACGACATGGCCGCCATCGAACAGCGCATGCAACAGCTGATCGAGAAAGATTACGACGTCATCAAGAAAGTCACCCCGCGCGCCGAAGTCATCGAGGTCTTCAAGGCCCGTGGCGAGGACTACAAGTTGCGTCTGGTGGAAGACATGCCGGACGAGCAGGCCATGGGTCTGTACTACCACGAAGAATACGTCGACATGTGCCGCGGCCCGCACGTGCCGAACACGCGTTTCCTGAAATCCTTCAAGCTGACCAAGCTGTCCGGCGCCTACTGGCGTGGCGATGCGAAGAACGAGCAGTTGCAGCGCGTCTACGGCACGGCCTGGGCCGACAAGAAGCAACTGGCGGCCTACATCCAGCGAATCGAGGAGGCCGAAAAACGCGATCACCGCAAGATCGGCAAGCGCCTGGGCCTGTTCCACACCCAGGAAGAGTCCCCGGGCATGGTGTTCTGGCACCCGAACGGCTGGACCCTGTACCAGGTGCTCGAGCAGTACATGCGCCAGGTCCAGCGTGAGAACGGCTACCTTGAGATCAAGACGCCGCAGGTGGTCGACCGCAGCCTGTGGGAGAAATCCGGGCACTGGGCCAACTACGCCGACAACATGTTCACCACCCAGTCGGAAAACCGCGACTACGCCATCAAGCCGATGAACTGCCCTTGCCACGTGCAGGTGTTCAACCAGGGCTTGAAAAGCTACCGCGAGCTGCCGATGCGCCTGGCCGAGTTCGGTGCCTGCCATCGCAACGAGCCGTCGGGTGCACTGCACGGCATCATGCGTGTACGCGCATTTACCCAGGATGACGCGCACATTTTCTGCACCGAAGAGCAGATGCAGGCCGAATCCGCCGCCTTCATCAAGCTGACCATGGACGTCTATCGAGACTTCGGCTTCACCGAAGTAGAGATGAAGCTGTCCACTCGTCCGGAAAAGCGCGTTGGCTCCGACGAGCTGTGGGATCGCGCCGAAGCGGCCCTGGCCGCCGCCCTCGACAGCGCGGGCCTTGCGTACGATCTGCAACCGGGCGAGGGGGCTTTCTACGGTCCAAAGATCGAATTCTCGCTGAAAGATTGCCTTGGTCGCGTCTGGCAGTGTGGTACCCTGCAGCTCGATTTTAACCTGCCGATCCGTCTGGGCGCCGAATACGTGTCCGAAGACAACAGCCGCAAGCACCCGGTCATGCTTCACCGCGCGATTCTCGGTTCCTTCGAGCGTTTCGTCGGGATCCTGATCGAACACTACGAGGGCGCGTTCCCCGCGTGGCTGGCGCCGACCCAGGCAGTGATCATGAATATCACTGATAAACAGGCAGATTTTGCCGCTGAAGTCGAAAAAACTCTCAACCAAAGCGGATTTCGTGCCAAGTCCGACTTGAGAAATGAAAAGATCGGCTTTAAAATCCGCGAGCATACTTTGCTCAAGGTTCCCTTTCTCTTGGTTATCGGAGATCGGGAGGTCGAGATGCAGACTGTCGCTGTGCGTACTCGTGAAGGTGCTGACCTGGGCTCGATGCCCGTCGCCGAATTCGCTGAGTTCCTCGCGCAAGCGGTTTCCCGGCGTGGTCGCCCAGATTTGGAGTAATTATTATTAAGCGTGAAATGAGACAAGATAAACGAGCTGCACCGAAAGCCCCGATCAACGAGAATATCTCGGCACGCGAGGTTCGGTTAATTGGTGCTGAAGGTGAACAGCTTGGGATTGTGTCAATTGAAGACGCGCTTCTTAAGGCTGAAGAGGCCAAACTGGATCTGGTGGAAATTTCCGCCGATGCAGTACCCCCTGTTTGCAAACTGATGGACTACGGCAAATCGATCTTCGAAAAGAAGAAGCAGGTTGCCGCTGCAAAGAAAAACCAGAAGCAGATTCAGGTAAAAGAAATCAAGTTTCGTCCAGGGACGGAGGAAGGGGATTACCAGGTAAAACTGCGCAACCTGGTACGTTTCCTGAGTGACGGGGACAGGGCCAAGGTATCCTTGCGATTCCGCGGCCGTGAGATGGCCCACCAGGAGCTGGGGATGGAACTCCTCAAGCGGGTTGAACAAGACCTGCTCGAGTACGGTTCGGTCGAACAGCATCCTAAGATGGAAGGACGCCAGCTGATCATGGTCATCGCCCCGAAAAAGAAGAAGTAATCAACAGGGCACGGCAGGCCTTCTGATTATGTTTATCAACTGAATGCGGAGTATCCGAACATGCCAAAGATGAAAACGAAAAGTGGTGCTGCTAAGCGGTTTCTGAAAACTGCTAACGGTATCAAGCATAAACACGCTTTCAAGAGCCACATCCTGACCAAAATGTCGACCAAGCGTAAGCGTCAGCTGCGCGGTAGCAGCTTGCTGCACCCGTCCGACGTTGCAAAAGTCAAGCGTATGCTGCGCCTTTGCTAATTTTTGGTTAAGAATAGAGGAAGTAACTCATGGCTCGTGTAAAGCGTGGCGTCATTGCCCGTAAGCGTCACAAAAAAATTCTGAAACTTGCTAAAGGCTACTACGGCGCGCGTTCCCGCGTATTCCGTGTTGCCAAGCAAGCGGTAATCAAGGCAGGCCAATACGCCTACCGTGACCGTCGTCAGAAAAAACGTCAGTTCCGCGCTCTGTGGATCGCTCGTATCAACGCTGGTGCTCGTGTTAACGGTCTGTCCTACAGCCGTTTCATCGCTGGCCTGAAAAAAGCGTCCATCGAGATCGACCGTAAGGTTCTGGCTGATCTGGCAGTGAACGAAAAAGCGGCGTTTGCTGCGATTGTCGAGAAAGCTAAAGCCACCTTGGCTTAAGTACCCCCGGCAGTCACCGGGGTCCACCTCTGTGGGCCCAGGTGCCAAACGTCATAAATAGGGGAAGAGCCTTAAAGCTCTTCCCCTATTTTGTATCTGGAGTCTGTACATGGAAAACCTGGACGCGCTGGTCGCTCAAGCACTAGAGGCTGTGCAAAGCGCTGAAGATATCAATGCCCTGGAGCAAATCCGGGTTCACTACCTTGGCAAGAAAGGCGAGTTGACTCAGGTGATGAAGACCCTGGGGAACCTGCCGGCCGAAGAGCGTCCGCAGGTCGGTGCGCTGATCAACGTCGCCAAGGAACGTGTCACAGAGGTTCTCAATGCACGCAAGGCGCTGTTCGAGGAGGCCGGTCTGGCCGCCAAGCTCGCCGCCGAATCCATTGACGTGACCCTGCCTGGCCGTGGCCAGACTTCCGGTGGGCTGCATCCGGTTACC
Organism: Pseudomonas marvdashtae; assembly: GCF_014268655.2. Lineage (NCBI taxonomy): Bacteria > Pseudomonadati > Pseudomonadota > Gammaproteobacteria > Pseudomonadales > Pseudomonadaceae > Pseudomonas > Pseudomonas marvdashtae. Next base: position 1,891,074 of record NZ_JABWQX020000001.1, read on the forward strand.
CGGACCCTGGAACGCATCGAGCAATTCTTCACCCACATTGGCTACGGCATCGCCGAAGGCCCCGAGGTCGAAGACGATTATCATAACTTCGAGGCGCTCAACATCCCTGGCCACCACCCGGCCCGGTCGATGCACGACACCTTCTATTTCAACGCGAACATGCTGTTGCGCACCCATACCTCGCCGGTACAGGTCCGCACCATGGAATCGCAGCAGCCGCCGATCCGCATCGTCTGCCCAGGCCGTGTGTACCGCAGCGACTCCGATATCACCCACTCGCCGATGTTCCACCAGGTCGAAGGCCTGCTGGTTGATCGCGACATCAATTTCGCCGACCTGAAAGGCACCATCGAGGAGTTCCTGCGGGTGTTCTTCGAGAAAGAGTTGGCCGTGCGTTTCCGCCCTTCATACTTCCCGTTCACCGAGCCATCGGCCGAAGTCGATATGGAGTGCGTGATGTGCAGCGGCAAAGGCTGCCGTGTCTGCAAGCAGACTGGCTGGCTGGAAGTCATGGGCTGCGGCATGGTTCATCCGAACGTGCTGCGCATGTCCGGGATCGATCCGGAAGAATTCTCGGGCTTTGCCTTCGGCATGGGCGTCGAACGCCTGGCCATGCTCCGTTACGGTGTGAATGACTTGCGCCTGTTCTTCGACAACGACTTGCGGTTCCTTGCGCAATTTCGCTAGGTCGCAACCCGTAACGAATCTATTAGGAGAGCAGGATGAAATTCAGTGAACAGTGGCTGCGCGGCTGGGTAAGCCCGCAGGTAAGCCAGGACGAGCTGGTTGCTCGCCTGTCGATGGCCGGTCTTGAGGTCGATAGCGTCACGTCGGCCGCCGGTGCATTCAGCGGTGTGGTCGTGGGCGAGGTGCTGAGCACCGAACAGCACCCTGACGCTGACAAGCTGCGGGTTTGCCAGGTCAGCAACGGCGCGCAAACGTTCCAGGTGGTTTGTGGTGCGCCAAACGTGCGCCCCGGCTTGAAAATTCCGTTCGCGATGATCGGTGCCGAACTGCCGGGCGACTTCAAGATCAAGAAAGCCAAGCTGCGCGGCGTCGAGTCCAACGGCATGTTGTGCTCCCAGGCTGAACTGCAGGTTGGCGAAGGCAATGATGGCTTGATGGAGCTTCCGGCCGATGCGCCGGTTGGCCAGGACATCCGCCAATACCTGGGCCTGGACGATGCGAGCATCGAGGTCGACCTGACACCGAACCGTGGCGACTGCCTGTCGGTGGCCGGCCTGGCCCGTGAAGTCGGCGCCTTGTATGCCGCGTCGGTCACGCGTCCCGTGGTCGCGCCGGTCCCCGCCGTGCATGACGAAGTGCGTCCGGTCGAAGTCCTGGCGCCAGCGGCGTGCCCGCGCTACCTGGGTCGAGTGATCCGTAACGTCGACCTGTCCAAGCCGACGCCGCTGTGGATGGTCGAGCGCCTGCGTCGCTCCGACGTGCGCAGCATCGACGCGGCTGTCGACATCACCAACTACGTGATGCTTGAGTTGGGCCAACCGCTGCACGCCTTCGATCTTGCCGAAATCAACGGCGGCATTCGCGTGCGCATGGCCGACGAAGGCGAGAAGCTGGTGCTGCTCGACGGTCAGGAAGTGACCCTGCGCAGCGATACGCTGGTGATTGCCGACCATACCCGCGCCCTGGCGATTGCCGGCGTGATGGGTGGCGAGCACAGTGGCGTCTCCACGACCACCCGCGACGTGTTCCTTGAAAGCGCGTTCTTCGACCAGATCGCCGTTGCTGGCAAGGCTCGCTCGTACGGCCTGCACACCGATGCCTCGCACCGTTACGAGCGTGGCGTGGACTGGCAGCTCGCCCGTGAAGCCATGGAGCGTGCCACTGGCCTGCTGCTGGAAATCACCGGTGGCGAAGCCGGCCCGATCATCGAGACCGTCAGCGAACAGCACCTGCCCAAGATTGCACCGGTCACCCTGCGTGCCCAGCGCATCACCCAGATGCTGGGCATGGCAATGGACCCGACTGAAGTCGAGCGCCTGCTCAGCGCCCTGGGCCTGACCATCCGCGCGGACGGGGAAGGGCAGTGGCGCGTCGAAGTGCCAAGTCATCGTTTCGATATCAGCCTGGAAGTCGACCTGATCGAGGAGCTGGCTCGCCTGTACGGCTACAACCGCCTGCCGGTTCGCTATCCGCAAGCCCGCTTGGCCCCGCAAGCCAAGGCTGAAGCCCGTAGCGACCTGCCGGAACTGCGTCGCCTGCTGGTAGCTCGTGGGTATCAGGAAGCGATCACCTACAGCTTCATCGATCCACGCCAGTTCGAGCTGTTCAATCCGGGTGTCGCGCCGTTGTTGTTGGCGAACCCGATTTCCAACGACATGGCGGCTATGCGCTCATCCCTTTGGCCAGGCCTGGTCAAGTCGCTGCAGCACAACCTGAATCGTCAGCAGGATCGCGTACGCCTGTTCGAAAGCGGCCTGCGCTTCGTGGGTCAGCTGGACGGCTTGAAGCAAGAATCGATGCTCGCCGGTGTGGTCTGTGGCAGTCGCCTGCCGGAAGGCTGGGCGCAAGGTCGCGACGTCGTGGACTTCTTCGACATCAAGGCCGACGTGGAAGCAGTGCTGGGCTTCGCCGGCGCACTCGACGCGTTCACTTTCGTTCCGGGCAAGCATCCGGCGCTGCACCCTGGGCAAACCGCGCGCATCGAGCGGGACGGGCGTGAAGTTGGCTACGTGGGTGCCATTCATCCTGAACTGTCGAAAACCTTGGGCCTGGATCGTCCGGTCTTTGTTTTCGAGCTGGTCCTGGCTGAAGTCGCTCAAGGAAAAATGCCGAAATTCCAAGAGTTATCGCGCTTTCCTGAAGTGCGCCGTGACCTGGCCCTGGTGGCTGATGTGGGTGTCGCGTCCAGCGCTGTATTGGCGGTAATTCGTGAAAATGCAGGCGAATGGCTGACGGACCTCAGGCTATTTGACGTGTATCAGGGTAAAGGTATTGATCCGCATAGAAAAAGCCTTGCAGTCGGCTTGACCTGGCAGCATCCATCGCGCACTCTTAATGACGATGAGGTGAATACCGCAACGCAGAATATCCTCACCTCGCTCGAACACAGGTTGAACGCCACGTTAAGGAAGTGACGTATGGGGGCTCTGACGAAAGCTGAGATGGCGGAACGTCTGTATGAGGAGTTGGGCCTGAATAAACGGGAGGCCAAAGAATTGGTCGAACTGTTTTTCGAAGAAATCAGGCACGCTCTCGAAGACAACGAACAGGTCAAATTGTCCGGTTTCGGCAATTTCGACCTTCGGGACAAACGTCAGCGGCCTGGCCGCAATCCGAAAACGGGAGAAGAAATCCCGATCACGGCTCGCCGTGTGGTCACCTTTCGTCCAGGGCAGAAGTTGAAAGCCCGAGTTGAGGCTTATGCTGGAACCAAGTCATAACGACGAACTACCCGTCATCCCGGGCAAACGCTACTTCACCATCGGTGAAGTCAGCGAGCTGTGTGCGGTAAAACCGCACGTGCTGCGCTATTGGGAGCAGGAGTTTCCTCAACTCAACCCGGTCAAGCGCCGCGGAAACCGCCGGTATTATCAGCGACAAGACGTTCTGATGATCCGGCAGATCCGCGCGCTGCTATATGACCAGGGGTTCACCATCGGCGGCGCACGCCTGCGCCTCTCCGGTGATGAGGCCAAAGACGATACAACCCAGTACAAACAAATGATCCGCCAGATGATCGCCGAGCTCGAAGATGTGCTGGTGGTGCTCAAGAAATAAATTTCTGCTTTTAAATACTTCCAGTTTTCAAAAGCTTGCGATATATTCCTGAGCGTTCCGTTGAGAAGCGGAACAAGATACACGCCTAGTCGGGGCGTAGCGCAGTCCGGTAGCGCACTAGCATGGGGTGCTAGGGGTCGAGTGTTCGAATCACTCCGTCCCGACCATATAATTCAAGGGGTTGCGAGATTTTATCTCGCGACCCCTTTTTGTTTTTGGTCATTTTTACCCCTACAAAATGACTGGCTCTCGGTGGAATCCTCGGCTGATACAAAGGCCAGAGTTTGTCCCGGAAGGCACAAGCAGCACGTCAATGCGTCCAGTCAGACCTTCAGGCCGAACGCACGTTTACGCAGAGCTGTCCGTTCTTGATCAGTTAATCGTTGCTCCGAAAATCGCGAACAAGATTCTCGCTTGGACTGATAGGGCTGAGTGCGCAGACAGAAGTGTTCGAGAGATGTTGAATGGGTGTGAGCTCGACTTCGGGCGATCGCGTGATTCGCGCCTCGGGCATGAGTATCCTCAGAGTCGGATTTTCGTTTTCATGTGCTTATCTAGGCGACACGCTTGGTCGGCTGACGTTCGCATATGGCTTTACCGTACGGAGGGATGAAGCGTATCGTGCTGGCAAAAGGACATGGATAGATATTTGCCTTGCAAGGATGACGTTTCTTCTCTGAGCGCCCATCTCTTCGCTGCATATCCTTAGCATCCTGCTTAAGGATCAGGCATCCAGACGTTCCTAAAAACATCGTTGGAACAAGCTTGCCGGGATGTCCCGCGTTTCTTCCTGCGTAAGCGCTTGATAGCGCATAAAAGCTAACTTAAAGGCTGAAATGTGGACTTTTCGACATTATTAAAATTGTGGGATGACGCCAGCACTGCTCAGCTAATGGCTCCGCGTGTAGTCATGGTGGCCGTGGCGGCTTTGTGCCTATGGTATACCGGAAGATATTTCATCCCATCGTTCGTGTTGAGCCGAAGGCTCAAGTCGCTTAGGCGTAGCATTACTGCTATCAAGGGAAAGTCGCCTGATCAGCTCCAAGCAGAGCTGGAGAAAGTATTCGGTGCGACAAAACTGAAGCATCTTTGGAAAGAGTATTCAGAGACTCTTCACAATCAGTTCGAATATCACGAAGGCGAGGAGCGTCTGGTGCGCTCCCGTGCGACCACTGTCGCGGCAAATTTTTTTACAGGTCAGAGTGTTGTCGATACACCGTTGGCTACTGAGTTCTTCAAGCACCTTCCGGGCATTCTGACGGGTGTTGGCATTGTCGGAACCTTCTTTGGCCTGATGCTAGGTTTGCAGCACTTTGATCCAAGCACGCCGGAGCTGGTCAACTCAAGCGTGGACAAACTCCTGAAGGATGTACTCTTTGCCTTCATCGGTTCATTCCTTTCCATCATGGCGTCGATCATCGTTACTGTCTCGGAAAAGTGGCGATTAGGGCGCTGTTACAAGCACCTTGAATCGCTGAATGAGGCAATCGATAGCCTATTCGACAGTGGAGTTGGCGAGGAATATCTTGCTGCGCTCGTAAGGTCCAGTGCTGAAAACTCGGTCCAGACTCGCCAGCTGAAAGACAGCCTGGTTACGGACCTTCGGGAAATGCTGCAAAACCTGGTCGATACGCAGGTCCGCGAAAGCCTCAAGTTGGCAGACACGTTATCTACGACCTATCGTGACTCCGGGCAGATGTTAGCGGATCAGGTCAGCAGTGCCATTGAAAACAGCTTGAAGTCGCCATTGGAGGCGATTGCTGGGGCGGTACAGGCTGCGAGCGGCGATCAATCCGGCCAAGTGCAGAACCTGCTTCAGGATGTTCTGGTTGCTTTCATGAACAAGCTGGAAGGCACCTTCGGCCAGCAATTCAACGGCCTGAACGAAATGATGGGCCAGTCCGTCGCTGCCATGCATTCAATGCAGCAAGGATTCTCCAGCCTCATTCAAGACATGCGCTCGGCTAGCGAAAACTCGAATCAGAGCAGCTCAGCAATGATTGCACAGCTGCTTACCGACATGCAGACCGGCCAAAGTGCCATGCAGGCTGGTATGAACGAGATGCTGACAAATCTGCAGTCGTCCATCGCCCGCATCGGCAGTGAGGGCGAAGACGCTGGCGCTCGTATGGCACAGCAGTTGGAAAAAATGTTCGCCGACAGCGAGGCGCGCCAGCTGGCGATGGCCGAGAGTCTTCAGTTGTTTGTCGAGTCAATCCAAAAAAACATGGGCCAAGGTCAGCAAGAAACCATGGCCAAGATTGCAGGCTCTGTAGAGGTGCTCGGCGAGCAGTTATCTACTGTTTTCAAAAAACTGGAAAGTGGGCGCGAGCAAATGGATCAGTCCACTCGCGTTGCACAAGCTGAGCTTCATCACGGCACTCGCGAGTTGGTGGGTGGGTTGGATGAGCAGGTCAAAACGCTGCTGCAGTCTGTCGCTGAACAAAATAAAGCCTCTCAAGACAACGTCAAGGCATTAAGCGCGCAAACCGAACAGCATCTGCAAAGCATGCAACTAGGTGCAGACAAAATGAGAGCCGCAGCTGAGCGCTTTGAAAATGCTGGACTGAGTGTATCGAAGGCCAGTGAATCGACGGCTAGTTTGTTGGGCACTGTTCAAGGGGCTGGTACCGAGCTTGCTCAGGCCTCACGAGAGTTGAACAGCGTCGTCGCGGACTATCGCAACAACCGTGAATCGTTGAGCAAAACACTAACCGTCATCGAAGGTGTGGTGGCTAGCGCGCAAGTTGAGGCCAGCGGACGTGCTCAATACCTCCAGGATCTGAAGCAACAATCGGAACGCATGCAGTCGCTCAATCGCGAGGTTCATGAGTACCTGGAAAACATCAGTGGTGTTTTGGGTGATGGTTTCAAAGAGTTTGGTGACGGTATGGACAGGGTACTCCGGCAGACGTTGGGTAGTCTGGATACGGAGCTGGATAAAGCTGTTAAAAGTCTGGCTGGCGGCGTCGACGGTGTGAAGGAAAGCATTGAAGACTTCGGCGACATCATGGAACGAATTAGGCAGTAACGGAGGCTGACATATGTTTGGTAAGCAAATGCCTTCGGTGGCCCGAGCCAAGGATGAAGCGGAGAAACCGTTCTGGATTTCTTTTGCCGACCTGATGACGGCCATGATGATCCTGTTTCTCGTAGTGATGGTAGCGGCCCTGAGTTCGGTCACCCAGAGAATCAATCAGGCGGAGCAAGGCGAGAAACAGCGCAGTCGCGACATTAGCCAGCTCTGCGAGCATTTGCAGCTCAAGGCTAAGGGCTCGAATGCAACCATCGTTGTCGACTGCAAAGACAACCGCATCAGTTTCGGTGAGGCGGGACGTTTTGGGCACAACCAGTACTCACTGAGCGACGAGGGTCAAAGTGCCCTTCAGGGCGTAGTGCCGCTCATCCTTGATGCGGCGGATAGCGAAGAGGGTCGCAAGTGGTTCAAACAGGTCGTTATTGAGGGGTTTACCGATACCGTTGGCTCATACTTGTACAACCTGCACCTATCATTGCAGCGATCCGAGTGGGTCATGTGCAGCTTGCTTGATAGTCGCAGTCCTCTGCAAATTGGCCTCTCCGCTGATAGGCAACAGCAGATCAGATCGATGTTCTTGGCGGGTGGTGTTTCTTTCAACAATGCAAAGGACACCAATGAGGCAAGTCGCCGAGTTGAACTGAGAATGCAGTTCTACGGTTTGAAGGAGAAAGAGGAAAACCTCAAACCAGAAGTTCCAGTATTCGCCAGCACAGTGTCCGAGAAATGCCAGTTGGCGATGACGCGATGACCAGTGCATTAGCCAAGCTGTCGTCAGCTATAGCGCTCGGGCTCGCTGCCCGTAGAAGTGTGATCAGTTCTGAACCGTTGGCTCGCTTTCCTCGAATGGAAGCTGCCAGTGCTGATTTATATGATCGGTTTGAGCGGGCAGAGAAAGCATTGCCACCGCCTCAGGAAAAGCGTAGAGCCGCCATCAATAAGTTCAGAAATGTCCTGCCTCTGACGTCTTCCGAGTGGCGCATGGTCTTCGCCGGTCTCGCAGATAAAAGCGAGCGTGTAGGACCCATTCTTGAGGACGAGCAACTTTATGGCCGAATCCATATCGAGGTCAGTCAGCGGATCGAAAAACGGCGACTGAGCCGCCGCGATTGGCTGGCGCTTTGTTTCAGCTACTTCGGTTACGAGTCCGATAAACCCGACACGAATCCCGTCTGGTGCTTGTTGCAAGGCGACATCCGCAAGGGTTTCGCTTGTGTAAAGGCTCAACAAACTCGTGAAAAAGAATGGATGCGCATCGTCCAACATCATAAGGAGCTGTTTTCCGAACGGGCGGGAGAGACGCTTGGCGAGCAGATGTTCAACGGCGAAATCAGTGATCTCTCGGTGCTGCAAACGATCGCGCAGATCCCTAACAGCAGTTGGTTATGGCACAGGATATTTAACGTATTGCTGTCTCGAATCTTCAATTTGGACGACGAAGAGTTCTCGAAACGATTCCCCGACTTCATTGAGATCGGACGTCAGCATCCGACATACATGAATGCGCTCCTCAGCGCTTGCCTGACGCGTTATCATGCAGCGACGTATCGGGAAAAACCGTCATCTCTTCTCAAACAGACTGCTTTAGATAACTGGGGCAGCCCACAGATTCGTTCCAAGCAAAACAGCTGGCTTCAGTACGTGGAGAAAGACGTTTGTGCGATGGTGGTCGCGTGGTTTGCGAAAGAAGACCTTGAGCACTTCTTCAATCTGTTGAAAGGTGATGCCGACGTTGACCATTCGCGTCTTCACTACTGGCTTCGTTTTGCAAATCAGATGAGCTACACCCTCATTGTCATGGGATTAGACGCTTGGGGTGATCGAAGTAAGGACTTCGTCCATTTTCGTGAAAAAAATAAGGGGCGTTTCAGTCGCTTGGGAGGCGCTCCTAGCCACAACAATGCCGTGGTCATGCAGATAGGGGATTATTTTTTTGTAGAGTTTTCCGGCACAGGTAACGCCTGCTATGTGTATGAGGCAATTAAATCACCGTTCAATCCGGACAAATCTCAATTAGAACTGGGGGAACTTAAACAACCGCCTCGGGCTTTGGCGCGCATGCGCCACTCACCGGCTCCAAGCAGTCCAACTCGAATCGAGGGTTGGTTGAGCAAATTTGATGATGAACTTCAGCGACTAGGGATCTCGATTCAAACGCAGTCTGGGTTTGGGCCGTACTTATCCTCAAAGCAACAGTTGACGAGCTTGGACGAACAAGTCCGAGATGCCGTGAAAACGGTTAGATACAAAATCCACGACTCCCGCGGCAAGGGTGGCGCCTTCCAAGTCCACTTGGATAGTCATGACAACTCCGCTATAGCCGCGCTTCAACGCCTAGGCTTCAAGACCGTCAACAATCAGCCACTGAGATTCTGGAGGCAGTAATGCTCAAGCGTTTTCTATCTGAAAAAGGCCTGCTGCCGAAGTCCGGTGAGATCAATGATTTACCGACGTACTTGATAGAGGAGCAGGGATTGTGTTTCCCGCTGAGCCTTGCCGAGAGTACTGAGTTTTGGCCACTGGTAAGTTACCTCGATCAGCTCGAAGAGGAGGAGTTCGTATCCCAGCTCAGTGATCGATGGCTACTGTCGTGGGACGAGCTTTATCGACTATTGAATGACGAAGGACACGTCAGCAGCGTACCGTTGCTCGGATTGCCAAATCAGTCGAACTTTACCCCACAGCTCACTAGCCAAGGCAGTCTTGCTTCGAACGATTTCAAGGTATCGATAGGTGCTTGGCGCGATAACGAATCCGCCGCTACAGTGCAAACCAAACGCACGGGCGCAGTCCTCACGTATGGCGATAAAATCGAGCTGCTGCCTGAGGCAACTTATCAATTGGTGAGTGCTGTTCGGCAGCTCCATTTATCGCAACAAGAAAGCCCTGGCGAACTTACCAACCAGATTGGTTGGGCCAGCGTCCGCAAGCTGGCCCGCAAGGCTGGCGCAGGTATGGATGGTTTTCTCGAAAAAACCGTTGTGGTCAGGCCCGATAATCTTCGTCTCAATCCACGTAAATCGAGCGTAGGCAATACGCCAGTCATCGAGCTGGAACCTACTTTCGACGGGCAGCCGGAAAATTGGCTGGAAAGTTTCGATGCCCACAAACAAGTGCAGGATCGTTACCGAGTTACCGGGGCTGATGGATCATTGACCCATGTGCTGATCGAGCCGGAAGTTAAATCGGTGCTCGATTATGTGCGTTCACTGCACGGACGCCGGGTGGCGGGCGACCATGCGCTTTCATTTATCCGGAATCCCTATAGTGCCTTGGGTGATAGTGCCAGTCAGGTGCTGGACGCTGACACCTATGAAAGCGACCTGGCGGACGCTGGTATCTTCTTTCACCGTTTTCATCTTGAGCCCGAGCTCAACGATACCGGTCTGCGCATTCAGCGCATTAACCTTACCCTTGAGCCCATTTCACCAACGCCGCAAGCATCGATAGAGCTGCCGTTCAACGAAGCCCATGAGTTTGCTCCCTTCGTGCATGAGCTTCAGTTGAAGCTGGCTGCAGGCATGCCGGCGGGCTTCTGGCAGGGTTACGAGCTTGAATTAAGCGACTTCGATTTACGCCAATTGGCAGGCATCAGTGAGTTGCTTAGACGCTGGCAGAACGAAGCGGCTGGCGCGGAGTTCGACGCAGTGTTGGATTTGTCGCTGTATGGCGATCGTGTCACTGGCATCGGCGAAGCAGAGCGCATCACGTCACCTTTTCTGGTCAAGGAGACGACAGAAAACTGGTTGCCTAAAGACCTCGCGGATTTAGGCATCGACGCCGAAATCCTCGGGCGCTGGGATCCGTCGGATCGGGCTCAGTTTGATGAGTTCGAGCAACGGCTGGACGAGGCTCGCGCGGCAGGTGATGAGACGGTGCTGATGCCACTCTCCGACACGCCGCTTTCCATCTCGGCGGCAGAGCAGCTGTTTGATGCCTGGTCCAAAAAGATATCCATACCCGAGACCCGGATTTCGAGTCTTGACGAAAAAGTAGGCCGTGCGGTACTCCAAATTGGTCATAACATCGACGAGCCAACGTACGTTCAAGTACGTCAGCAAGCCCTACGAGCAGCACTCGATGCTCAGCCTGAGCTGCCGAGCCTGCTAAGACCCGAAGTCATCTTGAGAGAACATCAGTTACAGGGCGTTGCATGGCTTCAACATCTCTTCCGGCTTTCGCCAACAGACGTCTCAGGTTGCTTGCTCGCCGATGACATGGGCCTGGGCAAAACCATACAACTGCTGACGTTTCTGGTCTGGTATTTGGAGCAATATCCTCAAGACAAGCCGACCTTGATCGTTGCGCCGGTTTCATTGCTCGATAACTGGGAGCGAGAGCTGCACCGGTTCTTCTTTGCTGACGCACTCCCAGTCCTGAAGCTTTACGGCTCGGCTTTGAGCGCGGTGAAGTTCAAGAAAGATGAGATTCCCGCCGACTTGAAGGCGAAGGGTATCAAGAACCTGCTTCGCCCGGGCTGGGTTGGCGGTGCACGTATCGTACTGACCACCTATGAAACGCTTCGTGACCAAGAGTTTTCCCTAGCTCGCCAGCAATGGTCGATCGTCGTGTGCGACGAAGCTCAGAAACTAAAGAACCCTGCCGCTCTGGTGACTCAGGCAATCAAGGCTGTTCCGGCTCGATTCCGGGTCGCTTGCACCGGGACGCCAGTGGAAAACTCCCTGATTGATCTTTGGTGCCTGTTCGACTTCATCCAGCCAGGCTTCCTTGGCGGGTTGAACCAGTTTGGTCGGGAGTACCAGCGACCCATCGAAGCTGCACTTGAGCGAGACACCGTTGCCTTGGAACGCTTGCGTGAGCTGATTGAGCCGCAAACCCTGCGCCGCACCAAACAAGACATCGCCAAAGACCTGCCCGCGAAAATCGAAGACAAGGGTTGCCGTTCACTGTCGATGCACACCCTACAGCGAAATCTTTACCTCTCGGAAATTTCGGCCTATAGCCAGAAGCAACAGATCGAAGAACAGCTTGATCAGAAAACCTCCGGAATGCTCGGCCTGCTGCACAAGCTCAAACTCATCTGTGCTCACCCCTATAGTGTTCAGCCGGACAAACGCCTGCGTGACAACTCGCCGAAACTGCGTTGGCTGATCGATACCCTGGAGTCCATCAAAAAGGCTGGGAAGGGTGACAAAGTCATTCTCTTTACCGAACTGCGTGATATCCAGCGTGAACTTCAACACGCTATTCAGGAGCATTTCGGATTCCGCGCCACCGTGATCAACGGCGACACAAGCACCAGCAGCCAGAGCGCGAACAGTCGACAAAAACTGATCGACCAGTTCCAGGCTCAGGCGGGGTTCTCTGTGATCATCCTCTCGACTATTGCCGTTGGCTTTGGTGTCAACGTTCAGGCTGCCAACCACGTCATCCACTTCACCCGATGCTGGAACCCGGCCAAAGAAGATCAAGCCACCGACCGTGCGTATCGGATCGGGCAGGAGAAGGATGTTTACGTGTATTACCCAACAGTGCGCGATGCAGCGATGCCGACGTTTGAAGCGACGCTGGATGAGCTGTTGAGCAAGAGACGGGCGTTGGCGAGGGATATGTTGAGCGGCTCCGGGGATATTCAAGCCAGTGACTTTGAACGAGTGCTCGGGGTCAGTTGAGGCAAAATGAGCGGCAAGGGCCGCCGCTCACTGTTCAGATCAGGTGTTGGCCGCACTTTCCACTGGCAGTGTAGCCAACTCGCTTTCCATCTCTTCATCATCTCCTACCGCTGAAGCGGGTAGACGCTTGGACACTGTAACGCCTAAGGCAACGAACTTGTCCACGGTTTTGGTCAGGCTTCCGTGATCTCCTTTCAGTGTATTGACGCTTTCTGTGTAGCTTTTCTGCACCGTTGCGATCTGATTGCCGAGCTTGTCCATTTTTTCCACAAAGATTCGCAACTTGTCGTAGACCTTGCTCGCCATCGTGGCAAGTTGCAGCGTGCTGCTGTTTTGACGTTGGATACTCCACAAATTCGATACGACCCTTAATACCGGGAGCAAGGTGGTGGCGGTAATTATCGCAATACGTTTTTCATAGGCTGCCTGGAATACCCCCGGACTGTGCTCAGCCGCTACTAGGTACGCGGGCTCAACCGGCATGAATAAAAACACAAAGTCGGGAGAGTTGATTCCGTTAAGGTCGGTGTATTTCTTATCGGACAAACCGTTGATGTGGTTCTTCAACGCCAAAACGTGAGCGGACAGGGCTTTGGTGCGATCTTCGTCGGTTTCGGCGGCGACGTACTCCGTATAGGCCACCAGCGACATTTTGCTGTCAATGATGATGTGTTTGCCTTCAGGTAAATTGACCACGAAGTCTGGTCGATTGTTTCCTGCATCGTCGTCCTTGAAGTTCGCCTCGCGGTGGTACTCGAACCCTTTGCGCAGCCCTGCTTGCTCGAGCAGCATTTCTACCTTTTGCTCGCCCCAGGTGCCTTGAAGTTTTTTGTCGCCTTTGAGCGCCTTGGTAAGGTTTGACGCCTCGGTTGTGATTTGGACGTTCAACTCCATTAGCTTGACCAGCTCGCTTTTCATCGAGCTTTGGCCTTGGACGGTATCGGAGTGAACCTGATCCACCCGCTGACGGAATGATTCGAGCTGGTCCTTGAACGGTTTTAGCAGCGTGTCCAGCCCTTGGCGGCTTTGTTCCGAGAAGCTCTGCTGTTTGCTGTCGAAAATCTGATTTGCAAGGTTCTGAAACTCCTGCTTGAGTTGGACCTTGTTATCTTCCAACAGCTGCAGTTTCTCTGCAGCTGAGTGCTGGTCGCGCTGGTGGCGCATATTTATTTCGGCAAGACTCTGCTTCGCAAGGCTGAGTTCATCTCGCGTATCGGCTAGTTCTTTGTCTCGTTGGGCCAATGTGTTGCGCAGCGTGTCCAATTGGTCCTTTTGTTCTGCTGCCTGCCCCAATTGTTCGCGCTGCTTTTTGAATTCTTCCTGAGCCTTGTCGAGACGACTTTGGAGGTCCTTATTGGCGGTTTTTACTTCCATTAGCTGATGCGCTTGTTCCGCGCTTTGACCTAGATGCTCACCTTGTTTTTGCAGTTGTAGTTGAGCTGCGTCAAAACGCGCTTGCTGCTGCGTCAGCGCCTGCTTCAACTCATCCAACTGCCGAGTCTGCTCCTGGCCTTGGCCAAGCTCTTGTTTTAATTCGCCGAGCTGTAGCCGGAGTAGGTTCGTTTCCACACTGTGTTTTTCAATGAGAGCGGCGGCCTCTGCGAGTTGCTGCGCTTTATCGAGCGTGCGTTGCTTCTCGGCCTCCAGCGAAGTCTTGAACTCGCTGAGCTGAATGCTGAGCTGCTTCTCGATCTCTCGATGGTTCACCAATGCTTCACTGGCCAGTTTCAGCTCATTTTGATGTTCCGATTGCTCATGGAGCATTTGCTGCTCACGTTGCCGAGAAAGCGCAACATCGTTCAGCAATTGCTGGTGTTCAGCTTGATGACTGGATTGTATTTCGGAGAATTGTTGAGCCAGCTTGCCTGCCGCGATACGGCTATTGATCCAGAAACCGATCCCCAGAAACAGCAAGCTGAAGAGTCCGATCAGGGCCGGAATGAGATATTGTTGTGCCATCGGTAGGTCCTTTTATCGCTGGGGTGGATTGCAAAATGATGGCACGGAGCTGGTCGACTGAGAACTGTTATATCGACCTGATTTTAATCGAAGGTAAGCTTCTCGGAGATTTCGATGTTTAAGTGTTAGCCGGTGGGCCACGATACTCGATTAAAAACAAATCATTCCGTGCCGGCCGGTAAATAGGCCCAGGTTAAGCAAAGGGGAGCCGGCGGTGATTACTCATCATCAGCCCAGCGGGGAAGCATCGCAGTGTTTTCTGCGTCTAGCATCGGATCAATGCAGCGCAGTTTCTTCCGCTTATTTTCCACGGAATGACTCTGTGCAAAAAGAATTGCGGTCGAGATATCGAGCGATATGGAAGCAAACGACTTTATCAGCAAGGATTGCGGCAGTGCCCAATCCCACTTTTCGCGCAGCATGTTTTCCACCTCCGAAAGTATCGAATCTAGATCAGCAGCATCCAGGCTTCCGACTTCCTTCAGTGCCATTTGGGTTCGACCGATGTCGGCGTCAACCTCAATGGCAAGGCCTGCGTTATCACAAGAAAGGCCGACATGATTGAGTAACAAGCGCAGTGCATCGTTGGCATGATCACCTAGCCAGCTCATCAGATAACACTTACCGCCCGACTCAACTATGTAGCGCTTACCAAGTCCCAGCGAAACAAATGTCTTTCGAGCCTCGTCGAGAAGCTCTTGAGCCCCTTGATCAATAAAGGGGCAGGGGAGTGTGTCTGCCAAGACGGCTCGCATTTCTTGGCGTACGTTGTCATGCACCATCGCACCCAGACCATCGAACTGAGGAGGGGCGCCACCGCGTGCTGCTGAAACGATGATGACTTTGGCCTGGAGATCAACATCACGAACCTGCCACCTCCGGCCTCCCAAAATAATGCGCTGATCCTTGGTCAGTGGACGGCTTACCGGCACAGATCCCAGTGCCCTACCATCGCATACAAGGCGAAATTCTTCGTCGCTGGTGAATGCGCTGTAGAACTCATAGTGGTTGATCAATCGCTCTCCAACCGTCCCAGGGAGAAGCAACCCTGAGCTGTCCTGAACAATGAGCTCGTGCTCGCCGAGCGCCTTGAGCAACTTCACAAAGTCTGGTTTCTCAACTTTTGGAAATGCTCCCTCAGCAATCAAACTTTTCCAGAGATCTGCAGCAGATGCACCGCCGCACTGGGCAATCACTGAAAGACATTGTTGAACGAGGGTGGACGCGTGAATGCCTTGAGCCCTGGGAGGTTCAAACCACCCCTTGGCCAGCAGTCGAACCATGGCAATGGTTTGAACCAAGCCTTGGCGCAGTTGATCCGAGAGGCTCGATCCATCTCTGAGTGGCGATTCCTTGCAGTAAACGCGCAGCGTTGCTTTTTCTCCTGGGCGCCTTCCCGATCGCCCTAGACGTTGTCGCAGACTCGCCACCGATGGTGGGGCACCAATCTGCACGACTGTTTTGATGCTGCCGATGTCTATGCCGAGCTCAAGCGTCGTGGTGCAAATCGCGGATGCTGCTTGAGTCCCTGCCTTGAGAGCATGCTCTGCTTGCTCACGTAAGTCCTTCGAAAGGCTACCGTGATGAGGCCAGAATTCGTTAGGCACGCCGTCTTTCTCGCAGCGCCGTCGCAGTTGATCTGCGTACCATTCAACCTGAGACCGGCTGTTTGGGAAAATCAGGTTGTTACTGCCGCGTAACACCTTGTAAAGATGATCAGCGATCGCGAAGTCTGGGCTTGCCTCGTTCTCTGTCTCGTCTTCATTTTCCGCCTGGTCAGAGAGCTTTACGGGCTTCTTCTTGAGCTCGCTCATGGGTGGCTGAATGTAACCACGAACTTGCACCTGGAGAGTCTGGTTGGAGCTTTTTGATTCAATGACGGTAACGCCATCGGCATTTCCCGGACGCAAAAACTCCGACGCCATCTTCATATCGCCGAGGGTGGCTGAGAGCCCGACTCTAGGGAGACGGTGGCCGGCAACAAGTTCTACCCGATGCATTAGCGACTGAAGTTGCTTGCCTCGTTCGCTACCGATGAACGCATGCAGCTCATCCACGACGATATAACGCAGGTGCTGGAACACCCCGCCAAGACTTGAACCGCGGTTGACGAACAGGGCTTCAAGGGATTCAGGAGTGATCAGAAGCACCCCCTCAGGGGACTTCAAAAAGCGATGCTTTTTGCTTGAGGAGATGTCTCCGTGCCAAGCCACTACGGGAATCTCAAGCTGCTCACAAAGACGGCTTAACCTGTCCCACTGGTCGTTGATCAGGGCCTTGAGCGGGCTGATATACAGCACCGAACCGGGTGGATCATCACGATTCAGCAAATTGGTGAGTATGGGAAGAAAAGCAGCCTCGGTTTTGCCTGCCGCTGTTGCTGCGGCGATGATGACATCCTGATCGGCGTCCACCAGAACAGGTACCGCCCATTCCTGGGCGTCGCGCAAGGAAGTCCAGCCTTCCGCCCAAACCCATCGCTGGATTCGGGATTCAAGTTGATCGAAACCCGATGACTCAGAGTGTGAAGGTGGCAAGTTCATCGTCCGCATCGACTTTGGTATCGTCTTCGCCGCCTGAGTCCCTGGCGACCTCGACGGCTCCAAGCAGCATTCGCCAATCGGCGCCCGGGTTTTGCTCCAAGATGGCGAGCAGGTTGATGAACGCTGTGATCGTGGTACGTGGCGTGCGGAAGTAAGCTTCTCCCAGGCGCTGATTACAATGCGCCATGAACAAGGGGAGCGCTTCGTCAGGTAGTAAGTATTTTTCGACATCCCCGCCAGCGTATACGTGACGAAGCTTCTGAAGCAGCACGTAGAAGTCTTCCGGGGTCAGGCTGGTCAGGCGAATGACCGGCCCCGACAGATCCACCAATCCTGATTTTGCAAACGAGTTCTCGGCCAATCGAGATTGCAGGGCAGGGTAGCTGAATAGCCCCCGACGAGTGTCCATCAAAAACTCAGGAGTGCCACCTAAAACGAAACCAAGCCCTTCGGACGATCCCTGCAGAGAGTCGTTGAGGATACGGAGGATCTGTTCGTAATTGGCATTACGAGCTTGGGTATTGGCCAGTTTGTAGAGGTTGACCAGTTCGTCGAGGCAGATCATCAGACCGCCAAAACCTGCAAGTCTGACGAATCTCGACAGGAGCTTGAGCTGATCGTAGACGGAGGCATCATCAATGATGGTTCGTACGCCCAAGGCTGCTCGGGCATCAGTCTTAGTAGTGAACTCTCCACGTAACCAACGGATGGCGTCGGCCTTGAGCTGCTCGTTGCCTTCTTCGAAACCTCGGCAATAGGCGGCAATTACCTCCGCAAAATCAAACCCGTTAACCATCTCGGTCAGCTCGGCCAAGTGAGCACGAATAACAGTCTCGCTGTCCGTACCCGCCGCCTTGGCTTCGGTTTTGGCCTGAGAGATGAATTTCTCAACAATGCCTTGCATAGCCCCACCGTCGGGCTTCGTACGCGTCGACATATTTTTAGCCAACTCGGAGTAAAGCGAACGTGCTTGTCCACCCGTGGCATGTAATCTGCGATCTGGGTTCAAGTCGGCATGCATGGTGACAAGCTTGCGCTCCATGGCAATGGCTCGTACCAGGTTCAGAAAGAATGTCTTGCCCGCACCGTACTCGCCAATGACGACTCGAAATGCCGATCCACTTTCAACCAGGCGATTGACGTCCTTAATCAGTGCATCTAGTTCGCCTACCCGGCCAACCTGAATCAGGTGTTGGCCCACGCGAGGAACGACGCCTGCGCGTAGCGACTGGATGACCGCATCGCGATCCTTGGCTCTGATAGTGCTCATAGGGCTAACTCTTCCAGAATGTCCGTATTAATCTCGACAGGGTCATCACCCTCAGTGACGGGCATGTCGAAACGTTCAAAAGCCATGTCGTTAATTTGTTCCAGGGCACCATCGAGCATCAGCTCCATGTCGCTTGCGGCAGCTTCAAGTTCGGAGCGGCTCCACTCAGGGCGTGAGATCAGCAACCGAAGGAATGCAGAGTGTTCTAAATCGAGACCATCAATGTTTGCACTCGATTCTTGTACTGATTCTGCCACATTGACCAACTGTTCCGGTTCGTCAACCTGGTCCTCGGTGAAGACTTTGGCAAGGAGGGCGGAAACCTCTGCGGTTTCTCGTTGCAGTTCTGCAATGCGCTCGTGATCAAGCACGAACCCTTGATTCGCGGCGGCAGTGATCGGGGTACCAGGCTCGGAACGAGGAATGCCGGCTTTTGGTTTTACGGAGGCAATACTTGCTCCAGATGTAGCACCGTGGAGATCGCTGTACAGCAGCTGACTGTCTAGCTGCAGGGCCTTGTAAACGCGCTCAAGAAGTTTCACTTCCAATGGGCTGACGATGCCATCAGCTTGCGCCAGATGGGCCAGAAAGCTGGCAATCGTGCGTTTGGCTTCGACCGTTAATGGGTCGAGTTTTTTCTTCAGGCTGGCCAGCGTTGGTGGTTGCTGGATCTGGATTCGCAGGTGTGCTTTAAGGCGTTTGCGATGGGCCACACTCAGGTGATTCCAGGAGTCGATGTGTTGAGCAAGCAGCGTAACTTCCTCAGTGGAGGTATCACCATCGGCAGAAGCCACAGCACTAGCAAGGTCGAGCGTCACCGAAGCAGCATTGTAAGCTGCAGATGCTCGCAGTGCCCCGTCTTCTGGTTGAGTCACGAACAGCGCGATTTGATCCTCTGCCTTCGGTGTCTTACTGCCAGCCAGTACGTCGGGTTCAATACCGATGTGAAGCGATTCGAGTGCGCGGGCAAGTGCAAGTACTTTGTCTCGGGACAGGGCGCCGGCGCTCTTGAACCGGCCTGCGAGTTCGCCAAAGCTCATGACAATCAGGTCGTCGCCAATTCTGAGCTGAAGCTCGTCCAATTCTGTACGGGCTGCCGTCGGCCAGAGAGCGACGGGAAGCTGCAGAAGACCTTCGAGAGCTTCTGCGCTATCAGGGTTGCGGCCCAAATATCGGCTGTAGGGTTCAAGCTCGGTAGTGCATAGCTCAACCAGCAACTGCAGGCTTTTTCGTGTACCTGACGTGGCCAGGACATCAGGAAGGTCACCCAAGCTAAGCGTGGGGGCCATTAAGACCGCGGAGGCCGGCCTATAGCTGGTTTTAAGTTTGGTCTTGTTCTGCGCCAGGACAAGACCCTTAGGATGGGCGCTTGTGTACTTAAGCTTGAACAGTCTCGAAAAGACATCCTTGCAGCGAGTCACGGGCGTGCGTTTGCTGATGTTGGGATCAGCTAGCGTCCAGGCTAATGCCCAATCGGCATCAAGAGGGCGCTTGTTGGAGGCGAATTGCCCCAGACCTACGCGCAGTGGCAGTGGCATCTCGTAGCTATAGGCGACAACGTTGGGAGGTGGGCCAAGGTAAAGTTCTGGATCGATCTTGGTGTTGCTCAGGTAATCCAGAAAACCTTCCGCATATCCCCTGAACGACCTATTTTCCCCGTAGATACTCAATAGGCGTCGGACTTCTTCGACGATCAAAGGAAGCTCAGCCTTGACGCCCGGGTCACCCACTGCGTCAACGAGTGCTCGACGTTCCAGACCATAGAAATACAGAAAGACGTAGCCGGTGTCTGCCAGTGGGTAACGACGACCACCCTCCAGCCATTGAAGGTATCCACGGCGAGCCTCTGACGTGATGGAGTGGAAACTGGGCCAATAGGACATCAGCCGTTCTTCTAGATCGACGTGTGTCTTTGCGATACGGAGCTTGGGGTTAATCAGTGAGGGTTCTTCGGCATCGTGCCGGTCACCTAGCACGCTGCCCATATAGAACATGCCACCGGGAACTGTAAAACCGGAAGCGGTGACTGATTCACCTGCTGGCACCCAGCGAGCATCAGATTTTTGCGTTCTCGCATTTGGAATTTTGAAGGACTTTGAAGGTTCTGAGCCGAGTTGGACAGTGTAAAAATCTGAGGTTTCCTCAGCGCCCATATGGCGCCCTGATACCTCGCGCATAGAGAAAGTGAGGCCAGATCGTTGATGCTCTCGCAGATGTTCCGTATCCGAAATGGCCACTGACAATTTCTCTGCATGGCGCCTTGAGCGACGAACCAGCAGCCAAAAAACCGCGGCAACGCAAGCAATAACACCAATGGCGATCCAAGCATTTTTCGGGATGGATGCGACTGCGCCGACGGCCAGAGCGAAAATGATGAGGATGCCGTTACTTGTGGAGTTTTTTGCTTTCTTCCTTGCCATGAGTCGTTTCAACCTTGAAAGATGGGTGCTGGCGCAATGGCAGTATCCGATAATTGGCCTACGAGAACCATGGGCAGAGGAACGTTATTGATCGGAAAATTTTGCTTGTGCACGAAATAGCTACAATCATCAAAAGTAGCTTCTCAGCAGGAAGCGCGGAGATCATCCCCCTCCATTGCTAATAGCTGCGATTCATTGTGGGCAGCTATCGGCCAGAAGTCGAAGCTCACTAGTCGATGATGTCAGCCCGTTCGCAAAAGCTAGGATTGTTGCGTTGGCCATCTCTTCTCGACTATAGCGACAGTACCTCGAGTTCTTTGATGATAATGTCGGCCATAAAATGGACTCCCCCTACTATTACCCCCACAAAAACGCTGGCTCTTGATGGACGTTACTGGACTCTCGTAGAGCAGAACACCGCAGGAGCTCAGGCAAATACTGGCTCAGAAAAATCCATAGTAAAATTCCGGAAGCTTTCAAGAAGTATTAAAAAGGAGATGGGGTGCTAGGGGTCGAGTGTTCGAATCACTCCGTCCCGACCATATTATTCAATGACTTAGGCCAATGTTCATAGCATTGGCCTTTTTCATGTGCGTGGCTTTTGCGGGACTGTTCATTTCATTGTCAAACCTGCATTGGCCACTACCCCAGAGTTTCCCGATACTGCGCTTCATCAACCTCGGTCAAGGTTGCATAGCCGTCGTAGTGGTAGATTCGATGCCTGTCCCGGGCATAGCGCTCAGTCAGGAATTGGAAGGTGGTCAGGTCGATACGCTTGGTGCTCAGTGGGCGTCGGTGGCAGAACAACTTGCGCGTGCCCAGTTGCAGGAAGTCGGGATGCGGTACGCGGACTTCATCAGGATCGAATGCCACGTCCAGCGGCTTGCCTTCCGAGAGGATCAGAACAGGGCCGACGGCATAGGTACCTAGAAAGCGCGTATCGCAAGGACATAGCTTTTTCTTCGCCTCGCCGTAGTAGTACACCAAGTCTCGGTCCTTGGCCCAACCGTGCCCGCAGGACTCGAAAGTGGCAACTTGCGCCTTACGAATCGGTTCGGGAGGATGATAGAAAACACGGTGGCAGAACACGGTTTTCCCATCCGTCAGGTAGGGTCCACCAAGTGAGCGGAAGTGCTCCACCGGTTCCTGGGAAAACCGTTCTGGCACTTCCGTTTGCGCGTTATGGAACGGGATCAGATACAAGCCCTGGGCATCGCCGCACAGGTGCGTGTCGAGCAATTTGAAACTTGCCGCGTCCAGTCCGTTGATAACGCGCCCGTGGAAATAGACCTGGCGGCCCCGTTCAAAACCGAGACCGATGGTCTCCAGCGGCAGCGTTTCTGCCTGTATCTGCGGTTTTTCAGGCTGCGCCTGCAAGCGGTGCCACCAGTAATCTTTCAGTTGCGGATGGGCCTCGAAGTAGGGTGCCCATTCCTGCTGCATCGCTGCATCGATGATTCCGCCAGAGCCCAGCGGGCCACGCTTGTCACCTGCCAGCACGGGCGAGTAATCCTGATCATTGCGACAGAGCTGGGTCACGACAAAGCTTTCCACGTCGACATCCAGGCGTTTCTGGTGCCGGTAGACGTGCCGGTGATCATGGTAATAATCGAACCCCAAGTGTCGAAAACTCGGGCCATGGGCGTCACGCATGCGCGTGCCGGCGGCGTAGACGTACAGGTCGTCCACGGCAAAATACTCATCCTCGTATTCTCTGGCGCTGACCACGCGACCGTACTCATCGTACGTTGGCTGGCAGCACTTGAGCAGTTGGAAATCGCCAACGTAGCGAATGCTCTTGCCGGTCAGGTAATAGGCGCGGTGCCGGTCCTTGGCGTAGCGTTCGTTGAGCACAGTGAAGGTTGCCAGGTCGGCATTGTCGATGCGGTAGAAGTATTCATAGGAAATGCTCGAGCCTTGCTGCGCTTGGACGATGATCGATTGTCCATCGGTTCCCCAGCGCTGAGCGAGCATCCGAAAGTTGCCAGGGTTTCTGATTGGCAGCGGCGTGCCGTCTTTCTGGTGCAGAGGTTTGTAACCCTTGTAGACCTGATCGTCGATCACTCGATAGGACGGGTGATTGCAATACCGCACCCGCGTCGTGGCGCTGGCGATGAACTGCCCCTGCAGAAAGATATTCACCCCGTCGCTGAACAGGGCAGAAGCTGACGTCACCGAGGCTGGAGACGATGCCAACAGGGCCAGGCTTTCGGGGCATGCCTCCGGGATGTGGGTGATCGCGTACTCGCCGAACCAATAGGCGCCGGTTTCGTCACGCCAGTACTGGTAGCCGAGGCTTTCCAGGCCCTTGTCGAACCGAAACGCCAAGGCTTGGAGCGCGTGATAGCCGTGGCGTTCCCGGTAGGCTGGAAGCAGGTAGTAATCGTGCAGCGCATCGCGCAAGACCCAACGGTTGCGGCGGTGCCGCCAGGTCGGCTGGCCGGCCAGCAAGGGCGAGGGTGGATAATGTCCATCATTGGCGCATCGCGCCAACTCGCCTGGGCGTGCACCTTCAGGGTTGAGCATGATGTACACGTCGGGCACTTGCCCGTCGCCCAGCAGCACGCCTTCCGTGAACGCGAAGCCTTGGTGCCATTCAAGTTCCAGCAGCTCCCAGTCAGCGAAGGGTGCCTCGATGTCTGTCATATCGTTGGGGCCTGAACGCCGTAAGTATTGGCCCGAGAACTAACATTTTTGCGGCGATCTCGCCAGCTTGGCCATCCATTCATTTGCCGCCCGTCACATCAAGGAATGTACCGGTCACGAACGATGCCTGCGCGCTGGCCAGCCACAGAATGGCCCGTGCCACTTCCTCCGGCTGGCCGCCCCGGCCCATGGGAATCGAGTCCTTGACGCGATCGACCCGCCCTGGTTCGCCGCCGCTGGCATGCATGTCGGTATAGATGTGCCCGGGGCGAATGCAGTTGACGCGTATTCCTTCCCGCGCAACCTCTTTGGCAAAGCCGATGGTGAACGTCTCCAGCGCGCCCTTTGACGCCGCATAGTCGACATATTCATTGGGGCTGCCGAGGCGCGCCGATGCCGAAGAGATGTTGATCACCACGCCGCCCGGACCGTTGTGCCGATAGGACATGCGCTTCACCGCCTGCTGGGCGCAGAGAATCGGGCCAATGGAATTGACTGCGAAAATGCGCTGCATGCGCTCGAAGCCGAGGTCCTCCAGGCGTGACTGGGCCGACAGTACCCCAGCGTTATTGACCAGAACGTCGATGCGTCCGAATGCGCGATCGATAGCCGCGAACAGGTCGGCAACCTGCTTGGGGTCAGCACTGTCGGCCCGCATGGCCAGCGCTCGGCGTCCTAGCGCCTGCACATCCGCCACCACCGCCAACGCCGCGGTCTCGTTGGCGACGTAGCTGATCGCGACGTCGTAGCCTTGTGCAGCGGCTAGCCGCGCAGTGGCGGCACCCACGCCGCGACTGCCGCCGGTTATCAGAATAAGCGGTGCTTGCGAGACGTCAACCATTGAAAATACTCCAGGGGCAGATGACTGTAATCAGCCGATGATGAGGATGCCGCTGGCGATCACGGCGCACGCCAGGAGGCGTCGGGTGGTAAGTTTCTCGCCGAGGAACAGGTAGCCGATCAATGCTGCGAACAGCACGCTGGTTTCGCGCAACGCCGATACCGCGCCCAAGGGCGCTGCGTTCATGGCGTAGATGACGATTCCATAGGCCAGCAAAGAAACCAGCCCGCCAGCCAGGGCGGTCAACATGCCGGGCCGCACGGAGAATAAGCTGCGAGCGTCGCGAAGACCGATGTACACCACAGGCATCAGCACGCCCCACAACGCGCACATCCAGACGGTGTAGGAGAGCGGCGCGCCGGAAAGCCTGGCGCCAATACCGTCGGTGACGCTGTAGGCGGCAATGAAGCAGCCGGTCCCCAGCGCATAGGGAAGGCTGGGAACCGACAGTTTGCGTCCCCTGAAAGCCAGCGAGATGATCCCGCCCGACACCAGTGCAATACCGAATAACGTACCGGGGGCGATGGTTTCTCCGGCGAAGATGGCGGCGCCCAGAGTGATCAACACCGGTGACGATCCACGGGATATCGGATAGACCTGCCCCAGGTCGCCGACCCGGTAGCTGCGCACCAGAAACAGGTTGTAGCCGACGTGCAGCAGCGCCGAAAGCAGCGCATAGCCCCAACTGGCAGACGACGGTGGCGGCATGAACGCCGCGGCGATGACACTGGCGATGGCGACAGCGATGCACATCACCGTCATCGACCATAGGCGATCTGCGCCACCGCGCAGCAGTGCATTCCAGCTGGCATGCAGGAGCGCGGCGAAAAGAACCAGGAGAACGATGTGGATAGGCATGCGCCGATGTTAAGCAAACCAGCGCCCGGCCTACAGCGAAGTCTCCTCATTGCTTCATGAGTGGATGTTCATGCCTTACTCATAAGAACGTTGGACTTTCAGCGCCTCACTCATCAACCATTGGCGAAAACTCACGATGTGTGGCTGCGATTCGATGCCTTTTGGACAGACGAAATAGTAGGCAAGCGGCGAGGGGAATGGCACATCGAACAGCCGCACCAGACGGCCATCGCTGATTTCGGTTTCAACATGCCCGCTGCGCACCAAGGCAACGCCCTGGCCGAGCAAGGCTGCCTCGACCGTCATGTTGGTGTCGCCAAACCTGACGCTTTCCTTGAGCGGCAAAAATTCCAGACCGACCTTTTCGAACCAAGCTTCCCATTTTGGCACGAGCTCGGCGCCGTCTCGGGTCAGCAGCGGGTAATGCAACAATTCGGCAGGGCTGCGCGGTGTCCCGAAGCGCTGCAGCAGATCGGGGCTCGCCACCGGAAACACCTGCTCGCCGAACAGGTATTGCGAGAAGAGCCCGGGGTAACTGCCCTTGCCGAGCCGGATCGCGACGTCGGCCTGTGCGTTGGAGAAATGGATGATCTTGTCCGTGGTGTCCAGCGAAACCAATAGCTCGGGATGCTGGCGGGAAAGATTCGGCAAACGCGGCAGCAGCCATTTCAGCGCGAAGGAATACGTGGTGCTGACTTCGAGTCGGACCCGACCTTTTTGCTCGCGCAGATCGGCCAGGGACGCCTCAAGACTCATGAAGAACTCCCGAACGATGGGCGCCAGCGTAGCCCCCGCCGCCGTGAGGCTTAATGATTTGCCACGCTCGAACAAATGCAATCCCCAAAGCGCTTCCAGATGCTTGAGCTGGTGACTCACGGCGCTTTGGGTAACGTGCAGCTCATCGGCGGCAGCGGTAAAGGTCGCGTGCCGGGTGGCTGCTTCAAAGGCACGCAATGTAGCGGTTGGCGGCAGATCTCTCATGTGTACGGTGTCCCGGCGTTGCGTCAGAAATGCGCATCATGAGCGCACGCTCATGATAGTGCATCCTGTCTTCAGCTGTGGATGGGCAGGGACAATCCAAACAGTACAAAAAATCCGCCACAGACTTTATTGAAACGGCGACCGGTGCGAGCCAGCCAAGGTCTGACTCGGTGCGCTGCGCTAGCCACCAGATACTCAACGACGAACTCGACGACGGCGTAGGTCAGCGCGATGGCGACCGTCTGCACGATAATATTTCTGTGCGGGTCCAGGAATGGCGGGATGAATGCGGTGAACAGCAGCAGGGCCTTGGGATTGGAAATGGCTGACACCAACCCTTGGCGGAACAGCGACCAAGGTCGGAAGCTGTCTGTGCCGGTTGCCTCGAGACTGACCGGTGGAGATCGCCACAGCCCGAAGCCCAACCAAATCAAATAGAGCCCGCCGACGATTTTCAACGCGGTGAACCAAGTGGCCGATGCCTGGATGAGTGCGCCCAATCCCAACGCGCAGAGCGAAAGCACCAACGCGAAGCCGAGTACGCCGCCGGTGATCGTGAACAGCGTTTTCCGGCTTCCGTGAATCGCTCCATGGGTCAGCGCCAATAGCGCGTTGGGACCTGGGACTACCGCTATGCCGCAGCAGGTAACCAGATAAAGCAGCCAAGTCTCAAATGGCATGATCCGACCCCGATGTGTTGATCCTGCCGCGCATCCTGCGGGTGAACTGTTGTCATGGAAAGCGCATTATTCACGTCATAGCCATTCGATTAACGAATAGAGGTGACAGCGATGCCGGCCAGTGATCTGCAGACCGATTGGCTCAGATGTTTCGTGGCAGTGGTAGATGCAGGTTCGCTATCGGGGGCCGCCCACGAGGTCAATCGATCGCAGTCCGCCGTCAGCATGCAGATGAAGAAGCTGGAGGCCGCGCTCGGACGGCAGTTATTGAGCCGGGGCCCAAGGCACCTTCACCTGACCGCCGACGGCCAGACGCTGCTGGGCTACGCTCGTCGCATACTTGCGCTGCATGCAGAAACCCAAGCGGCTTTTCACGGTGAAGAGTTGACCGGGCGAATTCGCCTTGGCGTCGCGGAAGATTACGCGGCGAAGTACCTCACGCCGGTCCTGAAGCGTTTTTCGCCACGCTATGCAGGCGTGGAAATAGAACTGACCTGTGAGCAGTCGACCGCGCTGATCCCGCGGGTGCGAAGCGGTGATCTTGATCTTGCGCTGGTGTCCAGAGACTCGCCTCAAAGCGGTACGTTTCTCTTCCAGGAACCCATGGTTTGGGTGGGCTCACCCCAATTCGAACTGTGGAGGCGGGATCCGGTGCCTATTGCCGTCTACGAGAGCGAGAGCCTGGCCCGGCGTTATGCAGTGGACTCGCTGACCCAACAGGGACGCCAATTCAAAGTGGTCTACAACAGCTCCAGCCTTGCTGGCCAGGTGGCTGCGGTTGAAGGTGGGCTGGCTATTGCCGCGATCACTCAATGCACCGTGCAGCCATCGCTCCATGTGTTGGGCGGCGAGCACGGCTTGGGAAGCATTGAATCGATGGACGTTTCGATTCTGCGTAGCCGAGCCTCTCGCGGGTCTAAAGCGGTCGACAGCCTTCATGCTTTCATCATCAGGGCGTTGAGGCTTCAGGCCTAGTTGCGTTGAGGCGGTAGCAGAATCGAAGATCAGTTGGGGAGCCGTTGATTCGGCCCCCGCGACGCAACTGTCAGCCCTGGACCCGATACCGCTCGGCCACCGTCGACTGCTTGATTTGCGCCAACAACCCTTGCCGCGCAGCCTGCAAGGCGTCCCATTGAGCGCCGTCCTGCAAGGGCGGAATGGTCACTGGTTCGCGGCGATCGAATCCGACCAATGCGGCATCGACCAGGTCGCCGACTTCCATGATTTCGCTGAGGCTATTGATGTCGATGCCCGCGCGGTCCCAGATTTCGGTGCGGGTGGCGGCGGGTAGAACGGCTTGTACGTAGACGCCCTTGGGCGAAAGCTCCAGGCTGAGCCCTTGGGAGAGAAACAGCACGAATGCCTTGGTCGCACCGTAGACCGTCATGCCAAACTCCGGTGCCAGGCCGACCACTGAGCCAATGTTGACGATCGCGCCGTCGCCGGCGTGCGCCAAGCGTGGGGCGATGGCGCTGGCCAGTCGAACCAGTGCGGTGGTGTTGAGCGAAACGAGGTGCGCGACGCTGTCGGTGGTCTGTTCGATGAAACTGCCGGATTGGGCGGCTCCGGCGTTGTTGATCAGAATCCCGATGCTGGCGTCGTCACGCAGGCGCGCCTCGACGGTGTGCAGATCGCCGGTTTGGGTCAGGTCGGCCTGGAGCACATCGACGTTGACGCTGTGTTCGCTGCGCAGCTCGGCCGCCAAGGCTTGCAGTCGCGCGTTGTCGCGGGCAACCAGCACCAGGTTGTGCCCGCGTTGCGCAAAGCGCTTGGCATAGACAGCACCGATACCGGTGGAAGCGCCGGTGATGAGAACGGTTGTGGGAGTGGTCATGAGATGAGTCTCTTCTAGGATTCGAGGACAGCGTTGCGTTGGTGGCCTTAGGATGATGATCAGAATCTAAACTGTCAATGAATATGATTACGACCGGCATCTATGTATGATGCAGGCATGTTTCGAACGGCTACGAGGTAATAAAGATGAGAGTGACCAAGGCCCAGGCCCAGGCAAACCGGGAGCATATCGTCGAGACGGCTTCGGTGTTGTTTCGCGAGCGAGGCTTTGACGGCATAGGCGTGGCGGATTTGATGGCTGCCGCCGGCTTCACCCATGGCGGTTTCTACAAACATTTCGGTTCGAAAACCGACCTGATGGCTGAAGCGGCCGCGAACAGTCTTTCGCGATCGCTGGCAGGCGCTGGCGAGATGGAAGTGGCTGACTTCTTCCAGATGTATGTCTCCAAGGAGCACCGTGATGCGCGGGGCAATGGTTGCACCCTGGCGGCGCTGTGCGGCGATGCGGCGCGTCAATCCGACGGGTTGAAGGCGACGTTCGCCAACGGCGTGGAAAGCACCCTGGCTTCACTTGAAGAAAAGCACGACGCCGGGCCGCAAGCGGCCGACGGAGAAGGGCGGGCGGACATGATCAGTCTTTTCGCACAGGCCGTCGGCGCGCTGATGCTGTCGCGGGCCTGCCCGGACGACGCTCCGTTGGCAAATGAAATACTTGAGGTCTGCCGTGCCCGGATCCTGGCGTCCTTGCCAGTGTCAGAAGACAAGCGGTAGGGCCAACGCCTACCGCACTCCAATCAGAAGATGAACTTGAACAGGGCGATGACCACGATCAGGCCGATCAGGAAGATGATCCCAACGGTACCACCAAGAAACTTCAACATAAGAACGCTCTCATCAGATGGGCTTAATTTTCTAGACCCCTGGCGAGCGTGCTCGGTTCGGTAAATTTTCTGGCGTCAATCGCTACGAAGACGTGAAAGGGGAAGGCTTCGTTCAGTGAAGCGCCAGGGACCTAGGAACAGAGACATATTCGAATTTTGATATGGTCTTGATCCAATAACGCCGGTATTCGGTCTTGTCCGGCGCCAGCGGTTTATAGCTTGACCAGGGATGCTCCGCCTTCAAGCGGGCCCGATAAGCCTCCCATTCTTTCTGCTCGGCCACTTCCCTGGCTTTGTTTCTGTCATCGAACCAACCCAGGACATAGGGCTCGCCCTGCTCCGAGCCGTTCGCTATCAGCAGATAAATTTCAGTCATTACGATCCCCATCGTCATCCAGCCACCCAGGTCACTGGGGTCTTGTCATGGGTATCGGCCGCCGGTTCTGGTTTTTGAGGGTTAAAGATCAAGGACCAGGTCGGAAGTGGGCTTGCTGCAGCACAGTAAACGCAGGCCTTTGTCGATTTCCCGTTGCCTGATGCCGCCGTTGTGGTTCATGTCCACCGTGCCCTGGAGCAGGGTGGTCTTGCAGGTGCCACAAACGCCCTGGCTGCAGGAGGAGGGCACGATCGCGCCGGCTTTCTTGGCGGCAGACAGCACGGTCTGATTGGCCGGCATGCTGAACGTCTTGCCTGAACGCGACAGGGTCACGGTGAAGACGTCCTGCTGATTGAGCGAAGCAGCCTGTTCGATCAACGGTTCGTCATTCAGTACGGCAATGTCAAAGCTTTCCTGATGGTAGTGGGCGAAATCGAACGCCGCTTCCCTGAGCAGCGACTTGACCGCGTCCATGTAGCCCTGGGGGCCGCAGGTAAAGATTTCCCGTTCCTTGTAGTCCGGCACGTGCTGGCTCAACAACGATAAGTCGAGCCGGCCTATCGGTTGTTGCCATTGAGTGGTGTCGCCCAGTCCTTCGCAAACACTGATGACCCGCAGCCCCGGCATGGCGGCCTGCATGCGCGTCAACTCTGCGTGGAAGATGATGTCGGTGGGCGTGCGGGCGCTGTGTACAAACACGATGTCGAGGTTGCCGGCCATGTCGCAGGCAGCCCGGGTCATCGACATCAGGGGCGTTACGCCGGAACCGGCGGACAGGTACAACAACTTGGTCGCCGGATGGCCGACCGGCGTAAAGCTGCCCGCCGGGCCGGAGGCCTTCAGGCTGTCGCCGGGCTTGAGATGGTCATGCAGCCAGTTCGACACCGTTCCCCCCGGCACGCGCTTGACGGTAATGGAAAACGCAAACGGCCGGGTCGGGGAGGACGACAGGGTGTAGCAGCGGGCAATGGTCTGCCCACCAATAACTGGCGAGATGGTGATGAATTGACCGGGCTCGAAGCTCAGCGCGCTGAAGTCCACACAGCGAAAAATGAAGGTTTTTACGTCATGTGTTTCCGGGCGCACGGCGCAGCATTGCAGGGTTTTCTGTTCTCCGCTGTGCCATTGCGCGCCGAACGTGCCCCAGGTGGCCGGGTCGGTAAAACGCTGGTCCATGCTGGCGCTTGCCGGGCGTGTCGGGTTTTCGTAAGTCGTCATGTTCATTCCTCACACGCCATGGGCGGCCAGACGCGCCGCGTACCAGCGCGAGAACTGGTCGACATAGGTTTCGGTAAAGGCCGAGAACGGCCCGGGCGTGTAGGCAGGGTCCTGAGTGCCGCTATGGGTGATACCGACGAGGTTGGCGTCCTGCAGGTTTGTCGCCGCCCAGACTTCGGTCAGCTTATCCACTTGGTAATCGACGCCTTCGATGGCATCGGCATGGACCAGCCATTTGGTGCGCACCAGGGTCTTATCGGGCGCCAACGGGATGATGTAGGAGACCACGGCATGGTCGCTCATGATGTGGGTCCACGAGTTGTGCGTCCAAAGATGCACGTCGCCCAAGTCGCGGCGCGTGAGGTCGCCAAACAGCCGGGTGCACGCCACGCGGGTGTCCAGGGTCTGGGATTCGCCGTTGCCGGCAATGGCCAGTCGCTGCGAGCGGAACTGGGTCACGGCGTCTTCACCCAGGTGTTCGACGGCCTCGCAGATATAACCTTCGTGCTCCCAGTTGGCCTTGGTCTCGGCATTGCGGCGGTGATACTCCGCCAGCGCCTGGAGTGAATCCTCCCCCAGCCCGTCGGTGCAGAAACCGAAATCTTCGGGCAGGAAAGAGGCGGTCAATTCCGGGTGGGTGGCGGCGCAGTGATAACACTCGCGGTTATTCTCGATCACCAGTTTCCAATTGCCGTTCTCGATGATTTCCGATTCGTAGGCAATCTTGGAGTGGGCAATGTCGTATTGGGCGAAGCGCGGTGTCATGACCTGATCAAGGTACAAGATGTCTTCTGGCGGTTCGTCGCCCAGGCAGACGAAGACATGGGTGCCGATCACCCGAGTGTGCACCGGGATCAGGCTTTTGCATTTGGGGTCGAAAGCCTGGCCCATGTGTGCCGCATGTTTCAGGCTGCCGTCCAGGTCGTAGGTCCACTGGTGATAAGGGCAGACCAGCATGCCCACCGTCGACTTGCCGGCCGGTTTCAAGCGAGCCCCGCGGTGCCGGCAGACATTACGAAACGCCTGCACATGCTCGTCATCGTCGCGCACCAGGAGGATGGAGGATTTGCCAATGTCGATGGTCGAGACATCACCGGGTTCGGGGACGTCGCTGGTGACTCCCACCAGAATCCAATGCTGGGTGAAAAAGATATCGACGTCGGTTTCAAAAATATCCTGGCGACCAAACAAACCGCCTGGCATGCCATGGCCGGGCGTGCGGTCGGTCAGGAGTTCACGATGGGTCTTCACGGTATTAATTGTCATTATGGGTCTCGCTCAAACGCAAAGTTGATCAGGCGGCGAGTACAGTTTGGAAAGGTGGGATAAGGCCGTCAACGCGCTTTATTTTCACGCTCGCATAACTTTGCGTTATGCGTAAAAATCGCCATAAAAATCCATGTAATCAAGGGTTTAGGTAACTTTCATCGCGCAGCCAATCGATCAGCGCCTGGGTGATGGGCTCCAGTTTCCGACCGCTCGGAATAACCAGGTAATAAGCGTCCTTTGGCTTGACCACGTAAGGCGTAATTCTGATCAGTTCACCACTGTTGAGCCGATGCGCGATCAGTCGACTCCATCCCAGTGCAATGCCGTGGCCTTGGATAGCCGCCTCGATCGCATCGTTATAGGAACTGCAGCGAAATGAATAGGTGAGCTTGGGACGCCCATCGCCGAGTTCCCGGCACCAACGGTTCCAGGTCATCCAGCCTTCCAGGGTGGAATCGGAGTCAATCAGCGCCGTGTCCAAAAAATCGGTGACGGATGAGGGCGCCGCGTTGGCGGCCAGCCAGGCCGGCGAGCAAACGGGAAATACTTCTTCATCGAACAGGAAAAGCGAACTTCCATCCTCCCATTTCCCATTGCCGAAACGGATGGCCAGGTCGACGTCATCCCGGTATGAACTGGGGGAGACCTGTTGGGTCAACAAGCGCAACTTCAGCTTCGGTTGCAGGGTGCGCAGTGCAATCAACCGGGGGAGTATTCTCGAGTGGGAAAACGCTTGCGTGCAGGCGATGGTGATCTCTTGCTCACCAATGCCCTCGGCAATTTTGTCGAAGACACTGGCCATGCGATGAATGGACTCCGCGACGACCAGATGCAACACATAGCCTTCGTGGGTCAGCTTGATCGACCGATGAAGCCGATGGAACAGCTTGGTCTCCAGGGTATCTTCCAACAACCGGATCTGTTTGCTGACGGCCGCCTGGGTCACGCCCAGCTCTTGGGCGGCCAGGGTGAAACTGGCCAGCCGCGCCACGGCTTCGAATTCCAGCAACGCCGTCATCGACGGTATCAGCCGCCGATAGCCCTTGACCTTTTTATCGATATCGCTGGGTTGCATAGGTGTTCCAACGCCGTGCCGGGTGACTCACGCCACCGAAGATTCTCGTGCGGGCTCAGCGGGCACAGGGTGCGACAGGTTGTGCCCCAGCAGTGCCCGATACAGTTCACCGTCGCCCAAGATACCCAGGACGGTACCGGCCTCATCCCGCACGATCAAGGGATGGCCCGTTTCGTAGCGAATCTGCAGGGCGTCGCGCATGGTGGTGATCGGCGGCACGCAAGTCGGTTGTCGCGCCAAGCTGTCGATTCGCTCGGTCGGATTCCATGATTGGACGTGTGCGGCGGTTGCACCTTTTCGAACGTTGGTCAGATGACGCTGCGAATTCACCGCCATCCACAGGTTTTGAGCCGTTTCCAGGCAATATTCGTCGCGGGCGAAAACGCATTGGTCCAGTGGGGTCATCAAGCTTTTCGCGCACAGCACATTCAACGGGTTGGTGTGGGCGACGAAGTTGCGCACGTAGTCGTCGGCCGGGTTGAGTACGATCTCTTCGGGCTTGCTGTACTGGATGATCTTGCCGTCTTTCATGATGGCGATGCGCGTGCCCAGCTTCAAGGCTTCGTCCAGGTCATGGCTGACGAAGACGATGGTCTTGTGCAGTTTGCGCTGCAGATCGAGCAACTCGTCCTGCAGGCCTTGGCGAATCAGCGGGTCGAGGGCCGAAAACGGTTCGTCCATCAACAGGATGTCGGCGTCCATCGCCAATGCCCGGGCCAGGCCGACCCGTTGCTGCATGCCGCCGGACAGTTCGTCGGGCTTCTTGTTGCGCCACTGGGTCAGGCCCACCAACTCAAGCTTCTCATTCACCAGCTTCTTGCGTTCCTTCTCCGCTCGACCCTGCATTTCCAGGCCGAAGCTGATGTTCTCGCGCACCGTCAGCCAGGGCATCAGGGCGAACTTCTGGAACACCATGGCGATGCGCTGGGTGCGCATCATCTTCAGTTCGGCGGGGGTGCAGGAGGCGATGTCGATCTGTCGGCCTTCATGCTCGACGAACAGCTTGCCGCGACTGACCGTGTTCAAGCCGTTGATGCAGCGCAGCAGGCTGGATTTGCCGGAGCCGGACAGGCCCATGAGCACGCAGATCTCACCTTTGTTGATCTCCAGGTTGGCTTTCTCCACACCGACGATCAAACCGGTTTGCTGCAGAATCTCGGGCCGCGAAAAGCCTTTGTCGAGCAGGTCCAGGGCGGGCTTCGGACGGGCAGCGAAGATGACGTCGACGTCTTCAAAACGGATGATGCTCATACGTCACCTCTTTTCACGGCTTCGCGTTGTTTGCAGATTCGGTCGAGAATAATGGCCAGCAGCACGATCGCCAGGCCGGCTTCAAAACCCATGGCGATATCGGCGGTGTTCAGTGCGTTGACCACCGGTTTGCCCAGGCCATCGGCACCCACCAGCGCGGCGATCACCACCATCGACAACGACAGCATGATGCACTGGGTGATACCGGCGGCGATGCTCGGCATCGCATGGGGCAGTTCAATGCGCGACAGGAGCTGGCGACGGGAGCAGCCGAAGGCTTTGCCGGCGTCCATCAGTTCGGTCGGTACGTCGCGGATACCCAGGTAGGTCAGACGGATGGGCGCGGCAATCGCGAACACCACGGTGGAGATCAGGCCCGGAACCACACCCAGGCCGAAGAGGGTCAGGGTAGGAATGAGGTAGACGAAGGTCGGTACGGTCTGCATCAGATCGAGCACCGGACGCATCATGGTGTAGAACATCGGCTTGTGCGCGGCAACGATGCCCAGCGGTACGCCGATGATCACGCACACGAGAGTGGCGAACGTCACTTGCGCCAGGGTCTCCATGGTTTCCTGCCAGTAGCCGAGGTTGAATATCAGCAAGAATGAGAAGGCGACGAACAGTGTCAGGCTGACCTTGCGCTGGATGTAGTAAGCGAGGAGCGCAAATATCGCGATCAAAGCCAGGGGGTTGAACCAAAGAAGGGCGTGGGTCAGCGCTGTGATGGTCCCGGACAACGCCAGCGATATCGCGTCAAATACGTCTGCGCCATGCTGCGTCAACCAATCGACATACCGGGCAATGATCTCGCCCAAGGGGAGTTTCTCTTGTGTAATCCACATGATGGCGGCTCGTTGTTGTTGTTTTAGAGTCCTTACCTCTTGGAGATATCAACCAGGCGAGCCTCACGGACATGTTGTTTCATGCCTGGGCTTGGCTTGTTTGATTGGAGCGCTGGTTGGATCATCCACGATGCTGGACTCTAAGTGCTCAAGACGGTCAAGTCAACAAAATGTACTCATGTGTACATTAAGAGATCATCAGAGTACATTTCTATCACGTATTTGAAGAAGGAGGCGCACGATGCCGCAGGTAGGGAAGGCCCGTAGTAAGGCCCAGGACGCAGGCTGGCGGGGCTCGCCGGAGGGCTGGCTGGAAGCGGCCTACGAGGCTCTGAAGGAGTCGGGCATCGATGCTGTCCGGGTCATGCCGCTGGCCAAGCGCCTGGGCTTGTCACGCACCAGCTTCTACTGGTTCTTCGAAGACCGCGAGCAACTGCTGGCTGCGTTGCTATCGCGTTGGCGGGAGACCAATACGGGAGGCTTGGTCCGGCAAAGTGAAAGCTATGCCGAAAGCATCTCCGAGGCGATCCTGAATGTGTTCGAGTGCTGGCTTAACCCTCAGCTGTTCGACTCGCAGTTCGAGTTTGCCGTGCGCAGTTGGGCGCTTCAGTCCGCTGAAGTGGCTCAAGAGGTCGCGGTGGTAGATGAGCAGCGAATGAACGCCCTGGCAAGCATGTTCAAGCGCTTTGGCTATGACAGCCAAGGCGCTGATAGCCGGGCCCGAACGATCTATCTGACGCAGATTGGCTACATCACCATGAACACGACTGAGCTGATCACCGTGCGCTTCCAGCGCATTCCTCATTACGTGAGCATCTTCACCGGTAAAGTCCCCAAGCAGCGCGAACTGGATCGTTTCTACGGGAAGTTCGGCTATGCCGAAAAAGAGTCGGGGGTTTTCGTTCCCTTGACCGACACATTCGACGAAGGCACCGCCGATGATCAATGAAACCCTGGGGATCATTGGCGGAACCGGTTGGTTGGGCGGCGCGATCGCCAAGGCAGTGTTGGCGAAGGCACTGCTGCCGGCAGGCAACCTGGTCATTTCCAACCGTTCGGGCAGTCACCCATTGGCACAACAAGGCGCCTGCCTGGTCACGGATAACCAGGACCTGGTCGATCGCAGCGACGTCATCATCATTGCGGTTCGCCCCGAGCATTTCACCAGTCTGAATATCAACGCGACTGGCAAGACTGTTATCTCCCTGATGGCCGGGATCAAGGCACAAGCGATCATCGCGCAGACCTCGGCTGCGGCGGTCGTGCGGGCGATGCCCAACGCGGCGGTGGAAATCGAGCAGTCCTTCACGCCTTGGTATTGTGCTGGAGAGGTAGAGGCGACAACGAGAAGCTTTGTGCAGCGCGTGTTCGAATGCGTGGGTACGGCGGCTGAGGTCCAGGAAGAGGACTTCATTGATTACTTGTCCGCACTCTCGGGCACCGGTCCGGCCTTTCCGGCCTTGTTGATGACTGCGTTGGCCAATCAGGCGATGGCAGCCGGCATCCCTGGCGATATCGCGCAGCTTGCCGCGAAAAATGTCGTGGTCAACAGCAGTCAATTGCTGGCGAGCCGCGACGCCCAGCAAATGATCGATGCTTTGGTCGCCTACCGTGGTGTAACGGCCGCTGCCTTGCTGGCGATGAGTCAGGGGTGTTTCGAAGAACAGATTGGAAGGGCGTTGCAGGAAGGCGCCGCGGTTGCTCGCAAGGGGCTTCAAGCCTGATTCGTGAGTTCTATCTGCATAGAAGACTTTGCGAGCGAGCCTGCTCGCGAAGAGGCCAGCACATCCAACATCTCTGTCGACTGTGAAACCGCTATCGCGAACAAGCTCGCGCACATTTTTGATTTTCATCAGGCACCGATAAAGGACATTGACTTCAGATGTCCTTGACCAGCCGCAACGCATCGTAGATCGCCGCATGGGTATTGCGCGCCGACACCGCATCGCCGATCCGGAACAACTGGAAGCGGCCTTCGGGGTTGGTCACGATATTCTGGGTTTTCCCGGCAATCAGATCGTGTTGTTCGACCGCACCGTTGTTGCTCGAATGCGGGCGCAATTCGAAATACAGGTCGTCCAGTGGCAGGGTGCCGTGGTTGACCACTACCTGATCGACCACGCGCTGCTTGTGCACCTGGCCGTAGTCGCTGCCGAAGTTGACCACCAGGCGACCGTCGCGTTTTTCCACGGAGTCAACCCGATAGGTGACAGTGAAAGTGACGTCCAGGTCCTGCAGGCTGCGCATGTACGGCACCAGGTTCATCGCCATCACCTCCGGCGCAAATGACCGGTCTGGCGTGACGATCTCCAGTTTTGCGCCGCTGTTGGCAATCACTTCCGCCGCTTGCAGCGCCGCGTGGTCACCCGCGTCATCGAAGATCAGCACGTTCTGGCCAGGCTTGACGTCGCCGGAAATGATGTCCCAGGTCGACACCACCAGTTCGTTGCCGTGCTTGAGCACCTCGGTGTGGGGCAGGCCGCCCGTGGCGACGATTACCACGTGAGGTTCCTCGGCCATGACCGTGTCGGTTTCGGCCCAGGTATTGAACTGGAACTTCACACCCAGCCGCTCGCATTGCGCCATGCGCCAGTCGATGATGCTGATCATCTCGCGCCGCCGCTCGCTCTGCGCGGTCAAGCGGATCTGTCCACCGGGCTGATCCGCCACTTCGAATACCGTGACCTCGTGGCCACGTTCGCCAGCCACCCGTGCCGCTTCCAGGCCCGCCGGGCCGGTGCCGATCACCACCACCTTGCGTTTGACTGTCGCCTTGGGGATGTCGTGGGGCATGGTGGTTTCGCGACCGGTGGCGGCGTTGTGAATGCAATACGCGGCGCCGCCCTGGTAGATGCGGTCCAGGCAGTAGTTCGCGCCCACGCATGGGCGGATTTCCTCTTCACGTTTTTCGATGATCTTGCGCACGATGTGCGGGTCGGTCATGTGCGCGCGGGTCATGCCGATCATGTCGACCTTGCCGGAGGCGATGGCGTGCCGCGCCGTGGCAACGTCCGGAATCTTGGCCGCATGGAATGTCGGGAAGCCTGTGGCGGAGCGAATCTCGCCGGCGAAATCCAGGTGCGGCGAGTTGCGCATGCCCTGGATCGGAATCACGTCGGTGAGGCCGGCATCGGTATCGATGTGCCCGCGAACGACGTTGAGGAAGTCCACCAGGCCGCTGTCCTTGAGCATATGGGAAATCTGCAGGCCGTCGCTGGCGCCAAAGCCACCGGGCAGGTCTTCATCGCCGGTGTAGCGCACCCCGAGCAGGAAATCCTCACCGCAGCGCTGGCGGATACCGCGCAACACCTCGAAGGTGAAGCGCATGCGGTTTTCCAGAGAACCACCGTAAGGGCCATCGAGATCGTTGGTCAGTGGCGACCAGAACTGATCCATGAGGTGCCCGTACGCCTGCAGTTCCAAGCCATCGAGACCGGCGGCCTTCATGCGTTCGGCGGCGTCCACATAATCCTTGACGATCCGATCGATGTCCCAGTCTTCCATCTTTTTCGGGAAGGCCCGGTGGGACGCTTCCCGGCGATGGGACGGTGAGACGACCGGCAGCCAGTCTGCCTTGTCCCAGCGCGTGCGCCGTCCCAGGTGGGTCAGTTGGATCATTACCGCCGCGCCGTGTTCGTGGCATTCGTCGGTCAGGTCCTTCATCCATTTGACCACTTCGTCCTTGTACGCCAGCACGTTGTTGAACACCGGCGGGCTGTCCCGTGAAACCGCGGCGGAGCCCGCGGTCATGGTCAGCGCAACGCCGGCCTTGGCGCGTTCGACGTGATAAGCGCGGTACAGATCCTTCGGCATGCCGTCGACAGGATACGCCGGCTCATGGGACGTGGTCATGATCCGATTCTTGAGGGTCAGGTGCTTGATCTTGTAGGGCTGCAGCAGAGGATCGCTGGACATGGTGTTGCTCCGGGAACAGAACATCAGGCTTGGTTTTGACATAACGGTAGGTTGAATGTTCATGTGTGTCAACGATTGAGACACAGGTGTACATTTTTCTTGCGTGGCGGAAAAACCAGGATTACCATCCAGTCGAAACAGGGGTGCTCCAGGTCGTCCAGCCGGTCACCCCAGGCATACATCCAGAGTGCGAGGCGGCCATGAAAGTGCTCGTTGCGGTAAAGCGTGCCATCGACCCGAATGTGAAAGTCCGGGTGAAAGCTGACGGTTCAGACGTCGAGCTCAATGGCGTGAAGATGGCCTTGAACCCGTTCTGCGAGATCGCGGTGGAAGAGGCGATTCGCCTCAAGGAGAAAGGGCTGGCATCCGAAGTGGTGGTGGTCTCGGTGGGCACTTCGGCCGCCCAGGAACAACTGCGCACGGCATTGGCACTGGGTGCGGACCGGGCGCTGCTGGTCGAGACGAATGCGCTACTCGAGCCACTCAACGTCGCCAAGTACCTGAGCAAAGTGATCGATCAAGAGAAGCCGCAACTGATCCTGTTCGGCAAACAGGCCATCGACCAGGAAAACAACCAGGTCGGCCAAATGGTCGCGCAGTTGATCGGCAGCGGTCAGGCCACTTACGCCTCTGCAATCAATCAGGTCGACGGGCAATGGGTCGTCGAGCGTGAAGTCGACGGTGGCAGCCAAATGGTCGCGCTTGAAATGCCGGCCGTGGTGACCTGCGACTTGCGCCTGAATCAGCCGCGCTACGCGTCGTTGCCGAACATCATGAAAGCCAAAAAAAAACCGCTTGAAATCGTTTCCGCCGACACCTTGGGCGCGAGCGTGAAGGAACACGCTCGATTATTAGGGGTGGTCCCGCCTGCGGTGCGCAAAGCGGGGATCAACGTCAGTTCGGTGGCCGAGCTGGTGGATAAATTGAAGAACGTTGCGGGGGTGATTTGATGCGCACATTGGTGATCGCCGAGCACAGTGCAGGTCAGTTGACGGCAGGTACATGGAGTGCCGTGACCGCCGCCATCGCCTTGGGTGCCGAGACGGATTTGCTGGTGATGGGCGGGGCGGATGCGGCGACGGTGGTGCAACAGGCGGCACTGGCCCAGGGCCTGGACCGGGTGCTGCTCGCACAAGGGACGATGTTCGAAAACCCCCTGGCGGAAAATGTCCAACCGCTGATCACTTCGCTGGTGGCCGAGGGGTATACGCACGTCGTTGCCGACGCCAGCAGCATGGGTCGCAATCTGCTGCCGAGGGTGGCTGCCAGCCTGGATGTCGGCATGCTGTCCGACGTCACCTACATCGTTTCGGCGGACACCTTCCAGCGACCCATTTACGCCGGCAATGCGATCGCCACGGTTCAGTCCCTCGACCCGATCAAGTTGCTCACCGTCCGCGCCTCGGCGTTCGCCCAAGCCTTGGCCCATGAGCATCCCTGTGAAGTGCTGGCGGTGAAGGGCGGGCAAAGCGCAAGCAACGTGCGCTTCGTCAGTGAACAACTGACCGCCAGCGAAAGGCCCGACCTGGCGAGCGCCCGCGTCGTCGTGTCCGGTGGCCGCGGCATGCAGAGCAAAGAGAATTTCGCCCTGATCGAGCGCGTGGCCGACAAGCTCGGCGGTGCCGTAGGGGCCTCCCGCGCTGCTGTGGATTCGGGATTTGCGCCCAACGATTTGCAGGTCGGGCAGACCGGGAAAATCGTCGCGCCAGAACTTTATATCGCCGCAGGTATCAGCGGGGCCATTCAGCATCTGGCGGGCATGAGTGGTTCAAAAGTCATCGTCGCGATCAACCAGGATGCTGAGGCGCCGATTGCGCAAGTGGCGGATTACATGCTGGTGGCGGACCTGTTCGAAGTACTGCCGGCGCTCGAAAAGGCGTTGTGAACGGGGCTTGAGTGAATCTATTAGCGCATCAACTCCGCCAAAAGGCGGGGGAGGGCCGACCGACCTGGAAACTCGACTGATCTGCCATAACTACAACTGTCCGCGCATCAAATGAAGTCTGCTGCAAGGCGATGCCATTTGGCGCTCCTGATGGGAATGAATGCTTCTACTGCCCTGCCAATAACTACTAATACAGTCTGCGGAGATGCACATGATGACGTTATCCAATAAAACTTTTGTCGGCTGGTTTACGGGCCTTGCATTGGCCTGTGGCAGTCTGATCGCCCACGCCGAGGAACCCACGCCCATTCGTATCGGTTGGGTGAATTGGTCGGATACGGAAATAGCGGTAAAGCTGGCCGATACAGCATTGCGCGACCACTTGAAGCAACCGGTCAAATTGGTGCTCGCCGATATTGGCATTCAGTTCCAGGCCTTGGCCAACGGCAATATCGACCTGATCCCGATGGTTTGGCTGCCGAGCACTCACAAGTCGTTCTACGACAAATACCAGGATAAGCTCGAAGACCTCGGCGTGTTGTATGAAGGTCGGATCGGCATGGCGGTGCCAACGTCCATTCCAACCAGCGAACTGGCCAGTGTCGAAGACCTGAACAAGCCTGAAGTGCGGGAAAAACTCGGAGGCAAGATCCTGACGTCGGAAGTGGGCAACGGGCAGTACAAGCTGACGGAGAAGGCTATCAAGGAGTACAAGCTCGATGGCTACAAGATGGTCGCCTCTTCAGAGTCCGGCATGTTGAGCGAGCTGGATCGCAACCTCAAGCGTGACAAGTGGGCATTGATCAACGCCTGGAGCCCGCACTGGATGTTCGCCAAGTGGCCACTGCGTTACTTGGATGATCCGAAGCAGGTGTTCGGCGGCGCCGAGCAAATTCACGCGATTGCCCGCAAAGGCTTCAGCGCCGAGCATCCCGATGTCGCCCGGTTCTTCGCCAACTTCAAGATTCCCAAGGCCGACCTTGAGAAGTTGATGGCGAGCGCCCGTGACAGTTCGGCAGACAAGGTCGTTGCAGAGTACTACGCCGCCAACAAGCCTCGTTTCGAAGCGATGTTCGGCAGCCAGACGGCTTCCGCGACACCGGCCCAGTAATGGCCGCTGTCCGATAGTTGTGTTGCCATCCGATGCCCGTGGTGAAGGGTATCGGATGTATCGATCGATTAGTCAGGCGATACCCTTGAAGACCACAATTTATCGTCGCTTAACCCTTAATGAAGCGATCGACTGGGTGGCGCATCTCTGCGAAGCGAAGGGCTGCTCATCAGCGGTTGCGCTCTCATTGGCCCATGCCACCGTGGCTGCGCAAGCGCGCGGTAACCACGCCGTGGGGTTTCGGCATCTCGCCGATTACTTGCCGGGGTTTTCCTCCGGACGTATCAATCCGCGTGCCGAGCCACGCGTCTCCCGCGCCGGCGCGATTATCTTCAAGTCTGATGCCCAAGGCGGAATTGCCCAGCTTGGTGTCGATCGCTGTTTCGATTCGTTGTGCCATGCCGCGCAGGCCAATGGCATGGCCGCGCTCAGCCAATGGAATAGCTTCACCAGCGGCGAGCTGGGCGACTACACGCTGCGGTTTGCCCAGGCCGGGCTGATTGCCTTGGCAGTCGCAAACGGACCGGCGCTGGTGGCCGTTCCTGGCGCCAAGGGCAAGACTTACTCGACCAATCCACTCTCATTTGCCGCGCCCTCGGCCGATGGTATCCCCCTGCAGTTCGACCAGGCCTGCAGTGCTGCGGCGTTCGTGAACATCGCCCACGCCGCTTCGACGGGCAGCGATATTCCCGAGGGCTGGGCGGTGGACCAGCAAGGGCACGGCACACGCAACGCCTTGGCGGCGCTGGGCGGTGCGCTGCTGCCTTTTGGTGGTCACCGAGGGGCCAATCTGATGCTCATGGTCGAGGTTCTGGCGGCGGGGCTCACGGGGGCCAATTGGTCGTTGGATGCGCCGGATTTCAACCAGGGAAACCAGACGCCCGGCTGTGGCCTGTTGCTCCTGCTTCTGGCGCCGGATTTCTTTTCGCCGGGATTCGAGCAGCGGCTTGCCAGTCAACTGGCCCGCCTGACGCAGATGCATGTCCACAGGCCGGGATGGGAACGGCAACACGCAACGGTCGCCGCGCAGGATGATGGGATCAGTGTTCCCGTTGATTTGCTGGAACAGTTGAGCCGTCTGTAGCCCAGTTCGATACGTCGCTCGGAAATGGGAGGCGAAACGAGATGAACAGCACTGAAGGTCCAGCCTCTGGTTGGAAATCGGTAGCCTTCGTGCAACAGGCGAGATTGCGCCGTGAAGCCTGGCGCCTCATCGGCCGACGCTATATTTCATAACGACTTTCCTTTGATGGCGGACAACCGAAGAGCGTGCTGTAGCACTTGCTGAAATGAGGGGTGGAGACGAAACCGCAGGCAATGGCGACGTCAGTGACGGTCAACCTGGAGTTCTGTAGCAGGCGCCGTGCTTCGGTCAGCCGAAGTTCCAGATAATACCGTTGGGGGGACATATTGATTTGTTTTCGAAACAGACGTTGGATCTGGCGCTTGGAAAGTTGAACGCATTGGGCGAGCAGATCCAGGCCCAGTGGTTCTTCAAGATTGCACTCCATCAATGCAATGACTTCTCGCAGGGACGCGCTGACT
This sequence comes from Pseudomonas marvdashtae, assembly GCF_014268655.2. NCBI lineage: Bacteria > Pseudomonadati > Pseudomonadota > Gammaproteobacteria > Pseudomonadales > Pseudomonadaceae > Pseudomonas > Pseudomonas marvdashtae. The sequence continues at coordinate 1,934,851 of NZ_JABWQX020000001.1, forward strand.
TTGCGGTCCAGCACCTTGGCCGAGGTACGGAATCGAGATTCATGGTCCAGCAGATCAAACACCGCATCCGCGACTTTCTGGTCGAGGGCAGCGTAAAGCCACTTCATCATGATTTGAAAGGCACCGGCTGGGTTTGATGCCGTGAACCGGTCCCTGTCGAACACTACTGTGTCGAGCGTCACGGTGGTCTTCGGCGAACACTCTGACAGGGCCATTCGTTGTTCGGCATGAATAGCGCATCGGTAACCATCCAGCAGTCCGGCCTTGCCCAAGTACCAGGCGCCGTTCCATAACCCGCCGAGCGCAATGGGCAGGTTCGCCAGCTTGGTCAGCAGCGTTACCAGCCCGCCGGAAAGTACCCTCGGCGTGCGTAGCCCGCCGCAGACAATCATCAAGTCCAGCGCCGCGATCCTGATATCGGTCAACGGTGTGTCTGGCCTGATGGGGATTGCCAGGTCGCTGATCACTTCAGAGTCGTTGCGACTGAAGGTATGGATTCTTATCGACCCGGGCTGGATGAGGTTGGCGGTCACCAGCACGTCCAGGCAATGAGTGAAACAGGTCAGGGAAAAGTTATCGAGCAACAGGAATCCCACGCTCGATGTTTTCTGGGCTTCAGTCAGCTGGTTCATGAGTTGTGCTTCGTATCCCGCAGGAAACTCTCATCGAAAGGGTAGTGGGTGAGTAATTCATAACCGGTCTGAGTCACCAGCAATTGGTTCTCCAGTTTGATGCCATCCCGTCCGCCCACCTCACCCACGTACGCTTCGACGCAAAGAGTCATGCCCGGCTGCAGTTCGCCCTCGTATCCGTAGGATTCCGAGTCCTCTGGGTAGCGAATGCTCGGGTATTCGTCACACAGGCCGACGCCGTGATAAAGCACGCCATAGCGTTGGGCCCGGCACGGTTCGGGCAACCGGTGCGCCCTGGCGGTCAGCTCGGTGAAGCGTACGCCCGGCTTGATCAACTCGGTGTTATGGACGATATGGTCGTGGGCGATCCGGTACAGGCGCTTCTGTTCGGCCGTAGGTTCCAGTGCCCCACAGATCCAGCTGCGGGACATGTCCACGCACATGCCGTAGGTGCCGATCAGATCCGTGTCGAAGGACAGCAAGTCACCGTCGCTCAACACCCGTGGGCCTGACTCTTGGAACCAGGGGTTGGTGCGAGGACCGGAACTGAGGATACGCGTCTCGATCCATTCGCCACCGCGGCGGATATTGCCGGAGTGCAAGGCGGCCCAGACATCGTTTTCGGTCGCGCCGGCACGCATTGCCCGGTGCATTTCGGCCACTGAGGCTTCGCACGAAGCCACCGCGCAGCGCATCGCCTTGATTTCATCCGGGCCCTTGATCATGCGCGCGAATTCGGTGACTTCCTGGCCGCTGCAAAGCTCGATCGCCAGGGCATCCAATGCGCGCACGCCGGCGACTTCGACTCGATCGACCGCAAGCCGGCGGTTGGCTCCGGCGTGTTGGCGCAGCAATTCGTCGATTTGCGCGGCGAAATGCCTGGCGTGCCGATCCGTGTGCTCACCGGTCTCGAAAAAGAAAAACGATGCGCCGCTGCGCAACTCCGTAACCAGTGGCAGGTGGGCGGAAAGGTGATCGCAACCATGAAAGTCCCACAGGACGACATGCCCGCTGGCGGCGACAAAGCATGCTCGTGCGGGGTTATGGGTCGTCCACAGCTGCATGTTGGTGGTATCGGTCGCATAGCGGATATTCAGTGGGTCGAATAACAGAATGCCGCCCAGGTCACGGGCGACCAATTGATCCACGATCCGTTGCAATCGGTACGTACGCAAGGTAGGTAAATGGGGCGGCTCCAGGCCCAAGCTCTCCCACTCGGCAAAAGCCAGCGGAGTAGGGCCGATTTCGACACGGTCGTTGTCATTGACGGAGCCGTCTTTTTTTAATGCAGTTGCACGCTGCCTGGCGGGGTCGATGCGCCGAGCATTGGCTGGAACTGAAAAAGGTGAAGTGGTCATGAAGGGATCCATACGCTTTAACACCTAATCCGATCACCGCTTGCGTGGAGCGGTGACCGGTGTGCTGAACGCTGTCAGTACAGCCCGTGCTCGATCAGGTTACGAAGCATCGATCCAGATGGTTTTCAGCTCGGTGTACTGATCGTGTGCCCAGACGGATTTGTCGCGTCCGCCAAAGCCAGACTCCTTGTAGCCGCCGAACGGCGTGGAGGCGTCGCCTTCACCGAAACAGTTGACCGTGACCACGCCCGCACGAATCTCCCGCGACAGGCGCAAGGCGTTACGCAGGCTGCCGGTATAGGCGGATGCCGCCAGGCCGTAGACCGTGTCATTGGCAAGTTCGATGGCTTCGTCGATCGTGCTGAAGCTGGTGACGCTCAATACCGGCCCGAAGATCTCCTCGATAAACAGGCGACTGTCACGTTCGACGCCATCGATGATCGTCGGCTGCACGAACACGCCGGACTCGGTTTCGCCACCTTGCAGCACATTGAGTTTCTGCTCGGCTGCGTATTCCAGATACGAACGTACCTTGTCGAAATGCGTTTTGCTGATCATGGCGCCGAGGCGATTTTCAGGATCCAGCGGGTCGCCCATTTTCCAATCGCGCAGATGCTTGCCGATCAGTTGCAGCAGTTCATCCTTGACGTCTTTATGGACGATCAGCCGTGAGGAGGCCGAGCAGTTTTCACCCATGTTCCAGAAAGCGCCGGCCGTCACATACTGGGCAACCTGATCAAGGTCTTCGCAGTCATTCATCACCACGGCAGGGTTTTTACCCCCTAGTTCCAGCACGACGCGCTTGAGGTTCGACTCGGACGCGTACTTGAGGAACAACCGGCCCGTGTCGGTAGAACCGGTGAAGCTGACCATCGCCACATCCATATGCCGACCGATTGCCTCGCCAGCCTCCCGGCCGCCGCCAGGGGTAATGTTGAATACGCCTGCCGGAATACCGGCCTGATGGGCCAGCTCGGCAACACGCAGCGCGGTCAGGGTGGTTTCCTTGGCCGGTTTGACCACGATGGAACAGCCAGCGGCCAAGGACGGACCAATCTTCCAGGCCAGCATCAACAAGGGGAAGTTCCACGGCAGGACCAGGCCGACGACACCGATCGCTTCGCGCACCACCAGGGTGACCGCACCGTGGCCGGTCGGCGCGGTGCTGTCGTATACCTTGTCGATCAACTCCGCATGCCAGCGCAGGGTATGGATCGTGTCGGGTACATCGACGTTCTGGCATTCGCTGACCGGCTTGCCGCTGTCCAGGCTTTCCAGCACGGCGAGCTCGTGGGCGTTGTCTTCCAGTAATTGGGCGAAACGCAGGAGCACCTGCTTACGTGCGCCGGGTGACAGCTTATGCCAGCGACCATCCTCGAAGGCTTGCTTGGCGGCGGCTACGGCAACATAGACGTCACGGGTATCGCACGCCGCGATCTCCGCAAGCTGTTCACCCGTGGCAGGGTTCGTCGTGATAAAGGTTTTTCCAGAGAGGGCATCGCGGAACTCGCCGTTGATGAACGCCTGGGTAGGAAATTTCAACTGGGCGGCGATGGCCGCGTACTGTTCTTTGCTCAGTAAATCAGCCATTTCAGACACCTCCAGTGATCTGCGCGATGTTGCGCTTGAGCTCGGTGACGACGCCTTGCAGCGCCTGCTTTTCCTCAAGGTCCAGGCCGTGCAGGGGCGCGCGCAGGCCACCGGTGCTCAAGCCGTTCAGTTCACATCCGTACTTGATGGACTGGACAAACTTTCCGCCTTCCAGAAAGTCCATCAGCGGCATCATCGCCGCCATGATGCGGCGGCCTTTGTCGAAGTCTTTCTCGACAACGCAGGCCTCGTACAGCGCGACGTGTTCGTGGGGAATGAAGTTGGATCCGGCACACACCCAACTGCGGGCGCCCCAGGCGAAAAACTCCAGGGCTTGATCGTCCCAGCCACAAGACAGGGCGATGTGTGGGTATTTGCAGGCCAAACGGTGCATCTGGGCCGTGTCACCGGAGCTTTCCTTGATGGCGACGATGTTCTTCACATCGCGGACCTCATCAAAGAACTCCTCGCCCATGCTCACGCTCATGCGGCCTGGATAGTTGTAAAGCATGATGGGGAGGTCGGCGGCGCGGTCCACGGCCTTGACATGCAGGGCGATCTCTTTTTGTGTCGGCAGTGCATAGGGTGGCGAGCCAACCAACAACGCATCGGCCTTGATGGCCTTCGCTGCTTCGGCGTAGGCGACCGAGTCTTCAGTGCGGATGGCGCCGGTACCGACGATCAGCGGCAGACGACCGCGCAGGACATCCTTGGCCTGGGCGGCCAGGTCGAAACGCTCCTGGGCGGTGTGGGCATAATATTCGCCGGTTGAGCCGCCGATTATGATGCCGTGCACCTTGGAGTCGACCAGATACTCCAAAACTTCGGCGAAGGCTGTCTTATCGATACTGCCATCAGAGGTCAGAGGCGTAACGGCCGGTGTGTAAATGCCTTCAAATTTCATCAATCTCGCTCCAATTAGTGTCACTGCCTATCAAGCGGCGCTAGCTCGATAGAGTCAGCGCAGCCAATTTTTAAACCAAGGGAGGCCGCTTGCTGAAAGTCGAACGAACGACTTCAACTTCTTTAAATTTGGCGGCCCAGGTCAACTTTCTTTACCCGCTCGGTACTGCCCCCATCGCAAACTTATATTGACGCCTGCGGAAACTAGCGGCGCGGGTGGGTTAGGGCAGGGGCCGGGTGATTTCAAGACGAAATCAATGAGCTCGGATTGTTCTCCAGCCAGCCAATCAGCCAAGAGTTTGCCGGTCGCCGTCCCTCGGGTAACACCTAATCCGTTGCAGCACAGCGCCCCATAGACGTTGGGTGAAAGTTCGCCGAAATAACCCATATGGTTCCGTGAAAGAGCCAGTGCACCGCCCCAGGTATATTCGAAGTTCATTTCAGGCAGCATGGGAAAGCGTCGTTCGAAAGAGGCCTGATGCCTGGCGACAAAGCGTTTCAGATATTTTGAGTCGCTGCGGCCATCCGGGTTAAAGCTGAAACTGTTACGGATCAAAAGACGGTTATCCGGTGTGCGACGTACCGTGGTACCGAATGGATCCGCGGGAATGACACCCCAATAAGGCCGGCCACCGAGGCGAGCTTGTTCTTGCTCGGTCATGGGGCGGGTCAGGCTGGCATAGGTAAACACCGGTAGCATGCGGCCCTTCAGGAAGCCGAAACTCATGCCAAAGGCATTATTGGTCAGGATCAGTTTGTCGGCGGTGATTGAACCCGCAGCGTGCGTGAGCACGGTCTTCGTGCCGTACTCCACATGGGTGACCGCGGTGTTTTCATACAGCGTCACGTTACTGGGGAGGCTGTCGGCCAAACCTTTGACCAGCGCCGAAGGCTGAAGCAAAGAAGTCCCCGGCGTAAATAACGCTTTGCGGTAAAAATGCGTGCCGATATGTTCGGGCAGTTCGCTAGCCTCGATCATCTGGTAGGGCTGATCGAGTTTATCGAGTCCGCGGCGGTAGGCCTCCAGGACGGCGATGCCTCTGGGTTCAACGGCCGCCTGATATTTGCCGCAATGCTTCATTTGGCAATCGATGCCGTGGCGTTCAACCAACTCTTTTAAATAATTCAAACCACTGAGATTAAGTTTCAGCGTTGTTTTGGCCGTGGCGATATCGCCAATGTAGTCCTCAGCGGCGATGTCATGTGGCAGGTCGATAGCGAACCCGGCATTACGACCGGAAGTTCCAAAGCCCACTTCCTGAGCGTCGATCAACACGATCTGATCGTCGGGGAAGTGAGTGGCGAGTTGACGGGCGGCGGCAAGCCCTGTGAAGCCGGCACCGACAATGACCCAACGGGCGCTGCTATGACCTTGATGGGCGGGCCTGATCTGGCGCCCCCTGCTCAAGTGATACCACCCGCAAGATTGATCATCGGCAGGTAACGAAGAGACTTTTAACATTTCAAGATCCTGTTCATTCAACCGATCCGACGCCAGTCATGCAAAAAAGGGTGCTCGATAATTTCACGTGAGCTGAGTAATCAACGGACGTAAGTGTCAAGACTTGCAGTTTCAATTAACTGTGTTGTGAGGCGAAGTGCTGCGACGAACGCAATGTCATTAAAGGACGGGGCAGTCAGCGACGTGCCCCACCTCGATAGGCTTATTATTTGCTAGCTTGTGTCGCCGCGGCGCGAGCTGATTGCAACCATGCGTCAAACTGCTGCCGATGGGCGGCTACCCAGTCTTTGGCATGACGACGGATATCAGCCGGCTTTTTCTCGCCCTGTTGCATTTTTAAGTTCTGGGCACTTTCGTCGGCGGTGGTAATTTGCATCACCGAGAGGAACTTCAAGGCCGCCGGATTTTTCGCGGCGAAGTCTTTGTTCAACACGGCCTCGACTTTATCTACCGCAAAGCCGAGGTTCTTGCCGTTGTACATCGTGTTGACATCGTTATTGCCATCAGGCAAGTCGGTTTTCGGTACTTCCAGCCATACCACATCCTTGTCTTCGACCAAAACAGTGGCGATCCACTGTGGGACCCAAGTGAAGTAAAGAATCGGCTGCCCTTCCTTATAACGAGTAATGGTGTCGGCCATCAGTGCGAAATAAGAACCCTGGTTGACGTTTATCGATTTTTCCAGGCCGTAAGCCTTCATGTGATGAGCGATAACCAGCTCGCAGCCCCAGCCAGGATTGCATCCCGTCATGTCCGCTTTGCCGTCGCCGTTGGTGTCGAACAGTTTGGCGATTTCCGGTTTTTTCAGGTCGGTGATGTATTTGATGCCATGGGCTTCAGCGGTCTTTTTGTCAATCAAATAGCCTTGGAGTACGCCGGGCATAATGTCGCCCGCCTTGACCATGGCCTTATCGCCCCCGGCCTGCTGGTAGAACTTATCGTGCAATTTGTCCCACAAGTGCACCGTAAAGTCCGCATCACCACTACCCAGGGCCATCATCATGACGCCGTACTCGGTCTCCTTGGGTTCCTGCACCTTGTAACCCAGCTCTCGAAGACCTTCCATTGCCACTTCACCGCGGAATCGTTCCTCAGCGATAGAAGGGAAGATGGGGGTAACCTTTACACCGTCGCCCGGTTGGTTGGCCGAGGCGTTCGCGCACAGGGACGTAGCCACAATGGCGAGGGCTGTAGCGCAATTGAGAATGCTGCGGGAAAGCTTGAATTCAGACATTTTCGCGTACCTTTTTTTGGTTTTATCTTCGTGTGCGGCAGATCGAATACGAGGGTTTAAGCTGTCTTGCCCCTTCCCACCGGTTGTTTCGCCCCAAACAAGCGCAGAACAACGCCGACAGGACCTGTGTGATACCAGCGCAGGCTTGGGTCGGCCCCGGTGCGAGCGCCCATGGCCTGGGTCAGTCGGTCAAGGAAGATGGCGAGCAGCACCAAGCCAGTCCCGCCGACCGTAGCCAAGCCCATGTCCAGGCGACCGATGCCGCGCAGGACCATTTGGCCAAGGCCGCCCACCGAGATCATCGAAGCGATGACCACCATCGACAGCGAGAGCATCAGGGTCTGATTGAGTCCGGCCATGATGGTGGGGGTCGCCAGTGGCAACTGAACGCGGGTCAGCATCTGCCGAGGCGTGCAGCCAAAAGCGCGGGCTGCTTCTATTTTGTCTTCCGGTACCTGGCGGATGCCCAGGTTCGTCAGGCGCACTAACGGGGGGAGGGCGAAGACGATGGTCACAAGGATGCCCGGCACGTTGCCGATGCCGAACAGCATGACGACAGGGACCAGATAAACGAACGCCGGCAAGGTCTGCATGGCATCGAGTACGGGGCGCAAGATCCTCTCCAGGTTGTCGCTACGGGCGCAGAGAATACCCAGGGGTATACCTAGCAAGGCGCAAAAGAATACGGAAGTCAGTACCAGCGCCAGCGTGGTCATCGACTCGGACCAGACACCGATAAGGCCCAGCAGTGTGAGCGTCACAAAACACAGCAAAGCCATGCGTTTACCGGCCAGCTGCCATCCCAGCAAGGAAGACAGAATGATCCCAATGCTGGGTGGGATGCTTTGCAACGTGTATTCGACGCCGTTCAGTACTTGGTCAATCGGCCAGCGGATGGCGCGGAACACATCGCGAAAGTTGTGCACCAGAAAATTCAGGGTGCTTTCCACCCAGTCACCCAATGGAATGGTCGCGACTTGGAACGGATCGAGAAAACTGAACTCGGACATCAGGCTTACCTCTTCATCATCACCGCAGCGGCGTTATGAAGGCCGCAGGTACTTCAGGTCAGGGACGCGCCAGCGTAGAGGGCGCGCCTGTATTAATGGCGGCTCAGCGTTTGCAGTAACTCACTCTTTGACAGGGTCCCGGCGAGCGCCCCCGAACGGTTGAGTACAGGGACCGGATAGGGCAGGTTGGCTGCGATTTCCAGGACTTCGTGCAGGGGGGTATCGGTAAATACGGGATGCTGTTGGTGCTGGGTGTAATGCGTGCTGCCACCTGCGCCACTGGCATCGATATCCACGACCCCGAGCAGTTGCCCGCCTTCATCGATCAAGTAACCAAACGGTAGGCCGGCCTTGAACTGTGGCGCTTGGCCGTTCAGCTTGCGAACCCATTCAGGATCGAGCTTGGCCACGTCGCCTGCCTTGAGAATCCGGGAGCTGTCGAATCCTTTGAAGAACGTGCGTACATAGTCATTGGCCGGTTGACTGATCAACTCTTGAGGTGTGCCGATCTGTACCACTTGGCCGCCCTCCATGATCGCGATGCGATGACCGATACGAACGGCTTCCTCAATGTCGTGGGAAATGAAGATGATGGTCCGCTTTTGCTCGGCTTGCAGGCGAATGAGCTCTCCCTGCATCTCGCTGCGGATAAGCGGGTCCAAGGCGGAAAAGGCTTCGTCCATCAGCAGGATGGTCGGGTCGTTGGCAAGCGCGCGGGCCAGGCCTACCCTTTGCTGCATACCACCGGAAAGTTGATGCGGATAACTGTGCTCCTGTCCGGCAAGACCGACTTGACTGAGGGCCTCCCTGGCGCGGCTATGGCGTTCCTCTTCAGCGATGCCGGAAATCGCCAGGCCGAAGGCGGTGTTTTCCAGGACGCTCATGTGAGGCATCAAGGCAAAGGATTGGAACACCATGCCCATCTCTTTACGGCGGACATCCAGAAGGGCTTTATCAGCCAGCCCGGTAATTTCGCGACCGTTCAGATAAATGCTGCCGGAGGTGGGCTCGATAAGGCGGTTGAACAAGCGCACCATCGTCGACTTGCCAGAACCCGAGAGCCCCATGATCACAAAGATTTCGCCACGCTTGACGGCAAAGCTGGCGTCGAAAACACCAATAACCTGGCCGGTTTTCTCAAAGACATCTTGTTTGCAGGCGCCGGCGGCAAGCATTTTCATCGCCACGTCGGGTTGTGCGCCAAATATTTTAAAAACGTTCTTAACAGAAATGATTTCGTCTGAACTAGTCATCGCGTCCCTCCTTTGCGTGTAACGCTACAAGCGCGCGAAATCGAATTGAGTTCGAGCGTTGATAATTTAGGCGGGCAGGAATAAATGATAGATGTGCGCATGACATTGACCTTGTTTTTATTGTTTGCCCTTGGGCTCGGGCTTTTTTTCAATCTATAAGTATCCCGGTCTTAAATCCAACAACATTTACAGGGCTTTATGGATAACCTAACGTTATCGAGGCCTGTCGAAACGACCGCCTTGGCGCGATCACGACGCTTTGTATGGCCTGGGCCAGGCTATTGAGTTACGCTCCGCGGCTTTCGCGGAGGAAAGGAGTGTGAGGGCTTACCATGCTCAGCAGACACGTTGACCCCGATACATTACTGCTCAGAATGCCTTCCCTCAGGGCTGTCAGGGCATTCGTCGCCGCCGCTAAATATGAAAGCTTCACGCGGGCAGCGGAGGCACTCTGTGTATCGCAAGCCGCGATCAGTCGGCAGATTCGCGAGCTTGAGGAGTCGTTGGGTGCTCAACTGTTCATGCGTGCCGGGCGCACGGTAGAACTAACCGCCGAGGGAAAGATCTTTTTTGAGGCAGCGCAACTGTCGTTCGTTAATATTGCACAGGCGGCTGAAAGGATTCGTACCGCGCCGACGCAGAAACATATCCTGACGGTTTGTTGCTCTCCCGCGTTCTCTGCATTGTGGCTATCGGAACACCTTCCAGAGTTTCGGGCGACTAATCCGGATATTGAGTTCAATCTGATCACGACGCAGAACTTTGTGAATATGGAGCCTGGCATAGAACCGGACATCATCATCTCGAAGATTAGCAAGGTGGGGGATGGGTATAAGAGTTATCAGTTGTGCCACGATATTATCTATCCTGTGTGCTCTCCAACGTTTTTGGACGCGCATCCCGAACTGACCTCACTTGAAGGAGTGCGTGATTCTTCGCTACTCAATCTAAGTCCCTACGGACGGTCGGGTGTGGCTGAGCATGTGGACTGGGGGGTGTGGTTGGCGTTTCTGAACGTCGATATCGATGAGCGTCCTGGCGACTGCCCGCCTATTTTTCATGCCAATGATTACAACCTGATCATGAGCATGGTCATGACCCACCAAGGCGTCGCACTGGGCTGGAACCAGCTTGTCGGGGCAATGGTCGAGAGAGGGCAGCTCGTTCGCCCCGTCGAGCATCAGGTGACGCTTCGAAACAGTCTTCATTATGTTGCCTGTAATGAAAGGACTGAATATGAAGATGCCTGTCGGAGAGTGCGAGACTGGATCCTTTCGAAGTTTTCCAGATTGGCCGTATGAGTTTTCTCCCATGTAGGCTCCTCTTGGCCGGTAGCGAAATGTAAACAGGGTATTGTCTGGGGTCGCTGGGTCATAACGTCAAGTTATCAGTTGAACAACGAAAATGTAGTTTTGCCGACCGGATTGGCTATCGTACCCTTCGTGTTAAACATGGCTGATACATGCGTGTTCAGCGGCTGCGTTGGGCGATTTTCAGCGCAGGATCCGTTGGCCATGACAGCGTTTTCTGGGCGTACTTGCCGTTAACCGCCAGGTTGATGTGCAGAGGATAATAATGAATATCAAAGCATCCGTGATCGACCTGATTAAAAAGCGCAAGGCCCGCCACGCGCTTCCCCGTGAACTGTATATTGAGCCCGATGTTTTTCGTCAGGATCTTGAGCAGATCTGGCACAAGGATTGGATTTTTGCCGGGCATACCTTTGAGCTTGAAAAACCCGGCCAATACTTGACATTGCAGATCGGCGACTATCCAGTCTTGGTCATCAGGGATAAGAGCGGCCAGGTTCGGGCTTTTCACAACGCTTGTCGTCATCGTGGCTCTAAAGTTTGTGAGCACGCCCAGGGCAAAGTGGCCAAGCTTGTTTGTCCTTATCATAAGTGGACTTTCGAACTGGACGGCAGTCTTTTGTTTGCCGGTAATATGGGTGCCGATTTCGACAGGACGCAATACAACCTGAAACCTGTTCATTGTGAAATTGTTCATACGTACATTTATGTCTGCGTCGCTGACGAGGCGCCCGAGTTCGAAAGTTTCAGGCGCTCGGTAAGTCCTTTCATAGCCCCGCATTTCCTCGATAACTGCAAGGTGGCTTTCGAGTCAAACCTCATAGAAAAGGGTAACTGGAAGCTCGTGTTTGAAAACAACCGCGAGTGTTTCCACTGTGACGGTACGCATCCCGAGTTGATGAACTCTTTTGTCGAGAACCTTTCGGTGGCAGGCGTCGGCGGCGAAGATGATCCCGAACTGACCGCACACTGGAATCGCTGCGAAATCGCCGGTATGCCCAGCAAGCTGGTCATGGACCCGAATGGCCGTTTTCGTATGACACGCATCCCACTTTCCGCGGGCGCGGTGAGTTACACCATGGATGGTAAACCGGCTGTGGCGGGACGCCTGGATAAAAGCGGCGAGCCGGATATTGGCGCCTTGCTCTACTTTAACTACCCGTCCACCTGGAACCACTTTCTCGGCGATCACGCATTGAGCTTCCGGGTATTGCCGATCGGCCCCGGCGAAACGCTTGTGACGACCAAATGGCTCGTACCCAATACCGCCGTTGAAGGTGTTGACTACGAGATTGATCGGCTGACGAAGGTTTGGCTTGCCACCAACGATCAAGACCGTCGTTTGGTGGAAGGAACGCAGGCCGGTGTGACCTCACCGACTTACGAGCCGGGACCCTTCTCGGACATTGCGGAAAATGGTGTATGCCAGTTTGACGATTGGTACTGCGAAACCATGCTGACGCGCCTCCAGACCCAGATTCCACTTAAATCGGTGGGTTGATTTCCCGGCGACGATGGGCGGCGCTTTCTGCGTCGGCCATTGCTATTGCATGCAAACAGCCCGAAAGGGCTGTTGGTGCGTCTGATCAAGAAGAATAATAAGGGGCTCGATTCAATGTCCGCATTCGCTTTTTCCGGCCTCAACCTGGCCGTTACCACGCCGTTCGATGCCCAAGGCAAGATTGACTATCCACGCTTCGAGACGTTGCTCGAAAGCTATCTGGCTGCTGGCATACAAGGCTTTGTCCTGAGTTCCGGGACGGGCATGCACGTTTACCTGAGCCAGGACGAGTCCAGGCAACTGGTTGCCTTTGGTGCCAAGGTCATCAATGGGCGTGCGCGTGTCATCGTGCAAACCTCTGCCTTGTTGGCGGAGGAAGTGGTGCAGCGCACCCGCCATGCCGCTGAATGTGGCGCCGATGGCGTCATGGTGCTGCCACCGTTTTTCGAAGGCCCCACCGACGACCAGGGCATCGTCGATTTCTACTCGACGGTGTCCGAAGCCAGGTTGCCGATCATTGGTTACAACGTGCCTCAGGCGGTGGGCGTGGAAGTGACCCCGTCGCTGTTTCGCCAGTTGAGCCAGATTCCAAACTTCGTCTCGGTCAAGGACAGCAGTGGTGATCTTGCCGCCCAGGCCTCGCTGATCCGCACGGGCTTGCCGACGATGAATGGCGCCGACGCGCTGGTGCCTTACGCACTCTTCGCCGGTGCCGCGGGCCTGATCTGGGGTGGGGCGAACATGGCTCCGCGATCTTGTGTTGCGGTGGTGAAGGCTGCCCTGGAACAGGATTGGGCGCGAGCCCGGGAGATCTGGCGGTCGATCGAGCCGATAATGTCGTTGATCTGGAAGGGTGATTATGTACAGTCGGTCTATGCCGCTGCCGAGATCACTGGTTATGGGGCGGGGAATCCTCGTCGTCCCTTGGCGCGTTTGTCTGCTGGTAAAGTCGACGTGCTCAAGGTTGCTCTTGAGCCCTTGATCGCGCTCGAGTCTGACCTCGCCTGACGATGGCGCCCGGGCTTACGACTAGGCGAATGGCGTGTCGGGCGTGAATGATGCCTGTCGTCACGAAGCCGCAGTCTCCTCGAAATGGAATGGTCTATGAGCAGTCAGTTGGACACCGCGGCACGTGCTTACGAGGTACCCAGGCCTGGGCTTGGCATCATCTTGTGTTTGTTGTCCATGCTGATCTTCGCGGGCCAGGATGGCGTAACTAAAGTGCTGGTCAAAGACCTGCCGGTCGCGCAGCTGGTCATGGTGCGTTATTGGGTGTTCCTGGCATTTGCGGTGGGCTATAGCGTCTATCAGGGCGCTCTGCGCACAGCCTGTCGAAGCCGGCACCCTTACCTGCAGATCATTCGTGCGCTGATCGGGGTGGGTGAAATCGCGTTGTTTGGCCTGGGGCTGCGCTACCTCGGGTTGGCTGAGATGCATGCGCTGTATGCGGTGTTTCCCTTGATGACCTTGGCGCTGGCCGGCGCGTTGCTGGGCGAGTTCATTGGCGTGCGTCGATGGATTGCCGCTGCCACCGGCTTCATGGGAACGTTGATTATCCTTCGACCCGGTAGCGGAGTTTTCGAACTGGCGGCACTGATCCCTTTGGTGGCGGCCCTGGGGTTCGCGCTGTTCAACGTACTGACACGCCGTATCAGCCGGGACGATTCGTTTGCGACGAACCTGCTTTACATGGGCTCCATCGGCGCCTTCGTCATGACGGTATCAGGCCTTCCAGGATGGGTGGCGCCGACGTCGATGCAATGGGGCCTTATCGCGGTGCTTGCCACCACCGGTGTCGTGGCCCAGCTGCTGCTTATCCAAGCGCTCAGATACGCAACGGCCGCGACGCTGCAACCGTTCAATTACACGCTGCTGGTGTTTGCCACGTTGATCGGCTTGTTCGTATTCGGCGAACTTCCGGATACCTGGACCATCGTAGGGGCGTGCACGGTGATTGCCGCTGGTCTGTACGCGATCCGGGCGAAAGGGTAGTGCGCAGGAATGATCGGGGCTTGAGCCGTCCTTGGCTCAGCGATGTCGATTAGAACTTGAAGCGCCCAACCAAGCCCTTGAGCTGCGCGGAAATATCCGTCAAACGCCCCGAGCCGGTTTGCGCCGTGTGGGCGAACTCCTCGACCAGCTGCGCGTCGGAATGGATCTGCGCGATGTGCCGGTTGATGTCTTCGGCCACTTGGTGCTGTTCTTCCGCGGCCGTGGCGATCTGGGTGTTCTGGTCGCGAATCGAGTCCACCGACGTGCGGATCTTGTCGAAGCTGTCGCGGGCCTGCTGGATGCGTTCGACGCTGGTTTGTGACACTTGCAGACTGTTCTGCATCTGTTGGGTCACTTCCTGGGTGCGCCGCGCGAGGTTGCCGAGCAGGCTGTCGATCTCACCGGTGGAGTCGGCGGTGCGCCGTGCCAAGGCCCGCACTTCGTCGGCCACGACGGCAAAGCCGCGACCCTGATCGCCTGCACGCGCCGCCTCGATGGCCGCGTTGAGGGCCAGCAGGTTGGTCTGCTCGGCGATCGAGCGAATAGTGTCGAGGATGGTGTTGATGTTCTTGCTGTCCTGTTCCAGTGCCTGCATGGTCTGGGTCGACTTCTGCAGGTCCTCGCTCAGTTTCAATACGCTGCCGGTGGCTTCGCCAATGTGATGCTGGCCGTCGTGCACGTCGCGGTAGCCGGTGTCCGCGCTGACGGCGGCCTGGCTGCAAGAGCGGGCCACTTCGTTGGCGGTGGCGACCATTTCGTTGAACGCGGTGCTTACCAACTCCACGGCCTGGCGCTGGCGCCCGGCGGCATCGTTCATGTTCTGGGCGACGTGGCTGGTATCGGCTGCGGCAGTTTGCAGGTCGGAAGAGGCGCTGCCGATGCGCTGCATCAGTTGCGCGATCATGCCCAGGAACTGGTTGAACCAACCCGCCAGGGTGGCCGTTTCGTCCTTGCCCTGCACCGATAGTTTGCGAGTGAGGTCACCTTCACCTTCGGCGATTTCCTGCAGGCCATTGGCAACACCGCGAATCGGCCGGACGATGACGCTGGCGAAACTGGCGCCAACGATGGCGAAGATCACGGCCAGCGCGGCGGCGATGGCGGCGATCAACCAGGTCAGGCTCGAGGCCTCGGCCATCACTTCGTCGCGCTTGATCAGGCCGATGAAGCGCCAGCCCAGGCTTTTGGAGGTCACGATGTTAGCCATGTAAGGCACGCCATCGATTTCGATCTCGGTGGCGCCATCGCTGCTCTTGGCCAGCGCGGCGTAATTGGGACCGAGATCGGCCAGCGGCTTGAAGTTATGTTTGGCCTCGGCGGGGTCGACCAGCACGTTGCCGCTGGCTTCCACTAGCATCAGGTAGCCGCTGTCGCCCAGCTTGATGTTCTTGACCAGTTCGGTCAGCTGCTTGAGCGATACGTCGAGGCCGACCACGCCGACCAGTTTGCCGCTGGCGTCGGCGACGGTGTGCACGATGCCGATCAACGACACGTCGTCCGGCGCCCAGTAATAGGCGTCGGTCTTCACGGTGGTGCCAGGCGCCGCAATGGCTGCCTTGTACCAAGGGCGCGCGCGCGGGTCGTAATTGGAAATCTTCGGATCATCCGGCCAACTGGCGTAGCCGCCGTCCGCAAGACCCAGGGACAGGTAGGCAGTGGTTGGATGGCTCTTGGCGAACTGGTCGAAAATCTCCAGCAGTTGTTTGTTGTTTTCGGTAAGCGGGATCTGCGCGGCGTCAGCGCCGGAGTAGTTCTTCAGGTCCTTGGTCGCGACGATCCGCGGGTCCTTGGCGAAGAATTCGACGTTCTGCATGATGCCGTCGAAGAACTGCTTCATGCCGTTGTCGATCTGGCGGATTTCGCGGCCGCTGCTGTCCAGGAAGTTGGCTTGTGCCGCGTCGCGCAGGTTCAACACCACGAGCACCGCCACCAGGATAACCGGGAGGCAGGCAATGGTCGCGAACGCCCATGTCAGCTTCTGTTTGATATTCATGACTTCTCCCGCAGGTATTTATCGGTATTGGAGCGGCGGAAACATTAGCGAGCGTTGCGAACGTGGAAGGAAAAGCGCCCATGCCTACTCTCACGCTATCGACCAATGTCGTATTCCCTTGAGGTCGCCACCTGTCGGAGGTCGTTAACGCTGACAGTGATGTCGCGCAGGCGATGGTTGCCTTTGCGGTTAATCGGGAAGATGGCTTGGCTCGGGCAATCCGCCCGGGTCCGGTCCAGATCGCCTTCCTGTCTCACGAGGCCCCATGCCCAGCGCATTCGAAAGCGTACTCAAGAACAAGAACATGGCCTATCGCCCTCAAGGGGCTGCGCCTGTCGGACAAGCGCCGGTGCGCGTCGCGTTTGTGCTGATGGACAACTTTTCCATGATGTCGTTTACCGGCGCGGTGGACGCATTGGTCACCGCCAACCTGATGAGCGACATGCCGCTTTATGAAGTGCTGACGGCGGGCGCTTCGGGCGGGCAGGTGACGAGTGACCTGGGCATCGTCATTTCCACCGACATCGAACTGGCTCAGTTACCCGATAACCTCGACGTGCTGATTGTCGCCGGGGGCTTTCGCGTGAAGTTGCAAGGCACGCCGCTGTTGCGGCGCAAGCTGGGCGCCCATGCAACGTCCGGGGCCATAGTGGGTGGGTTGTGGAACGGCGTGTTTTTTGTGGCAGAGGCGAACCTGCTCGACGGTTTCGAATGCGCGGTCCATCCGGAAAGTCGGGCGACGATGGCCGAGATGTTCCCCCATGTGAAAGTCACCAGCCGCGCCTATGTGGTGGACCGCGAGCGGGTCAGTTGCGCGGGCGCCAACAGTTCGCTGCGCATGATGCTCCAGCTGATCCGTCGCACGGGCGGGGAGGCGTTGGTGGGGGCAATCGAGGAGATTCTTCGTTGCGACGAATCAGGCGATGACGCCACGGACCTGCCGCCGATCTTCGTCGAGACGGATCCGACGCTGCCGGAAAGTCTCAAGCTGGCGTTGGAACTGATGTGGCAGAACGTCGAGGAGCCGTTGACGATCGATGAGCTGGCGGCTTGCGTCAAGGTTTCCAAGCGCCAGTTGGAGCGGCGGTTCTGCCGGTTCCTCGGTGCGACGCCAACACGCTATTACTTGGAGCTGCGCCTGACTCGGGCGCGCCAGCTCATCCAGCAAACCAATCGATCGGTCACCGAAATCGCCGTCGCAACGGGCTTCGTCAGCTCCCCACATTTTCAACGACGCTTCCGGGATTTTTTTGGCGTTCCGCCCGGCAGCTACCGCACGGCATTCGGGCGAAAGCAAGTATCGCAGTGAGCGGCCTTCAGGCCGGGCGCGACTTCTGAACGAGGTACAACGCTATACAGCCCGTGGCACACAGCCAGATGATCGAGCCGCAGGCGGCCGCTATCAAGGAAAAATCAGAATCCAATTCGAGCATCCCTGGCACCGCGTAGGCGAACCAAAGGAGCGAGATCAAGACATAGGCCAGCGACGACATCAGGAGTTCGAATATCTTTTTAGCGTGCATCAAAGTTCCCCGCCCGCCGACAAGGGCAGGTGTTTCAGGCTATCAGTCAGGTTGGCTTTTTTTCTGTCTGGGCAGAAATAAAAGAGGTCTCAAGTCGTTGATGGCGCATCGCTGCAAGGCTTGCCGATCAACTACGCAGACATTCCATGTCAGAGAGCTTGCAGGAAACTTCGCTCTGTAATGACATCCGCACATGTGCGAATGGCGACGCCGCAGGCTAGTGGCGTTGGGTTCAGCTTTTATCGTCCGACGGTTGGTCGGCCGGCACTTCTTCCGTCTGTGTGGCGGTCAGGGTTGTGCCTTTGCAGAGTATTTTCCCCACTTCATCAGCGATCGAACCCTCGACGATTCGCCCTTGCATCTGATCGAATTCGGCTTTTTCCAAACCTTCGAGACTGCTGTACATGCCCATATGGCGGACGTTTCCATCGGTGCAATCGAGTTCCAGTTTGGTGTAATTGGTGAAATAGGCACCGGTTCTTTTTACAGTCGCCTGGACAGCCGTCCCACTTTCAACAAACGAGACGATGGCGTACTCGGCATTCGAGTCATCGTAGGCGTATTGAATTTTCTGTACGTCTGCATTCGCTTGGCATACTGCGAAAGCAATGCCCATCGAAATAACCTTTTTCATTTCTTTTCTTCCGTGAAATGAGCTGTACTCAAGCGCTGATGGCCAAGTGCAATCATTTTGCTTGGCTTGTGACAGCGAGTCAATATGGCAGTGTGATGACAGATCCTGGCCGTTGGTCGGGCAGGGTAAGTGCCTCGGAACTTTAAGCCTTCGCCGTAGACGCCGCAATACGGGAAGCGAAATCATATCGCGGCGTGTGCGCTGGAGAACGAGTGAGACGATGAGTCCCAGCGGGAGCGAGCGGCTCCCACCGGTTCATCGATAGCGTCACGACGTGGGCCTCATGGCATTTGCGGCAGTTCCTGCGGGCGCAGGTCAAACACCAGCACCTCGGCGTCGTCGCCATTGGCCAGCGTCAACACCTGCTCATTGCGCACTCGTACGCCATCGCCTTCTTGCAACGCCACGCCATTGAGCTCGACGCTGCCTCGGGCCACGTGCACATAGGCGTAGCGATCAGTGGCCAACGTCAGTGTGGCGCTTTCCTCGCCATCGAACAGCCCGGCATACACCCGTGCGTCCTGACGAACATGCAGCGAACCTTCGGCGCCGTCGGGGGAGATGATCAGTTGCAGGCGGCCGCGTTTCTGTTCGGTACTGAAATGTTCCTGCTGGTAGCGCGGCGTGGCACCCACGACATTGGGCACGATCCAGATTTGCAGGAAGTGCACCGGTTCGTCGGCGCTGTGATTGAACTCACTGTGGGCCACGCCACTGCCGGCGCTCATCAGTTGCACATCGCCCGGGCGAATCACCGAGCCTGTCCCCAAGGTGTCCTTGTGCTCCAGCGCGCCTTCGAGCACATAGGAGAAGATTTCCATGTCCCGATGCGGGTGTTGGCCGAAGCCTTTGGCCGCGGCGACGCGGTCGTCGTTGATCACCAGCAGGTCGGAAAAACCCTGTTGGTTGATGTCGCGGTAGTTGGCGAACGAAAAGGTGTGGAACGAAGTCAGCCAGCCGTGACGGGCGATACCGCGTTCAGTCGCTTTGCGAAGGGTCAGCATGAGGATTCTCCTGGTTTCAGTGGGCGGTGGCCGTGGCCGTTCGCCGGGTACAGAAGAAGGTTAATGGTTATCCGGCGGTTCAATAAGCGGTTGAATGGCGAAATACTGTCCGTTCTGAGTGGACAATCTCGCCGACGGTGCTTCGCTTCGTCATAATGCCAGCCACTGTCCCGTTGTTCCCCTGTGGCCCAGTGTCAGCTGGCAGCAGTGTCCTCTCGATTCTGGCGTCTTATCCATGAAAACCGTTGCGATGGTGTTATTCCCCGATTTCCTGCTGCTCGACATGGCCGGGCCTCTCGAAGTGTTTTCCATCGCCAATCGTTTTCTCGGGCCGGATCAACGCTATCAGTTGCTGACCCTGGGCACCGAGCGAGGCCCGCTGCGGGCCTCCAATGGCGTGACGGTCCAGGCCGACATCCATATCGACCAGGCTTGGGCTGCCTACGACATATTGTTGGTGCCGGGCGGCCCTGGCGCCTACAACGATCGGCATCCAGGCTTGCACACCTGGTTGCGGGCCTCGGCCCAACGGGCCACTCGCTACGGTTCGATCTGTACCGGCGCCTTTGTGCTCGGTGAAGCGGGCCTGCTGGACGGGCACCGCGTCACCACCCATTGGCACTACACCGAGCGGCTGATCCAGCGCTTCCCCCAGGCATTGGTCGAGACCGACAAGATCTTTTTGCAAGACCGGCGCCTGATCACGTCGGGCGGCGTCACGGCCGGCATCGATATGGCCTTGTCCATCGTCGCCCAGGACCATGGGCGCAAAGCCGCGCTGGATATCGCCAAGGTATTGTTGGTGGTGATGCAGCGTCAGGGCGGGCAGGCGCAGTTCAGTCCGTCGGTAGCGGTGATCGCGACCCAGGATTCGCCGGTGACACGCGTACAGAACTACGTGATGGAGCATCTGGAAGAACCCTTCACCGTCGAACGCATGGCGGCCCTGGCCGCCATGAGCGCCCGGCATTTTGCCCGGGTATTCGTCCGGGAAGTCAAGATGACGCCCATGGAGTTCCTGCAGGGCGCGCGGATCGATCGGGCGCGGCAGTTGCTTGAGTCCACCGACTTTCCGCTCAAGACCGTGGCCTTTCGCAGCGGGTTCGGCAGTGTCCGGCACATGCGCCTGCTGTTCAGTGAAAAATTCGGCCTGACCCCGGTCCAGTACCGACAGCAGTTCAGTTGAGCCTCCGGTGTCCGTCCTGGGCACCGTCATGTCCGTGATGAGTCCTGTGCCAGCATTGTTCTCTCGCCGATGACTGCCAAGATAACGGCGAACCCTCTGGAAAGGATGCGCAAGAGCCAGGGCAGACGTGTGCGGTGTTGCGCAACGACCTGCCTGGACCGGTCATCTGGCGCAGGATCGCTTATGAACAGTTTCGTCAAACCCTGCACCGAGCCGACGGTGTGCTTCGGTCCGTTTGTCTTCCATCGCCAGCAGCGACTGGTTACCCGTGACGCAAGTCCCTTGGCGCTGGGCGGTCGCGCGCTGGATATTCTGCAAGTGTTGGTAGCGCACGCCGGTGCCTTCGTCAGCAAGCAAACGCTGATTGCCCGCGTCTGGCCCGACAGCGTGGTGGAAGACATCAACCTGCGGGTGCATATCGCGGCGCTGCGGCGAGCGTTTGGCGAGGGCCGTGACGGCCAACGCTACATCCTCAATCACCCCCGCCAGGGCTACTGTTTTGCCGTGCCGCTGGCGTTGGAGTCAGTTGCGCAACCACCCGGCACGCCGCCGTCCGCGCGGCACAATCTGCCCGCGCGCCTGAGTCCGGTGATCGGTCGCGACAAAGTCCTGGGCCGCTTGCTGGTCGAAGTGCCCCGCCAGCCGCTGACCACCGTCGTCGGCCCGGGTGGTATCGGCAAGACCACCGTGGTGCTGCGCGCAGCAGAGCTGTTGCTGGAGCACTTTGCCGACGGCGCCTGGTTCATTGATATGGCTGCCATCAACGACGCGGCGCAGGTCCCGATGCGGATTGCCCAAGCCCTTGGCCTGACCGGCGGCGCCTTGGCCCAGGGACTGCAACCCTGTCGGATGTTGCTGGTGCTCGATGGTTGCGAACACCTGATCGGCGCCTGCCGGGAACTGGCCGCGACGCTGCGGGCAGCGGCGCCGGGCGTATCGCTGCTATTGAGCAGCCGCGAAGCCCTCGATCTCGCTGACGAAAAT
Organism: Pseudomonas marvdashtae; assembly: GCF_014268655.2. Lineage (NCBI taxonomy): Bacteria > Pseudomonadati > Pseudomonadota > Gammaproteobacteria > Pseudomonadales > Pseudomonadaceae > Pseudomonas > Pseudomonas marvdashtae. The sequence goes on from NZ_JABWQX020000001.1 coordinate 1,956,420, forward strand.
GTCGTGCAATTGCCCGGCCTGGCGGCGGCCTCGTCCCGCGAGCCTGGGCATCAGATACTGGCCTGTCCGGCGGTGCAGTTGTTGATCGATCGAGTCGGCGCCCGCCAGCAGGATTTCAAGCCGAGTGAGCGCGACCTGATCCCCCTGGCGCGGATCTGTCGGCGCCTGGACGGGTTGCCGCTGGCGCTGGAATTGGCAGCGGCGCAAGTGGACGTGCTGGGCGTGGCCGGGGTTCTCGAGCAGTTGGACCACGGTCTGTCGCTGCTGAGCCATGGGCGTCGCACCGCCGAGGCGCGTCACCGAAGCCTGGAAGCGGCCCTGGATTGGAGTTTCGAACGCTTGAGTGACGATGAACGAACGGTTTTCCAACGCCTCGCGGTGTTCGAAGTGCCGTTCACGCTCAAGGCGGTGATGGCCGTGGCCAGTTGCGTGGACGTGAAAACCGCTCGATTGCCCTGGCTGTTGTCACGGCTGGTCGCCCAGTCGCTGGTGATGGTCGAGCAACGTGCCGAAGGGACTCGTTACCATCTGCTGCGCACCACCCGCGCCTATGCCTTGGAAAAGCTGCGCGGCAGTGGGCAATGGCAGCTCGTGCATCGACGCTACGCGCTGCAACAAGCGTTGCAGGTGCGCCGGTCACGACCCGAGGCGCCGGGCCAGCGACTGGAGCAGCGCGTCGGCTTCTTTTAGATCGGGCGTGTCGAAACCTTCGGTGAAGCGCCGATAGACGCGGGCGAGCACATCCTCGGCGGCCTCGTCCTGGCCCTGGCGCTGCCACAGTCGGGCCAGCGACAGGGCGCTGCGCAATTCCCAGGCGAGCGCGCCTTGACGCCTGGCCACGTCCAGCGCGGCCAGCAGCAGCGCTTCGGCTTGGCTTTCGACAGGCGGGTCATTCTGCGCCAGCAAGACGTGAGCGGTGGCCCGCAGGATCTCCGCCGAGCACCAGCCTGCGGCGCCGCTGTGGGCGCGCTCGATCTGCCGCGGGCTGACGGCCTCTGGCCGCAGCGTCACGACGATGTCCTCGATCAGGCTGGTGTTGGTTGGGTACGTCGCCAGGGGCGCGTCATCGAATGCGCGTTCGTAATGGCAGGCCCAGTCATGGAACAGCATCACCGAATGCTTCCTGGCCTGGCACTTCAAGAGATCGAGCCGTTCCCGGGCGATCAAGTGATCGCCAGCGTAATGGGCGATCACGCAACCGGCTGTCGCCAGGGTGTAGCAGATCGAGGTTCCGTGGTTGATCTGCAGGGCGATTTGCAGCGCCAGGTCGGCGGTGCGCCGGGCTTTTTCGGCGAACCCTTGCAGCCAGAGAATGCGCGCCAGGATGGTCAGCGCCGCCACGCTCTGTTCGTATTGCACGCCGAAACCGTGGGTGAAGCGGCTCGGGTGGCCGTTTTGGGCCAGGCGCTGGATGACCTGCTCGGCGTGGTGCCGCGCCGCGCCCTGATCGCCGGTGAAATGCAACGCCAGCACCCGCAACCGTTGGGCGCTCAAGGACAGGACCGGATCGCCCGGCAGCCCCAGCCGGTCGAAGGCCAGCCATTGTTCCAGCGCCTCCTGGTAGCGACCGCGGCTGAGGTTGACCGTCATTTGGCCCGACACTGCCCGCAGCTCGCCGGGTAAATCGTGGCATTGCCAGGCCAATTGCCGGGCCGCGACGAACGCCTCGACGGTGGCAGGTGTGCCGCCCTCGGTGTGGTAGTTGAAACTGGCGTGGGCCAGCTCCAGGGCGAGGGTCAATTTCGGGCACGGCGAGGGACCGGCCCTGAGCAATTGCCGGGCCTTGCTGACGTAAAGCCCATGCTCTCTGAGCAGCGACAGCTCTTGCCAGAGGGGCAGGGTGCGGGCGGTCAGGCGGATCGCCACGCTGTGGGAACCGTGCGGGCCCAGCCCTCGGTCCAGCGCCGCGCGAATGTCGTCACGGTAGGCCGCGTAGCGTTCGATCCAAAGCCGCGTGGGCGTGGTGTCCCAATCCTTCTCGGCCTGCTCCATGAGCGTCAGGCAGCGCTCGGCGTGGCGCTCCTGGCTGGCGGCGAGTTCGCCTGCGTCGATCAGCTTCTCCAGGGCGTAGCTGCGGGTGGTGTCCAGCAGGCGATAACGCACCTCTTCGTCGCCGATCTCGACATTCAGCAGGGATTTGGCGACCAACTGACTGACCGACACCAGTACCTGGCTGGGCGCGACATGCTGGCCGACAATGACCGCCGCGGCCGAGGCGAGATTGAAGCTGCCCATGAACACGGCCAGGCGTCGCAAACAGGTCTGCTCGCAAGCGGTCAACAGCGCGAAGCTCCAATCCAGCGTGGCGCGCAGCGTCTGCTGGCGCGGTGCGCTGGCGTGAATGTCATGGTCGAGCAGGGCGACATTGTCCTGCAATTGCCGGCAAAGCTCTTGCAGTCCAAAGCGCCCCACCTGGGCCGCGGCAAGTTCGATCGCCAGGGGAATGCCATCCAGCCGCTGGCAGATATCCACCACCATCGGCACTTCATGATCGGTCAGCTCGAAATCGTCCTGGCTGGCTATCGCCCGCTCGGCGAACAGTTGCAGCGCCGGGTAAGCCAGGGCTGGATAACCTTCAATGGCCATGCCCCGTGGCGGCAGCGCCAGTGAGTCGAGGCGTTGCACGTGTTCGCCTTCGGCGCGCAGGCCTTCGCGGCTGGTGGCCAGGATATGCAAATGCGGTGCGCCACGCAGCAAGGTCTCGCAGATCAGGGCAACGGCGTCGATCAGGTGTTCGCAGGTGTCGATCACCAGCAACAAGTGGCGCTCCTTGAGGGGCCGGATGACGGTCTCAAGCGGCTCGCCGTCTTGCAGCGATAGATCGAGCAGGGCGCAAAGGTTGGGCGCGATCATGGCCGGGTCGTTGAGCGAGGCCAGGTCCAGCAGATAAGTGCCGTCACGGTAATGGCCGATCAGCCGTTCGGCGACCCGCAGGGCGACGGTGGTCTTGCCAATGCCGCCACTGCCCACCAGGGTGATGAAGCGTTTTCGCGGCAGTTGCGCCACCAGCGCCTCGACCATGCCCTGGCGGCCGATCATGCGGGTGCGGCGCGGCGGCAGATTGCGCGCCAGCGAAGGGTGCGGGATATGCGCCAGTTGCTCGGGCGATTCGAACGTCACCGGCGCGACAAAACTGTAGCCGCGCTGCGCCACGGTGACGATGTAGCGCTGGCCGGCCTGCCCATCGCCCAGGGCCTTGCGCAGTGCCGCCACGTGAACCCGCAGATTGGTGTCCTCCACCACGCTCTTGGGCCAGACACGAGCGATCAGTTGCTGCTTGCTCACCACTTGGCCGGCGTGTTCGAGCAGCACCAGCAGAATCTCCACCGCCCGCCGCCCCAGGCGCAACGGTTGCCCGCCCTCCAGCACCAGGCGCTGGCGCGGATGGACCCGATAAGGGCCGAAATGCAGCGTCTGTTCGACGGGCAGGCTGAGGTATTGGCTCATGGTGTGCTCAATTGTTCTGTTCCCCTGGTCATGGGCTGTACCTGAGCATATTCCTCAGGTTTTGCGCCCAGCGCAACGGTAAGGAGCTTCCATGGACCGATGGGTAAACGCCGATTCCCGTGGCGAGGGAGCTTGCTCCCGCTGGGTCGCGAAGCGGCCCCAAAAGCCCGTTTCCCCATAAATCTGGCACACCGAGGTGACAGTTCGGGGGCTGCTACGCAGCCCAGCGGGAGCAAGCTCCCTCGCCACAAAAGCGCCTCGATTGCGAAAAAATTAACAACGTTTAACTCACGCCAACGCCCCCTGTGACCGGACCATGAAGCCTCCACCCACCTCAAGGAGTCATGTCATGAGCACGTTCATCACCCGCGACGGCACAGAGATCTACTACAAGGACTGGGGCAGTGGCCAACCGGTGGTCTTCAGTCATGGCTGGCCATTGAACTCCGACAGTTGGGAGGCACAGATGATGTTCCTGGCCTCCAACGGCTATCGGGTGATCGCCCATGACCGTCGGGGCCACGGACGTTCCAGCCAGCCGTGGGACGGCAATGACATGGACACCTACGCCGATGACCTGGCGGAGCTGATCGAGCGCCTGGACCTGAAGGACGCGGTGCTGCTCGGTTTCTCCACCGGCGGTGGTGAAGTGGCGCGCTACATCGGTCGTCACGGCGCCGCCCGAGTCGCCAAGCTTGGCCTGATCTCGGCGGTTACACCGCTGATGCTCAAGACTGCGGCCAACCCCGGCGGATTGCCCATCGAGGTGTTCGACGGCTTCCGCCAAGCCTCACTGGCCGATCGTTCTCAGCTATACAAAGATGTGGCCAGCGCGTTTTTCGGCGCCAACCGTCCGGGCGCCAAAGTCTCCCAGGGCATGATCGACTGGTTCTGGATGCAGGGCATGCTCGCCGGCCACAAGAACACCTACGACTGCATCAAGGCGTTCTCGGAAACCGACCTTTCCGAAGACCTGCGCAACATCGACGTGCCGACCCTGGTGGTGCATGGCGATGACGACCAGGTGGTGCCGATCGAAACCGCCGGCATCGCGGCCGCCAAGCTGCTCAAGAACGCGCAGTTGCTGGTCTACCCAGGCGCGCCCCACGGTCTGACCGACACCCACAAGGACCGCTTGAACGCGGACCTGCTGGCGTTCATCCAGGGCTGAGGCGTACCGGCGCAGGCCTGCGCCTGCGCCGGTACTCGGCATCCAACAGGAACGACACCCATGAACCGCAACGATTTACGCCGCCTCGACATGAACCTGCTGGTGATCTTCGAGGCGCTGATGTTCGAGAAGAACCTGACCCGCGTCGCCGAAAAGCTGTTCATGGGCCAGCCGGCGGTGAGCGCGGCGCTGGGGCGCCTGCGGGATCTGTTCGATGACCCGCTGTTGATCCGTCATGGCCGCGGCATGGAGCCCACGCCGCGAGCCCTGGCGATCCTGCAGGAGCTGCAACCGGCCATGGACACGATCTCCGGCGCGGTCAGCCGGGCCAAGGCGTTCGACCCGTCCACCAGTTGCGACGTGTTTCGCATCGGTCTGTCCGACGATGCCGAATTCGGCCTGTTCCCGCCCTTGCTGAGCCAACTGCGCGAAGAGGCCCCAGGCATCATCGTGGTGGTGCGGCGGGCCAATTTCCTGTTGATGTCGTCGCTGCTGGCCAGCGGCGAAATCAGCGTCGGCGTCAGTTACACCACCGACCTGCCGGCCAATGCCAAGCGCAAGAAACTGCGGGACATCCCCTGCAAGGTCTTGCGTGGCGACAAGCGTCCGGAGCCGCTGACGCTGGATGAATACTGTTCGCGTCCCCACGCCATGGTTTCGTTCTCGGGCGACCTGAGCGGCAACATCGACCTGGACCTGGCGCGCATCGGCCGGGCCCGCAAAGTCGTGCTCGCGGTGCCGCAATTCAGCGGCTTGCGCGCACTGCTGGCCGGCACCGAGCTGATCGCCACCGTGCCGGACTACGCCGCCTGCGCGCTGGTGGAAGGTTGCGCCTTGCGCGCCGAAGACCCGCCGTTCGAGATCAATGCCGCCGAGTTGTCGATGGTCTGGAGCGGTGTGCATGACAACGACCCTGCCGAACGCTGGTTGCGCTCGCGCATCGCCACGCATATGTCCCAACCGCTGCCGGCAGCCGCCTCGACGGACCCGGCCGGAGCTCACCGATGAACACCTTTGACGAACGCCGCATGCAGGACCTGGGCTTGCTGTTCCTGCGCCTGAGTGGCGCGCTGTTTCTGCTGTGGGTCCATGGCCTGCCAAAACTTTTGAATTACAGCACCGAGCTGAGCCGCATCGAAGACCCGTTCCACCTTGGCGCCGCCCCGACACTGATATTGGCGATCTTTGCCGAAGTGCTCTGCCCGTTGCTGATCATGGCCGGCGTGCTGGTGCGCCTGGCGTGCCTGCCCATCCTGTTTCTGCTGGCGGTCGCGCTGCTGGTGGTGCACCCGCAGTGGAGCCTGGAGGAAGGGCAGTTCGGCTGGTTGCTGCTGATTGTATTTACCAGCGTGTTCATTGCCGGCCCTGGTGGCCTGGCGATCAATACGCGTTTTGCTGGAGTGCTTCGCCATGCCTGAATCTCAAACCATCAAGTCCACCGCACCGAACGCGATACCCGGTTTCGACGAAATCGTCACCCTGGTAGTCAAGCACCGGATCAAGGCTGGCCAGGACGGTGCCTATGAAGCCTGGTTGCGGCGCATCGTCAGCGTCGCCGGTCAGTGGCCCGGGCATCTGGGCGTGGACGTGGTCCGGGGCAAGCAGGGCGGGTTGTCCTTGTTTACCTGCGTGCTGCGTTTCTGCTCCACCGACGCCATGCAGCGCTGGCTCGATTCCCCCGAGCGACGCGAGCTGGTGGAAGAGGCCGCGCCGCTCTTGGCCGATGGCGACCAGACCGAAGTCGCGCCGCACAAGGAATTCTGGTTCGCCCCGCTGGCCGATGCCTCGATGCCGCCGCCGCGCTGGAAGCAATCGGTGGTGACGCTGCTGGTCATCCTGCCGCATACCTTGCTGGTGCCGTTGCTCTGGGGCCCGTTGCTGCAACTCAACGCCTTCCTGTCCAACTACGTGGTCGCGACGTTCCTGATCACCGTGACCATCGTGCTCTCGGTGGTGTACGTGTGCATGCCGCTGGCGACCCGTCTGTTCGCGCCGTGGCTGGAAGCGTCCAAGACCCACGAGCACCTGGAGCCCGGCCATGGCCAATAAAGATGACCCGACCGATCCGCTGCGCCGCCAATTACTGGCCGCCGGATCCTTGCTCAGCGCGGCGGCGGCTTTCTGGCCACGCCTGTCTCTTTCATCTTCCCATTCAGAAGGAAATCCAATGAACGCCGATCTGATTCTGTTCAATGGCCAGTTCCACACCGTCGACCGCGAGAAACCTCGTGCCAGCGCGGTTGCCATCAGCCAGGGGCGCTTCGTTGCCGTGGGCACCGACGCCGAGGCCATGGCCTTGCGCGGCAGCGGCACGCAGGTCATCGACCTCAAGAGCCGCACCGTCATTCCCGGGCTCAACGACTCGCACTTGCACTTGATCCGGGGCGGCTTGAACTACAACCTGGAGCTGCGTTGGGAAGGTGTGCCTTCCCTGGCCGACGCCTTGCGCATGCTCAAGGACCAGGCCGATCGCACGCCGACGCCGCAATGGGTACGGGTGGTGGGGGGCTGGAATGAATTCCAGTTCGCCGAAAAGCGCATGCCGACCCTGGAAGAACTCAACCAGGCGGCGCCCGATACGCCAGTGTTCGTCCTGCACCTGTATGACCGCGCCTTGCTCAATCGCGCCGCGCTGCGCGTCGCCGGTTATACCCGCGACACGCCGAACCCGCCCGGCGGCGAGATCGTTCGCGATGCCAACGGGAATCCGACCGGCATGCTGGTGGCGCGGCCCAACGCGATGATCCTGTACTCGACGCTGGCGAAAGGGCCGAAGTTGCCGCTGGAATATCAGGTCAACTCCACTCGCCAGTTCATGCGCGAACTCAATCGCCTGGGCCTGACCAGCGCCATCGACGCCGGCGGCGGTTACCAGAACTACCCGGACGACTACGAAGTCATCGAACAGCTGGCCCGCGAGCAGCAGTTGACGGTGCGCATCGCCTACAACCTGTTCACCCAGAAGCCCAAGGAAGAGCTCACCGACTTCAAGAACTGGACCGGCAGCGTCAAGCTGCACCAGGGCGATGACTTCCTGCGGCACAACGGCGCCGGGGAAATGCTGGTGTTCTCGGCGGCGGATTTCGAGGACTTCCTCGAACCGCGTCCGGACCTGCCGCCAGGCATGGAGCAGGATCTGGAGCCGGTGGTCCGCCATCTGGTTGAGCAACGCTGGCCGTTCCGCCTGCACGCCACGTATGACGAATCCATCAGCCGCATGCTCGACGTGTTCGAGAAGGTCAACCGCGACATTCCGTTCAACGGCCTGCCCTGGTTCTTCGACCACGCCGAAACCATCACGCCGAAAAACATCGAGCGTGTACGGGCGCTGGGCGGCGGTATTGCGATCCAGGATCGCATGGCCTTCCAGGGCGAATATTTTGTCGACCGCTACGGCGCCAAGGCCGCCGAAGCCACGCCGCCGATCAAGCGCATGCTCGCCGAAGGCGTACCAGTGGGCGCCGGCACCGACGCCACCCGCGTATCGAGCTACAACCCGTGGACCTCGCTGTACTGGATGGTCAGCGGTCGTACGGTTGGCGGTCTTTCCCTGCACGAAGAGGGCCTGCCACGCCTCACCGCGCTGGAACTGTTCACCCACGGTAGCGCCTGGTTCTCGTCGGAGCAGGGCAAGAAGGGCCAGATCAAGGTCGGCCAACTGGCGGACCTGGCGGCCCTGAGTGCGGACTTCTTCAGCGTCGACGAAGAAGCCATCAAATGGATCGAGTCGGTGCTGACCGTGGTAGACGGCAAGGTGGTCTACGCCGCTGGCGACTTCGAAAAACTCGGCCCGGCCAGCGTCCCGGTGCTGCCGGACTGGTCGCCGGTGGTCAAGGTCCCCGGCCATTGGCGCCCGACCTCGCCGTTGCAGGCGCAAGTGCACCAGTGCAGCGGCCCGTGCAAGGTGCATTCCCACAGCCATGAACGGGCGCGGTTGTCGAACGTGCCGGTCAGCGACTTCCAGGGTTTCTGGGGCGCGTTTGGCTGTTCGTGCTTTGCGTTCTGAGTGACATACCCGCTTCCCTCTATTCATCCAAAGGAGTCATCCCATGAGCAACGTTCCCGCCTACAACCGCCTGAACAAAGACGACGCGGTGGTCCTGCTGGTCGATCACCAGACTGGCCTGATTTCCCTGGTCCAGGATTTTTCGCCCAACGAGTTCAAGAACAACGTACTGGCGCTGGCTGACCTGGCGAAGTTCTTCGGCCTGCCAACCATCCTGACCACCAGCTTCGAACAAGGCCCCAACGGCCCGATCGTGCCGGAGCTCAAGGAAATGTTCCCGGACGCGCCGTACATTCCGCGCCCAGGCCAGATCAATGCCTGGGACAACGAAGACTTCGTCAAGGCGATCAAGGCCACCGGCCGCAAGCAACTGATCATCGCCGGCGTAGTGACCGATGTCTGCGTGGCGTTCCCGACCTTGTCGGCACTGGCTGAAGGTTTCGACGTATTTGTCGTCACCGATGCCTCGGGCACCTTCAACGAAACCGTGCAGCAAGCCGCCTGGGTGCGCATGACCGCTGCTGGCGCGCAGATGATGAACTGGTTCTCGGTGGCGTGTGAGCTGCATCGCGACTGGCGCAACGACATCGAAGGCCTGGGCAACCTGTTGTCCCAGCGCATTCCGAACTACCGCAACCTGATGAACAGCTACTCGGCGCTGACTGCCAAGTAAGTTGTCGACTGGCTGAACGATGCCCGCCGATGTGCGGGCATTTTTCTTTCTGGCCGACAACCGCAGGTTTTGTATTTGGTTTGAAATCTCCCTATAAAGGCGGTGACTGTCCACCCCTGGAATGACAATGAACCCCTTCGAAGAAATGCGCATCTTTGCCCAGGTCATGGAGTCCGGCAGTTTCACCGCCGCGGCGGACAAGCTCGGGCTGTCCAAGCAGTTCGTCAGCCGCAAGCTCATGGAACTGGAGCAGCGGCTCGGGGTGCGCCTGCTCAATCGTTCGACGCGCCGGCTAGACGTCACCCCCTTGGGCCAGCGTTACTACGAGGCGGCTCTGCGCCTGCTCAGTGAAGTCGAACAGGTGGAGCAGGGCATCAGCGGCCAGACCAGCGAGCCGCGCGGGACCATTCGGCTCAGCGCGCCGTTGTCCTTCGCCGTGGCGCACTTGGGTAGCCTGCTGCCGCTGTTTTTGCAGCGCTATCCGGGCGTCAGCGTCGAGGTGGACCTGAGCGACCGTTCGGTGGACCTGCTGGGGGAGGGCTATGACTTGGCGCTGCGGATCGGTGTGCTGGAGGATTCGACGTTGATTGCCCGGCGTATCGCCACCGTCGAGCGGGTGTACTGCGCGAGCCCGGCTTATCTGGCGCAGCGCGGGACGCCGACGCACCCTGAAGATCTGCGCAATCACGACTGCTTGCCCTACGGTCACAGCCGTCAGGTGCAATGGCGATTCGAGAGCGGTGCAAAACCGATGGCGTTGGAAGTAGCGGGGCGGATGCGGGCCAATAACGGCGACTTGCTCAGGGATGCGGCCATCGCCGGAATGGGCATTACCTACCTGCCGACGTTTATTCTCGCCGACGCGCTGAAGGATGGCCGCCTGGTCAAGGTGCTGGAGGGTTTCGAAACCGAGCCGTTGGCGCTGTCGGCGGTGTATCCGCAACATCGCCAGGGCTCCCGCCCAGTACAGGCGTTGGTTGAGTTCCTGCGCGAGCAGATGCAATAAAGGCGTAGACGCATTCAGCCGTCCTGGGACGGCTGAAGCTTAAAGGCGCTTGATCAAGCGGCCAGGTTGGCGCTGAACTCTTTCTTGTACTGGGCTTTCACGGCTTCCATCTGATTGCCCAGTTCATCGAGCTTGGCCTTGCCGAGGATTTTCTTGGCTTTAGGAAACATCTCGGTTTCTTCTTCCTCGATGTGATGCTCAAGCAGCTCCTTGACCACTTTCACGCGACCGGCAAATTCTGGCTGGGAAGGGTCGGTGTTCTTCAGGTCTGGCAGCACCAGCGAGTCCACGGTGCGGTGTTCTTCCTTGGCCTCGTAATACATCTCGGCCTCTTCCTTGTCACCCGCCGCTTTGAAGGCCGGATAGAGAATTTCTTCTTCCAGGCGTGTATGGATAGACACTTCCATTTCAAGCTTGGCCAACAGTTCGGTGCGTTTCTTGAGCGCGCGGTCGGTGGACTCGCTCAATTGGGACAGGATGCCCTTCACACGTTCATGGTCGGCTTTCAACAGGTCGATAGCGTTCATAAGTAGCTCCTGGCAATTCACGGATGCGGGCAGGCTTCAAGCGCCGACGCCGCGTACCAGGTAGATTGCATCGGCCGTGCCAGCCGAGACGCTTTAAAAAAGCTTTTATAAACAGTGAGTTAACTTCCCGCTGATTTTCGCCGTCGTGCAGGCTGCATGAGACGGGGTGAAACGGCGTTGCACTTTGCGCTGCGGTGATCGCCAAGGGCAAAAACCGTCGCAGGAGATCCTCACTGCCGATTCAAAAGACAAAAAAAATGCCCGTATCTCAGGATACGGGCATTTTTGTTCGGTGACGCTCAGGCAATCAGCCCGTCAACCCAGCCTGCTGAACCAAAGTCAGCAACGGCTGCGGGTACACGCCGAGGAAGAACGCCAGCACGGCGATGGCCAGCAGCATCACGCCGCCTGCCTTTTGTTCCCAGTGCAGCTCGGCGTCGTGGCGACGCAGGTTCGGTTCCATCAGGTACAGGGTGACCATCACGCGCAGGTAGTAGAACACGCCGATGGCACTGCCCAGCACCAGGGAGCCGACCAGCCACCATTGGTGGGCTTCGACGCCGGTGGCGATGATGTAGAACTTGCCGATGAAGCCGGCGGTCAGCGGGATGCCGGCCAGGGACAGCATCATCACGGTCAGCACGGCGGTCAGGTACGGACGGCGCCAGAACAGGCCGCGGTATTCGTACAGGGCGTCGGCGTCGCGGCCGTTGTACGGCGAGGACATCAGGGTGATCACGCCGAAGGCGCCGAGGCTGGTGATCACGTAGGTGACCAGATACACGCCGATGGCTTCCACGGCCAGGCCTTTGCTGGCGATCAGGGCGATCAGCAGGTAGCCGAAGTGGGCGATGGACGAGTAACCCAGCAAACGCTTGAGGTTGCTCTGGGTCAGCGCCAGCAGGTTACCGAACAGGATCGACGCGATGGCGATGATGGTCAGCACGTTGCTCAGCACACCGCTGCTGGCCACTGGCGAGATCTGGAACAGCCGCACCATCACTGCGAACACGGCCACTTTCGACGCGGTGGCCAGGAACGCCGCCACGGGAGCCGGGGCGCCTTCGTAGACGTCCGGGGTCCAGAGGTGGAAGGGCACCAGCGACAGCTTGAACGACAGGCCGATCAGCATCATGCCCAGGCCCAGTTGCGCGAGCGGGCTTGGCAGGCCGGTGGCCGCCAAGGCCTGGCCGATGCCGACGAAGCTCAGGGTGCCGGCTTCGGCGTAGAGCAGGGCCATGCCGAACAACAGGAACGCGGAACCGGCCGCCGACAGCACCATGTACTTGATGCCGGCTTCCAGGGAGCGCTTGTTGAAGAAGGCGTAGGCCACCAAGCCGTAGACCGGCACCGACAACAGCTCCAGGCCAATGAACAGGCTGGCCAGGTGCTGCGCGCTGACCAGGACCAGGCCACCGGCGGCGGCCATCAGGATCAGCAGGTACAGTTCTTCGCGGTTGCCTGGGTAACCCGAACCGCCATCACCCAGGTAGGCATGGGCGAGCGTAACGCAGGCGAGGGTGGCGACCAGGATCAGCGCCATATAGAGGCAGGCGAAACTGTCGATCTGGATCAGCGGCGTGACCGCCAATGGCGCGACTTTCAGGGCCGGCAGAATCGACAGCAGGGCCAGGTTCAGCCCCGCCACCGACAGCAGGAAGGTCTGCGAGTGATTGCGCCGCCAGGCGATCGCCAGCATCACCACGATGATCGTGGCGCTGGTGATCAACAGCGGCGCAAGCGCGATAAAGTGTTGAATCGTGAATTCCATAGCGCTCTTACCGGGCCGAAGCGAGTTGAGAGAAGGCGGTGCCGAGCCACTGCTGCACGCCATGCATCGTGGCGGCAGAGGTGTCGAGGAACGGTTGCGGGTAGACGCCGAGGTAAACCAGCAGCACCGCAAGGCCGAGCACCATGATCAGTTCGCGACCGTCCATGCCACGCAGCACTTCATCCGACTTGGCCGGGCCGAAGTAGGCGCGGTGGATCATGATCAGCGAGTAGACCGAACCGAACACCAGGCCGGACGTGGCGATAGCCGTGATCCATGGGGCGCTGACGAACGAGCCGATCAGGATCAGGAACTCGCCGACGAAGTTGCCGGTGCCCGGCAGGCCCAGGGAAGCGGCCGCGAAGAACAGGCTGATGGCCGGCAGGTAGGCGATGCGCGACCAGATGCCGCCCATTTCACGCATGTCGCGGGTATGCAGGCGTTCGTACAACTGACCGCTGAGGATAAACAGTGCTGCCGCCGACAGGCCGTGGGCCAACATCTGGATCACCGCGCCTTGCAGGGCGAGCTGGCTGCCGGAGTAGATGCCGATCAGCACGAAGCCCATGTGCGAGACGCTGGAGAAGGCGATCAGGCGCTTGATGTCGCTCTGGGCAAACGCCAGGAACGCACCGTAGAAAATCCCGATCAGGCCCAGGGTCATGGCAATCGGCGCGAACTCGGCCGAGGCATTCGGGAACAGCGGCAGGGCGAAGCGCAGCAGGCCGTAGGCCGCCGTCTTCAGCAGGATACCGGCCAGGTCCACGGAACCTGCGGTCGGTGCCTGGGCGTGGGCGTCGGGCAGCCAGGAGTGGAATGGAACCACTGGCAGCTTCACCGCAAACGCGATGAAGAAGCCCAGCATCAGCACGTACTCGGTGGTGCGCGACATCTGCACTTTCAACAGGTCGGCGTAGTTGAAGGTAATCACGCCGGTGTTGTTGAAGTTCACCAGCACCAGGCCAAGGATCGCCACCAACATGATCAGGCCGGAAGCCTGGGTGAAGATGAAGAACTTGGTCGCCGCGTAGATCCGGGTTTTCTTGCCGTCCGAAGAACTGTGACCCCAGAGCGCGATGAGGAAGTACATCGGCACCAGCATCATTTCCCAGAAGAAGAAGAACATGAACAGGTCCAGCGCCAGGAACACGCCGACGACACCGCCCAGGATCCACATGAGGTTCAGGTGGAAGAAGCCGACGTGACGCTGGATCTCTTTCCAGGAGCAGAGTACCGAGAGGATACCCAGCAGGCCGGTCAGCAGGATCATCAGCAGCGACAGGCCGTCGAGGGCCAGGTGCACGCTGATGCCAAAGCGCGCGATCCAGACATGCTTGAATTCAAGCGCCCAGGTCGGGTCGGCGCCAGGGGCCGGTGCAAATGAATAGTCGCCGGTCGCCCACAGCCAGAGGCCGAGCGCGAGTTCCAGGGACATGGTCAGCAGCGCAATCCAGCGCGGGAGGGTGGAGCTGGAACGCTCCGCCATCCAGCACAGCAGGCCGCCGATGAAGGGGATCAGGATTAGCCAGGGCAGAATCATGACGGGCTCGTTTCCTTTCGCAAGTTCGCAAGGTTCATATCAGACCGCTACCAGCACGATGGCGCCGATAACCAGCACGGCGCCAGCCGCCATGGAAGCCGCATACCAACGCAGTTGACCGGTCTCGGTACGGCTCAGGGCGGTGTGGCCGCCCTTGGCCATGCGCGGGATCAGGCCAATGGTCTGGTCGAGCGGGTCTTTGCGCAGAATGTGGCTGATCGCAAGGTATGGCTTGACGAACAGTTTGTCGTAGATCCAATCGAAGCCCCAGGCAGCGAACCACCAGGCCGACAGGAAACGCCCGATGCCGCTGTTGGCGATCGCGGTGACGAAGCGGCGCTTGCCGAGGAACAGCAGGGCGGCCAGCAGGATACCCGCCAGGGCGATGGCGCCCGAGGCGATTTCCAGGCTGTGCTTGGCTTCGCCGCCGGCATGGCCGACGCTTTGCGGCAGCACATCGGCCAGCGGTGGGGTGATCATGGCGCCGACGAAAGTCGACAGCACGATCAGTACCGACAGTGGCAGCCAGTGGGCGATGCCGTGGCCAGCGTGGGCTTCGGTCTTGGCTTCGCCGTGGAACGCGATGAAGATCAGGCGGAAGGTGTAGAGCGAGGTCATGAACGCACCCACCAGGCCGGCATAGAGCAGACCCTGGTTACCGCTGGCGAATGCTTCCCAGAGGATCTCGTCCTTGGAATAGAAACCTGCGGTGACCAGTGGCAGGGCCGCCAAGGCCGCGCCGCCGACGATAAAGCTGGCGTAGGCCAACGGCAGTTTCTTCCACAGGCCGCCCATCTTGAAGATGTTCTGCTCGTGGTGGCACGCAACAATCACCGCACCCGATGCCAGGAACAACAGCGCCTTGAAGAAGGCGTGGGTCATCAGGTGGAAGATCGCGCCTTCCCAGGCACCGACGCCCAGGGCCAGGAACATGTAGCCAATCTGGCTCATGGTCGAGTAGGCGAGGATGCGCTTGATGTCCGTCTGGACCAGGGCGGCAAAACCAGCCAGTACCAGGGTCACGCCGCCGACGACGCCGACCAGGTGCAGGATGTCCGGCGCCAGGGCGAACAGGCCGTGGGTACGGGCGATCAGGTAGACACCGGCGGTCACCATGGTCGCGGCGTGGATCAGTGCCGAAACCGGGGTAGGACCCGCCATCGCGTCAGCCAACCAGGTCTGCAGCGGCAGTTGCGCGGATTTACCAACGGCGCCGCCCAGCAGCATCAGGGTCGCCAGGACGATCCAGAAGTCGCCGGCCTTGAAGTGCTCCGGCGCACGTACCAGCAGTTCCTGGATGTTCAGCGTGCCCAGTTGCTGGAACAGGATGAACAGGCCGATGGCCATGAACACGTCGCCGATCCGGGTCACGATGAATGCCTTGAGCGCGGCGTTACCGTTGTTGCGGTTGCTGTAGTAGAAACCGATCAACAGGTACGAGCACAGGCCCACGCCTTCCCAGCCGAAGTACAGGAACAACAGGTTATCGCCGAGCACCAGGAACAGCATGCTGGCGATGAACAGGTTGGTGTAGGCGAAGAAGCGCGAGTAACCGGCTTCACCACGCATGTACCAGGAGGCGAACAGGTGGATCAGGAAACCCACGCCGACCACCACGCCAAGCATGGTCACCGACAGGCCGTCCAGGTAGAGGGCGAAGTTCGGCGTAAAGCCTTCCACCGCCATCCACTGCCACAGCACCTGCACGTACCGGCCACCTTCCGGTGGGGCGACGTTGAACTGCCAGATCACGTAGGCCGTGACGATGGCGGACAGGCCGATGGAGCCCACGCCAACCAGCGCCGACAGGTTTTCCGACCAGCGTCCACGGGAGAACGACAGCAGCAGGAAACCGATGAGGGGAAATACGAAAGTCAGGAAGAGAAGGTTCATCCGCGCATCTCGCTGGCAGCGTCAATATCGAGAGTGTGGAAGCGGCGGTACAGCTGCAACAGGATCGCCAGGCCGATACTGGCCTCGGCGGCCGCCAGGCTGATCACCAGGATGAACATGATCTGTCCATCCGGTTGCGCCCAGCGAGCGCCCGCGACAATGAACGCCAGGGCGGAGGCATTCATCATGACCTCCAGGCTCATCAGCACGAACAGAATGTTGCGGCGGACCATCAGGCCGACCAAACCGAGACAGAACAGGATGCCGGCAACCGCCAGACCATGCTCGAGAGGGATAGCAGGCATGTAATTACTCCTTCGCCTCGTTACGGCCCAAATGGAACGCCGTGACGACTGCGGCAAGCAGCAGCATCGAGGCGAGTTCGACCACCAGCAGGTACGGACCGAACAGGCTGATGCCCACGGCCTTGGCGTCTACGGTGGTGTGGCCGATGGCCTGGCCGCTCTGGTGGGCGAACAGCACATACAGCAGTTCACCCAGCAGCAGGGCGGCGAGAATCACCGGCCCTGCCCAGATGCCGGGCTTGAGCCAGGCGCGTTCCTGCTGGATTGCCGCAGGGCCGAGGTTGAGCATCATCACCACGAACACGAACAGCACCATGATGGCGCCGGCGTAGGCGATCACTTCCAGGGCACCGGCAAACGGTGCACCCAGGGCGAAGAAGGTCATGGCCACGGCGATCAGCGAAATGATCAGGTAGAGCAGGGCGTGCACGGGGTTGGTGTTGGTGACCACACGAAGTGTGGAGACCACCGCGATACCCGATGCGAAATAGAAAGCGAATTCCATCTTTCTTCCTTAAGGCAGCAAGCTCTTCACGTTGATCGGTTCGGCTTCGTTCTGCGCGGCGCCTTTCGGCTTACCGGCAATGGCCATACCTGCAACACGATAGAAGTTGTAATCAGGGTTTTTACCGGGACCGGAAATCAGCAAGTCTTCTTTCTCGTACACCAGGTCCTGACGCTTGAAGTCGGCCATTTCGAAATCCGGCGTGAGCTGGATCGCGGTGGTCGGGCACGCTTCCTCGCACAACCCGCAGAAAATGCAGCGCGAGAAGTTGATACGGAAGAAGTCCGGGTACCAGCGACCGTCTTCGGTCTCGGCTTTCTGCAGCGAGATGCAACCGACCGGGCACGCCACGGCGCACAGGTTGCAGGCCACGCAGCGCTCTTCGCCGTCGGGGTCGCGGGTCAGGACAATGCGCCCGCGATAACGCGGCGCCAGGTAGACCGCTTCTTCCGGGTACTGCAGGGTGTCGCGCTTGCGAAAGCCATGGCCGAAGATCATGACCAGGCTTCGCAGTTGGGTACCGGTACCCTTAACGATGTCGCCAATATATTTGAACATGGGTCAAATCCTCACTGAACCGCGGCCGCAGGCGCGTTCATCAAAACGATCGCAGCGGTCACCAGCATGTTGATCAGGGTCAGCGGCAGGCAGAACTTCCAGCTGAAATCCATCACCTGGTCGTAGCGCGGACGCGGGATCGAGGCGCGCAGCAGGACGAACAACATGATGAAGAACGCAGTTTTCAAGGCGAACCAGACGAAGGACAGTTGCGGCAGGATGCCGAACGGACCGTGCCAGCCACCGAAGAACAGCGTCACCAGCAGCGCCGAGATCAGGATGATGCCGATGTACTCACCGACGAAGAACATGCCCCATTTCATGCCGGCATATTCAATGTGGTAACCGTCGGCCAGTTCCTGTTCCGCTTCCGGCTGGTCGAAGGGGTGACGGTGAGTCACGGCCACGCCAGCGATGAAGAAGGTACAGAAACCGAAGAACTGCGGAATGATGAACCACAGGTTCTGGGCCTGGTACTCGACAATGTCGCGCATGTTGAACGAGCCGGCCTGGATCACGATGCCCATCAGCGACAGGCCCATGAACACTTCATAGGACACGGTCTGGGCCGAGGCCCGCAGGCTGCCGAGCAGGGCGAACTTGTTGTTGCTCGACCAACCGGCGAACAACACCGCATACACCGACAGGCCAGCCATGGCGAAGAAGAACAGCAGGCCGATGTTCAGGTCCGCCACGCCCCAGGTCGGGGTGATCGGGATGACCGCGAAAGCGATCAGCAAGGCGCTCATGGCCACGACCGGTGCCAGGGTGAAGATCACCTTGTCGGCAAACGGCGGGGTCCAGTCTTCCTTGAAGAACATCTTGATCATGTCGGCGGCGATCTGGAACATGCCGAACGGGCCGACGCGGTTAGGACCGTAGCGGTCCTGCCACCAGCCCAGCAGGCGACGTTCGACGAAGCTCAGCAACGCGCCGCAGACCACCACGGCCAGCAGGATCACGATGGCCTTGAGGACCGTCAGGATCACCGCGATCACTTCAGGGGTGAACCAGCTCATTGCGCTGCCTCCTGCAGACCGTCGACGGTTTTACCGAAAATCGCCGGTGGAATACCCGCCAGGCCGGCCGGCAGTGCCACCAGGCCGGCGCCCAGTTCTTCATTGATGCGCAGCGGCAAACGCAGGGTCTGGCCGGCCACGTTCAGGCTCAGCAGGGCGCCGTCATTGACGCCCAGGCGATCGGCTTCGGACTTGGCCAACGACACGTAGGCCGCCGGGATGCGTTCCTTGACCGGCTCGGCCTTGGAAGAGTTTTCTTCGCTGCCGAACAGATGATGGAACGGCACGACCTGCCAAGTACCAGGTGCCGGGTTGAAGGCGCGCGGCACGCTGGCGAACCAGCCGAGGCCATCGCCCTGGGTTTCGATCAGGCGGGTGCCCGGATCACCGGCGCGCAGGTGACCACCGACTTCGTCCTGGAACTTGTTCCAGGCTTGCGGCGAGTTCCAGCCCGGCGACCAGGCGAACGGCACTTGCGAGCGCGGTTCGGCGGAGCCCGAGTAACCTTCCATGGAGAAGGCGAACGCGGTGTCCTTGTCTTGGGAAGTACGCGGTTCGTGAACGCTGATATTGGCGCGCATCGCGGTGCGGCCCGAGTAGCGCAGCGGTTCACGGGCCAGTTTCAACCCCTTGATGCGGAACGCGGCGGACGGCGCGGCGTCGACGATGCGGTTCAGCTGCGGGCTGCTCGAGGCAACAGCGGCGGTGACGTGGTCCAGTTGCGTCCAGTCGATCGGCTGGTTCAGCAGGGTGGCGCGCAGGGCGTGCAGCCAGCGCCAGCCTTCGTGGATCAGGATGCTGGCGTCCAGGTAAGTCGGGTCGAACACCTGGAAGAAGCGCTGGGCGCGACCTTCCTGGCTGACCAGCGTACCGTCGCCTTCGGCGAAGCTCGCCGCCGGCAGCACGAGGTCGGCGCGGTCGGTGGTGGCAGTCTTCTGATGGTCAGCGACGATCACGACCTTGGCGGCGTTCAACGCGGCATCGACCTTGGCCGTGTCAGTGCGGGTGAACAGGTCGTTCTCCAGCACCACAATGGCGTCGGCGTTGCCGTCGATCACGGCTTGCAGCGCGGCGTCAACCGATTCGCCACCGAGCATCGCCAGGCCAAGGCTGTTGGCTTCCGGCACGATCAGGCTGATGGAGCCGTTCTTCTCACGCAGCTTCAGGGCCTTGGCGATGTTGGCCGCGGCTTCGATCAGCGCTTTGGAACCCAGGGAGGTGCCGGCGATGATCAGTGGGCGCTTGGCCGCCAGCAGGGCGTCGGCAATGCGTTGGGCGAGGGCGACTGCTTCGCTGTCCAGGCCTTCTACGGCCGGGGCGCTGGCGTCCAGGGCGTGGGCCACGGCGAAACCGATGCGCGCCAGGTCGTCCGGGGCGGCGTGGACGCATTCTTCGGCCACGTCGTCGAGCTTGGTTTCAGCGAGGCTGGCGATGAACAGCGGGTTCAGCGCATCCTGGCCGATGTTCTTCACGGCGGCGTCGAGCCATGGCTGGACGCGCATCGCGTCGGCCATGTCCTCGGCCTTGCCCTTGACCGACTGACGCAGGGCCAGGGCCATGCGGGCGGCGGTCTGGGTCAGGTCTTCGCCAAGGACGAACACCGCGTCGTGGTCTTCTATGTCGCGCATCGTCGGCACGGGCAGCGGGCTGTCCTTGAGCACTTGCAGCACCAGGCGAATACGTTCCAGCTCGCCGGCTTCGATGCCGCTGTAGAAGTGCTCGGCGCCAACCAGCTCACGCAGGGCGTAGTTGCTTTCCAGGCTGGCGCGAGGCGAACCGATGCCGACGATGTTGCGACCGCGCAGCAGTTCGGCGGCCTTGTCGAGGGCTTCGTCCAGGCTCAGCTTGGCGCCGCCCGCGAGCAGCGGCTGGCGTGGGCGATCCTTGCGATTGACATAGCCGTAGCCGAAACGGCCACGGTCGCACAGGAAATACTGGTTCACCGAGCCGTTGTAGCGGTTTTCGATGCGACGCAGTTCGCCGTAGCGTTCGCCGGGGCTGATGTTGCAACCGCTGGAGCAGCCATGGCAGATGCTCGGCGAGAACTGCATGTCCCACTTGCGGTTGTAGCGCTCGGAGTGCGTCTTGTCGGTGAACACACCGGTCGGGCAGACCTCGGTGAGGTTGCCGGAGAACTCGCTTTCCAGGGTGCCGTCTTCAACGCGACCGAAATACACGTTGTCGTGGGCGCCGAACACGCCCAGGTCGGTGCCGCCGGCGTAGTCCTTGTAGAAACGCACGCAACGGTAGCAGGCGATGCAGCGGTTCATTTCGTGGGAAATGAACGGGCCGAGGTCCTGGTTCTGGTGCGTGCGCTTGGTGAAGCGGTAACGGCGCTCGTTGTGGCCGGTCATCACGGTCATGTCTTGCAGGTGGCAATGACCGCCTTCTTCACAGACCGGGCAGTCGTGAGGGTGGTTGGTCATCAGCCATTCGACGACGCTGGCGCGAAACACTTTCGCTTCTTCGTCGTCGATGGAGATCCAGCTGCCGTCGGTGGCAGGGGTCATGCAGGACATGACGATCCGACCACGCTTGTCGTTTTCGTCGGTGTACTGCTTGACCGCGCACTGGCGACAAGCGCCAACGCTGCCAAGGGCGGGGTGCCAGCAGAAATAAGGAATGTCGAGGCCCAGCGACAGACACGCCTGTAACAGGTTGTCTGCGCCATCGACTTCGAGCTCTTTGCCGTCTACGTGGATAGTGGCCATGGTTCAAAGTTCTTCGTTGGCCCGGTGTCAGCGGGCGTGGCTAATGGAATCTTGTTATTCGTCCGAATCCAAACAGCCTGGGTAAAAGGCGTCATCGGACGAAAGGCGCAGGGCACGGACCCTGCGCCTTTTAAAGCGTCGTTACGCGCCGACCATGGTCGGCGTGACCACCTGGTTGAGATCGCCCGCGCGGGTGGGCGCGATGCCGGCCTCGAATTCAGGGCGGAAGTATTTGATTGCGCTGCCCAACGGCTCCACGGCACCCGGTGCGTGAGCACAGAAGGTCTTGCCTGGGCCGAGGAAACCCACCAGACCCAGCAGGGTCTCGATGTCGCCGGGCTGGCCTTCGCCGTTCTCGATGGCCATCAGCAGCTTGACGCTCCACGGCAGGCCGTCGCGGCAAGGGGTGCAGAAACCGCAGGATTCACGGGAGAAAAACTGCTCCATGTTGCGCAGCAGCGAGACCATGTTGACGCTGTCGTCCACCGCCATGGCCAGGCCAGTACCCATCCGGGTACCGACCTTGGCGATGCCGCCGGCGTACATTTGGGCGTCCAGGTGCTCCGGCAACAGGAAGCCGGTGCCGGCGCCGCCAGGCTGCCAGCACTTGAGCTTGTAGCCGTCGCGCATGCCGCCGGCGTAGTCCTCGAACAACTCGCGACCGGTGACGCCGAATGGCAATTCCCACAGGCCAGGGTTCTTGACCTTGCCGGAGAAGCCCATGAGCTTGGTGCCCATGTCTTCACTGCCGTCGCGGGCCAGGGATTTGTACCAGTCCACGCCGTCGGCAATGATTGCCGGCACGTTGCACAGGGTCTCGACGTTGTTCACGCAGGTTGGCTTGCCCCACACGCCGACGGCGGCGGGGAAGGGCGGCTTGGAGCGAGGATTGGCGCGGCGGCCTTCCAGGGAGTTGATCAACGCGGTTTCTTCACCGCAGATGTAGCGCCCGGCACCGGTGTGGACGAACAGCTCGAAGTCGAAGCCGCTGCCCAGGATGTTCTTGCCCAACAGGCCCGCGGCCTTGGCTTCTTCCACGGCACGGTTCAGGTGCTTGGCGGCGGTGGTGTATTCGCCGCGCAGGAAGATATAGCCACGGTAGGTCTTCAGCGCACGGGCGCTGATCAGCATGCCTTCGATCAGCAGATGGGGCAGTTGCTCCATCAGCATGCGGTCTTTCCAGGTGTTGGGTTCCATCTCGTCCGCGTTGCAAAGCAGGTAGCGGATGTTGATGGACTCGTCCTTGGGCATCAGGCCCCACTTCACCCCAGTGGGGAAGCCCGCACCGCCGCGGCCCTTGAGGCCGGCGTCTTTCACGGTCTGGACGATGTCGTCGGCGGCCATGTCGGCAAACGCTTTGCGCGCGGCGGCGTAGCCATTCTTCGCCTGGTATTCGTCCAGCCACACCGCTTCGCCGTCGTCACGTAGACGCCAGGTCAGGGGATGGGTTTCGGCCGAACGCTGGATGCGGTTGGCGGGCCCGAAGGAAGTCAGGGTCATACGTAGCCCTCCAGCAGTTTGGCGACGCCGTCAGGCTTAACGTCACCAAAGGTGTCGTCGTCGATCATCAGCGCGGGTGCCTTGTCACAGTTGCCCAGGCAGCACACCGGCAGCAGCGTGAAGCGGCCGTCGGCGGTGGTCTGGCCCAGGCCGATGCCCAGCTTGCTCTGGATCTCGTCGACTACCGACTCATGGCCGCCGATGTAGCAGACCATGCTGTCGCAGACGCGAATGATGTGGCGGCCTACTGGCTGGCGGAAAATCTGGCTATAGAAAGTAGCCACGCCTTCAACGTCGCTGGCCGGGATGCCGAGGATTTCGCCGATGGCGTAGAGCGCGCCATCAGGCACCCAGCCACGTTCCTTCTGGACGATCTTCAGGGCTTCAATCGACGCCGCGCGCGGGTCTTCGTAGTGATGCAGCTCGTGCTCGATGGCCGAGCGCTCGGTTTCGCTCAGGGCGAAACGGTCAGTCTGGATAAGCGTGCTGTTCATGCTTAGCGGTCCACGTCGGCCATAACGAAATCGATACTACCCAGGTACGCAATCAAGTCCGCGACCATGCTGCCTTTGATCACCGAAGGGATCTGCTGCAGGTGAGGGTAGCTTGGGGTGCGAATCCGGGTGCGGTAGCTCATGGTGCCGCCGTCGCTCGTCAGGTAATAACTGTTGATGCCCTTGGTCGCTTCGATCATCTGGAAGGATTCGTTGGCCGGCATGACCGGGCCCCACGAAACCTGCAGGAAGTGCGTGATCAAGGTCTCGATGTGTTGCAGCGTGCGCTCTTTTGGCGGCGGCGTGGTCAGCGGGTGGTCCGCCTTGTACGGGCCTTCCGGCATGTTGCGCATGCACTGGTCGATGATCTTGATGCTCTGGCGCATTTCCTCGACGCGAACCATGCAGCGGTCATAGGCATCGCCATTGGCCGCCAGCGGCACTTCGAACTCGAAGTTCTCGTAGCCGGAGTAGGGGCGCGCCTTGCGCAGGTCGAAATCCAGGCCGGTGGAGCGCAGGTTCGGGCCGGTGACGCCCCATTCCAGCGCTTCCTTGGTGTTGTAGGCGGCAACGCCGACGGTACGGCCCTTGAGGATGCTGTTCTGCAACGCAGCCTTGGTGTATTCGTCCAGGCGCTTGGGCATCCACTCGACGAAGTCCTTGACCAGCTTTTCCCAACCGCGCGGCAGGTCGTGGGCAACACCGCCGATGCGGTACCAGGCCGGGTGCAGGCGGAAACCGGTGATGGCTTCGATCACGGTGTAGGCTTTCTGGCGGTCGGTGAAGGTGAAGAACACCGGCGTCATGGCGCCCACGTCCTGGATATAGGTACCCAGGAATAGCAGGTGGCTGGTGATACGGAAGAACTCGGCCATCATGATGCGAATCACGTTGACCCGGTCCGGCACCGTGATACCCGCCAGTTTTTCCACCGACAGGACGTACGGCAGGTTGTTCATCACGCCGCCGAGGTAATCGATGCGGTCGGTGTACGGGATGTAGCTGTGCCAGGACTGGCGCTCGCCCATCTTCTCGGCGCCACGGTGGTGATAGCCGATGTCCGGGACGCAATCGACGATTTCTTCGCCGTCCAGTTGCAGGATGATGCGGAACGCACCGTGGGCCGAAGGGTGGTTCGGACCCAGGTTGAGGAACATGTAGTCCTCGTTGGCGCCGGAACGCTTCATGCCCCAGTCTTCAGGCTTGAAGCGCGCGGATTCTTCCTCGAGCTGTTGCTTGGCCAGGGTCAGGCTGTACGGGTCGAACTCGGTGGCGCGGGCCGGGAAGTCCTTGCGCAACGGGTGACCTTCCCAGGTCGGCGGCATCATGATGCGGGTCAGGTGCGGGTGGCCCGGGAAGTCGATGCCGAACATGTCCCAGACTTCACGCTCGTACCAGTTGGCGTTCGGCCAGATGCCGGTCACGGTCGGCACGCTGAGGTCGCTCTCGGACAAGGCGACCTTGATCATCACGTCACTATTACGCTCCACCGACAGCAGGTGGTAGAACACGGTGAAGTCGACGCCGTCGGGCAACCCTTGGCGCTTGGTGCGCAGGCGCTCGTCCACGCCGTGCAGGTCATAGAGCATGACGTACGGCTTGGGCAGGTTACGCAGGAATGTCAGGACTTCGATGAGTTTGGCGCGGGCAACCCAAAGCACCGGCATGCCGGTGCGGGTAGCCTGGGCGGTGAACGCCTCGGCGCCAAAACGGTTGTTCAGTTCGACGACCACATCCTGGTCGTCTGCCTTGTAAGGCGGGATGTACAGAGCACTGCCTGTAGTCATGGTTATTTATCGCTTTCGGTCAACGTAAAGAATGAAGCCAGGTTCTCGTTTCTTCTACAGAACAGAGCTGGATCAGACTTCGTCGGGGCTGCGCAGGTTTGTGACTGCGATTCGCTGTTCGCGGCGCTGTTCCTTTTGCGACGGCATGTCGGCGCGATAGACGCCTTGATCACCGACGACCCAGGACAGTGGGCGACGCTCCTGGCCGATGGATTCCTGCAGCAGCATCAAGCCTTGCAGGAACGCTTCGGGGCGGGGCGGGCAGCCGGGCACATAGACATCCACCGGGAGGAATTTATCGACTCCCTGGACCACGGAATAAATGTCGTACATGCCGCCGGAGTTGGCACAGGCGCCCATGGAAATGACCCACTTGGGTTCCAGCATCTGTTCGTACAGGCGCTGGATGATAGGGGCCATTTTCAAGAACGGCGTACCGGCGATAACCATGAAATCCGCCTGGCGCGGCGATGCCCGGATCACCTCGGCGCCAAAGCGCGCGATGTCGTGGGGCGCGGTGAAGGCAGTGGTCATTTCCACGTAGCAGCACGAAAGGCCGAAGTTGTACGGCCACAGGGAGTTCTTGCGACCCCAGTTGACCGTGCTGTTCAGCACGTCTTCGAGCTTGCCCATGAAGATGTTCTTGTGGACTTGATCTTCTAACGGATCGGAGACGGTTTCCCGCTTGCCGATCGGATATTGCTCGTTAGGAGCATCGGGGTCGATCCTGGTGAGATTGTATTGCATTGCCAAAGCCTCATTGTTTCAGCTTCGCCTGCCGCTTACGCCGAGCTTCCGGAGCCCAATCAAGCGCCCCCACCCGGTAAAGGTAGACAAGACCTGCCAACAGAATTGCTATGAAAACGAGAGCTTCGACGAATCCGGTCCAGCCGCTTTCGCGGACGGACACAGACCATGCAAAGAGAAAAAGGGCTTCGATATCGAAGATCACGAACAGCATCGCGACCAGATAGAATTTGGCTGAGAGCCGCAAGCGGGCGCCACCGGTAGGCAGCATGCCGGACTCGAACGGTTCATTCTTGCTGCGGCCCCAGGCTTTTGACCCGAGCAGGCTCGATACGCCGAGCATGAAGGCACACAGGCCGACAACGCCCAGAAGGAAAATGGCAAAGCCCCAGTTGTGGGCCATGAGTCCTGTCGCTTCGGGCATGCTGGAAATCCTTAACAGAGAGCAAAGGTCTCTGAGCTTGAAAAGAAATAACGCAGTGACGATATGTCGCAGCAATCAATCGCGGTGATTTTATGGCTAAACACCGGGCAAGTAAAATTCCAATGGCGAAATTATTTATTGGAATAAGGACATAGCGTGCCTCCGTGACCCCGCAGCCCCGGCGGGGCGGGGATTGGCTGTTAAATTCTCAATCGAATTTCTTATCGGATGTAACAATGATGATGATTCTCAAATGATAATTGTTATTGTTTGTGACGCTGTTTCCGTCGGATCTTGATGTTGTAACTGAGAACCTGCCTTGCCTCGTCGCAACTACTGCTGTTGGCGGCGGCCGTTTTACTCCTTTTCAGACTGCCCGATACTGCGTTCGATCAATTTTTTGTCGGAGCGCATCGACGAGATGTGGTGTGGCGCTCTGGCTGCCGGCTCCGTATGCAGGGCCGCTCCAGTGGGAGCCAAGCTCGCTCGCGATGTCACAGATGCGGTCCCGAGGCAGGCAGCGTTGTCGTTCGGCGCAGGTGAGTCAGGCTCCCACAGGTGCGGACTTGCTTCTATAGCGTAGGTCGCTTCAGCGAAACCGCATGGAGAAACGAGGTGGCTTTCTTTGGCTGGCTCTGCAGTGCCTTATTTGTGCTTGTCCCCCCGGTGACCCATGTCTCCGGCTGGCTATGGCAACCATAGCTCAGCCACAAAGCCGCAGGACCTTTGAATCGTAAAGACTCGGCGTATGGCATGGAGTCATCCCGTTTCTGGTGCTTCCCGTCATTCGGTTGAGATCAGTGCTTGGCGCCGGGCCATTCAAGGCAAGGTCGGTAGCACTTGCGGTGTCTTCAATATTGGCCCGAGTGCAGATTAGATAAATCAAAAAAAAGTGCGGTTTCGATGCTGCGATCAGGGCCTTTTAGAAACATCCAGTGCGGAATAATACAAGCTGGTGATAATTGTAAGTAATTTCCTACGGAATATTGAATTTTGTATGCCGGAGTGTTCCTAGGCTGTAATTTTGCGGGATATTAGAGTTGATTGTTGGATGAAGGCTGAGCGAGGCTAATGCTCGAAGGTATAAAGGTATTCTTGTTTGGCTTTCCATTCAAAATGCAAGGAAGTCTCGTATGTCGGAGAAAATAAATAATTACATAAATACAGCCCGCTCTGTTGAGATTGGCAACCCTTCTTGGGCTCTTGCACAGATATCTGGTTTGACTGATTTAAGTATTCGGCATGTCCAGCGGGGCCGGATGGAAGATCAGAATGGTCATTCCTTCATGAATATGTGTTCTTGCTCATATCTCGGCCTTGAGGTCGACGAGCGTCTGGCTCAGCGTGCGGCGGATTATGTGTTGAGCTGCGGTACGGTGAATTTACCCACCTCTCGCATCAGAATAAGATTGAAGGAGCTCGACGAGCTGGAAGACCGCTTGTCGGCGCATTTTGACTGCACAGCATTCACGGCGACGTCCTGCAGTGCGGGTATCGTTGCTTCTTTACCCCTGCTCGCAGCCGGTATGTTTACCGAGGGACAGCGGCCGTTTTTGATTTTCGATAAGCATGCCCATTTTGCCTTGAATCAGGTCAAAGCTATTTGTGGTGATGAAACTCAAGTTGTGACGTGCAACCATAATGACGTTGATTTTATCGAGGATATGTGCAAGCGATATCCACTGGTGGCTTACGTAGCTGACGGAGCCTATAGCATGGGAGGGAATGCGCCAGTTGAAAAGCTTTTGATGTTGCAGGATAAGTATGGTTTGTTTCTTTATTTTGATGACTCTCATTCCTTGAGTGCCTACGGCGAGAAAGGCGAAGGCTACGTTCGAACTTTTACGCCGGAACTGAATCCGCGAACGATATTAGTCTATTCCTTGGCAAAAGCTTTTGGAGCCAATGGTGGCGGTATTTTTATGTCCAATAAAGCTAACTACCATCAGGTCTTCAGGCGTTTTGGCGGGCCGATGTCTTACTCTCAATATGTTAATCCAGCCACAATGGGCGCGGCAATGGCCTCTCTGGATATCCATAAAACCGGTGAACTGGCCACGCTGCAAGATAGGCTCAACTCCAATATTCGGCTTTTTGACAGCGTGTTTGCTACTGATCATGCCGGGTCGCGTCTACCGATTCGGGTTATTCCACTCGAAAGCCCGGATATGGCTATAAGCGTTTCCGAGGGTGTATTCAAGCGGGGATATTATTCATCCGCCGTGTTTTTCCCTATCGTCGCAAGAAATAAATCAGGCTTGCGCGTAATGATGCGTGCCGATATGTCGTCGAGCGATATTTTGGGTTTTTGCTCCGCAGTCAAAGCCGAGATTGAAATAGCCAGTCTGCTTCCGAAATTTGCAAATATATAGAGGTCGCAATGTCTAATCTCGTCCCAAGAAGCTTGTTGTACTGCTCCGCCTTGCATCCTGAACAGTATGTAAAAAGTGCCTTGGCTGATGTCATGGTCATAGATTTAGAGGATGGCGTTCCGGCATTGCAAAAAGCCCAAGCCAGATCATGTGTGGCACAATTTTATAATTCCAGTGTTATACAGCGCACGGCCCTGCGCATTAATCCGCTGCGTGATAATCAGGGATTGCTAGATTTGCTTTTAGTGCAGTCACTTAATCATCGCCCGGAATTCATCATTATGGCTATGACCGAAGCGGCTGCTGAAATAGATGTTGTTCGGGCCAATTTGAACCGTAGCGAAGAAAGCCCCAAAATATTGGTTACGGTCGAGACGCCGGGATGTTTGCGTAATATTCATGACATTGCTTCCAGCGCTGACGGACTGATTTTTGGTTCGGCGGACTATGCGGCCAGCCTAGGTGTCACGATTGGAGGCTGGAATAATATGCTGCATGCGCGCGCGAGTATCGTGTCCGCTGGTAGCGCGGCGGGCATACCTGTATTTGACACAGCTTATTTCCAACTCGATAACGAGGCAGGCCTCCTGCAAGAATGTTGCGATGTTCGTAACATGGGTTTTAGTGGCAAGACAGCCATACATCCAAAGCAAATTCCTCTAATTAATGAAATGTTTACCCCGTCCAATGCTGAATATGAACACGCACTGGCAGTTGTGCAGGCAGCGGAGAACAGCGGCGAAAAGATTACTAAATTGAAAAATCTTATGGTTGGGCCACCGTTTGTAAAACAAGCAAAAAAAGTGATTCAGCGGGCTCACGAGTTGAGACGATAAGGAATAGTTTATGGAACCGATGGTTTTGGCTCACGACCGGATTGGTGAGAACCGATACCGCGAATCGCATGGGTTGTATTTCGAACAATTTGTGATAGGTGATGTTTTCGAGCATCGGCCCGGTCGTACCGTGACAGAGCTCGATAATATATGGCAGTCGTTAATCAATATGAATAACCATCCTGCTCATATTGATCTTGCTTATGCGCAACAAACTGAATTCCAGAAACTTCTAGTTAACAGTTCGGTTACGTTGTCAATTGTCAGCGGTATGACGGTGGCGACCATGAGCGCCCGAGCGATCGCGAATCTGGGTTGGGATGAAATTCGTTTGCCTTGTCCGGTTTATGTCGGCGACACCCTGTATGCGGAGAGTGAGATCGTTTCCAAGCGCGAGTCCCGGTCGCGACCCGGACAGGGGATTGTCACTATCAAGGTTATCGGTCGTAAGCAATGCGGAACACCAGTGATTACCTACTTACGCACATTTCTAGTTCCGAAAAAAGATGCTGCGCAAGATTATGCTATCGGGTAGGTGGTTTTTTTAAAATTTGATGAAAAACAAATAGGAATGTGTCATGACCAAGCTTGCTGTTATTACTGGTGGAAATTCAGGAATCGGTGAAGCCTGCGCATGGCGCTTTGCAAGAGAAGGATACGAGGTCATCGTTTGTGGGCGACGCCGGGAGCAGAACATAGCGTTATGTGAACGCATTCTAGACGCGGGAGGTCGAGCTTACGGCTATGAGGTTGATTTGCGCGATCCTCAGGCCCTCGGAGATTTTTTTCGAAGGGTGGCAGCTGATCACTCATCGGTGAATTGCCTTGTGAACAGTATTGGCATCGAGGGCTCTCCATTCACGCTGACTGAAGACTATTCCGACGCTGTTTTCGAGGATGTCATGGCAACCAATGTCAGGGCTCCATGGCTGTGCATGAAAGCTGTATTACCCCAAATGCGAGCCTTGGGTGCCGGCAGTATCGTCAATGTGGCTTCGCTAGCAGGTCTTCGGGCGAGTGTTACGGGTGGTTCGGTTTACTCCGCAAGCAAACATGCTTTGGTGGGGATGAGCAGGGCTGCGGCAAGGGAGTATGCGCCTTATGGCATTCGCATTAACGCAGTGTGCCCGGCGTTTGTCCGCACCCCCTTATCACAGGACATCCTGGGAGGACGTCTGGATGACGTTGGTAGCTCTCACCCATTGAATCGTATCTGCGAGGCGGAGGAGGTCGCCAGCGCGGTCTATTGGTTGAGTTCACAGGAAGCGTCGTTCATCACCGGCATCGCCATGCCTGTGGATGGAGGCACTCAGGCATGAAGGTCAGCTGCTACAGAAAGCCGGTTCAAACATTGCGGAACGAGGAATTAGCATGCTGCTGCTAAACCGCGAAGATATTGGACAGTGTGTCAATTTTCCAAGGCTTGTCCAAGCACTCGAAGACGCTCATAAGGCGTTCGCATTGGCCTCGCCAGTGGCTCCACAGCGTCTGATCATCGCTCATGAACGGCAAAACGCTTTTTCACTGTTTATGCCAGCGTTTCTTCCAGCGAGCCAGACGCTGGGAGTCAAGATTTCATCGTTTCATCCCGGTAATGCGGCGCGCGGTTTGTCGGCCGTCAACGGGGCGGTGCTATTGATGGATATTGAAACCGGGCAGCTACTTGCGTTGCTTGACAGCACGGCTCTCACTGCTACCCGTACCAGCGCCATGAGTGCATTGGCGACGGACAAACTGTGTCCGCGCGTGCAGCTCAACTTGGCGGTTATCGGCGCCGGGGCACAAGCTGCCGCTCATATAGAGGCAATAGCCACGATTCGTGAGTTAGGGGAGATCAAAATATTTTCGCGTCGGTTCTACCAGAGTGAATTGCTGGCTGAACGTCTTTCCACTGAGCTGTCGTTGTCGATTACTGCGGTCCGACATATAGATGAGGCGCTCAAGAACGCAGATATCGTATGCACGACGACGTCCCATGATGGTTTGCAGCCTTTGATTAGTGCGCACCAACTGAAGCCATCCGCCCACGTGAATGCTATTGGCGGCAGTTCCAAGCTGGCATGTGAAATCGATCCTGAATTGTTGGCTATTGCCCAAGTATATGTCGATCATCTGGGGGCTGCTCGATGTGAGTCGGGAGAAGTAGCGCAGGCTTTGGCGCGATCCCTTATTGGAGAGAAAGATATCCAGCAAATGAGTGAATTGGTTACGGATAATCCTCCATCTATATCGCTCAAGCGTGGGTTGAGTTATTTCCGCAGCGTAGGGCACGCCAGTCAGGATATGGTGGTCGCTGCTTTTATTTATAGGTATGCAATGGACAATCAGGTCGGCTTTAGCTGTGACTATATGTGTAACTAGCGCCTCGGGTAATGGATGCTCTAAAAAGGTTTGTAACCGACAGGGAAAGATAGGTGTATATGAATATTCTGATGATTGATTCAAGACGAGCGAATTATGTCGATGCTGGTGAATACCCCAGGGAGTCAGCACTAAGGCCATATTTGTTAGAGGTTACATCCAATCCATCCGATGACCAATTAGCTTGGGCGGATGGAGTTGTTGCCTTCCACTCGGTTGTCATCGATAAACCCTTAATCGCCAAAATGCATCGCTGTCGCGCGTTGGTGAAAGCAACCATCGGTGTAGATGACGTCGATATCGAGGCCTTGAGCGCAAAGGGTATCTTGCTTTCCAATATTGGTTCGGTGGGCGTCGAGGAAGTCGCTGAGCATGCGATGGCTCTTATCCTTTCAGCCCAGCGAAAGCTTTTCGATTACGCCGCAGATATTAGGCGAGGTGGTTGGGATTGGAGAGCGCATTCCGGTGAGGTCAAAGCTTGCAGTGATACGGTCTTGGGGCTAATCGGTTACGGGGCGACCGGACGGGCGTTGGCCCATAGGGCGGCTGCCATGGGCTATCAAGTTTGCTATTACGATCCTTGCGTTGAACGATGCGTTGAAGACATTGCGCAAGGTGAATCATTGGAGTCATTGCTTTCCAAGGCAGACGTCATATCGTTGCATCTGCCTCTTACCCCCGACACCCGGCACCTGCTCAACGATAGGTTCTTTTCACGTATCAAGCGTGGCGCAACACTGGTCAATACGGCGCGTGGTGCAATCGTAGATACTGACGCGTTGCTCAGGGCGTTGAAGTCTGGGCATGTTTCAACGGCCATGCTAGACGTCCTTGAGGAGGAACCAGCCCCTCCACAAATGCTTATCGATCATGAGCGCGTAGTGCTGACCCCTCATGCGGCGTTTTACAGCAAACAGTCCCTACTAGAGTTAAAGACCAATGCTTTATCAGCATTACTGGGGCTATTGCGGGGAGAAAGAGTCGACACCGTAATCAATCCAGGTTGCGCACAGGTGGAGGAGAAGGGGTATGCCTGAGTTAAAACTAGCAGATACTGAGTCCTTGAAGTCTGGTTTGCCAGCCTGGTTCGACTTGGCTATAGGGAACAGCATTCTTCAATACGGCCAACGCTTGGCTGCGCGGCAGTTATTGGTCAATACCCTTGGCAACATTGCGATACGTAGCCACTGCCCGTATTGGCGACGAGAGGTGGTTTACACCAAGTATCGAGGAGTGTCGCTGGAAGAGTGTGGTCTTGAGCATCTGGCGGTCTTGGACCTACAGTCCAACAAACTCTTGCATGGTCGTTTTCGCCCCAGTGTAGGACACCAGATGCACCGGGAGATCATGCGTTGCCGCTCCGACGTCAATGCCACTGTGCACCTTCATCCTAACGACGTCATTTCCTTTTTTGCTGTCATGCGATGGCAAGAAATGGAATACGTTTCGAATGACACCGCGCTTGTAATGGGTAAGCCGCCTTGCATCCTTGGTGAAGGTGTCAACATTGAGCTGGACGTGAGCGCCATCAGGCAGTGTGCTCATGACACCAACTGTATTGTAATGCCAGGACACGGCATCACCAGCTTTGGGCGCGACTTATCTGAGGCGTTTCATCGTGCAGTGGCGTTTACTGCGGAAATCACTCGGCTAATTACTAGCCAATGTTTGTCGGCGGCGACAGGTAAATCAGTGTTGTATACCAGCGAAGAACAGGTACGGCAAATGTATGAGCTAGGTGAACAGGTGATTTACGGGAGCCAGCTAAAATGAAGATTAATCAATATATAAGGCGGTCCGCGTCGTGGGAGGCGCCTGAACGCGATCTATCGTCAATTTTGCTGGATTTAAACGAAAATCAGTTTCTAGACGGTTTTCTAACAGAGTTTCTTGCTGCCGAACTAAAGGTGCAGGATCTGTTTACTTATCCAAACTATCAATCGCTGTTGGCCGAGCTGGCAGATTACTGCAAAACTTCGACTGACAATTTGCTTCTGACCAATGGAGCGGATCAGGCGATCGATTTGGTAGTACGCTTACTGTTCTCTCAGGGGGACCGGGTGGTCATCCCTTCTCCGGTGTTTTCCTTCTACTATCAAATGCTCTCCGTGGCTGGCGTCGAACCGGTGATTGTGGGGTTTGAGAGGCAGGCACAAAGTTTTACGCTTTCGACCAGAGTTGTTCTCGATGCTCTGCACAACTGCCAAGGACTGATCCTATGTAACCCCAATAATCCTTTAGGGGTGCGAATTGACACTGAGCAACTGAGGATTTTGATTGAGGCTTGTGTGGAGTTGGACAAACCACTGATTGTTGATGAGTGCTACTTTGAGTATTTACAACATACCTGTCTCGACCTATGCGGAGCCGTTAGGCAGTTGTTTATAATTCGTTCGTTTTCCAAGTATTTCGGTCTGGCGGGGCTGCGCCTGGGTTATGTCGTCACACATTCGGAGTCAATTAACGAGTTGTTGAAAGTGCGAGGGCCGTGGGATGTAAATCACGTTGCCGTGAAGGCAGCCCTTTTCTGTCTGAATAACCGTAAAGCATTGGAGCGAGCCCACTGCGAACTAGCCCGTGTGAAGCGCGAGATCATCGAATTTTCGCGGGCTTATGGAATTGTTGTTTTCGACAGCGAAACAAATTTTTTGCTGCTGGAAGATCAGCGTGACGGTCGTCTCGCGAAGGCTTTCGCCAAGGCAAATATTCGCATATGCGATTGCTCAAAATATCCTCACAGTTTCGGATTGCTTGAAAACATTTTGCGCGTGGTCGTTCCGGCGCCTTCTGATCTCCAGGCATTTAAAATGGCGATAATGCAGGGAGTCGGTGATCAGGAACGCAGGATTGATGGAAAGGAAACCCTTCGGTAGTGAGATCTTTGGTAATAATGACCAATTTGAACAGCAACATGCGCAATGTGGTGGTGCTTCGATTGCTGTTCGTCATGGCGAATGCTTTGGGCCCTTTTGCGGCGTTATTTTTACAGCGTCATTACCATTTCGATAGTTCCGAGGTCGCGGTGGTGATAACACTGATGTCGGTATTTTTTCTTGTCGGAAACTTGTTTGGAGGCGTATTGGTCAAGCATTATTCGTTCAGAATATTGTTGGCAAGTTCATCTTTTTGTTCGTTTGTATGCTTGCTGGGCGCGATGTTGCTTGGGGCGCCGGTTGCATCCGTTGCAACGGTTTTGCTGTTCATGTTCTTTGCAGGGCTGGTTACCCCCGTGTTCAGTCTGTTGACCTCTTTGGCGGCTAACGATAGCAATCGCATCGTTTTTTTTGGGTATCTGCATCTTGCCAGCAATCTGGGGGGAGCCCTGCTATTTGTCATTGGCGGATACTTGCTGGGGCTGGGCAGCGTTTACCTCATTGTTTTTGCTACGCTTGTGAGTCTGTTATGTCTTGCCTCAAGTGTCTCTCTTCGGCTTCCGACAAATCACCATAGCGCTGATGCAACAGTGGAATCCTCGAAGGGGTTGATAGTTAACCTGCCGAGGATTGTGGTACTGGCAGGGGCCATGTTTTTTGCGCTGGCGGTACTGGATGCGCAGCGTGAGTACCACTTGCCTTTATGGCTTACGGAGCTAACGGCAGGTGAGGCAGCGAGCCTGTTCGGTGCGGTAGGTATCGTCAACGCGTTGCTGGTGATATTGCTGACGCAGCCATTAATCGCATTAACATCGCGTTTAGGGCCACTCACAAATTTCGCGCTTGCTGCGATTTTTTACAGTATTGGCTTTGGCGCCTATGCCATCTTCGAACATACGGTCCTGATTCTTTTGTTTGTATTTTTTTGGACACTGGGCGAAATTCTGAGTGTGACCTATATCACTGCCCTCATTTCACAGAAGGTTTCTTTGACTTCCCAAGCTGCGCTTTTTTCGTTTGTGCCGGTTGTGCTGGCTGGCGCGCGAATAGTATCTGTCGGGCTTGGGGCCTCGCTGATTGCGGGTGTTGGTTTTAAATTGAGTTGGGCGTTTTATGGCGGACTGGGTATCGTATTAGGAGCAATCTTTTTTTGGATTGGCGCTCGATCAAAGAAATTATCGCGACGTAGCGGGGCAGAAGCTAAAGGTACAGTCTGAAATACGCTTCCAAATCCTTAGAAGAAAACGGGCCATTTCGAACGTTGAGATTGAAAATTGAGGACTATCTATGCGATCAGAATACGATGCGGCCTGGGTTGAACGCGCTGCGCAAGCCTATTGGCGTAATACCGATACATTTAAGACCGTCGAAGACGATCATCGACCGAAGTTCTATGCCTGCTCCATGTTGCCTTATCCATCGGGAAAGCTGCACATGGGGCATGTACGCAACTATACGATCAACGACATGTTGGCGCGTCATTTGCGGATGAAAGGTTTCAATGTGTTGATGCCGATGGGTTGGGATGCCTTTGGATTGCCGGCGGAAAACGCGGCGATGAAGTCCGGCGTTTCACCCGCGCAGTGGACACAACTGAACATTGCCGACATGAAGTCGCAAATGCAGCCGCTGGGATTTGCCTTCGATTGGTCGCGGGAGGTCTCCACTTGTGATCCGCAGTATTACAAGTGGAGCCAGTGGTTTTTCCTCCAGTTGCTGGAAAAAGGTGTTGTCTATAAACAAACCCAAACCGTGAATTGGGACCCGGTCGATCGAACGGTTCTGGCCAACGAACAGGTGATCGACGGTCGGGGATGGCGTTCGGGGGCAGTCGTTGAAAAGCGCGAGATCCCTGGGTATTACCTACGCATTACTCAATATGCCGAGGAGTTGCTCGGCGCGATCGACACATTGGATGGCTGGCCGGACAGGGTGCGCGCCATGCAGCGCAACTGGATCGGCAAGACGACGGGTGTGCGCCTGGCATTTTCCCACCAGATACGAGACGTTGCCGGGCGACTGATCGAAGGAGGTGAGTTGTGGGCGTTCACGACGCGAGTCGACACGCTGATGGGGGTGACGTTCTGCGCCATCTCCCCTGAGCATGTCCTAGCTAAGCGAGCCCTGGAGCTCAACCCCGATCTTGAACCATTGATGACGGCGTGTCGGAACAAGGATTTTGACGAGGCGCTTGGCAAATTGGGTGTCCCTTGCGGTTTCAAGGTTGAGCATCCGTTGAGCAGGGAGCCTATCGAGTTATGGATAACCAACTATGTACTCGATGAATATGGTGAGGGTGCGCTGATGGGGGTGCCCGCCCACGATGAGCGTGATTTCGAATTCGCTCGGCAATATGATTTGCCCGTTCGCCAAGTCATCGCCCATGAAGGCGATGTTTACGATCCGCGTAACTGGTCCGATAGCTACGCTCGTTGTGAGGGCCGCCTGGTGAATTCAGGCATATACGATGGGCTATCCGTCGCTCAGGCGGCCCAGGCCATAACCACTGCATTGGTGGAATGTGGGAAAGGTGATCGACGGACTACTTGGCGCCTGCGCGATTGGGGAATCTCTCGACAGCGGTATTGGGGGACCCCCATTCCGATCATCCACTGCAAGCTATGTGGTGACGTTCCGGTGCCTTATTCGGACTTGCCGGTCGTACTTCCTGATGATTGCATCCCGGACGGCAGTGGGAACCCGCTACTTACCCATGACGGGTTTCGCCACGTAGCCTGTCCGTCTTGCTTGGCTCCTGCACTGCGTGAAACCGACACCATGGATACCTTCGTCGATTCAAGTTGGTATTTCATGCGCTATTGCGATCCAGACAATCACGCGTCCATGGTCGGGCCTGGCAGTCGCTATTGGATGCCGATCGATCAGTACATCGGCGGCATCGAACATGCTGTGCTGCACCTGCTCTATGCCCGGTTCTGGACCCGGGCGATGCGTGACGAAGGCCTGGTCGACTTCAGTGAGCCGTTCAAGAGTCTCTTCACCCAAGGAATGCTGCTCCGCGAAAGTTACTCCCGGAAAAAGGCCGACGGCAGCCGCCAATGGTTCTACCCCGCGCAAGTCGCTGTCGAATATGACCACAAGGGCCGCCCGATCAAGGCGATATCGCTGGAGGATGGTTTGCCAGTCGATATAGGCGGTGCGGAAAAAATGTCCAAATCCAAGAACAATGTTGTCGAGCCAAAGGAGATTATCGCCAAGTTCGGGGCCGACACTGCTCGACTGTTCACGATTTTTGCCGGTCCGCCTGACCAGGACACGGTATGGAGTGACAGCGGCGTGGAGGGCGCCTATCGTTTTTTGAGCCGGCTCTGGCGCTTCGCCCACGATTGCGGAGCTCGGTTTGACGCGAGCGATCAGCTTGGGGAGTCTGCCGAGTCGAAACGTGTGCGGCATGAGGTTCATCGTCTGTTGCAGCAGATCAACAGGGACTTCGAGCGGCTGCAATACAACACCGTTGTCTCGGGCGCGATGAAAATCCTCAAGGTGCTTGAGGGTGCCAAGGCCGCGAATCCGACAATTGTTTGTGAGGGTATGGCTATCCTGTTGCAGGTTTTGTATCCGGTAACACCGCACATTTCTCACGTTTTGTGGGGAGAGTTGGGTTATGCGGGCGTTATCCATGACAGTTCATGGCCAATGCCGGACGGGGACGCGCTGACGCAGGACGAAGTAAAGATGGTCGTGCAAGTCAACGGAAAGGTGCGCGGCGAGATCATGATCGAAACCGATGCCGACCATGAGGCGATACGGCTCCGGGTATCGTCCGATGCGCTATTGCACAAGCGTCTGGAGGGGGCTGTCAGGATGGTTGTGGTGCCGAACCGCTTGGTGAATTTTATAGTCTGAGGTCTTGCAAGCTGTCAGTGCAGGAAAAGGCGGATATCGGAATTGCGGGTTCCGCAATTTCCCAAACAATAGAAAAAAAAGCCCCGAACCAGTCGGGGCTTCAAATCGTCGGCTTTGCGGTTAGCTTTTATTCGGTCCGCAAGGGCCGTTTACACGTTTTGATCAGTGGAACTGCTCTTCTTCGGTCGACCCGGTCAGTGCGGTCACCGACGAGGTGCCGCCCTGGATCACGGTGGTCATGTCGTCGAAGTAGCCGGTGCCGACTTCCTGCTGGTGGGCCACGAAGGTGTAGCCTTTGGAAGCGTCAGCGAACTCTTGTTCTTGCAGTTTCACGTAGGCAGTCATGTCGTTGCGGGCGTAGTCGTGCGCCAGGTTGAACATGCTGTGCCACATGTTGTGAATGCCGGCCAGGGTGATGAACTGGTGCTTGTAGCCCATGGCGGACAGCTCGCGCTGGAACTTGGCGATGGTCGCGTCGTCCAGGTTTTTCTTCCAGTTGAAGGAAGGCGAGCAGTTGTACGACAGCAGTTGGTCCGGGTATTCCTTCTTGATCGCTTCGGCGAAGCGACGGGCTTCGTCCAGGTCCGGCTTGGCGGTTTCGCACCAGATCAGGTCGGCGTACGGGGCGTAGGCCAGGCCGCGGGCGATGGCCTGGTCAAGACCGGCGCGCACCTTGTAGAAGCCTTCCTGGGTACGTTCGCCAGTCACGAATGGCTGGTCGTACGGGTCGCAATCGGACGTCAGCAGGTCGGCCGCGTTAGCGTCGGTGCGCGCCAGGATGATGGTCGGCGTACCGGCAACGTCGGCAGCCAGACGGGCAGCGGTCAGCTTCTGCACGGCTTCCTGGGTTGGCACCAATACTTTGCCGCCCATATGGCCGCATTTTTTCACCGAGGCCAGCTGGTCTTCGAAGTGAACGCCGGCGGCGCCTGCTTCGATCATGCTTTTCATCAGCTCGTAGGCGTTCAGTACGCCGCCGAAACCGGCTTCGGCGTCAGCCACGATCGGCGCGAAGTAATCGATGTAGCCTTCGTCGCCCGGGTTCTTGCCGGCTTTCCACTGGATCTGGTCGGCGCGACGGAACGAGTTGTTGATGCGCTTGACCACGGTTGGAACCGAATCCACCGGGTACAGCGACTGGTCGGGGTACATGGATTCGGCGGAGTTGTTGTCCGCCGCCACTTGCCAGCCCGACAGGTAGATCGCCTGGATACCGGCTTTGACTTGCTGCACAGCCTGGCCGCCAGTCAGGGCGCCCATGCAGTTGACGAAATCTTTTTCGGGGCGGAAGGCTGGCTTGGCGCCCTGGGTGACCAGGTTCCACAGCTTCTCGGCGCCCATTTTCGCAAAGGTGTGCTCAGGTTGAACCGAACCACGCAGACGGACGACGTCAGCAGCGGAGTAATTGCGCTTCACGCCTTTCCAGCGCGGGTTTTCAGCCCAGTCTTTTTCAAGGGCTGCAATTTGCTGTTCGCGTGTCAGTGCCATGGAGATAAACCTCGTCGCATAGGTCTGGGGTGGAAAATTCCTGCTCCTGCCGACCAGGGGGTTGGCGTACAAGTCGGTTCAGGCGGGGAGGCGACGGGATGAACGATGGGCTCGAGGGGAAAGTGAGCAGGTAGAGGCGAACTGCGGGCGCATTCGGGCGTCGTGGGCCTTGATACGAACTCAGAGTGATGCCGGGTTACCTAGTTACGCTTCCGTCCCTCGGGACAACTTCGTTCCAGTCGCAACCTCGTCAAACACACCTTGTGGGCGGTACAGACACGAATCGGCTCGCAGGGTAGTTGCAAGCGTCGACCCGAAGGCCCTTGCCAGGGCCCCTGATTAGCGGGAGCGAGGCCATCATGCCTTCGGTTTTTTGGCTCGTCAAACGTTTTGTAGTGCTTTTTTTCAAGCACTACATCTTTGGTCTAATACGACTCATCAGTCAGTTTTTGGTGCTTTAGTTCAGGGTGTCGACCTTGACCCGCAAAATCATGTCGTCCCGGCCTTGGGTCGAGTAGCTGCGGGTCAGGCCCTGTTTATCGGCTTGCGTCTGGCGATTTACGCCGGCCAGGGTGATCCATTCGCCCAGGCGACCGCTGACGGTTGTGTCGGTACTTTGTACGTTCACTACATCGGGACGTTCCTGGCTCATGCGGTCACGGTTGGTACTGATGTTCAGATGAACGGTCTCGCCAGTGACGCTGGCCGTCACATAAAAACCTTGGGTGACGTTGCGGTATTCGGTCTGGCTTTGCAGGCGGCCGTAACTGTCGGTCTGGTTGCTGGTGAACGGCACGCTCTGGCCGACCTGGATCAACGCCGGCTGGCCTTCGCTGGCCTGGATCTGTTGCACGCCACCGTCACGGCTGGCCGTGCCGCGGTTGATGATGCGGGTCTGGCTGGGGGCGGCGCCGTTGATGGAATAGCCCTGGTCGCCCTGCAGGTTGTTTTCGTTGGTATCGACCGTGATCAGCAAGCGCTTGGGGGCGGTGTCCAGTTGGGCCAGGAATTGCCGAAGCTCGGCGATCTTGCCGGGCTCGGCGTTGACGATCAACTGGTTGCCATAGGCGCTGACCTGACCGTCCTTGCCGATGAAATTCTGCGCCACCGGCAGCAGATCCGCGCTGGTTCGGTAGTTCAGCGGCACGATTTCGGTGGCGGCCATGACTGACAGGCTGCAACCGAGCAGCAAGGTGGTCAGCAGGGTACGTAGGGACATGTCCATTTCTCCGCGAGACAAAGGCTAGATATTGCCAGTTTGTCGGCCCCGGATGGGGCAAGTTGAATGGTAGACGGCAAAACGCCCCGGCATCGATGGATGGCGGGGCGTTTTTGGGCGTTGCATCATGTTGTTGCATGCTGCCTTTGTGGCGAGGGAGCTTGCTCCCGTTGGGCTGCGCAGCGGCCCTCGTTTTTTTGGGGTCGCTGCGCGACCCAGCGGGAGCAAGCTCCCTCGCCACAGAGTATTGTGTTGCTGCTTCCAGCGGTGTTCAGGCCGAATGACGGACCATGTCCACATGAGGAATTCCGGCCTCCAGAAACTCCTCGCTCACCACCGTAAACCCCAGTCGCTCATAGAACGGCGTGGCATGCACCTGCGCGCTGAGCATCTGTTGCTGGAGACCGCGTTTCTCGGCCTCGGCGATCACCGCGTGCATCAGCGCATCGCCCACCTTCAGGCCGCGCCAATCCTTGAGGACCGAAACGCGTCCGATGTGGCCGTCGACCAGGAGGCGTGCGGTGCCGATGGGAAAGTCGCCTTCGTAGGCCAGAAAATGTACCGCTTCCTGGTCATCCGAATCCCACTCCAGCTCCGGTGGCACGGATTGCTCGGCAATGAACACCGTTTCACGAATGCGCCGGATCTCGGCGTTATCCTTTTGCCAGTCTGCGACACGAACGTGAATTTTACTCATCGGCGAACCCCAGGCTGCCTTGTTTGACCAATTCGCAGATCAGCCCGCGACCGTCTTCATCGGCCAGCCATGGCCCGAGGTTCTCGATGTGCAGCGCGTCGGCGGCGCAAATCATCTTCAACAGGTCACGCAGCTTGCCCGGCAGGTAACGGCTCTGGCCGCTGGCGAACAACAGCAGGTCATCATCGACTTCCGACCAGGCGAGGCGGGCGCTCGGGTTGCGGATGATCACCGCGCCCTGTTCCAGGCCGGCCAGCAGGTCGTCCTCTTCCATCTCCGGACCGACCACCAGTTCCGGGTAGCGCGGCTCGGTCATGAACTGGCCAAACCAGGTCAGCAACAGGCGTTCGTCGCTCATGTGCTCGGCCAGCAGGCCCTTGAGTCGGTCGAGGGCGTCGTGCTGGATCT
Source organism: Pseudomonas marvdashtae (assembly GCF_014268655.2). Classification (NCBI taxonomy): domain Bacteria; kingdom Pseudomonadati; phylum Pseudomonadota; class Gammaproteobacteria; order Pseudomonadales; family Pseudomonadaceae; genus Pseudomonas; species Pseudomonas marvdashtae. Next base: position 1,998,625 of record NZ_JABWQX020000001.1, read on the forward strand.
GATGCGGATCGGCGACAGGTCGCGCATCGGCGTCGGTGTAGCGCTCTTCGTCAGGCAGGAACTGGCTGAGGAAATCGGTGAAATGTGTCAGGACCTCGGCCGCGCTCGGCGCGCGGAAACCCACCGAGTAAGTCATGCAATCATCCACGGCGACGCCGCAATGGGCCAGGCGTGGCGGCAGGTAGAGCATGTCCCCCGGTTCCAGGACCCACTCGTCGGTGGCTTCGAAATCGGCGAGGATGCGCAAGTCCGCGTGCGGCAGCAGCGGGCTCTCGGAGTCGCACATCTGGCCGATTTTCCAGTTGCGCTTGCCATGGCCTTGCAGCAGGAACACGTCGTAGTTGTCGAAATGCGGGCCTACGCCGCCACCGGGGGCGGCGAAGCTGATCATCACATCATCGATGCGCCAGCTCGGCAGGAAGCGGAAATGTTCAAGCAGTTCGCTGACTTCCGGGACGAACTGATCGACAGCCTGTACCAGCAGGGTCCACTCGCGCTCCGGCAGCTTGCTGAATTCGTCCTCGGCGAACGGGCCGCGACGAAGCTCCCACGGACGCTCGCCGTGCTCGATCACCAGGCGCGACTCGACCTCTTCTTCAAGCGCCAGGCCAGCCAACTCGTCGGCGTCGATCGGGCTTTCGAAGTCAGGGATTGCCTGACGGATCAGCAGCGGTTTTTTCTGCCAGTAGTCGCGCAGGAACTCCCGTGCCGTGATGCCGCCCAGGAGTTGCAGTGGAATATCAGGATTCATGTGTAACCTATTGAAAAAATATACTTTTCAGACGCGAATAAAAACGCCCGGCGCGGCCGGGCGTCTCAAAGATGAAGCGGTGTATCAGATGCGCTTGGCTTGTGCCGCTGCGTTGCCGATGTAACTGGCCGGTGTCAGCTTCTTCAGCTCAGCCTTGGCCTCGGCAGGCATGTCCAGGCCATCGATGAAAGTCTGCAGCGCTTCAGGGCTGATGCCCTTGCCACGGGTCAGTTCTTTGAGCTTTTCATACGGGTTTTCGATGTTGTAGCGACGCATGACGGTCTGGATCGGCTCGGCCAGGACTTCCCAGCAGGCGTCCAGGTCAGCGGCGATTTTCTGCTCGTTCAGTTCCAGCTTGCTGATGCCCTTGAGGCTGGCCTCGTAGGCGATGACGCTGTGGGCAAAACCCACGCCCAGGTTGCGCAGCACGGTGGAGTCGGTCAGGTCGCGCTGCCAGCGGGAAATCGGCAGCTTGCTCGCCAGGTGTTGAAACAGCGCGTTGGCGATGCCCAGGTTGCCTTCGGAGTTTTCGAAGTCGATCGGGTTGACCTTATGCGGCATGGTCGAGGAACCGATTTCGCCGGCAATGGTGCGCTGCTTGAAGTAACCCAGGGAGATGTAGCCCCAGATATCACGGTCGAAGTCGATCAGGATGGTGTTGAAGCGGGCGATCGCATCGAACAGCTCGGCGATGTAGTCGTGCGGCTCGATCTGCGTGGTGTACGGGTTGAAGCTCAGACCCAGTTCGTCTTCGATGAAGGCGCGGGCGTTGGCTTCCCAGTCGATGTCCGGGTAGGCCGAGAGGTGGGCGTTGTAGTTGCCCACGGCACCGTTGATCTTGCCCAGCAATGGCACGGCAGCAACCTGGGCGATCTGGCGCTCCAGGCGGTACACCACGTTCGCCAGCTCCTTGCCCAAGGTGGTCGGCGAGGCCGGTTGACCATGGGTGCGCGAGAGCATCGGCACGTCGGCGAAGCGGATTGCCAGCTCGCGGATGGCCTGGGCGGTCTGGCGCATCAGCGGCAGCAGCACGTCGTCACGACCTTCGCGCAGCATCAGGGCGTGGGACAGGTTGTTGATGTCCTCGCTGGTGCAGGCAAAGTGAATGAACTCGCTGACGTTGGCCAGCTCCGGCAGCTTGGCGGCCTGCTCCTTGAGCAGGTATTCGATGGCCTTGACGTCGTGATTGGTGGTGCGCTCGATCTCTTTGACGCGCTCGGCGTGCTCCAGCGCGAAATTGTCGGCCAGGGTGTTCAATACCGCGTTGGCTTCGGCGGAAAAGGCCGGGACTTCGCCAACGCCAGGGTGGGCGGCCAGGCGCTGGAGCCAGCGCACTTCAACCAGGACGCGGGCACGAATCAGGCCGTACTCGCTGAAAATCGGGCGCAGGGCCTGGGTTTTGCCGGCGTAGCGGCCGTCTACAGGGGAAACCGCAGTGAGCGAAGAGAGCTGCATGGGGTGTTCTCGGACAGTCGGGCAACGAAATGGGGCGCGTATCATACATGAAAACCAGCGCCGGTCCGTCGCCAACTGACCGGCGTGTTACGCGTAATAAGCTAAAAAACAGGTTGAGGCGACTTATTCGTTGCGCATCAACGGGTAAAGCTCTTTCAACAATTTGCGTCGGCTGATCACCAGTTGCCAGCGATGACCACCGAGCTGTCGCCATAGCCGTGCCGAGCGAATCCCGGCCAACAGCAGGGCGCGAATCTTCGAGGCGTTGTTCGGTTGCTGCAGGTTGCGCATGTCGCCATGGACCTGGATGCGCTGGCGCAAGGTGCTCAGGGTGTCCTGGTACAGCGCACCGCAGGCGGCGATGACGTTTTCGTGGGACGGCCCGAAGTGCTCGACCTGGGACTGGATCTGCGGCAGGCGCTTGCCAATGGTTTCGAGCAGATCGTCGCGCTTGGCCAACTGGCGTTCCAGGCCCAGCATCGACAGGGCGTAGCGCAGCGGTTCGCGTTGCAGGGTGCTGGGGTCGCGCTCCAGGGCGCCGATCAAGGCGCGATAGCCTTCGCGCAGGTTCAGGTCGTCGCCGCCGTAGACTTCCAGCGTGTCCTTGGGATCGCGCACCAGCAAGCTGCCGAGCATGCAGCCCAGGCCGGCTTCGGTGGCCTGGCCGGTCTTGGCAATCCGGTCCACCAGCACGGCGGCGAGAAACACGCCGCCCAGTGCCGTCAATTGCTCCTGGGTCGGCGTCATGCCTTGTTGCTCCAAGGCTCGGCGACTTCGATCACGCCGCCGCCCAGGCAGATGTCGTCGTCATAGAACACCACGGACTGGCCGGGTGTGACCGCGCGCTGCGGATCATCGAACGTGGCGCGATAACCGCTGGCGGTTTTTTCCAGGGTGCAGGGCTGGTCGCTTTGGCGGTAGCGAACCTTGGCCGTCAGGCGGCGCGGCTCGCTGAGGTCGATCGGGTTGACCCAATAGATGTCGGAGGCGAGCAGGGCGCGGGAGAACAGCCACGGATGGTCGTTGCCCTGGCCGACGATCAGCTCGTTGTGCTCCAGGTCCTTGACCAGCACGTACCACGGCTCTTCGCCGGCATCTTTCAGCCCGCCGATGCCCAGGCCCTGGCGCTGGCCGATGGTGTGGTACATCAAGCCATGGTGACGACCGATGACTTCGCCTTCCGTCGTCTTGATCTCGCCCGGCTGGGCTGGCAGGTATTGCTTGAGGAAATCGCTGAAGCGACGCTCGCCGATGAAGCAGATCCCGGTCGAATCCTTTTTCTTGGCGGTGGCGAGCTGGTGTTTCTCGGCGATCGCGCGCACTTCGGGCTTTTCCAGTTCCCCCACCGGGAACAGGGTCTTGGCGATCTGCTCGCCGCCGACGGCATGCAGGAAGTAGCTCTGGTCCTTGTTCGGGTCCAGGCCCTTGAGCAGTTCGGTGCGGCCGTCGATATCGCGGCGGCGCACGTAGTGGCCGGTGGCGATCAGGTCGGCACCGAGCATCATGGCGTAATCAAGGAACGCCTTGAACTTGATTTCGCGGTTGCAGAGGATGTCCGGGTTCGGCGTGCGCCCAGCCTTGTATTCGGCCAGGAAATGCTCGAACACGTTGTCCCAGTATTCGGCGGCGAAGTTGGCGGTGTGCAGCTTGATGCCGATCTTGTCGCATACGGCCTGGGCGTCTGCGAGGTCGTCCATGGCGGTGCAGTATTCGGTTCCGTCGTCTTCTTCCCAGTTCTTCATGAACAGGCCTTCCACCTCGTAACCCTGCTCGATCAGCAGAAGGGCGGAAACGGAAGAGTCCACGCCGCCGGACATGCCGACTATGACGCGCTGTTTAGGGGTATTCGAAGAGGCTGGATCACGCATAGGAATTCAATGTGTGTCTTGAAAAAGGACGCGATTCTATCAGGCCCGGGCGCGCAAGGCTAAAGAGAAGGGCGGATCAGCGACAGGCTGTGGCGGTGGCCGGCCAGAAAATCGTCGATACAGCGGATAATCAGCTCGCTACGCCAGCGGTCGCGCTGTTCGAGCAGTTCGTCGCGGGTCAACCAATGGGCGCCGAGGATGCCGTCGTCCAGTTGATATTCCGGGTGGTGTTTCAAGGCTTTGGCGGCGAAGCAGACTCGCTGGTAGGTCACGCCGTTGCTCGGGGCTGTGTAGAGGTAGATGCCGGTGACGCTGGTGGGCTCGACGTCCCAGCCGGTTTCTTCGAGGGTTTCGCGTATGGCGGCTTCGATGAGGGTTTCGTTGGGGTCCAGGTGGCCGGCGGGTTGGTTGAGTACCGCGCGTCCGCCTTTGGATTCTTCCACCATCAGGAAGCGGCCGTTGTCTTCGACGAGGGTGGCGACGGTGACGTGGGGGTGCCAGTTCATAAGGTTCTTCTTTTCTCAGATTGGGTGCCGACCCGGTGGAAGTAAGCTTGTTCGTGATAGCGGTGGGTCGGTCAATATTAAATGAACGACGGATCGCAGTCCCGAACAAACTCCCACACGGGTGCTTACGTTCTCCTTGTTAACGACGCGGGTCTTAGATGTAAATACCAGTACCCCTTCGATGGCCTATGGTCTGGGCGCTCCTTAAAGAGCCATGCATATCGCATTCGGAAAGGATCTGTCGAGGTATTCAAAATCTCGGATGTCACAAAGTTTGCTCGTGAATGATTCGATGGTGATGGTTACCTGCTTCCTTGATGTGTCGTGGTCGAATTTGACGACGGCGGTTGCTTCCGAGAAGCCGTCCTTTATAGTCAGGGTTGTTACGCCAGGTGGATAACCCTTGTCCGGCGTGAGGTAGAAGTCGGTGCCCGGTCCTGGAAAACCCCTGCCGTGTCGGTCAACTTTATTCATTTGTCCTGGAGGCGATTCTTGATATACGTCACCCCCCGAAAAATAGAGGTTGACGTTGGATAAGAAAGAGAATTTATCCGTGGTTCCGATAACAACTTGGGAGGCTTTTTCTTTGGGAGCAGGATGTACGGGGTCGTTTGAAGGATGTTGAATGACCGGGTGGCCAATCAGATGCTCGAGCTGCCTGTTGGCCTTATCTGTCTTTTGGCTGGCTTCTGTACCTGGTTCTAGCATTTCCAACTGAATGAGCATTGAAAAGTCATCGAAGATGAAAGGGGGAGTGCTAATGCGGGCACCTGGAGAGCTGGTTGAGTAGATGACTTGATTTCCGAACTTATTTAAGTTGAATCTGTACACGGTGTGGGGGCTTTTAAATATTAGCTCTTGGGAGGAGGTGTTGTAGCTATAGGTTTGTCCATGGTCGTTTTGGCGAGTATCTATAGAGCAGTGTATGGAGAACGTATCGGTGAATTCCTCTGCTTTAAGGTATTCAAAAGGCTCATTAAGGCCCAACCTCCTACACAGGGCGGGAGATCCTACTACTAGACGTTGATTGCTCCAATTTATAATGGTGAAAGGTATTTGAGCGTTCCTGGGAACTTGCGCATTTTTTTTCATGGTGGGTTTCCTCTGGGTGTGCGAGTCAGGCGATGAGTTTTCAGCGCGTACTGTAAAAACTCAAACCTTGTACAAGGATTGATATCACTGCATAGGCGATCAACCGACTCATCCAAACCTTCAATAGGGCATGCTCACAAAGTTTTTTGATTGAAAACCATACGCTTCCAAAAAAGTAGAAATATTTGAAACCTGTTCGTTCGTGAGGGTTGGTTTTAGCGAAATCACAGTCGTGGGGAAGACAGCTACCGGACTGTATTATTGGTATGTGTCTATCTCCGTCACGGTGAGGGTAGCGAAGGATTCAGCCGTTGTGGCCTGTCAGAGTTGACAGTGAGCTATATTCTTTCGCGATCAAAATGCATGGCATAAGGGATAAATACAGAGGTTGGAGCCATGCCAGAATGGTGATTTGCGTTTTTGTAACTAAATCCATATTTAAAAAACACAAACCCCGGCACAAGGCCGGGGTTCGTGGTGCTTCCTTACAGCCTTACACCAGCGCAGCAATCGCCGCGTTGAAGGTGGTGCTTGGGCGCATGGCTTTGCTGGTCAGCTCAGGGTTGGCGAAGTAGTAACCGCCGATGTCCACTGGCTTGCCTTGGACGGCATTGAGTTCGGCAACGATTTTTTCTTCGTTGTCGGTCAAGGTCTTGGCCAGGGTCGTGAACTGAGCCTTGAGGGCTGCGTCGTCGTCCTGGGCGGCCAGTGCCTGGGCCCAGAACAGGGTCAGGTAGAAGTGGCTGCCGCGGTTGTCGATGCCGCCGACCTTGCGCGAAGGCGATTTGTTGCGGTCCAGGAACTCGCCAGTGGCCTGGTCGAGGGTCTTGGCCAGCACCAGCGCTTTAGGGTTGTCGTAGGTCACGCCCAGATGTTCCAGGGAGGCGGCCAAGGCCAGGAACTCGCCCAGGGAATCCCAGCGCAGGAAGTTTTCTTCCAGCAGTTGCTGGACGTGCTTGGGTGCCGAACCGCCGGCGCCGGTTTCGAACAGGCCGCCGCCGTTCATCAGCGGCACGATTGACAGCATCTTGGCGCTGGTGCCCAGTTCCATGATCGGGAACAGGTCGGTCAGGTAATCGCGCAGCACGTTACCGGTCACCGAAATGGTGTCCTTGCCTTCGCGGGTACGGCCCAGGGTGAACTTCATCGCGTCGACAGGCGACATGATGCGGATGTCCAGGCCGGAGGTGTCGTGGTCCTTCAGGTAAGCCTGGACCTTCTCGATCATCACGCCATCGTGGGCGCGCATCGGGTCCAGCCAGAAGATCGCCGGGGTGCTGCTGGCGCGGGCACGGTTGACGGCCAGCTTGACCCAATCCTGGATCGGCGCGTCCTTGGTCTGGCACATGCGGAAGATGTCGCCAGCCTCGACGTTCTGCTCCAGCACGGTGCGACCGTTGTTGTCCGAGACACGGACTACACCGTCAGCCTTGATCTGGAAAGTCTTGTCGTGGGAGCCGTACTCTTCGGCTTTCTTGGCCATCAGGCCGACGTTCGGCACGCTGCCCATGGTGGTTGGGTCGAAGGCGCCGTGTTGCTTGCAGTCTTCGATCACCGCCTGGTAGATGGTGGCGTAGCAGCGATCCGGGATCACGGCCTTGGTGTCGTGCAGCTGGCCGTCGGTGCCCCACATCTTGCCGGAGTCACGGATCATGGCCGGCATCGAGGCGTCGACGATAACGTCGCTCGGCACGTGCAGGTTGGTGATGCCTTTGTCGGAGTTGACCATCGCCAGCGCCGGACGAACGGCATAGACCGCCTGGATGTCGGCTTCGATCTGCGCCTGCTGCTCGGCCGGCAGGGCCTTGATGCGGGCGTACAGGTCGCCGATGCCGTTGTTCAGGTTGAAGCCGATTTGCTCCAGTACCTGGGCGTGCTTGGCCAGCGCGTCCTTGTAGTACTCGGCGACGATCTGGCCGAACATGATCGGGTCGGAGACCTTCATCATGGTGGCTTTGAGGTGGACCGACAGCAGGACGCCTTTTTGCTTGGCGTCTTCAATTTCAGCGGCGATGAAGTTGCGCAGGGCGTTTTTGCTCATGACTGCGCAATCGAGGATCTCACCGGCTTGTACGGTGGTCTTTTCCTTCAGGACGGTGGCAGTGCCGTCCTTGGCGATCAGCTCGATTTTCACGCTGCCCGCGGCGTCGATCAGGGCGGCTTTTTCGCTGCCGTAGAAATCACCGGTGCTCATGTGGGCCACGTGGGACTTGGAGTCGGCAGCCCAGGCGCCCATCTTGTGCGGATGCTTGCGTGCGTAGTTCTTGACCGACAGCGGCGCGCGGCGGTCGGAGTTGCCTTCGCGCAGGACCGGGTTCACGGCGCTGCCCTTGACCTTGTCGTAGCGGGCGCGGACTTCTTTCTCGGCGTCGGTGCTGACGGTTTCCGGGTAGTCCGGCAGCGCATAGCCCTGGGCCTGCAATTCCTTGACCGCGGCCTGCAGTTGCGGCACCGAGGCGCTGATGTTCGGCAGCTTGATGATGTTGGCTTCAGGCGTGACGGCCAGGTCGCCCAGTTCGGCGAGGTGGTCGGCTACGGCTTTGTCACCCAGTTGCTCGGGGAAGCTGGCCAGGATGCGCCCTGCGAGGGAGATATCGCGGGTTTCCACGGCGATATCGGCCGAAGCGGTAAAAGCTTCGACGATCGGCAGCAGCGAATAGGTGGCGAGGGCAGGCGCTTCGTCGGTGAAGGTATAGATGATCTTCGAGCGGGTGGGCATATTCGGATTAACTCTCTTCTTTGCTAAAGCATGCGCAGAAACTCGAGGGGCGCCGGGTAAGCGCGTTCGTTCAAAGTCATCCGTGAGCCGAATGTCGAGGTTTCTTCGCGGTGATGTTGGGTGCATCAGTCGAGCGTCAAGCGGTTGGGCCGCGGTAACGGACCGGCTTTCAAGCAGGCGGAAAGTCTCGTGATAGAGCCATCAGCCGTCGTGACCCTGTGGTCAGCGGCGGCATTATACATAGGTAGCTGGCGATCTGCCGACGGTTCATAGACTTCCGTACACGTCCATTGGTCTAAACGTCGCAGGTCGCAGGGCTGGGCTATGCTCAAGTTTGGCGCTTTTCCCTTGGTTTTCAGGCTTGTACGCGGCGAAGTTGATTAATTTGCCCGGCATGGGCCGAACGTAGGGTTTGCGTGCCGATACAACTGGGGTACGCTCGAACGCAGCCAGATGTTCAATCCAAGCAATGGAGTTCAGCATGGGGTATCAAAAGATTCAGGTTCCGGCCGTCGGTGACAAAATCACCGTCAATGCAGACCATTCTCTTAATGTTCCCGACAACCCGATCATCCCCTTCATCGAAGGCGATGGCATTGGCGTTGATATCAGTCCGGTCATGATCAAGGTCGTCGACGCAGCGGTTGAGAAGGCTTATGGCGGCAAGCGCAAGATTTCCTGGATGGAAGTCTACGCGGGTGAAAAAGCTACCCAGGTCTACGACCAGGACACCTGGCTTCCCCAGGAAACCCTGGACGCGGTCAAAGACTATGTGGTTTCCATCAAGGGTCCGCTGACCACCCCGGTCGGTGGTGGTATCCGCTCGCTGAACGTAGCGCTGCGCCAGCAACTCGACCTTTATGTCTGCCTGCGCCCGGTGCGCTGGTTCGAAGGCGTGCCCAGCCCGGTCAAGAAGCCTGGCGACGTGGACATGACGATCTTCCGCGAGAACTCCGAAGATATCTATGCCGGCATCGAATGGAAAGCCGGTTCGGCCGAGGCCACCAAGGTCATCAAATTCCTGAAAGAAGAAATGGGTGTCACCAAGATCCGCTTCGACGAAGATTGCGGTATCGGTGTCAAGCCGGTTTCCAAGCAGGGCACCAAGCGCCTGGCGCGCAAAGCCCTGCAATATGTTGTCGACAATGACCGCGATTCGCTGACCATCGTGCATAAAGGCAACATCATGAAGTTCACCGAAGGTGCCTTCAAGGAATGGGCCTACGAAGTAGCAGCCGAGGAATTCGGCGCCACCCTGCTCGACGGCGGGCCGTGGATGCAGTTCAAGAACCCGAGGACCGGCAAGAATGTCATCGTCAAGGACGCCATCGCCGATGCGATGTTGCAGCAGATCCTGCTGCGTCCGGCCGAATACGACGTGATCGCGACCCTGAACCTGAACGGTGACTACCTCTCCGACGCCCTGGCGGCGGAAGTGGGCGGTATCGGTATTGCGCCGGGCGCCAACCTGTCAGACACCGTGGCGATGTTCGAAGCCACCCACGGCACCGCGCCCAAGTATGCAGGCAAGGACCAGGTCAACCCGGGTTCGCTGATCCTGTCGGCGGAGATGATGCTGCGCCACATGGGTTGGACCGAAGCGGCCGACCTGATCATCAAGGGCACCAACGGCGCGATTTCGGCCAAGACCGTGACCTATGACTTCGAACGCTTGATGGACGGCGCCAAGCTGGTGTCTTCTTCTGGCTTCGGCGATGCGCTGATTTCGCACATGTAAGCGCGTCCAGGCCACAAAGAAAATGCCCGGTTCGAGTGATCGAACCGGGCATTTTTCATGACGTTGGGGCAGGGCTTCAGTGGTTTTCGGTGACGCGGGTCCGGACGACTACCGGGGCGGCATCGGTCTGCACGTCGACGGGGACAATGGCAATGGCGTGCACGCCCCTGGGTCCCTGGATTTTATCGAATGTCACGGCTTGCCCGGCCTTCAAGGTTTTATAACCGTCCATCTGGATCGCCGAAAAATGTGCAAACAGGTCTTCGGTTTGGTTTTCTTCGTTGATGAAGCCATAGCCCTTGGCATTGTTGAACCATTTTACCTTTCCCTTGAATCGCATCCCGGTGCCCGACATACCAATTTCCCTCTGCAACACACCCCGGCAACGGAGTATCATCCTGATCATCCGCCGTCGATCAATGGAAATCGGATTGACTTCGCGGACCTTTTTAACCCACGGTGGGCTCTATTGGTTGTAACACCGATTTCCCGATAGTCAAGGTGATCGGGCAGTAGCGGTTGAAATCGCCTGCAAGTGGCCCCATCACTGTATTCGCTAACTAAACGAACCTTTCTTTCCATGCATGCAATCAGCCAGATTCGACTAACATTCAATCAGGATCGCCCGGATCAACATGACGACGATTCCGCAGGCATTGCTGTTCAGGAAGCAAAGCCGGCGTTACAGGCACCACCGATGTACAAGGTGGTTTTGTTCAACGATGACTACACACCGATGGATTTCGTCGTCGAAGTGCTCGAGGTGTTTTTTAACCTGAATCGCGAGCTGGCGACCAAGGTCATGCTGGCCGTCCATACAGAGGGACGGGCAGTATGTGGAGTGTTTACCCGCGACATCGCCGAGACGAAGGCCATGCAGGTCAACCAGTACGCCCGGGAAAGCCAGCATCCGCTACTCTGTGAAATCGAGAAGGACGGTTAACGCCGACCACTTGGGTATGAGGTGAAGCTATGTTAAACCGCGAGCTCGAAGTCACCCTCAATCTTGCCTTCAAGGAGGCTCGTTCGAAGCGTCATGAGTTCATGACCGTCGAGCACCTGCTGCTGGCCCTATTGGATAACGAGGCTGCCGCCACCGTTTTGCGTGCCTGCGGCGCAAACCTCGATAAACTCAAGCATGATTTGCAGGAGTTCATCGACTCCACCACGCCATTGATCCCCGTCCACGATGAGGATCGCGAAACCCAGCCAACCCTGGGCTTCCAGCGTGTCCTGCAACGTGCTGTCTTTCATGTACAGAGCTCGGGCAAGCGTGAAGTGACCGGAGCCAACGTGCTGGTCGCGATCTTCAGTGAACAGGAAAGCCAGGCGGTTTTCCTGCTCAAGCAGCAGAGCGTTGCACGTATCGATGTCGTCAACTACATCGCCCATGGCATCTCCAAAGTGCCGGGGCATGGCGATCATTCCGAGGGTGAGCAGGATATGCAGGACGACGAGGGCGGTGAGTCTTCTTCTTCGGGCAATCCGCTGGATGCCTATGCCAGCAACCTGAACGAACTGGCGCGCCAGGGGCGTATCGACCCGCTGGTCGGGCGCGAGTCGGAAGTCGAGCGTGTCGCGCAGATCCTGGCTCGGCGTCGCAAGAACAACCCGCTGCTGGTGGGCGAGGCGGGCGTCGGCAAGACCGCGATCGCCGAAGGCCTGGCCAAGCGCATCGTCGACAATCAGGTGCCGGACCTGCTCGCCAATAGCGTGGTGTATTCCCTCGACCTCGGCGCCTTGCTGGCCGGTACCAAATACCGCGGTGACTTCGAGAAGCGCTTCAAGGCGTTGCTCGGCGAGCTGAAGAAGCGTCCCCAGGCGATCCTGTTCATTGACGAGATCCACACCATTATCGGTGCCGGGGCGGCGTCGGGTGGCGTGATGGATGCATCCAACCTGCTCAAGCCGTTGCTGTCGTCGGGCGATATCCGCTGCATTGGCTCGACCACGTTCCAGGAGTTCCGCGGGATCTTCGAGAAGGACCGTGCCTTGGCGAGGCGCTTCCAGAAGGTCGATGTGTCGGAGCCGTCGGTGGAAGACACCATCGGTATCCTGCGCGGGCTCAAGGGCCGCTTCGAGCTGCATCACGGCATCGAATACAGCGATGAAGCCCTGCGCGCCGCCGCCGAACTGGCCTCGCGCTACATCAATGACCGGCATATGCCGGACAAGGCCATCGATGTGATCGACGAGGCGGGCGCCTACCAGCGCCTGCAGCCGGTGGAGAAACGCGTCAAGCGCATCGAAGTACCGCAAGTCGAGGACATCGTTGCGAAGATTGCGCGGATTCCGCCAAAACATGTCACGAGTTCCGACAAGGAATTGCTGCGTAACCTGGAGCGCGACCTGAAGTTGACGGTGTTCGGCCAGGATGCGGCCATCGACTCGCTGTCGACCGCCATCAAGCTGTCCCGCGCCGGTCTCAAGTCGCCGGACAAACCGGTGGGTTCGTTCCTGTTCGCCGGTCCTACCGGTGTCGGCAAGACCGAGGCGGCGCGGCAATTGGCCAAGGCGATGGGCATCGAGCTGGTGCGCTTCGACATGTCCGAGTACATGGAGCGTCACACCGTTTCGCGTCTGATCGGTGCGCCTCCAGGTTATGTCGGTTTCGACCAGGGCGGCTTGCTGACCGAGGCGATTACCAAGCAACCGCACTGCGTGCTGTTGCTCGATGAGATCGAGAAGGCGCATCCGGAAGTCTTCAACTTGCTCCTGCAAGTCATGGATCACGGTACGCTGACCGATAACAACGGGCGCAAGGCGGATTTCCGCAACGTGATCATCATCATGACCACGAATGCCGGTGCCGAGACCGCGGCGCGCGCTTCGATCGGTTTCACCCATCAGGACCACTCGTCCGATGCGATGGAAGTGATCAAGAAGAGCTTCACGCCTGAATTCCGCAACCGCCTGGACACCATTATCCAGTTCGGTCGCCTCAGTCATGAAGTCATCAAGAGCGTGGTGGACAAGTTCCTTACCGAACTTCAGGCGCAGCTCGAAGACAAGCGCGTATTGCTGGAAGTCACCGATGCGGCTCGTAGTTGGCTGGCGGAAGGTGGTTACGACGTGACGATGGGCGCGCGGCCGATGGCTCGCCTGATCCAGGACAAGATCAAGCGTCCGCTGGCCGAGGAAATCCTCTTCGGCGAACTGGCCGAGCATGGCGGTGTGGTCCACATCGACATCAAGGACGGCGAGCTGACGTTCGACTTCGAAACCACGGCCGAAATGGCCTGACCGTTAGCGGTATCAAGCAAAAGGCGCCGAAAGGCGCCTTTTTGCTGTGTGTTGGGATCGGTCCCACGCTCCGCGTGGGAGCGCCTCAACGGACGCTCCGCGTTCGGCTTTTGGGACGCAGAGCGTCCCTGGCTGCATTCCCACGCGGAGCGTGGGAACGATCCACAAACAAAAACGCCCGACATGAGCCGGGCGTTTTGTATTGACTTGTTAGCGAGCGCGGTAAGTGATGCGCCCTTTGCTCAAGTCATAGGGCGTCAGCTCGACGCGCACTTTGTCACCGGTAAGAATACGAATGTAGTTCTTGCGCATCTTGCCGGAGATATGCGCGGTTACGACGTGCCCATTTTCCAACTCCACACGAAACATGGTGTTGGGCAGGGTGTCGACGACAGTGCCTTCCATTTCGAAGCTGTCTTCTTTCGACATGCAGTAAAGCCCTCGGTATCCAGTGAATGGCCCGGTGCAACTGCGCCAGGCAAAAGCGGCGTGCATTGTGCCCGAAAAAGGGGGGGCAAGCCAAGGGGTTCTTGGGAGGTTCATCAATGAGGCTGGCGCCGGGACCGAGCAAGAACCCGCGAGCTGCCTTAGTTCAAGACAACCCACCGCTGGTTGATCAGCAATTCAATGGGCCGATATTGGGTCTTGTAGTTCATTTTTTTGCAGTTCTTGATCCAGTAGCCCAGGTAGACCGCTTCCAGGCCCAGGCGCCGGCATTCGTTGATTTGCCAAAGGATTGCGTAGCGTCCGAGGCTGCGTTTTTCTTCGTCGGGCTCGTAAAAGGTATACACCGCGGACAGCCCGTTGGGCAGCAGGTCGGTGACGGCGATGGCCATCAACTTGCCTTCGAGGCGAAACTCATAGAACCGCGAAAACGGCAGGTCGCGTACCAGGAAGGTCGAGAATTGGTCACGGCTGGGTGGGTACATGTCGCCGTCGGCGTGGCGCTGTTCGATGTAACGCTGGTACAGGTCGAAGTATTCTTCGCTGAACTGTGGCTTGGCCGGCCGAACCTGCAGGTCGGCGTTGCGCTTGAAAATGCGCTTCTGCTGGCGATTGGGCGTGAATCGAGCCACGGGGATGCGCGCGGGGACGCATGCATTGCAATGCTGGCAATGGGGCCGGTAGAGATGATCGCCACTGCGACGAAAACCCATCTCCGACAAGTCTGCGTAGACATGCACGTCCATGGGCTGGCTAGGGTCGAGGAACAGCGTCGTGGCCTGCTCCTCAGGCAGATAACTGCAGGAGTGGGGTTGAGTGGCATAGAACTTCAAGCGCGCCAACTCAGTCATGATCGACCCTCGGAAATAAACTTCAATTGAAGTGTAAGCCAGGAGCGCGAATATCGCTCAGCAAACCCAGGAGGCACGGTTGGGCTGATCCAGGTGGGCCTTCAGGTAACCGGCGAACGCTGCGCGCGGAATCGATCGCGCACCCAGGCTGTGCAGGTGCTCGGTGGGCATCTGGCAGTCGATCAGCACGAAACCCGCTTCCTTGAGATGTTGGACCAGGGTTGCGAAGCCGAATTTCGACGCGTTGTCGGCCCGGCTGAACATCGACTCGCCAAAAAACAGTTGCCCCATCGCCAGGCCGTACAGGCCGCCCACCAATGCGCCCTGATCCCAGACTTCCACCGAGTGGGCGAAGCCGCGCTGGTGCAATTCCAGATAAGCGGTCTGCATGGCGTCGGTGATCCAAGTGCCGTCGGCATAATCGCGGGGTGCGGCGCACGCCTTGATGACAGCGGCGAAATCCCGGTCGAACGTCACTTCATAGCGTTGCTTGCGCAACAGCTTGTTCAGGCTGCGCGAGACGTGCAGTTCGTCGGGAAACAGCACCGTACGCGGGTCCGGCGACCACCAAAGGATTGGTTGGCCCTCCGAGAACCAGGGAAAGCAGCCGTGACGATAGGCCTGGATCAACCGATCGGCAGACAGGTCCCCGCCGGCAGCCAGCAGGCCGTTGGGGTCGCGCATGGCCTTTTCCAATGGCGGGAAATCGAATGTGTTGCGTTGTAACCAAGTGAGCATCGTTATCCGGGCGTGCAGAAGGGTAGGGTGGCCGGGCCCCGAAGGGATCGGTGCCCGGCCTAGAGGTTAACCGTCAAACGGTCGGAATGTCATCGAGATACTTCTCTGCATCCAGTGCGGCCATGCAACCGGCGCCGGCCGACGTAATGGCTTGTCGATAGACATGATCGGCCACGTCGCCAGCGGCGAAAACGCCTTCGATGTCGGTGGCGGTGGCATTGCCCTCGCTGCCGCCGCGTACGATCAGGTAACCGTCGCGCATCTGCAACTGGCCTTGGAACAAGTCGGTATTGGGTTTATGTCCGATGGCAATGAACACCCCGGCCAAGGACAGCGTGCTGGTTTCGCCCGTCTCGCTGTGCCGCAGGCGCGCGCCGGTCACGCCGCTGGCGTCACCCAGCACTTCGTCGAGGTTCTGGTTCCAGTGCAGCCGGATGTTGCCGCTGGCGGCTTTTTCGAAGAGTTTGTCCTGGAGTATTTTTTCCGAGCGTAGCTTGTCCCGTCGGTGAACCAAATGCACTTCCTTGGCGATGTTGGACAGGTACAAGGCTTCTTCCACTGCGGTATTGCCGCCGCCGATCACCGCCACTACCTGGTTCTTATAGAAGAAACCGTCGCAGGTCGCGCAGGCTGAAACGCCTTTGCCGGCGAAGGTTTCCTCCGAGGGCAGCCCGAGGTATTGAGCCGAGGCACCGGTGGCAATAATCAGCGCGTCGCAGGTGTAGGTGCCGCTGTCGCCGACCAGTTCGAACGGACGCTGCTGCAACTTGGCGGTGTGGATATGGTCGTAGACGATCTGCGTGTCGAAGCGCTCGGCGTGCCGTTGCATGCGCTCCATCAGCACCGGTCCGGTCAGGCCCTCGACGTCGCCGGGCCAGTTATCGACTTCCACCGTGGTCGTGAGCTGGCCACCGGCCTGCATGCCGGTAATGACGACGGGTTTGAGATTGGCACGGGCGGCGTAGACAGCTGCGCTGTACCCCGCGGGGCCGGAACCGAGAATAATCAGGCGTGAATGCTTCGCTTCGCTCATAAAAACACCTCATAAGCCTTTGTCACAAAAGAGAATGCATGCTCAAATTGGCGCCCATCAACCCCTGTTTCTGGCTATGCTGTCGCCGAGCGTACGAGCAATGCCTCGGGCGTGACAAACCCGTACAATGCTTGAGTTTTGAACGCAGGAGCGGCAAAAGATCAAATCTTCGGCAACACCTGCGGTTTTCCGGACGCATGCCACAGTGGTAAAAGTAGTACCGGTTGTGCACATTCACTTTTTTACCTGCTCGTCATGGGCAGTTTTTTATAGTCATTCAACAGATGGACGCGCCATTGGCGCAGGAAAAGAAGCGTTTTGAAGAAATCCACCGCAGCACCCAAGACAGTCGTTCCGCTCTGGCGCCAACAATTGCACTACCGACTCAAGGAAGGTGCGTTGATCGCCATCGGTGCCTTGTGCCTGTTCCTGATGATGGCCTTGCTGACCTACGGCAAGGACGATCCGGGCTGGAGCCATAACAGCAAGATCGAAGACGTGCAGAATTTTGGCGGTCCGGCCGGTTCCTACAGCGCCGACATCCTGTTCATGGTGCTGGGCTATTTCGCCTACATTTTCCCGTTGCTGCTGGCGATCAAGACCTACCAGATTTTTCGCCAGCGCCATGAGCCGTGGCAGTGGAGCGGCTGGCTGTTCTCCTGGCGCCTGATCGGCCTGGTGTTCCTCGTGCTGTCGGGTGCCGCGCTGGCCCATATCCATTTCCATGCACCCACCGGCTTGCCGGCCGGGGCGGGCGGCGCGCTGGGGGAAAGCCTCGGCGACCTGGCCAGGAATGCCCTGAATATCCAAGGCAGTACCTTGCTCTTTATCGCCCTGTTCCTGTTCGGCCTGACGGTGTTCACCGACCTGTCGTGGTTCAAGGTCATGGACGTCACCGGCAAGATCACCCTCGACCTGATCGAGTTGATCCAGGGCGCATTGAACCGCTGGTGGACGGCGCGCAACGAGCGCAAGCAACTGGTGGCGCAACTGCGTGAAGTCGACGACCGCGTCCACGACGTGGTGGCCCCGACGACGCCGGACAAACGCGAGCAGGCCAAGGTCAAGGAACGCCTGATCGAACGCGAGCAGGCCCTGAGCAAACACATGTCCGAGCGGGAAAAACAGGTGCCGCCGGTCATCACCATGGCCCCGACCAAGCCGCCCGAGCAAAGCAAGCGCGTGCAGAAGGAAAAACAGGCGCCGCTGTTCGTCGACAGCGCGGTGGAAGGCACCTTGCCGCCGATCTCGATCCTGGACCCTGCCGAGAAGAAACAACTCAATTATTCTCCCGAATCCCTGGCGGCCGTTGGGCACCTGCTGGAAATCAAGCTCAAGGAGTTCGGGGTCGAGGTCTCGGTGGATTCGATCCATCCAGGTCCGGTGATTACCCGTTACGAAATCCAGCCGGCCGCCGGCGTGAAAGTCAGCCGCATCTCCAACCTGGCCAAGGACCTGGCGCGTTCCCTGGCCGTGACCAGCGTCCGGGTCGTGGAAGTGATTCCCGGCAAGACCACCGTGGGCATCGAGATTCCCAACGAAGACCGCCAGATCGTGCGTTTCTCCGAAGTGCTGTCCACCCCTGAGTACGATAACCACAAGTCGCCGGTCACCCTGGCCCTGGGCCACGACATCGGCGGCAAGCCGGTCATCACCGACCTGGCGAAAATGCCTCACCTGCTGGTGGCCGGTACCACCGGTTCCGGTAAGTCGGTGGGGGTGAACGCGATGATCCTGTCGATCTTGTTCAAGTCCGGCCCGGAAGACGCCAAGCTGATCATGATCGACCCGAAGATGCTCGAATTGTCGATCTACGAGGGCATTCCGCATTTGCTGTGCCCAGTGGTCACCGACATGAAGGACGCGGCCAATGCCCTGCGCTGGAGCGTTGCCGAGATGGAGCGCCGCTACAAGCTGATGGCAAAGATGGGCGTGCGCAACCTGTCGGGCTTCAACGCCAAGGTCAAGGAGGCCGAGGAAGCCGGTACGCCGTTGACCGACCCGTTGTATCACCGCGAAAACATCCACGACGAAGCGCCATTGCTGCACAAGCTGCCGACCATCGTCGTTGTGGTAGACGAATTCGCCGACATGATGATGATCGTCGGCAAGAAGGTCGAAGAGCTGATCGCCCGTATCGCCCAGAAGGCCCGTGCGGCCGGTATCCACTTGATCCTCGCGACCCAGCGGCCATCGGTGGATGTGATCACCGGTCTGATCAAGGCCAACATTCCGACGCGCATGGCATTCCAGGTGTCGAGCAAGATCGACTCACGGACGATCATCGACCAGGGCGGCGCCGAACAACTCCTGGGCCACGGCGACATGCTCTATATGCCGCCCGGTACCAGCCTGCCAATCCGCGTGCACGGTGCGTTTGTTTCCGATGACGAAGTGCACCGCGTGGTAGAGGCCTGGAAGCTGCGCGGCGCGCCTGAATATAACGACGACATTCTTGCCGGTGTCGAAGAGGCCGGTAGCGGTTTTGAAGGCAGCAGCGGTGGCGGCGACGACGACGCCGAAACCGACGCGCTTTATGACGAGGCGGTGCAGTTCGTCCTGGAAAGCCGCCGGGCTTCGATTTCCGCCGTACAGCGCAAGCTGAAGATCGGTTACAACCGCGCCGCACGCATGATCGAAGCCATGGAAATGGCCGGTGTGGTGACGGCGATGAACACCAACGGCTCGCGCGAAGTACTGGCGCCGGGCCCGATGCGCGACTGATGACCCGGGCGGCGTGGTGACACGTCGCTCGCCCCCCACGAATTCATGAGGACTCCCATGCGCCTGATTCGCATGCTGCTGTTGCCCGTATTGGCCGTGACCACTTTGTCGGCCCATGCCGGCGAAAAGGACGTGGCCCGCCTGACCCAGTTGTTGGGCGGCTCCCAGACCCTGACCGCGCGCTTCTCGCAATTGACCCTCGATGGCAGTGGTACTCAATTGCAGGAAACGGCGGGTGACATGGCCCTGCAGCGTCCGGGCCTGTTCTACTGGCACACCGATGCGCCTGCCGAACAGCTGATGGTGTCGGATGGCAAGAAAGTCTCCCTGTGGGACCCGGACCTGGAACAGGTGACGATCAAGACCCTCGACCAGCGCCTGACCCAGACGCCAGCGCTGCTGCTCTCCGGTGACATCTCCGAGATCAGCCAGAGCTTCGACATCACCTCCAAGGAAGCGGGCGGCGTGATTGACTTCACCCTCAAGCCCAAGACCAAGGACAGCCTGTTCGACAGCCTGCGCCTGTCGTTCCGCAACGGCCTGGTCAACGACATGCAACTGATCGACAGCGTCGGCCAGCGCACCAACATCCTGTTTACCGGGGTCAAGGCCAATCAGCCGATCGCCCCGTCCAAGTTCAAGTTCGACATCCCCAAGGGTGCCGACGTGATCCAGGAATAACCCTACGCCTGGAGGTTGCATAAGCAGTGATGGACCTGTTTCGAAGCGCCCCGATTGCCCAGCCATTGGCCGCCCGCCTGCGGGCGACCAACCTGGATGAGTACGTCGGTCAGGAGCATGTGCTCGCCCGGGGCAAGCCCCTGCGTGAGGCCCTGGAACAGGGGGCCTTGCACTCGATGATTTTCTGGGGGCCTCCCGGCGTGGGCAAGACCACGTTGGCGCGGTTGCTCGCGGAAGTCTCGGACGCGCGTTTCGAAACCGTGTCGGCGGTGCTGGCCGGGGTCAAGGAGATCCGTCAGGCGGTGGAAATCGCCAAGCAGCAAGCCGGCCAATACGGCAAGCGCACCATCCTGTTTGTCGATGAAGTGCATCGCTTCAACAAGTCCCAGCAGGACGCCTTCCTGCCCTACGTCGAAGACGGCACGCTGATTTTCATCGGCGCGACCACCGAGAACCCCTCGTTCGAACTCAACAACGCCTTGTTGTCCCGGGCGCGGGTCTATGTCCTCAAGAGCCTCGATGAGGCAGCGATGCGCAAGCTGGTGCATCGCGCGTTGACCGAAGAGCGCGGCCTGGGTAAGCGTCAGCTCAGCCTCAGCGATGAAGGCTTCCAGATCCTGTTCAGCGCCGCCGACGGCGATGGCCGGCGCCTGCTCAATTTATTGGAAAACGCCTCGGACCTCGCCGAAGACAACAGCGAGATCGACGTCGAGCTGCTGCAAAGCCTGCTGGGCGATACCCGACGCCGTTTCGACAAGGGCGGCGAGGCGTTCTATGACCAGATTTCGGCGCTGCACAAATCCATACGCGGCTCCAACCCCGACGCCGCTCTTTATTGGTTCGCCCGGATGATCGACGGCGGCTGCGATCCGCTGTACCTGGCCCGACGCGTGGTGCGCATGGCCAGCGAAGACATCGGCAATGCCGATCCGCGGGCCTTGAGCCTGTGCCTGGCGGCCTGGGACGTACAGGAACGCCTTGGCAGTCCGGAAGGCGAGCTCGCCGTGGCCCAGGCCATCACTTATCTGGCCTGCGCGCCGAAAAGCAATGCCGTCTACATGGGCTTCAAGGCGGCGATGCGCAGCGCCACCGAACACGGTTCCCTCGAAGTCCCGTTGCACCTGCGCAACGCGCCGACCAAGCTCATGAAGCAACTGGGCTATGGCGAAGAATACCGTTACGCCCACGACGAGCCCGACGCCTACGCCGCTGGCGAAGACTATTTTCCCGAAGAACTCGAGCCCCAGTCATTCTATCAACCGGTGCCCCGTGGCCTGGAATTGAAGATCGGCGAGAAGCTCAATCATTTGGCACAGCTGGACCGACTGAGTCCACGGCAGCGGAGAAAACCTTGATCCCCTTGATTCTTGCGGTCTCTGCCGGTGGCGTCGCCGGCACGCTGTTGCGTTTCGCCACGGGTAACTGGATCAATGCAAATTGGCCACGGCACTTCTATACCGCGACGCTGGCCGTTAATATCGTGGGCTGTCTGCTGATCGGCGTTCTTTACGGCCTTTTTTTGATTCGTCCCGAGGTGCCCATCGAGGTGCGCGCGGGATTGATGGTCGGCTTTCTTGGCGGCCTGACGACTTTTTCATCCTTCTCACTGGATACGGTGCGCCTGCTGGAAAGCGGGCAGGTGCCGCTGGCCCTGGGCTACGCGGCCATCAGCGTGTTCGGCGGGCTGCTCGCCACCTGGGCCGGCCTGTCCTTGACCAAACTTTGATAACGAGAGACCGACATGCTCGATTCCAAACTGTTACGTAGCAACCTCCAGGACGTAGCGGACCGCCTGGCATCCCGCGGCTTTGCCCTGGACGTCGCGCGCATCGAAGCGCTGGAAGAACAGCGCAAGACCGTCCAGACCCGCACCGAAGCCCTGCAGGCTGAACGTAACGCGCGCTCCAAATCCATCGGCCAGGCCAAGCAGCGCGGTGAAGACATCGCGCCGCTGATGGCCGATGTCGAGCGCATGGCGGGCGAGTTGAGTGCCGGCAAGACCGAACTGGACGCGATCCAGAGCGAGCTGGATTCGATCCTGTTGGGCATCCCGAACCTGCCTCACGAATCGGTGCCGCTCGGCGAAGACGAAGACGGCAACGTCGAAGTGCGCCGCTGGGGCACGCCAACCACCTTCGATTTCCCGGTACAGGACCACGTGGCGCTGGGCGAGAAATTCGGCTGGCTGGACTTCGAGACCGCGGCCAAGTTGTCGGGCGCGCGTTTCGCCCTGCTGCGCGGGCCGATCGCCCGTCTGCATCGCGCACTGGCGCAGTTCATGATCAACCTGCACGTCACCGAGCACGGCTATGAAGAGGCCTACACGCCGTACCTGGTCCAGGCGCCTGCGTTGCAGGGCACCGGCCAGTTGCCGAAGTTCGAGGAAGACCTGTTCAAGATCAGCCGCGAGGGCGAGGCCGACCTGTACCTGATTCCGACCGCCGAAGTCTCGCTGACCAACATCGTGGCCGGCGAGATCGTCGACGCCAAGCAACTGCCGATCAAGTTTGTCGCTCACACGCCGTGCTTCCGCAGTGAAGCCGGCGCATCTGGCCGTGACACCCGCGGGATGATCCGCCAGCACCAGTTCGACAAGGTCGAGATGGTCCAGGTCGTCGAGCCGTCGAAATCCATGGAAGCCCTGGAAAGCCTGACCGCCAACGCCGAGAAGGTCCTGCAATTGCTGGAACTGCCGTATCGCACCCTGGCGCTGTGCACGGGCGACATGGGCTTCAGCGCGGTCAAGACCTACGACCTGGAGGTCTGGATCCCGAGCCAGGACAAATACCGCGAAATTTCGTCGTGCTCCAACTGCGGCGACTTCCAGGCCCGCCGCATGCAGGCGCGTTTCCGCAACCCGGAAACCGGCAAGCCGGAACTGGTCCATACCCTCAATGGCTCCGGCCTGGCGGTGGGTCGTACCCTGGTGGCAGTGCTGGAAAACTACCAGCAGGCCGACGGTTCGATCCGTGTGCCCGAGGTGTTGAAACCCTACATGGGCGGCATCGAGGTCATCGGCTAAATGGACTATTTGCCACTGTTCCACAACCTGCGCGGCAGCCGCGTGCTGGTGGTTGGCGGCGGGGAGATTGCCTTGCGCAAGTCCCGCTTGCTGGCCGATGCCGGCGCGTTGCTGCGGGTGGTCGCACCCGACATCGAGCCGCAGTTGCGGGAGTTGGTCAGTGGCAGCGGCGGTGAGTGCATCCTGCGCGGTTACGTGGAAGCGGACCTGGACGGCTGCGGCCTGGTCATCGCCGCCACCGATGACGAGCCGCTCAACGCCCAGGTCTCGGCCGATGCTCACAAGCGTTGCGTGCCGGTCAACGTCGTGGACGCGCCGGCGCTGTGCAGTGTGATCTTTCCGGCGATCGTCGACCGTTCGCCCTTGGTCATCGCGGTGTCCAGTGGTGGTGATGCTCCGGTGTTGGCGAGGCTGATCCGCGCCAAGCTGGAGACCTGGATTCCGTCGACCTACGGGCAACTGGCCGGGCTGGCGGCGCGTTTTCGCAATCAGGTCAAAGGCTTGTTTCCCGAGGTGCAGCAGCGTCGGGCTTTCTGGGAAGAAGTGTTCCAAGGTCCTATCGCCGACCGTCAATTGGCGGGGCAGGGTGCCGAAGCCGAGCGCCTGCTGCGGGAGAAGATTGACGGCCAGGCACCAAATGCGGCGGGCGAGGTGTATCTGGTGGGTGCCGGGCCGGGCGATCCGGACCTGCTGACCTTCCGCGCCTTGCGCCTGATGCAGCAGGCGGACGTCGTGCTTTACGACCGCCTGGTAGCCCCGGCGATCCTTGAGCTGTGCCGACGCGACGCCGAACGCATCTACGTCGGCAAGCGCCGTTCCGAACACGCCGTGCCCCAGGACCAGATCAACCAGCAATTGGTTGATTTGGCCCGGCAAGGCAAGCGTGTGGTTCGGTTGAAGGGTGGCGACCCTTTCATCTTCGGCCGCGGCGGCGAAGAAATCGAGGAACTGGCGGCCCATGGCATTCCGTTCCAGGTTGTCCCAGGCATCACCGCTGCCAGTGGATGCGCGGCCTATGCCGGGATCCCGCTGACCCATCGCGACTATGCGCAGTCGGTGCGTTTCATCACTGGCCATCTCAAGGACGGCACCAGCGACTTGCCATGGGCGGACCTGGTCTCCCCGGCGCAGACGCTGGTGTTCTACATGGGGTTGGTGGGGCTACCAGTCATTTGCGAGGAGCTGATCAAGCACGGCCGCGCGGCGAACACGCCGGCAGCGCTGATCCAGCAAGGCACGACGTCAAACCAGCGGGTCTTCACTGGCACCCTGGCGGACTTGCCACGGCTGGTGGCCGAGCACGAGGTCCATGCGCCGACGCTGGTGATCGTTGGGGAAGTGGTGCAACTGCGCGAGAAACTGGCGTGGTTCGAAGGGGCCCAGGGGCAGGTCTGAAGAACCGGTTGATCGTTCCCATTTGATCGTTCCCACGCTCCGCGTGGGAACGCCGCCTGGGACGCTCCGCGTTCCGTTCTCAATTCCCGATCCCGCGCCAAATACCTTTTCCACTCAACCGTTCCCGATCATGGGCAACCGTGAAATCCTGCTTCGGCCCCTTGGGCACGATTCCATTGGGATTGATGGTCTTGTGGCTGCCGTAGTAATGACCCTGGATATGCGTGAAATCCACGGTTTCAGCGATCCCAGGCCACTGGTACAACTCCCGTAGCCAGTTCGACAGGTTTGGGTAGTCGGCAATGCGTCGCAGGTTGCATTTGAAGTGGCCGAAGTACACCGCGTCAAAACGGATCATCGTCGTGAACAAACGGATATCCGCTTCAGTCAGGTATTCGCCGGCCAGGTAGCGGCGGGTTTCAAGCAGGGCTTCCAATCGATCCAGTTCGGCAAAGAGTTGGTCGAAGGCTTCTTCGTAAGCGGGCTGGGTGGTCGCGAACCCGGCGCGGTAGACGCCGTTGTTCACCGCCGGGTAGATCCGCTCGTTCAACCCATCGATTTCCCGGCGCAGGTGCTCGGGATAAAGGTCCAGGTCGTTGCCGGTGAGGTCATCGAAAGCGCTGTTGAACATGCGGATGATTTCCGCTGATTCGTTGTTGACGATCCGCTGTTGCTGTTTGTCCCACAGGGCCGGCACGGTGACGCGACCGGTGTAGTCCGGCGTGTCGGCGGTATAGCGCTGATGAAGAAATTGCAGATGGTCGAGTTTGTCGCCGGTGGAGCCGTGAGCCTGGTCGAAGGTCCAGCCGTTTTCCAGCATCAGGTAGCTGACTACCGAGACATCGATCAGGTCTTCAAGGCCTTTGAGCTTGCGAAAGATCAGCGTGCGATGCGCCCAAGGGCAGGCGAGGGACACATACAAGTGATAGCGCCCGGCGTCGGCGGCAAAACCGTTCTTGCCGTCAGCGGTGATCCAGTGACGGCGTTGCGCCTGCTCACGTTGGAAACTGCCGTCTTTGCTTTCGTACCACTGGTCTTGCCAGCGGCCCTCGACCAACAAACCCATCTCGATGTCCTCGCTCAATACTGTTTGGAGACGAGTCTATTCCGATAGGTTCGAACTAAAAGCGCAAAGGTTGGGCGTTGATGATCGGTTAAATCGATCTATCCCGCGCATCCCAATACTGCCGGGCGCGGTCGAAAGCCGCTTCGCGAGTCAGCCCCAGGCCGCGCAAGGCCAAGGCCATGGTGGCGATCAGCGCCAGTTGCGGGTAGCTGTCCTCGACGTCACCGCGCCAGATCGCTTTCAAATGCTCGGGGTCGAGGGTCTCCGGCTTGACGTGGCGCTGCTCGGCCAGTCGCGGCCATTCTTCATCCCAACTGGCGCCGCCGGTGGTGCCGTACAAATGACTGTCGGCGTCCGGGTTGATTTCGATCTCGCCGCCGTCGCCCTTGATCACGATGGCGGTATCGCCCAGTAATCCGCTGGCATTGCGATGCACAGCCTGGTAGCCGGGATGGAAAATGCTTTGCAGGCCGCAACGCGCACCCAGCGGGTTGAGGATTCGTGCCAGGGAGTGGATCGGCGAGCGCAGGCCCAAGGTATTACGCAGGTCGATCATTCGTTGCATTTGCGGGGCCCAGTCCACCAGCGGCATGAACGCCAGGCCACCGTTGTCCAGCGCCATGCCGACCTGCTGCCAATCGCGGCACAACGCAATATTCAAGAAACCGAGCAGCTGTTCGGTGTAGAGCCTGCCCGCCGTGTGAGCGCCACCGCCGTGCATGAAGATCCGCACGCCGTTCTGCCCGAGGCATTTGGCCGCCAGCAGATACCAGGGCAGGTGGCGCTTCTTGCCGGCATAGGTCGGCCAGTCGAGGTCAACCGCCAAGGCCGGAACCACCAGGCGTTGGCGCAGGGCTTCGGTGAAGCCGGCCATTTCCTCGGCGCTCTCTTCCTTGTGCCGCAACAGCATCAGGAACGCGCCGAGCTGGGTCTCTTCGACTTGCTCATCGAGCACCATGCCCATGGCTTCGCGGGCTTCTTCGCGGGTCAGGTTGCGCGCGCCGCGCTTGCCTTTGCCAAGGATGCGCACAAATTGGGCGAACGGGTGTTCGGCCGGGGTCTCGAGGGTCAGCGCTGGAAAGTCGGTCATAAGCAATTCGTCGGTTTGGGCAGGCCCGCCAGCTTGGCGGCGAGTTTGGCGGGAGTGCCTTTGAACAATCGATTCAGGTGCAGACTGTTGCCCTTGTCCACGCCGAGTTTCAGCGCGGTGTACTTGATCAGCGGCCGAGTCGCGGGGGAGAGCTGGAATTCATCATAGAAGGCCCGCAGCAATTCGAGGACTTCCCAGTGCTCGGGGCTCAGCTCGATGCCTTCGGCGGCGGCCAGGGCCGTGGCGACGTCGGCCGACCAATCGCATCGGTCGGCAAGGTAGCCGTCCTTGTCCAGCGCGAGGGTGCGCGCGCCCACGGTCAACGCATTCATAACCAATTGTTGACCTTGTCATGCTGGATCGACAGCTCAACAAAGGCCGGGTAGTCGATGGCTTCGGCCCAGTCTGGAACGGGCAGGGCACGGGCCTGGGCGTCTTCCGCGAGTACGAACACCCTGCGGCTGCCGGACTGCAACGTTTCAAACGGCACGGTGCCAGGTTGCAGCGCATACGTCGCGTCGCCGCACAGCAGCAACGCGTCCTCGCTTCCGAGCACCCGCAGGCAGCTGGCGAGGCGGTTATCGCCGAAGGGCGAATGAGACAATACATGCAAAGTCGACATCAGAGGGTGATCACCTGGTCGTATCGGTCAATGAGCGCGGCGACGTCCGGCGTGCTCAGTACTTTCACCTCGCCCAGCGCCAGGGCATCGGTGGCAACGCCGCGTTCGGCGGCGCTGTCGGCGCAGAGGAACAGGTCTTCGACACCGAACATCGGCAAGGCCTGCAGGTTGGCACTCAGGTCCTTTTGCTGGACGGCCTTGGCGTCCTGGCGGGCGACGAGCTGGAACACGCCGTCATCGAGAAACAGCAGGCCGATGGGCAGGTCGAACGCGCCGCCGGCCAGCACAACGTCCAGCGCTTCCCGGGCGCCAGGGCCGGACCATGGCGCTTGACGGCTGATCAGCAATAAAGACTTGGCCATCACGCGCCTCCAAAACAGATCAAGCGGTCGGCGTCCTGGATTGCATCGTGCAACTGGCCCAGCCCGGACAAGGCCCACGGTGCCTCGACGCTGGCCGCCGAACGCTGGTAGCGCTGGGCTTCCTCGTTATTGAGCACGCCACGTCGCAATGCCGCCGCGATGCACACGACGCCATCCAGTTGGTTGTCGCTGACGAAGGCTTGCCATTGCCGGGGCAGGTCTTGCTCATCCTGGGGGGTGACGATGCTGTTGGCGGCGTTATAGACGCCGTCCTGGTAGAAAAACAGCCGCACGATCTCATGCCCACCGGCCAGCGCGGCCTGTGCAAACAGCAAGGCGCGGCGCGAGGAGGGCGCATGGGCGGCGGAAAACAGCGCGATGGCGAACTTCATGACAGACCCGATCTGTAGTACTGCGGCCATGATAAAGCTTTATGGGCGGTGGGGCGATTATGAGGCTTCAATACAGGATCTGGATCAGACTCATTGTGGGGTCAGTGCTTGGCCTTTAAGCCATTGAGCTCGCAATACTCCGCCCATTCCATCCCCGCCATCTCCGCCACTTCCCGGTGCACTTCCAGGCGCTGGGCCTGGTATTCCTGGGGCGAGGCAGCGGTGAGCTGCAAGGTCAACTCCCAGGCAAACAGGCCCAGGCGCTCGGCCTCGGCTTCGAACGCTTCATGCAGTCGCTCGGCGCGGTATTGCGTCGCCGTCTCGCCCTTGACCTGAGCCAGCAGCGGGTTGAGATGGTCCAGCTCGACGCGCAGCTCGGGGCGCTGGTCGAGAAAGATTTCCAGGGCTCGTTCGTGTTGCTGTTCGGTTGCCGCCATGATCACTCCTTCGGGGATGAAGATTGCTTCTTGCTGGCCTTGGCCGCCGCCGCCAGGCATTCGAGGGCGAACTGTTCGGTGTAGGTCATCTGGATCGGCGTGGTTTCGCCCTTGACGGTGCGTTCGCCGTCGAGAATGTAGCGGATGCGCTTGTCGGTGACGCCGATTCGCTTGGCGATCCAAGAGGGTGTCTGGCCGATCTGGCTGATCAGTTTGTCGGCGTATTCGGCGGTGGGTTTGTAGAACTCAGCGTTGGGTGTCATGGAATGTTCCGCGATGGCTGGTGGCGATGGCGCGACAGGTTGCGCGAATCGTGGGGCGCTGTCGCGTGTAAATTTTAGTAAAGCAGCACGAAGGCGTGGGCCGCAGTGCTAAAGTCCGTTTTTTTTCTGATGAGTGAACGCAATGCGAATGCTGATGGTGGCCGTGGCCGCAACCCTGCTGGTCGGCTGCGCAGGTTCGGCGATGGAGCAGGCCCGGACCCAAGCCCCCTACAAGACGCTGACCTCGGACAAGCCTGAACTGAACGTCGCCCAGTGCGTGAAATTTGCCTGGGAAGACGAAGCGGTGTTCGGCGTCGATGCTGGTGCCTACCTGCAGCCGGGCAAGAAAGGCGGCTCGACGGTCTACACCCGCTCGGCCGAATCATTTGTCGATATACAAGCCAGTGCCACGGGCACGGCATTGAACTACTACGCCAAGCAGGACGATTTCGTCGCCAAGCGCCGATTAGCGGCGCTGGCGACGTGTCTCTAGTCGACGGTCAGGCGCTTCTGGAAGAAGAAGCGCTGATGCCCAGGCGGGTAGTCGTCAATCTGGCCGCACTCTGTAAAGCCGTGCTTGCGGTAAAAATCCGGGGCCTGGAAATCGAAGGTGTCGAGCCAGATACCCACGCAGTTCTTCTCCCTGGCCAGCGTCTCGGCCATCTGCATCAGCCCTGAGCCCGTGCCTTGGCCCCGGGCCTGTTCCGGCACCACCAGCAATTCGATATAGAGCCAACGAAAGAACACCCGGCCATACAGCCCGCCGACGATTTCGTCGTGCTCGTCCCGCACCAACCAGGCGACAAGTTCCGGGGCGCTTCCGCCGGTCTGGGCGGTGTTATAGGCCCGTAGCGGAGCGAGGATGGCCTGGCGTTCCGCGTCGGTGGGGGCGTCCGTGCGTTCGATTCGCAGCGTCATCGGCGATGTCCTTGTTCAATTAAAACCAGCGCACGAGCCTATCTCAAAGGGTACTTTGCCGTCTCCCGGTCGTCGGCGGACAAGCGCATTGGGTAAACCGAGCCATACTGCCTAATGCTTTTGAAGCGATCCCGACCCTTAGAACAAGAAGAGACCGACTCATGAAGTTCCAATCCCTGGCCCGAACCCTCATCGCCACTTCGCTCACCCTCAGTTGCTTCCATGTGCAAGCCGCGTCCCAGGCCCCGGTTGCCGCCGAGAACGGTATGGTGGTGACGGCCCAGCATCTGGCGACTCACGTCGGCGTCGACGTGCTCAAGAACGGTGGTAACGCCGTGGATGCGGCGGTGGCGGTGGGCTATGCGCTGGCGGTGGTCTATCCCGCGGCGGGTAACCTGGGCGGGGGCGGTTTCATGACCCTGCAAATGGCCGATGGCCGCAAGACCTTCCTCGATTTCCGCGAAAAAGCCCCGCTGGCCGCCACGGCTGACATGTACCTGGACAAGGACGGCAACGTCGTTCCCGAACTCAGCACCCGCGGCCATTTGGCGGTAGGGGTGCCTGGCACCGTGTCCGGCATGGAGCTGGCGTTGAAGAAATACGGCAGCAAACCCCGCGCCGAACTGATCGCCCCGGCGATCAAGTTTGCCGAGGAAGGTTTCGTCCTGGAACAGGGCGATGTCGACCTGTTGGAAACCGCCACCGAGGTGTTCAAGAAGGACATGCGTGATTCCGGCGCGATCTTCCTGCACAACGGCGAGCCGATGCAGGCCGGGCAGAAACTGGTGCAGAAAGACCTCGCCAAAACCCTGCGGGAAATTTCTACCAAGGGCGCCGACGGCTTTTACAAAGGTTGGGTGGCCGACGCTCTGGTGACCTCCAGCCAAGCCAACAAGGGCATCATCACCCAGGCTGACCTCGACAAGTACAAGACCCGTGAGCTGGCGCCGGTGGAGTGCGATTATCGCGGCTACCACATCATTTCCGCGCCACCGCCCAGTTCCGGCGGCGTGGTGCTGTGCCAGATCATGAACATCCTCGATGGCTACCCGATGAAAGACCTGGGGTTCCATTCGGCCCAAGGCATGCACTACCAGATCGAAGCCATGCGTCACGCCTACGTCGACCGCAACAGTTACCTCGGCGATCCGGACTTCGTGCAGAACCCCATCGATCATCTCCTGGACAAGAACTACGCGGCGAAACTGCGGGCCGCGATCGAGCCGCAAAAAGCCGGCGACTCCAACAAGATCAAACCCGGCGTGGCGCCCCACGAGGGCAGCAATACCACTCACTACTCGATCGTCGACCAGTGGGGCAACGCCGTTTCCGTCACGTACACCCTCAACGACTGGTTCGGCGCCGGCGTGATGGCGAGCAAGACCGGGGTGATGCTCAACGATGAAATGGACGACTTCACCGCCAAGGTCGGCGTGCCCAATATGTACGGCTTGATGCAGGGTGAGGCAAACGCCATCGCGCCGGGCAAGGCACCGCTGTCGTCCATGAGCCCGACCATCGTCACCAAGGACGGCAAGACCGTAATGGTCGTCGGTACGCCCGGCGGCAGCCGCATTATCACCGCCACCTTGCTGACCATTCTCAACGTGATCGACTACGGCATGAACCTGCAGGAAGCGGTGGATGCGCCGCGCTTCCATCAACAATGGATGCCGGAAGAAACCAACCTGGAAACGTTCGCCGCCAGCCCCGATACGCTCAAGCTGCTGGAAAGCTGGGGCCACAAGTTTGCCGGCCCGCAGGACCCCAACCACATTGCTGCGATCCTGGTGGGCGCGCCGTCGCTGGGTGGCAAGCCCGTGGGCAAGAATCGCTTCTACGGCGCCAACGACCCGCGCCGCAATACCGGCCTGTCGTTGGGCTACTAACCGTTCGCAGAGGGACACATGAATACCGCATTGCTGATCATCGACGTCCAGGAAGGGCTGTGTGCCGGCGAAGAAGAATGCTTTGACAGACCACGCCTGATCCAGACCATCAACGACCTCAGCGCCAGGGCTCGGGCCGTCGGCTTGCCGGTAATCCTGATCCAGCATGAAGAGCTGGAGGGATCGCTGACCTACGGTGCCGCCCCCTGGCAGTTGGCGGATGGCCTGGCTACCGGGGCGGACGACCTGCGGGTGCGCAAGACCACTGCGGACGCGTTCTACCAGACCGATCTGCTGGCCCTGTTACAGGCCCGGGGCATTGATCGCGTGGTGATTTGCGGGCTGCAAACCGATCACTGCATCAATGCCACCGTGCGTCAGGCTCATACGTTGGGGTACGAGGTTGTCTTGGCCGCCGACGCCCATTCCACGGTGGACAACGGCAGCCTGCCGGCCGAGCAGATCATTGCCGATCACAACGACCGGTTGGGGCGGCTGAGCAGTGCGGTCTCGCGGATCGATGTGATATTGGCGGCCGGGATCCGCCTGTAGCCGATATCCACTGTTGGGTCAGGGCCGGCAGGGCAGTTCAGGATGCGGGCAGGCTTGTGTGGCGAGGGAGCTTGCTCCCGCTCGAGCGCGAAGCGGTCGCAAAATTTTCGGGGCGCTGCGCACCCCAGCGGGAGCAAGCTCCCTCGCCACACCGACCATTGCCATAAAGACCATCGTTTATGGATTACGAAATCAACGCAGCAGCGCAAGCATTGGCGGCGGGGGACCCGGTCGCCGCGCTCAATCGCGTCGCGCTGCGCAATGATGCCCCGGCTCTCGCGCTGCGTGGCATTGCCATGGCGCAGTTGGGCGACCTGGCCAACGCCAGGGCCCTGATGTGTCGTGCGGCGGCTGCCTTTGGGCCCAAGGAAGCCGTGGCCCGGGCAAGGTGCGTGGTCGCCGAAGGCGAAATTGCCTTGGCGTCCCGTGACCTGACGTGGCCGACGACGCGCCTCGACGTCGCGCGGGCGGTGCTCCAAGCCCATGGCGACCGGGCGAACGTCGGGCACGCCCATGCCATCGAGATCCGCCGCCTGCTGTTGCTCGGTCGACTCGATGAGGCCGAGCGCAGGCTCGCTGATCTGGATCTGTCCTGCCTGCCTTGGGCATCACGGGCAGCCTGCGAGCTAGTGGCTGCGGGCATTGCCATGCGCCGGCTAAAAACGCAAACCGCCCGTGCCGCTCTCGAAAGGGCTGGGCAAGCGGCACGGCAAGCGGGCATCGGTGCGCTGAACGCGGAAATTGAAAGCGCCTGGCAAACCCTCCAAACGCCTGCGGCGCGCCTGATTGCTCGAGGCCAGGAACGCTTGCTCATCCTGGAGGAGGTTCAAGCGATGCTGGACAGTGCGGCGCTGGTGGTGGACGCGTGTCGGTACGGAGTCAATGGCGCGGGTATTGTGGTCTCCCTTTCACGGCGCCCGGTGTTGTTTGCCTTGGCGCGAGGGCTAGCCCAAGCCTGGCCCGGCGACGTGTCGAGGGAAGCACTCATGGCCCAGGCCTTTGGCTTGAAACTGACGGACGAGTCCCATCGCGCCCGGTTGCGGGTCGAGATGGGACGGTTGCGGGCGGCGCTTCGCCCGATGGCTGGGGTGCTCGCAACGAAGCGCGGCTTTACCTTGGCGCCGCATCATGCCGACGAGGTCGTGGTGCTGGCGCGGGTTGTCGAGGAACCCCACGGCGCAGTGCTGGCACTGCTGGCGGACGGTGAAGCGTGGTCGAGTTCGGCCTTGGCGTTGGTTCTGGACGTCAGCCAGCGCAGCGTCCAGCGGGCCTTGGAAACCCTCGCCGCTAGCGGCAAGGCGCAATCGATTGGCCGCGCCAGGGCTCGTCGCTGGACCGCGCCGCCGATGCCTGGATTCGCGACGGTATTGTTACTCACCGCGTTGCCAGCCGATCGTTAGGATGCAGTCACACCCACCGACGAGGCGAGCGAGATGAAACAGTCAAAAGCACAAATCCTGCGTGAATACGGCCCTTTTCCGGGCGTCGATTGCGTGCACGGCGTAAGCCATGATGGCGAGCGCGTCTGGTTTGCTTCAGGCGAGAAGCTGCACGCCCTCGATCCTGCCAGTGGCGAGACCGTGCAGTCGCTCGATGTCCCAGCCAATGCAGGCACGGCGTTCGACGGTGAGCATCTGTTCCAGATCGCTGGCGACAGCATCCGCAAGATCGACCCGCGCACCGGCCAGGTAATGGCGACGATTCCGGCCCCCAACAGCGGTGACGATTCGGGACTGGCGTGGGCCGAAGGGTCGCTCTGGGTCGGCCAGTACAAGGCGCGCAAGATCCTGCAGATCGACCCGGCCGACGGGAAGATCCTGCGCACCATAGAATCCAACCGCTTCGTCACGGGCGTGACTTGGGTCGATGGAGAACTGTGGCACGGCACTTGGGAAAACGACGAGAGCGACCTGCGGCGCATCGATCCGCAAACCGCGCAAGTGCTCGAAAGCGTGAGCATGCCGCCGGGGACCGGCGTGTCGGGGCTGGAATCCGACGGGGCAGACCGATTTTTCTGTGGCGGGGGTGGCAGTGGCAAGGTGAGGGCGGTGCGTCGGCCGATTTGAGAGTGGCAGACTCGCCGCCGATCCCGTGGCGAGGGAGCAAGCTGCCTCGCCACAATGTTTTTCAGGCCGCTCAACGGTGCGGGTCAATCGCGAGCAGCCACCGCCACCGTGGCCCGCTCAACCTTGCGCCAGGTCAGCAACACAATGCCCGCTACCACGATCGCGCCGCCAAGCACTTGGCCCGGATTGAGCATCTGGTCCAGCGCCAGCCAGCCGATCAGCAAGGTCGCCAGCGGTTCGATGTTCATCACCGGCGCGTTGCGTGGCATGTCCAGGCGCGGTACGCAAATGAACAACACGATGAACCCCGTGCCGTAAAGCACCACCAGGGTGGCCAGGGCGAACCAGCCGGTGCTGGTGGCTGGCAGGTCGAGGCCGCCAGGCAGTGCGCCGGTCAGCCCTGCGAGGTTGACGCTACTGAATACAATGAAAATCGTCAGCAGGCTGCGCACCGAACCGCGGACTTGGGACAACTTGTGGTCGGTGATCCACAACGCGCAAGCGAAGACGCACGCGGCGCAGAACGCCAGGCCAACGCCCAACAGCCACTGCGGGCCGACGTCGGCCTGGGACGACAACCGCGCCGGCACTTCCAGCACGAACACCAGGCCGACCAGGATCATGCCCATCAAGGCCGCCGTGCGGGCGGTGGGGCGTGGACCACCGAGCGCCCAGGTCAGCAGCGCCAACAGGATCGGGAACAGGTTGCCGACCAACAAGGCCAGCGCCACCGGCACCCGGGCGACGGCCGAGTACAGGCACAGACTCTGGGCCGCGATCAACAGCCCGAGGACTAATTGCCAGCGCCAGGCACCAGCGGGCAGGCGCAGGCTTTGACGTTGCCACAAGACCATCGCCGCCAGCACCAGCAACGTCCCACCCGAGCGCAGCAGGATCGCCAACAACACGCCGGCACCGTCATCGAAGGCCGCCCGCGCGGCGACATGGTTGCCGGCGAACGCACACCCCATGCAGAGCAGAATGAGCACGGCGATATGGCGCGGGAATGGAGCAGGGGCATCGGATGCAGCGATGGAGCGGGTCATGGCAGGAATCTCAAAGGCAGTCCGCCGAAGCAGCGAGGCCTCGGAAGGTTTTATTTTTAGTCATAGGTTGTCGTACAACACAAGGGTGTTTGTACCGGATCAAGCAGACAGAGACAAGCCTCAGTGCCAGAGCTTGCGGCAGTTGCGTGGCGAGGAGCTTGTTCCCGTTCGGCGGCGCAGCCGTCGCAAGCCTGTCAGGCCAGGCGATTCCGGACGTTGGCGTACATCCGGCGCCGATTTGCTGTAAAACAACTGACCGCTGCGTTGTTTCCGGCACCGGTCCTTTTGACCTTCTCGCGGAGCAACCCATGCGCCTGGCTGATTTCATTGTCGACAACATAGAACCGATCCTTCAGGCCTGGGAGGATTTCGCCAGGACTATCACGCCTGCGTCGATTGGCATGGATTCGGTGGCGCTGCGCGACCATGCCGAGCAGATGCTGCGAACCATCGCCGTTGACCTGCGCACCAAGCAGACTCCCGAAGAGCAGATCGCCAAGTCCCTGGGCGACGCTCCGGCGGCAGAGGCCGAAACCGCCGCTGAAACCCACGCCGTTATCCGCCAGTCGTCCGGGTTCACCGTCGAACAGATGGTCTCGGAATACCGCGCGTTGCGCACCAGTGTGCTCATGCTATGGATGCCGCACGCCCAACTGGACCAAGCACAGGCGATGTCCGATGTCATCCGTTTCAACGAGGCCGTCGACCAAGCCCTGGCAGAATCCGTCGTCAGCTATTCGGCGGCAGTCGACGCGGCGCGCAACCTGTTCCTCGGAATCCTCGGGCATGATCTGCGCAGCCCATTGGGCGCCATCCTGCTCGGTTCCGAAGTGCTCCTGCGCGCGGGTGACTTGCCGGCCAAAGCGACCAAGATTTCGTCGCGCATCTACACCAGCGTCAAGCGGGCCAACAAGATCGTCGGCGATCTGCTGGACTTCACGCGCACCCAGTTGGGTGCTGGAATACCGGTGCAGCGCTTCAAGGGTGACCTGGTGGCGGCATGCGAAGGCATGGTGGAGGAAGCGCGCGCTTATCATCCGGAAAGCACGATTAACTTCGAGACCCGCGGTGCGCTCGAAGGGTTGTTCGACCCGTCGCGGATGGAACAGGTGTTCTCCAACCTGATCGGCAACGCGGTCCAGCATGGCGCGGCGGGTGCACCGATCACTGTTTCGTTGAGCTGCGAAGGGGATGAAGCCGTTATCGCGATCAACAACCAGGGCAAGCCCATCGAGAAGGACGCCATCGACAGCATTTTCAATCCGTTGGTCCGGCAGCTGCGCAGCGGTGATATGCAATACGGCCCCACGGCGGGCTTGGGGCTGGGCCTTTACATCGCCTCGGCGATCGTGTCGGCGCACCAGGGTACGATCGAAGTCCATTCGAAGGTGCGCGGGGGCACTACGTTCACCGTTCGGATTCCCCTTCACTCGAAATGAAGAAGGTGGTTGATCGCGAGATATTTACTTGTACGACGTCCTATCACGAGCTAAAACTGACGTTCCCGTCCAATAATAATTAACGGAGACGTACGATGGATGCTTCGCAACCTGCAACCGCCGATCAAGGGCGCCGGATTTTCCTGAAAAAATCCCTGGTGGTCTCGGCCGCCGCCGCGGCCCTCGGACACTTGCCCGGGCTCGCCCAGGCCGAGCCGCTGAGCCAGCGTTACCCCGATCCCTTGGTCAACATTCTCGACCCCAGCTTCATGGACCTGCGCATCTTCAACGCCAGCGTGGAGAAGCTCGCCACTGGGCTGCGCTGGGCGGAAGGGCCGGTGTGGATCGGCGACGGTCGCTACTTGCTGGTCAGCGACATCCCCAACAACCGCATCATGCGTTGGGACGAGGTCACCGGTGGGCTGTCGGTGTACCGCGAGAACTCGAACTTCTCCAACGGCATGTGCCGTGATCGCCAGGGCAGGCTGCTGGTCTGTGAAGGCTCGACCACCTCAAGCGAAGGGCGGCGAGTCACTCGCACCGAACACAACGGGACCCTCACCGTGTTGGCCGACAGTTTCGACGGCAAGCCGCTGAACTCGCCCAATGACATCGTCTGCAAACGGGACGGCTCGGTCTGGTTCACCGACCCACCGTTCCAGACCGGCAATAACTATGAAGGGCACAAGGTCACCCCGGTGCAGCCTCACGCGGTGTACCGCATCGACGGCGAAACCGGCAAGCTCAGCCGGGTGATCGACGACCTGGCGGGGCCGAACGGCCTGTGCTTCTCGCCGGATGAAAAAACTCTCTATGTGGTCGAGGGCCGGGCCAAGCCCAATCGCCTGGTCTGGGCGATCACGGTCAAGGACGACGGCACCCTGGGCGAGCGCCGCAAGCATATCGAAGGGTTGGACTACGCGGCCATCGACGGGATCAAGTGCGACGAGGGCGGCAACCTCTGGTGCGGTTGGGGCGGTAATGGCGACCCCAAGGCCGACCTGGAAAAACTCGACGGCGTGCGGGTCTTCAACCCTGAAGGCAAGGCCATCGGGCACATCTCCTTGCCGGAGCGCTGCCCCAACGTCTGCTTTGGCGGACGGGAGGGCAACCGGCTGTTCATGGCCGGCAGCCACTCGTTGTATTCGTTGTTCGTGAACACCCGGGGCGCGACCTTCGCCTGATTTCCTCGGCACGACGATGAGGCGGGGCGTCCTGGACGCCCCCCACTTCACGCCAACTTCACGTTCATGGTGATCTGCGCCGTGAACACCTTCTTGCCGTCGACGTCATGGATGTCCACCGGCACGATCTTGTCGCCTTCCGTTGCCCAGTCCAGGGCGTCGCCATCCGCTACCGCCGTCACGTCGCTCTTGGCCTTGGCCAGGTACTGCACGGTCATGCCTTTAGGAATCCAGCGGGCGCCCGCCGGAATGGACACGTTGGTCATCATGCCGGCGGCCAGCTCGGCGGCGTTGCACATGGCGATGGCATGGACGGTGCCCAGGTGGTTGGTGATTTCCTTGCAAAACGGCACCTGCACCGTTGCCGCGCCCGGGCGAAGCGCCGTGACCAGCGGGTTGATCGTCGAAAAGTAGGGCGCCATCTGGCAGGTCATTTTGCTGAATGCATCGGGACCCGCGCTGTTGAACATACCGAGAACCTGGTTCATGTGAAGCCTCGCTGACAAGAGAATTTGCGGAATGATGTTCCGTTACAGAATAATATTCTGTGACGGAACGGTATTCTGTTGTCGGCGAATCTGTCAAGCTGCGCACCATTCGTCACAGGCGGAACGTGCCTGATCTTCCAACGAACCGGTTTATGCCAAGCATGCAAACAGCAGATCTACTCGAACGCGCCTTCCCCGGCAGAAGGGCCGAACTCAAGCGCGACATCTTCAGAAAGGCCTTGGCGCTGTTCAACGAGCAGGGCATCGAGGCAACCACCATTGAAATGATCCGCAACGAATGCCAGACCAGCGTCGGCGCGATCTATCACCATTTCGGCAACAAGGAAGGCTTGGTGGCGGCGCTGTTTTTCACCGCGATGGAAGACCAGATGCGTCTGCGCGAGCACTGCCTGGCCGAGGCGACGACCGCCGAGCAGGGCGTGAAAGCGCTGATCTACAGCTATGTCGATTGGGTTGATGGCCAACCCGAATGGGCGCGCTTCCAGTATCACGCCCGCTTTGCGGTGACCAAGGGACCGTTCAAGGATGAACTCGCCAACCGCAACACCACACGCAACCGCCAGCTCTGGCAGTGGCTGAGCACAGCGCAGCAGGGCGAGGCGCTCCAGCGTTACCCCGCCGAGCTGATGTTCTCGCTGATCATTGGCGCGTCGGAAAGTTACTGCCGGGCCTGGCTGTCCGGGCGTGTGCCCACCAGTCCCAAGGTCCACCGGGAATTGCTGGCGCAAGCGGCGTGGCGGTCGATCGTCGGCGCCTGAGGACTACAACGTGCAGCTCCAGAGTTCTACCGCCGGTTGTTCGGTGCTTGGCGCTCCCAACCAATGACTCATCGGCTGGCAATGGCCGGCGTGACAGAGTTGGTAATCCCCGGCCTGGGGCGTGCGCCCCAGCTTCAACGGTTGCAGCGGCGGCAGTTGGCGATGGAAGCGCCAACTGCCGTTTTCCAGCCGGGCGCCCTCGGGAATATCCATGCCGGCACCATTGCCCTTGACCCTGGCCTCGCCCAGCACCAGGCCTGCTTCGGTGACGCGATAATCCTCCTCCCAGCGAACCTTTTCGATGGTGTGATTCCACGCCAGCGTAAAGTCGCTCACTTGCACTTGCGCCCAGATCGCCCCGGACAGGCCTAGGCACAAGCCAATCACGCCAACGCCCGCCCGACGCGGCGCGCCCGCCAGAAGTGCTGGCCGATCAACAATGCACCCAGGACAAAGCCGATTTCATCGGTCAGCGGCAGCGCCACCACCAGCAGGGCACCGGCGGCGAAACACATCAGCCGTTCCCAAATGGGCATCTTCTGTTGCAGGTAACCGGTGGACGCCATGCCCCACAGGCCGACGGCGAGCAGCGTCTTGACCAACATGTAGGCGGTCATCCACAGGTTGTCGCCTTGCAGCATCAGCGCTGGGTTGTAGACCGTCATGAACGGAATGACGAAGCCGGCGAGGGCGATACGCACCGCCCAGAAGCTGATCTTCAGGCCGCTTTCCCTGGCGATGGGTGCGGCGGCGAAACAAGCCAGGGCCACCGGCGGCGTCAGGTCGGCGAGGATGCCGAAATAGAACACGAACATGTGCGACACGATCAGCGGCACGCCCAGCTCCAGCAGGGCGGGCGCGGCAATCGAACTGGTGATGATGTAGTTGGGAATGGTCGGGATGCCCATGCCCAATACCAGGCAGGTGAGCATGGTCAGAATCAGCGACAGCAGCAGGTTGTCCTTGCCAATGGCCAGGATGTAACCGGCGAAGGTGGACGCTACGCCAGTCAGGGAAACCACCGCGATGATGCTGCCAACCAGGGCACAGGCGATCCCCACTGGGACTGCGTGACGGGCGCCGTCGACCAAGGCATGCAAGCAGATGACCAGTGTTCCCCGGGTGCCTTTCATGAACCAGCAGGTCACGACCAACACCCCGACCACCGCAAATACGACACCGATGCCCAGCCGGAAAAAACCGACGCAAAGAATGCCCAGCGCGACCCAGAATGCACAGCGCAGGGCAAAACTCGATACTTTGAAAATAATCGCCGAGCCGAGAATCACAATAGCCGTCAACGCCAGGCCCACCATCCCGGAAAACAGCGGCGTGCGTCCGGAAAACAGCAAGTAGACCAGTACCGCCAGGGGGATCAGCAGGTACCAGCTTTCCTTCACCGCGCCCCAGGCGCTGGGGCATTGGTCCTTGGGCAGGCCCTTGAGATTGGAGCGCTTGGCTTCCAGGTGCACCATCCAGAACACCGAGCTGAAATACAGGCATGCGGGGATCAGCGCGGCCTTGGCGATTTCCACGAACGGCACATTGATGGTCTCGGCCATGATGAACGCCACCGCGCCCATCACCGGCGGCATGATCTGGCTGCCCATGCTGGATGTCGCTTCCACGCCGCCGGCAAATGCGGCCTTGTAGCCAAAGCGTTTCATCAACGGGATGGTGAACTGCCCGGTGGTCACGACGTTGGCGATGCCCGAGCCGGTGATGGTGCCCATCAATGCCGACGACACCACGGCGACCTTCGCCGGACCGCCGAGTTTGTGGCCGAACAGGCCCATGGCGAAATCGGTGAACAGCTTGATCATGCCGGCTTTTTCCAAGAAGGCGCCGAACAGGATGAACAGGAAAATATAAGTGGCCGATACGTACGTAGGCGTGCCGTACAGCCCTTCGGTGCCGAACGCCAATTGGTTGATGATCTGGTCAACCCCATACCCGCGATGGGCCAGCTCACCCGGCAGGTATTCGCCAAACAGGCCATAGGCCAGGAAGAGGCCGCAGATGATCGGCAGCGCGATGCCCATCACCCGCCGCGCCGCTTCGAACACCAACACGATCAGGATAATGCCGATCACCATGTCGGCCGTCGTCAGGTCGCCGGAGCGCTGGATCAGGTCGGCCTCGAACACCCATTGATAGAGCGCCGTCGCCACGCCCGCCAGGCTCAAAGCCCAGGCCAGCGGCTGCCAGGGCCGTTGCTTGCCATAGGCCGGGTAGCTCAGGAACACCACCCACAACAAAAAGCCTACATGCACCGCCCGCAGAACGATGCTCGACACTGGGGAAAATGCCGCGGTGATGATTTGAAACACGGAAAACAGCAACGCCACATAGAACAGCGTCTTGGGCCAATCCCGCGGGTCCGTGGCGATGCCGTGCTGGTCTTCACTCATAAGGTGCCTGCCTGTTGTCTGTAGCCGGTGCGAAACACGACACGGCAACGGCGGCCAGCGCCGTTACCGTCCCAGGGGACTACAGCGCGCCCACCTCCTTGTAGTAGCGTTCGGCGCCAGGGTGCAGGGCTATCGGCAGGTTCTTCGCGGCGTTTTTCAGGGAAATGTCCTTCGCCGCCGAATGGGACGTGCCCAGGCGATTGAGGTTGTCGAACAGCAGCTTGGTCATCTGATAGGCCACTTCGTCCGGGACATCCTCGCGGGTCACCAGGATATTGGTGATGGCCACGGTGGGCACGGCGTCTGTTTGTCCGTCGTAGGTGTTGGCCGGGATTTGTGCGCTCAAGTAGGCCGGGTTGCCGATTTTCGCCACGACATCGGTGGGGATCGACACGTAGTTCAACGCCATGGTCGACGCCAGGTCACGAATCGCGGCCATGCCCAGGCCGGACGATTGCAGCGTGGCATCCAACTGGCGGTTCTTGATCAGGTCCACCGACTCGGCGAATGGCAGGTATTGCACCTTCATATCGCTGTAGGTCAGGCCCGCCGCCTTGAATATCGCCCGGGCGTTGAGCTCGGTGCCGGATTTCGCTGCGCCGACCGAAACGGTCTTGCCCTTGAGGTCGGCCAGGGTCTTGATGCCCGATTCCTGGCTGGCAACGATTTGTATGTAGTTGGGGTAGGCGCCAGCGATGGCCCGCAGCTTGGTCAAGGGCGCCTTGAAGCCGGCGTCTTCCACCCCATTCTTGGCGTCCGCCACCGAGTCGCCCAAGGCAAACGCCAACTCCCCACGTCCGGCTTGCAGCAGGTTCAGGTTTTCCACCGAAGCCTTGGTGGCCTGGACCGACGCCTTGGAATCCTTGATGCCGCTGCTATAGATCTGGGAAAGCCCGACGCCAATCGGGTAATACACACCGCTGGTGCCTCCGGTCAGGATATTGATGTACACCGGGGCGGCATGAACGGTGGTAGTGATCATCAAGGCTGCGGTGGCGGCCAGGAGCGTGAAGCGCTTGTTGATTCGCATGGAGACTCTCCGTCTTGTTATGGCTTTTGCAGAGTCTTTCCACTGTAGTCGAAACGGGCCTGATGGCGAGTCGGCAAGTCCGATGTCTTGATCAAGCCATGCTGGAGCCTGGCGCTGCGCTGCTGCCGCGCACGGTCAGCTCGAACGGCAACAGCACGTGCCGCTGTGGGATAGGGGTTTTCTCGATCAGGGCGATCAGCATCTCTACGGCTTTGTGACCAAAGGTTTCAGCCGGTTGGGAAATGGTGGTCAAGGGTGGATCGCAATACGCGGCGAAGGGGATGTCATCGAAGCCCACCAGGGAAATGTCCTCGGGCACCCGCAAGCCCATCTGTTTGATGCGCTTGAGCGCGCCGATGGCCATCTCGTCGTTTTCGCAGAACAGCGCGCTGGGGCGCTCGGCCAATGCGAGCATGGTTGCGGCACCGTCGTATCCGGCCTTGAGGGTGAAGTCACCGTGGCAGAT
The DNA here is from genome assembly GCF_014268655.2 of Pseudomonas marvdashtae. Taxonomy (NCBI): domain Bacteria; kingdom Pseudomonadati; phylum Pseudomonadota; class Gammaproteobacteria; order Pseudomonadales; family Pseudomonadaceae; genus Pseudomonas; species Pseudomonas marvdashtae. The sequence goes on from NZ_JABWQX020000001.1 coordinate 2,041,385, forward strand.
CAACTCAGGATCGATGGCGATGCCGGCGTTGCGCAGGGCATCCCGATAACCGGCCACGCGGTCGAGGGTCAACGGACTGCTGCGGGGGCCTTTGATAATGCCGATGCGGCGGTGGCCGAGCCCGATCAAGTGATCGGTCATGGCCTGGGCGGCGCTGCGGTTGTCGAGGCTGATGGTCGGGTAGGGTGCGTCCTTGACCACTTCGCAGGCATTGACCAACGGCAACGCGTCGGTGCCAGGAGGGAGTGATATGAAAGGGTCGCACGCGCGCAGTTGAATCACCCCGTCAGCCTGGTGGGCATAGACCAGCGCGGCAAATTCCTGCTCGATGGCTTCCCGGCCCTGGGTGTCGCACAGCAGCAGTCGATAGCCGGCCGCTTGCGCCGCCTGTTGGGCGCCGCTGATGACCCGGGCGAAAAAGGTGTTGGCGATTGCCGGGACCAGGATCACCAGGTTACCGGTGCGCCGGGAGCGAAATTGCACCGCCATCAGGTTCGGCCGATAACCGGCCTGCACCACCGCCGCGTTGACCTTGTCCCGGGTCTCGGGCAGCACGCGCTCGGGGGACTTCAGTGTTCTGGACACCGTGGCCACCGAAACACCGGCCAGCCGGGCCACCTCACGGATATTCGACAAGATCACCTCGATTCAGCGCCTGCGGAGGCAGGCATGGCCGCGAGCTTACCCTAGGTTCGACGCCTGACAAATGCTCTCGGTGTCGCTTGGGGTTTGACACGCGGCAAAACCGAGCCTAGATTTCCCGTCATGATGTAACCGGTTACATCTTCAGTCCGGACAGAAGAGAGTCGCGATGAATCCTGTAGCACCGAAAATAAGAATGGGCTTCGTCGGCGGCGGAGCGGGGGCGTTCATTGGCCAGGCCCATCGCCAGGCCGCGGGCCTGGACGGCGGTTTCGAACTGGTGTGCGGCGCGTTCAGCCGCGACCCCGACAATAACCGTGAGACCGGCGGCGTCCTCGGGCTGGCCGCGTCCCGTTGCTACCACGACTGGCAACAGATGCTCGACGCCGAAGCGCTGCTGCCGCTGGACCAGCGCATGGAGCTGCTGGTGATCGTCACGCCCAATCACCTCCACGCGCCCATCGCCAGCCAGGCGTTGAAGGCCGGTTTCCACGTGTTCAGCGAAAAGCCCGCGGCGCTGAATCTCAAGCAATTGCTGGTGCTCAAGGACGACCTGCAAGGCAGCCGCTGCCTCTACGGTCTAGCCCACACCTACTTGGGTTATCCGATGGTGTGGCAGGCGCGGGAGATGGTGCGCTCGGGCGTGATCGGCCAGGTGCGCAAAGTGTTCGTCGAGTATCCCCAGGGCTGGCTCAGCCAGGATCTCGCCGCCCGAGGCAACAAACAGGCGGAGTGGCGCGACGATCCCGCACAATCCGGGCTGGGCGGTTGCATCGGCGACATTGGTACCCATGCGTTTTCCCTGGCGGAGTTCGTCGTGGACCAACCTGTCCAACAACTCTGCGCCGCCCTGGGCACGCATGTACCGGGCCGGCAACTGGACGACGACGCCACGATGCTGCTGAAGATGGGCGGGGACGTCAGCGGCGTGTTGATCGCCAGCCAAGTCTGCACCGGTGAAGAAAACCCCTTGAAGCTCCGCGTCTATGGCGACAAAGGCGCGCTGGAGTGGCGCCAGGAAGAACCGGCGAGCCTGATCCATCGCGCCTTCGATCAGCCTTTGCGCATCCTGCGTAGCGGCATCGGCCAACCTTGGCTGTGCGAGGCGGCGACTCGTCGCATGCGACTGCCAGCGGGGCATCCGGAGGGTTACCTGGAAGCCATGGCCAACCTTTATGGCGATTTCGCCCGGGCCATTCGTGGTCGAATCGAAGGTCCTGACGTGCCTGGCGTACCCGGCATCGAAACCGGCTTGCGCGGCATGGCATTCATCGAAGCCGCCATTCTCAATCACCGTGGCGATGCCAAGTGGACCGCGGTGCAAACTGGAGAGTCGCTGCTGTGAATACTCCCGACGAAACACTGAGCGGCCTGCGCGGCCCGGCTATTTTCCTGGCGCAGTTCATGGCCGATGAAGCGCCGTTCGACACCTTGGCCAACATCGCCCAATGGGCCGCCTCCCAAGGCTACAAAGCCATTCAACTGCCGACCCTGGGCAGCCGCTATATCGACTTGGCCCGAGCTGCCGAGAGCCAGGATTATTGTGACGAACTCAAGGCCACCTGCGCCCAGGCCGGTGTGCAGATCAGTGAGCTCTCGACGCACCTGCAAGGGCAACTGGTGGCGGTGCACCCGGCGTTCGACGCGCTGTTCGACGACTTCGCACCGGCCCACCTGCGCGGCCAACCCCAGGCGCGCACCGAATGGGCCATCGAACAGTTGAAACTGGCCGCTCGCGCCAGCCAGCGCCTGGGCCTCACGGCGCACGCGACGTTTTCCGGAGCACTGTTGTGGCCCTATATGTACCCGTGGCCGCAGCGACCGGCGGGCCTGGTCGAGCAAGGTTTCGCCGAGCTGGCCCGGCGCTGGCTGCCGATCCTCGACTGCTTCGACGCGGCCGGCGTGGACCTGTGCTACGAAATCCACCCCGGCGAGGACCTGCACGACGGCGCCTCGTTCGAGCGTTTCCTCGAGGCCGTCGATCGCCATCCGCGCGCAGCGATCCTCTACGACCCCAGTCATTTGTTGCTGCAACAGATGGACTACCTGGGCTTCATTGATCGCTATCACGAACGCATCCGCATGTTCCACGTCAAGGACGCCGAATTCCGCCCCGATGCCCGTTCCGGAGTCTACGGCGGCTACCAGGGCTGGGTGGATCGTCCCGGCCGGTTCCGCTCGTTGGGCGATGGCCAGATCGATTTCAAATCGATCTTCAGCAAGCTGACCCAATACGATTTCAACGGCTGGGCGGTCCTGGAATGGGAGTGCTGCCTGAAGGATTCGCAACAGGGCGCCGCAGAAGGCGCGGCGTTCATCCAGCGGCACATGATCAGCAAGACCCGCAAGGCGTTCGATGATTTTGCCGGTGTCACGGCGGATGAAGATTCCAATCGGCGGTTGTTGGGCCTGTCGAGATAACCGGCCCACAGGAAGCTGCACAAGATTATTTTCACAAGAACAACAATAAAACGGTGACGGTCATGACCACGATGAATGCACGCCTGAGCGTGATGATGTTCCTGCAGTTCTTTATCTGGGGCGGCTGGTTCGTCACCCTGGGGACTTTCCTGTCCAACACCCTGGGCGCCAGCGGCGGACAGATCGGCATGGCTTTCGCCACCCAATCCTGGGGCGCGATCATTGCGCCGTTCGTGATCGGCCTGATCGCCGACCGCTACTTCAATGCCGAGCGCATCCTGGCGGTGCTGCACCTGATTGGCGCGGTATTGCTGTATCAGCTGTATTCGGCGGCGGATTTCAGCGCGTTCTACCCCTTTGTGCTGGCGTACATGGTGATCTACATGCCGACGCTGGCCCTGGTCAATTCCGTGGCGTTCCGGCAGATGCGCGACCCGGCGCTGGAGTTCTCGCGCATTCGGGTCTGGGGCACGCTCGGTTGGATCGTCGCCGGCGTGGTGATCAGTTTCGTGTTCGCCTGGGACTCGCGCGAAGCGATTGTCGCGGGTGGCCTGCGCAATACATTCCTGATGGCGGCCATCGCTTCGCTGGTCCTCGGGCTCTACAGCTTCACGCTGCCCGGCACGGCGCCGCTCAAGGAGCAAGCGAGCGCCGGCAGCGTCAAGCAATCGCTGGGGCTCGATGCATTGGGGTTGCTCAAGGACCGCAGCTACCTGGTGTTCTTCATCGCGTCGATCCTGATCTGCATCCCCTTGGCGTTCTACTACCAGAATGCCAACCCGTTCCTCGCCGAAACCGGCATGACCAACCCGACGGCGAAGATGGCCATCGGGCAGGTGTCAGAGGTGCTGTTCATGTTGCTGCTGCCGCTGTTCATCCAGCGCTTCGGCATCAAGTTGGCGCTGTTGGTGGGCATGTTGGCCTGGGCGCTGCGCTACGTGCTGTTTGCCTATGGCAACAATGGCGACCTGGCCTTCATGCTGTTCACCGGCATCGCGCTGCACGGCATCTGCTACGACTTCTTTTTTGTCACGGGACAGATCTACACCGACGCCAAGGCGCCAAAACACCTGCGCAGCTCGGCCCAGGGGTTGATCACCCTGGCGACCTATGGCGTGGGAATGTTGATCGGCTTCTGGGTGGCGGGGCAGGTGACCGATCACTTTGTGGTAGAGGGCGGCCACGATTGGAACAGCATCTGGCTGTTCCCGGCCGGTTTTGCGCTGGTGGTGCTCGTGTGTTTCCTGCTGACCTTCAGCGGCCGGCAAGTGGCCGTGGCGCCGTCCAAGGCTTGAGTACAGGAAGAACGTCAGTCACTTGTGACTGACGTTCAGCTTGGTGTAGGTCACCTTTCCGCCTTCATTGGAGTAACCCTTGTTATCCAGGGTGTACACGCCGGCCTTGAAGTAGAAGTCGTAGCCTTGCCAGGACTTGTCCAGCTTCACCTGTTTGCCACTCTTGCCGATCAGCATCGTGAGCTGGCCTTGCTTGTCCATTTGCAGGGTGTACGAGAACGATTTGTTCAACGGCACCTTGGGCACGGTCAAGATCACCGGACTTTTCTTGTCCTTGGGCTTGAAGCGGTATTCCACGTCGATATTGCCGGTGCCCTTTTCGTAGCGGTAAACCAGTTTCAACAACGGCGTCGGGGCGTTCTTGGCGTGAATCTGCGCCACCACCACACGGCCTTCCGAAGGCACTTGGTTTACCGTCAGTTCGCCCTTGAGGGTGTTGATGCCGCTGTTGTAGCGCCAATTGCGGTGTTTTCCGTCTTTGCTGGTTTCGCGAAGCTCGGAACGCGGGTAATTGCTGTTACCGGTATGGGAGCCGGTGACGGGCGCCCAGAAGACGATCCTCTGGCCGTTATTGTCGAAATACTTGTTTTTCAAACTCGGCATGGCTTTGGTCGCCACGACCTGCGCGGGTGTTTGCACCGGCAGGGTAACGCTCCAGACAGTCACGTCAATCATGATGAAATCCTCCAACGGGACCGGCCGTATCTGGCGGTCGTCAAGACAGTAAATTGCCTTCCGTGGCGCAGTTTTCATGCTATCGACGGGAGTCTGCTTCGCTGGAGGCCCAACTGACGGATGGCTCTGCAATGAGCCTTCAGGCCCCTAGATAGGAGGAATGACGTTGTGTCTTTTTGTTGCTGATCGGTTAGAGTACGCGCCGCCCGAGAGATGGATCCCGGGCGTTTTCCTATGGAGCGTCAAATGAACCACTTCAGCAAAGTTGTCGCCTGTGCCCTGTTCGGCCTGGCCCTGGCGGGCTGCACCGGCACCCCGATGAAAACCAAGCAGTACGACAGCAGCCAATACACCGTGGTCGGCCACAGTGAAGCCAAGGCCACTGGCCTGCTGCTGTTCGGTGTGATCCCGATCCGCCAGAACAACCGCTTCGTGCGCGCCCAGGATGCGGCGATCAAGGCCAAGGGCGGCGACGCCATGATCAACACTCAGGTCCAGGAAAACTGGTTTTGGGCCTGGGTCCTGACCGGCTACACCACCTCGGTGTCGGGTGACGTGGTCAAGCTGAAGAACGTTCAGTAAGCCTGACCTGGTAAGTACGCTTACCCGTGGCGAGGGAGCAAGCTCCCTCGCCATAAAAGCTTGTTCAAGCCGTTACTTTCCTCCCACCACCATATGACTGAACGGCTCGACATACGCCTGCAACGTCACCAACCCGCCCACCAGAATCGCCAGCACCACCGAGTGGAAAAACACGTAGCGCAGGATTTCCCCTTCGTGGCCGTACCAGCGCGTTGCGGTAGAGGCGACCACGATCGACTGGGCGTCGACCATCTTGCCCATGACCCCGCCTGAACTGTTCGCAGCGGCCATCAACACCGGGCTGATGCCCAACTGCTCCGCCGTCACCCTTTGCAAACCGCCGAACAGCACGTTGGACGCCGTGTCCGAACCGGTCAGCGCCACGCCGAGCCAGCCCAGCAGGGTGCCAAACATCGGGTAGAAAATCCCCGTCGCGGCGAAGGCCAGGCCCATGGTGGCGTCCAGGCCCGAATAGCGCGTGAGGAACCCCAGCGCCAGCATCGCCACGATGGTGATCAACGAATAACGCACCACCCACAGCGTTCGCAGGTACTGGCGCGCCAGTTGCGGGATGGAATAGCCCATCAGCAAACCGCCGAGAATTGCTGCCAGGAAGATGCCGCTGCCGGTGGCGGTGAACCAGTTGAATTTGTAGACCGCTTCCTCGGTTTTAGACTGGGGCACCACGGGCGGGACCTTTTCGATCTGCTGGTGAATGGTGCCGAACGTCACCAGCGGCGAGAAGATCGGATTCGCCTCGCGCATCGGCTTGCCCTGGGGATCGAGCCGGGCCGATTGGGTCTGAGGGTCGATGGCCGGGCGTGTATCGAACAGGTTCTTGAAGCCTTGGGTGCCCCAGGCAAATACGAACACCGTTAGGATGATCCATGGCATCCACGCGCGCAGCACGGCGGGACGGGCGTCGCTGCCGAAAGCGCCGGTGGCGACCGGTTGCTGTTGCTCGCTCGCCTCGATCTTCGAGTCATCATGCCGACCGGTCAACGCCGCCGAGGTGTGGATCGTGGCCGGTCTCCAGACCTTGAGGAAACCGGTCAGGCACGCCATGGAAATCAACGCGGCGATCACATCCACCAGCATCGGCCCGTGGTAGTTCGACACCAGGAACTGCGGGATGGCGAAGCTGACGCCCGCCACCAGGATTGCCGGCCAGACCTCCAGCATCTTGCGCCAGCCGGCAAACGCCCAGATCAGCCAGAACGGCACGATGACCGAGAAGAAGGGCAGTTGCCGGCCGACCATCATCGACAGCTCCATCTCATCCAGCCCGGTCACCTTGGCCAGCGTGATGATCGGTGTGCCCAGGGCGCCGAACGCCACCGGCGCGGTGTTGGCGATCAACGCCAGGCCCGACGCGGCGAGGGGCGAAAAACCCAGCCCGATCAGGATCGCCCCGGTCACCGCCACCGGCGTGCCGAAGCCCGCCGCGCCCTCGAAGAACGCGCCGAAACAAAAGGCGATCAGCAGCAACTGCAGACGCCGGTCGTCGGTGATGCGCGCCAGGGAATCCTGCAAGACCTTGAACGAGCCGTTTTCGGTGGTCAGCCGGTGCAGGAAGATGATGTTGAGCACGATCCAACCGATGGGTAGCAGCCCGTTGGCCGCGCCATACAACGCCGCCGAACCGGCCATGTCCGCGGGCATGCCGAAAGCGAAGATCGCAATGAGTAACGCCGAAGCCAGGGCATACAACGCCGCCAGGTGCGCCTTGATATGAAAGAACGCCAGGGACGCCAGCATCACCACCACCGGGACCGCCGCCAGGAGTGTCGACAGCACCGCATTACCGAAGGGATCGTAGACTTGTTGCCAGACCATGTTCCACCTCTGCTTTTTATTGTTGGAAGTGCAGGCCCCGGGGGGATTGGCAGAGAAGTATAGGCGGGGATTTGGTAAGCGATTGCCTGCCAACCCCCCGTGGCGAGGGAGCTTGCTCCCGCTGGGTGGCGAAGCCGCCCCAAAAATTTCTGCCTTGGCAAAAAGCTTGGGCCTGCTGCGCAGGCCAGCGGGAGCAAGCTCCCTCGCCACAGGGGGCTGTGCAAAGGGGGCTAGCGGGCTTCGACGTTATCCAGCGCGCGGTTGGCGAGCATTGTGCTCAGCTCGATCAGCTGCTGGATGCCCAGGGCAATGTGTCGTCGCGAGCCGTCCAGGTCGAACGCCAAGTCATTGATCATGGCATTGGCCGAGGCCAGGGTTTCGCTGAGGTTGGCGAGCAGGGCTTCGGTGTCGATGCCGTCGATGAGGGTGAAGAGTTGGCTTGGGTCCGCTTTCGGTTTGCCGGATTTTGGCTTGAGGTAGTAATCGAGGGCGCGGTCGGCGGCTTTGTCGAATGCTTTTGGATCGTCTGGATCGGTGTCCGGCGGGTTGGGTGTTGGTTTGAACATAAATGAAACTCCAGATAAAAAATTGGAGCCATCACTCTCGCTACCAAACGAAGGGTGGTGGCCATACGAAGGTTGGTAGACCGGTTACCTGGCAACCCGGCGCGTCCGAGAACGCCCTGCGCATGACCACCATAAAACAGAGGACGTAGAAGTCCTTCGCATCAGGAGGCACGTGCGCCAGGAAACCGGGCTACCAAACCCGATCGCTGATTTTCAGCGACTGAGGAACAGTAAAGCCCGGCCCCCTGGCGCACAAGCCGGCGGATTCTGGCGTAGTTGTAGGTAACGGCGCAAGACGACGTAGCCTGATGCAGAAGGATCTTACAACTGAATAAACACAGTCCCTGATGCGCTGGGAGTTTGGCATTGGCAATGCATCCGTGGCGAGGGAGCTTGCTCCCGCTGGGTGGCGAAGCCGCCCCAAAAGTTTCTGCCTTGGCAAAAAGCTTGGGCCTGCTGCGCAGGCCAGCGGGAGCAAGCCCCCTCGCCACAGGGGGCTGAGCAACGGCGGCTAGCGGGCTTCGACGTTATCCAGCGCGCGGTTGGCGAGCATTGTGCTCAGCTCGATCAGCTGCTGGATGCCCAGGGCAATGTGTCGTCGCGAGCCGTCCAGGTCGAACGCCAAGTCATTGATCATGGCATTGGCCGAGGCCAGGGTTTCGCTGAGGTTGGCGAGCAGGGCTTCGGTGTCGATGCCGTCGATGAGGGTGAAGAGTTGGCTTGGGTCCGCTTTCGGTTTGCCGGATTTTGGCTTGAGGGAGTAATCGAGGGCGCGGTCGGCGGCTTTGTCGAACTCTTTTGAGTCGGCTGGATCGGTGTCGGGTGGGTTCGGGGTTACTTTGAACATAGATGAAGTCTCATGTGGAATTTAGAGAAGCCATCACCCTCGCTACCAAACGAAGGGTGGCGGCCATACGAAGGTTGGTAGACCGGTCCACATGAACACCGGCGCGCCCGAAGACGCCCTACGCATGGCCACCATTCATGCAAATGCGCAAGGGCACTCGCAGAAAGTGAAGCTGTGCGTCATATGGAAAGCCGGGCTACCAAACCCGATCGCTGATTTTCAGCGACCGAGCAACAGTAAAGCCCGACCCCAAGGCGCACAAGCCGGCGGATTCTGGCGTAGTTGTAGGTAACGGCGCAAGACGACGTAGCCTGATGCAGAAGGATCCTACAACTGGATAAACACAGCCGCCCGTGGCAAGGGTCTCGCCTCAGCCCTTCGCCGCCATCGCCGTCACTTCCACCCGCATCCCCTCGACCGCCAACGCCGCCACGCCCACGGCGGCGCGCACAGGCCAGGGCTTGGCGAAGAAGCGTTTGTACACCTCGTTGAAAGCCGCGCGATCGGCCATGTCGGTGAGGTAGATAGTCAAGTGCAACACGCGGTCCATGGAACTGCCGGCGCGTTCCAAGGCGGTCTTGAGCGCTTGCAACGTGCACTCGCTCTGCAGGGTGATGTCACCCAGCTCCAGGCTGCCGTCGGCGCGGGTCGGGATCTGCGTGGAAACCAGCAAGCCGCCGAAACCGGCGACGTCGGAGGAGATGGAGTCTGCGTCCGGGTCGGGGGTGAACGTGATGTCTTGGTTCGCCATGGAAGTCTCGTGCTCGAAAAGAAAGGAGGCCAGTCGCTTCAAGGCGACTGGCCTGCCAGTTTAACGCCGATCTTCGGGCTGTCAGCCACTTCCTCCGGTTCGAGCCGCCGTCAGCGCCGGCCCTGGACCATCCGCTTGGCGGTCAGCACGTGTTCCAGTTGCGGTTCAGTGACCGCTACATGCGCGGCCATGTGCCGGGCCTGCTCCCAATCCAGGTCGGGGCGCAACCATTCGAGTGCATTCTCGCCCGTGAAGGCCAGCAGCCGCTGTTGTTGATTGGCAACATCGCCGTAGGTCACCAAGGCCAGTCCGTCACAGCCGTTCGGCCTTTCGCTGGCCTGGGCCAGGGCCGCGAGAAAAATTGGCGATGATTGTCTTGAGGTCGTATAGCTCAGGCGCTTGGCCTGGTGTTGCGCGGCCGTGTCCGAAGCTTCGTACCAGCCGTCCACCGCCACCAACACGCGACCGTCGCGCTTGATCCGGTCAAACACTTTGGAGCGCATCACCAGGTGCAGGGGCAGGTGGGTCAGCGGCGGCATCGTGCCCATCGACCAGACCGGCGACCACCCCCAGCGAACCTTGATGCACTCCAACCGCCCGCCACGGTTGCGGATGGCGCTGACCTGCATGTTCGGCTTGATCACGGTTTGTCGGTCATGAAGCGTGGGCTCCGCCGCGGCGTGAAGACAGTCAGCCGACAGGCTTGGGGGGTGGCTGGCGCCGAACGTATCCCGCTGGGCAAAAAACGCCAGGGAATCCTTGGAAGAAACTGGTTGAACGAAACATTCACACATCACGAAAACTCCAGGCAGACATAGGCAACACCCCGCCGTGACAGCCGCTGGTCCGAGCCATGATCGGTTGGCTGCGGCGGTGTTATGTACCTCCGAGCCGGGGCGTCAAAGCTTGGTTCGAAAATCCTGATCCTGACCGGATGAGCGGAAAATCAAACGGCATTTCATCCATTTATCCGACCGCTCATCGTCTCGGTGCAGAGCCGCGCATTTTCCCAGGGTCGTTCGTTTTGCTACCCGATGCCGCGTATCGACGGCGTATCGCGTGGCCTCTGATGAAGGAGATTGACCCATGACCCATATCGATATTCTGCTGGATAACAAAGGGACTCCCCTCGATAAGCAGACCTTTACCTGGCGCGACCTGGCCGGCAAACCCATCAGCAAGCTGGACGACGATGCGTTCACGCGGGTGCGGGTGATCCTGATGAACGGCGTTGAATCCGACGCGCTTCGGCTCAAGCATTTTGGCGCGCGTTTTCACAAGGAACTGCACTTGCCCCTGGCTCAGGTCAGGCGTGCCGAGCAGCACCAAATGACCGCCATCAATTGGTTGCTGTCGGCGGACCACTCACCTCTTGAAACCACCGTGGCGTATGAGCAGGTCGCGATCGAAGTGACTGCCGCCGTTGCCCAGAACGAACCTGATCCTTACCAGGCGCAAACCTATCGCTTTGGCCTGCTGGAAGATTTTGACCACCTCTACCGCTACGCCGCGATGCTTGATCGGCTGGAAGGCAAGGATGCCAACAACATCCTGCAAGGCTACACGGACATCGTGCCCGGCCGGCCGACCAGCGAGCATCACCGTGCCCCCGGCGATGACCTGCGCGACAACTACAAGAAAGAAAACGCCGCGCTGATCACCAAGATTCACGCCGCATTGATTACCGGCGCGGAGTACCAGACCCACGATTACTACATGAACATCGGTCCGTTGTTCGCCGATCCGGTGGCGCGCGCGTTGTACGCCGAAATTGCCTCGGTGGAGGAGCAGCACGTTACCCAATACGGCTCGCTGCAGGACCCCAGCGAAAGCTTCATGGAGAAGTGGCTGGTGCATGAAGCGATGGAGGTCTACACGTACGCCAGTTGCGCCGAGCAGGAAGAAAATCCCCGGATCAAGGCGATGTGGGAACGCTTCGTCGACTACGAACTGGGCCACTTGAACCTTGCCTGCGAGCTGTTCAAGAAGTACGAACGACGCGACCCTGCCGAAGTGCTCGGCGGTCAGTTGCCCCGCATGATCGAGTTCAAGAGCCAGCGTGATTTCGTGCGCGAGACCCTGTCGCGTGAAGTGGATTTGCGCGCCCACGGCATCGACTACGTGCCCAAGGAACGCGAAGGTCATGCCTCGCTCGACTACCGTGCCCAACTCAACAGCGAAGGCGTGCCCGCCAACATCGCCTCCGCCGGCTACACCTTCAAACCCGGCACTGAACTCAACCCAGTGGGAGAAGAACAATGAGCGAACGTCAAGTGACCATCGGCATGAATCGTACCGGCGTGCAGATGTCCCCCGAAGACACGGCTCGCCAACTGGAAGCCACCCGACTGTTCCCGGCGGACGTGCCCGGCGATATGAGCGATTACACCGCCGAACGCGAGCGCGCCATTCGCGAGGCCGACCTGATCGGCTCGGTGCCGGCCCCCGGCTCGGTCAAAGGCATCGTCAAGACCGCGTTGGACAAAACCATCGGCAAAGCCCCGGAAGTGCTGCTGGATAAACTGGGCGAGCGCCTGGCCTTCGAGCGCACCGGCGTGCGCTTGTACGAAGCGATGGTCGTCAAGGCGATGTCCGCGCCGGGAGCCGATCCGACGTTGGTGGAGACCTTGCGACAGATCCAGGCCGAGGAGCTCGAACACATGAACATCGTGCGCGAAGCCATCGAAACCCTCGGCGGCGACCCAACAGCCATGACACCCTGCGCGGACGTGGCGGGCGTCAAGGCCATGGGTGTCCTGCAGGTATTGACCGACCCACGCACGACAGTGTCGCAATCGATGAGCGCGATCCTGACCATCGAACTGGAAGACAACGCTGCCTGGGAATTGCTGATCGAGCTGGCGAAGAAGGGCGGTCATCCGCTGATTGCCAAGCGCTTCGGCCACGCCTTGGCACAAGAAGAAACGCACCTGGCGACGGTGCGCAACTTCATCAAGCAAGACCTGCTCGCGCAAGTGAGCTGATCCTGCTTTACGCCTGGTTCCACCCTGCCATTGCGGGGTGGGCCTTGCTCACTTTTAAAGGACAACCGCCCGTGAGTGAAACTGATCTTGAGATGGAATTGAAAGCCTGGCGATTGTTGCTTGAGGACGATGCGTATCGCCTGGACTTTCCTGAGGATTATTACGACACGTTGATTCGGCGTGCTGATGAATTGGTGCTTCACGAATTTATCAGCCTGGAGGATTGGCAGTTGCTCAAGGACGCCGCGGACCAGGCTTATCGGCTGACGGTTGAGATGCTTTCGCGCAACCAGCGCGATTGTTTGAATGTGGGGGGGATGCGGTTGCCTCGGATATGCACACCACCCACGCGTCCCTGAGCTAAACCACCTCACCCCTGCTCAATACTCCGCAAAACCACCTCCCGCGGCTCGATCCGAGGAAAATTCAAGCACTGCCAGCGCCACGCATCTTGCAGCATCCGCTCAAGCCCATGACGCGCCGTCCAACCCAATTGCCCGGCTGCTTTCCCCGGATCCGCCCAGCAGCGAGCAATATCACCAGGTCGCCGCGGTTCGAAAGCCAGCGGCACCGTCACCCCAGTGACCCGCTCGAAAGCACTGACCACCTCCAACACCGAATAACCGCGCCCGGTGCCCAGGTTCCAGATATGCACCCCAGTCTGCTCGCGCAAGAACTCCATGGCCCGCAAATGCCCCTCGGCCAAGTCCATCACATGGACATAGTCCCGGATCCCGGTGCCGTCTGGCGTCGGGTAGTCGGAGCCGAAAATCCGCAGCACATCGCGCTCGCGATTGGCTACCTGCAACAAGTAGGGCAAGAGGTTGTTGGGCGTCTGCGTTGGCGTCTCTCCCAACTGACCGGAAAAGTGCGCGCCGATGGGATTGAAGTAGCGCAGTAGCCCCACGGACCAGCGCCCATCGGACGCCGCCATGCTTCTCATGACGTGCTCGGCCATCAACTTCGACTGGCCGTACGGATTGGTTGGCTGACCCGTTGGGCACGTTTCGGCGATGGGCATCTGGGCGCAGTCGCCATAGACCGTCGCCGATGAGCTGAATACCAGCTTGAACACGCCCGCGTCGGCCATGGCCTGGCACAGCGTGACGCTGCCGCTGACGTTCGTTTCGAAATACCTCAACGGCTCGCGCACACTTTCACCCACGGCCTTGAGCCCGGCGCAATGGACGACGGCCTCGATGGGGTACTCCTTGAAGACGTTATCCAATGCCCGACGGTTGCGCACATCGGCGTGGATGAAGCCCGGCTCACGGCCCACTACCTTCGCAATGCGCTGCACTGTCGTTCGGGAGCTGTTGCAGAGGTTGTCGAGGATCAGCACCGCGTCGCCCCGGTTCATCAACTCGACCGCCACGTGAGCACCTATATAACCCGCACCACCTGTCACCAAAATCATCACTCGATCCCCCTCGGTTATCCCTGTCCTGGTGTCTGTTGGGCAAGACACTCGGCGTTGTCCGGCGGTCTCTCTCGGCAGTGGTGCGCGTTTGAGACATCAGCCTGTTCTGTTGAGGGTGGTGGCGAGTGCCAGTAGTTCAGAGCAGTTGACTGATCGGTGTGTGCACTTTGTCGGCTGGCTTCAACAAGATTTGGAACGGCATCGAAATCGCCTTTCTCCAACGTCCACAAGGCAGCGCGTGAGGGATGTGTTCAGGCCTTGTCTGGCAGGCAGGGCAGTGCCAGGTCCTCGCCAGGAATTGTGCTCGGTCCAGCATCGGTCTCTAGAAAAGGAAACTCATATGAATCAACAAGAACAGCTTCTTCCCCAACACGGCGCCGCTGCCGCCACGGGCTTGCGACCTACGCTTCTGTGCCTGTCGCACTTGCGCTGGGGCTTTGTCTACCAGCGTCCCCAACACGTGATGTCGCGATTGGCCAAGGATTACGACGTGCTGTTTTTCGAGGAGCCGATATTCGAGGGCCGGCAGTCCGCGCACCTGGAAACCTACGCGGTGGCTGAGGGTGTGACGGTGTTGGTGCCCAGGCTTCCCGAAGCGCTGGATGAAACCCAGGTGATAGACGCGCAGCGTGAGTTGCTCGATGCCTGGCTGGCCGAGCACTGGCCGAATGAATTGATGCTCTGGTACCTCACGCCGATGAGCCAGGCTTTCACCGATCATCTGGAACCCAATGTAGTGATCTTCGATTGCATGGACGAGCTCTCGGCCTTCAAGTTCGCGCCGCCCGCGTTGGTGGAAATGGAACGCCGGTTGATGGTCAAGGCCGATGTGGTGTTCACCGGCGGCTACAGCTTGTGGGAAGCCAAGCGGCAACATCACGACAACGTCCATGCCATGCCCAGCAGCGTCGACATCGCGCACTTCGGCGCAGCCCGGCAGCCGATTCCCGACCCGGCGGACCAGGCCGATATCAGCCATCCACGGCTGGGTTTCTTCGGCGTCATCGATGAGCGTTTCGATATCGAGCTGGTAGGCGAGCTGGCGGCGCTGCGGCCCGACTGGAACATTGTATTGATCGGGCCGGTGGTGAAGATCGATCCGCAGACGTTGCCGCGCCTGTCGAATATCCATTACCTGGGCGCCAGGCAATATGACGAACTACCGGCTTATCTGGCGGGATGGGACGTGGCGTTGATGCCGTTCGCCCTGAACGAATCCACACGCTTCATCAGCCCCACCAAGACGCCCGAATACCTGGCGGGTGGTTGCCCTGTGGTGTCTACGCCAATTCGCGATGTCGTCAATGGCTACGGCGAGAGTGGGGTGGTGGCCATTGCCGATTCGCCCCAGGGGTTCATCGACGCGATTCAGGCCGCGCTGGACTTGCGGACCCAGCCAGGGGTGATTGCGCAGTATGCCGACAAGGCGCTGGACGGCATGTCTTGGGACAAGACCTGCGCCCAGATGAAGGAGCAGATCGAATGCCAACGATAACCCTCGATACCCTCGGCACCCTCGGTACATTTCAGGACAGCGCGCCGTATGACTATCTGATCGTCGGTGCCGGTTTCGCTGGCAGCGTGTTGGCCGAGCGGCTGGCCGAAGGGTTGGGCAAGCGCGTCCTGCTGGTCGATCGTCGCGATCACATCGGTGGCAATGCATACGACCATCTAGATGAGGCGGGCGTGTTAGTCCACCGCTACGGGCCGCACATCTTCCACACCAATGCCCAGCGCATTGTCGATTACCTGTCGCGGTTCACCGAATGGAGACCGTACGAGCATCGGGTCCTGGCCCAGGTCGATGAGCATCGCGTGCCGATTCCCATCAACCTGACGACGCTCAACACGCTGTTCGGGCTGTCCATGGATGAAGCGCAAGCCGAAGCGTTCCTGGCGCAACGGGCAGAACCTGTGGACCCGATCCGCACCTCCGAAGACGTGGTCATCAACCAGATCGGGCGCGAACTCTACGAGACATTCTTTCGCGGCTACACCCGCAAGCAATGGGGCCTTGACCCTTCGCAACTGGACAAATCGGTGACCTCGCGAGTGCCGACACGCACCAACACGGACGATCGGTATTTCACCGACCAGTTCCAGATGATGCCCTTGCACGGCTACACCCGGATGTTCGAGCGCATGCTCGACCATCCGAACATCGATGTGCTGTTGTCCACCGATTTCAGGACCGTGCGCGAACGCATCCCTCATCGTGAGCTGGTGTATTGCGGGCCTATCGATGAGTACTTCGATCATTGCTTTGGCCGACTGCCCTATCGCTCGTTGCGTTTCCAGCATGAAACCATCGATCAGGAGCAGTTCCAGCCGGTGGCGGTGGTCAATTACCCGGACGAGGCGGTGCCCTACACGCGCATCACCGAATACAAGCACCTCACCGGCCAGCAACACCCGCGCACCAGCGTGACCTACGAGTTTCCCTGTGCCGAGGGCGACCCGTATTACCCAGTGCCACGCGCGGAGAACGCCGAGCTGTACAAACGCTACAAGGCGTTGGCTGACGAAACACCGGGGGTGACTTTCCTCGGTCGGCTGGGCACCTATAAGTACTACAACATGGACCAGGTGATAGGGCAGGCGCTCGCGCTGTATCAGCGCATCGCCGAGCAGGAAGGTGTCGAGTTGAAGGCCCACGAGGTCGAGCCAGGTTGATGCCTGGCTCTGCGATCGAGCACAGGGAGACAGCATCGTGCAGCAAAGGATCTTCAGCAGTTTCATGATGGCCGGCTATGAATGCTCGTCCCAACGGCGTGCCGATGGGCGTCGGTTGGACATGCTCGCCGCGACCCGCCACGACCGATGGGCAGAGCAGGATTATCGCCAGCTCGCCGACCTCGGCATTCGTTGCGCCAGGGACGGCCTGCGTTGGCATTTGATCGAGCAGCAACCAGGCCGGTATGACTGGAGCAGCTTTTTGCCGATGCTGCGCGCGGCCCGACGTTGTGATGTGCAAGTGGTCTGGGACTTGTGTCATTACGGCTATCCCGACGACCTGGATATCTGGCGTCCGGCCTTCGTCGAGCGGTTTGCCCGGTTCGCCGGCGCCGTGGCGCGGCTGATGCGCGAGGAAGGAATCGAAATCCCGTTCTACTCGCCGATCAATGAAATCTCGTTCTGGAGTTGGGCCGGCGGGGATGTCGCCTATTTCAATCCGGGTGCGCAAGGTCGGGGCACGGAACTCAAGCACCAACTGGTGCGGGCGAGCATCGCGGCGATCGAGGCGATTCGCGAGGTGATTCCCGGGGCGCGGTTTGTCCAGTGCGATCCGCTGATCAACGTGCTTTCCTCATCGCGCAGAACCGAAGACGTCGAGGCCGCCGAGGCGTATCGCCAATCCCAGTTCGAGGCCTGGGATTTGCTCACCGGTCGAAGTTGGCCAGGGCTGGGCGGACGAGAAGAGTACCTGGATATCCTCGGTGTGAACTTCTACCCCCATAACCAGTGGTTCCTTCACGGTGGTCGGATCGAGCAGGGAAGCGCGGATTATCGTCCGTTGGTGGGCATGCTCAGTGAAGTCCACCAACGTTATCGCAGGCCCTTGTTGCTCTCGGAAACCGGGGCCGAAGACACTGCCCGCGTGCCCTGGCTGCACTCCATCGGTGAGCAACTGGCGCTGGCCATCGGGCGCGGTATGCCGATAGAGGGCGTGTGCTGGTACCCGTTTCTCGACTACCCGGGCTGGGACGATGATCGCTACTGTCCCACCGGTGTGTTTGGCTATGCCGACAGCGAGGGCAGCCGCGCGTCTTTTCATCCGCTGCATAGGGCGATGAAAGAGTTGCAGGCGCGGTTTGCCTCAGCCAGGGCGACTGAGCAGCTGCAATGAACGGGGAGCGGCGATGAAATGAACAGTCAGCCCGCGCAAGGATTGCCGTTGCCCAATACAGCGATTGCCTTCCTGTGGCGGTACGTCACGTTGAGGCCGTGGCACTTCGCGACGCTATTGCTGTTGGTAGTCGGCGCCGCGAGTTGCGCTGTCGCCGTGCAGTTCGGCATGAAGTTGCTAGTGGACGCCATGGCCCAGGGCAGGGAGGCCGCCGGTCACGTGTGGCTGCCGTTCACGGTGTTCATTGCTCTGATCGTGGTGGAAAACCTGTTCTGGCGGTCGGGTGGCTACCTGGGTTGCCGCACCGTGGTCGCCAGTTGCGCGGACCTGCGGATCGACCTGTTCAATCATTTGACGGGCCACCCGATGCGCTATTTTTCCGAGCATTTTGCCGGGGCACTGGCGAACCGGATTTCCTCGGCGGGGGCGGCGGCCGGGTCGATCTACGGTGGCCTCGCCTGGAAAATCATTCCGCCTTGCGTTGATTTCATCGGCGCCGTGGTGGTGCTGTTTACCGTGCGATTTTCGATGGGCATCGCATTGATTGGCGCCGTGGTCGCCGTGGCCTCGCTGATCACCGTGATGGGCTTGCGTGGGCGCAGCCGGCATATCGATTTCGCTTCGCAGTCGGCGCGGGTTGGGGGTGAATTGGTCGATCAGGTGTCCAATGTCTGGACGATCAAGGCGTTCTCTGCCCGCCACCGCGAGCGGCGCCGACTGGAGCAGGCGATTGGCGTCGAGGCCAGGGCCCAGCGCCGTAGCTGGATCTACCTGGAAAAAGCCCGGGTCCTGCATGACATCTGCTTGTCGATCATGGCCGGCGGCATGCTCGGTTGGTCGATTCTGCTGTGGCAGGACGGGCAGATCACGCCGGGCGATGTGGTGATGGTCAGCGCGTTGTCGTTTCGCATCTTGCACGGCTCACGGGACTTGGCGCTGGCGCTGGTGGACACCTCGCAGCAGATGGGTGTCATCGCCGAAACCCTGCGCATCATCGTCCAGCCTCACGCCCTCAGCGACACCCCGGCGGAGTTGGCGCCTGGGCGCGGCAACATCCAGTTTATCGACGTCACCTACAGCTACGCCGACGGCCGTGGCGCAATCAAGCATTTGTCCCTCGACATTCCGGCCGGCCAGAAAATCGGGATCGTCGGGCCTTCGGGGGCGGGCAAGTCGACGCTGATCAACCTGGTCCAGCGCTTGGACGATGTGCGTAGCGGGGTGATCCTGATCGATGGGCGGGACGTGCGCTCGGTCAGCCAGGATAGCCTGCGCAGCCAGATCGCCGTAGTGCCGCAGGAGCCGGCGTTGTTCAATCGGACCATTTACGAAAACATCGCCTATGGCCAGCCCGATGCCAACGAGGCGCAAGTGATCGACGCGGCCCGCCATGCCTATTGCGAAGAATTCATCCGCAGCCTGCCGGAAGGGTTCAACACCTTGGTGGGCGAACGTGGCGTGATGCTCTCGGGCGGCCAGCGCCAACGCCTCGGGTTGGCGCGAGCGTTCCTCAAGGACGCGCCGATCCTGATCCTCGACGAAGCCACCTCGGCGCTGGACTCCGAATCTGAGGCCAAGGTCCAGATGGCGCTGGATGACTTGATGCGCGGCCGCACCGTGCTGGCGGTGGCGCACCGGTTGTCGACGGTCGCGCGGTTCGACCGGATCCTGGTCCTTCAGGCCGGAAGAATTGTCGAAGACGGTTCGCCCGATGAACTGCGCCAGCGCGAAGGGCCGTTCCAGACGTTGTGGCAGGCCCAGGGAATGGAACTGGGCAAGACCTAGTTGCTTTTGAAGGGATCCTGGAGAAACGTGCCTGCGCCCCGACCCGCTCAGCTACCGCGGTTCTCATTGATGAAATCCACAAACGCCCTCAGCGGCGAGGGCAGGTAGCGGCGGCCGGGGTAGTAGAGAAACGGTCCGGTAAAGCGCTGCCACCAGGGTTCGAGTACCGGCTCGAGGACGCCACTGTCGAAGTAGGGCCGCAGCCAGTCCTCGAACAGATAGACAATGCCCAGCCCATCCACTGCGGCTTGCACTGACAGGTCCACCGCGCCGCCGATCCGCACGATCAATGGGCCGCTCGGGTCGACGCTGATGGTTTCGCCATCTCGTTCATATTCCCAGAGCGGCATGGCGCCGCTGGGGAACTTGCCCCGCAGGCACGCATGTTCCAGCAGATCCCTTGGATGCTCCGGCCTGCCCCTGGCGTCTAGGTACGCGGGTGCGGCGGCGGTGGCGAAACGCTGGAATCGTGGCCCGATGGGCAGGGCGATCATGTCTTGCTCGAGGCGTTCGTCGTAGCGAATACCCGCGTCACACCCGGCGGCGAGCATGTCGACGAAGCTTTCTTCGGTAACCACTTCCAGGCGAATGTCGGGGTAGCTCTTGAGGAACGGCGCGATGATCGAGGGCAATACCAGGCGCGCGGCGCTGACCGGGACGTTCAACCTGAGGGTGCCCGAGGGCCGGTCGCGAAAGTCGTTGACCACGTCCAGCGCGGATTCGACCTCGCCCAGGGCCGGCACGATGCGCTCCATCAACCGCGCGCCGGCCTCGGTCGTCGCCACGCTGCGGGTGGTGCGGTTGAGCAGGCGCACGCCGAGTCGGCTTTCGATCCGCCGTACGGCGTCGCTGAGGCTCGAGGCGGATCTGCCGCTCAGCCGGGCGCCCTCGCGAAAGCCGCCCGCATTGACTACGGCCACAAAGGCCAGCAAGTCTTGAATATCCGTCGCCATTGTTCTCTCCACCGTACAACCCGTCCGGATTGCACCTGATTATCAGTGGAGTGGTCAACGCCTATAGTCGGCTCACGCACATTTATCCAAGGGGTACGCGATGAGCAAGGCAGATAACGCAGGGAAGTTTTTACTGGGCGATCGTACGGTCAATCGCATGGGTTACGGCGCGATGCAACTGGCGGGACCGCAGGTCTTCGGACCTCCCAAGGATCCGGCGGCGGCCATCGCCGTGCTGCGCGAAGCCCTGGCGGCCGGAGTCAATCACATCGACACCGCGGATTTCTATGGGCCTCATGTCACTAACCAACTGATCCGTGAGGCGCTGCACCCTTACGCCGACGACCTGGTCATCGTGACCAAGGTCGGCGCGGTTCGTGGCGCCGATGCGTCATGGAACCCGGCCCAGAGCTCCGCCGAGCTGACCCGAGCGGTGCACGATAACTTGCGCAACCTCGGCGTCGAGGTGCTGGATGTGGTCAATCTGCGGGTCATGGGCGATGTGCATGCGCCCGCTGAGGGATCGATTAAAGAGTCCTTCACGGCATTGGCGGAGCTGCAACGCCAGGGTCTGATCCGCCATTTGGGCCTGAGCAATGTCACCGCCTCGCAGGTCAAGGAAGCCCAAGGCATCGCCAAGGTGGCCTGCGTGCAGAATCACTACAACCTGACTCACCGCGACGACGAACACCTTATCGCCGAGTTGGG
The DNA here is from genome assembly GCF_014268655.2 of Pseudomonas marvdashtae. Lineage (NCBI taxonomy): Bacteria > Pseudomonadati > Pseudomonadota > Gammaproteobacteria > Pseudomonadales > Pseudomonadaceae > Pseudomonas > Pseudomonas marvdashtae. Next base: position 2,062,697 of record NZ_JABWQX020000001.1, read on the forward strand.
CCGGCAGGGCATTGCCTACGTGCCGTTCTTTCCGCTCGGTGGTTTCACGCCGCTGCAGTCGGAGACTCTTTCCGCCGTAGCGGCGCGGCTGGAAGCGTCACCGCTGTGCGTTGCGCTGGCGTGGCTGCTCCAACGGGCGCCGAATATCCTGTTGATTCCCGGTACGTCGTCAGTGGCGCACCTGCGGGAAAACCTCACGGCGAGCGAGCTGCGGATTCCTACGCAAATGCTGGCTGAGCTTGAACATATGGCGTAGCCAGACGAAGCAGACGTTCATCGGTGCCGTCTCTGCGCGGCGCCGAAAAATCGAACAGCGCCCGGCCAGTCGATGTCCCAGACGTATGATTGTCAGGCAGGGATTTCGTTATGGCGGACTCTGGTATTCCCGGCCATCGCTGGGTCGATTCAACATGGGCCTTCTTGCAGGAGGGCTACCCTTTCATCCGCAAGCGTTGCGCGAAGTATCGCAGCCCGGTCTTCCAGACAAGGCTGCTGGGGCGGCGCACGCTTTGCCTCAGTGGGCTTGAGGCGGCAGAGCTGTTTTACGATGCCCGGCGCTTTGTCCGAACACCCACGTCGACGCCGGCACCGCTGCGCAACATCCTGTTGGGCACGGGCAGCGTCCAAGGCCTGGATGGGGCGCCTCATGCGCGACGCAAGCAGCTGTTTCTCGAGCTGTTGGACACGCAGAACGTGCAGCGCCTGGCCCGGCTCTTTGAGGCGCGCTTGAGTGAGGCGATCGCCAGGCTGCCGGCGAACCAGCCGTTCGATTGTCTGCCCTGGCTGGAGGCGCTGCTGTGTCGGTCGGTCTGCGAGTGGGCGGGCGTTGCGCCGATGAATGATCAGGCGATGCACCGCCTGACTCGCCGGCTCGCCTCGCTGATCGATGGCAATGGCCGCCTTGACTGGCGCATGCCGGCCGCCTGGATGCGACGCAAGGCCTGCGAAGCCCAGGCCGTCGGCTGGATCGAAGAGTGCCGGCGCGAGGGCGATTCAGCGGCGCAGCAATCCCCGCTGCACAAACTCGCCCAGCACCGCGATGACCAAGGTCAGTTGCTCCCACCCCACGTAGCGGCGGTCGAGTTGCTTAACCTGTTGCGCCCCGTGGTGGCGGTGGGGCGCTTTCAGTTGTTCGGGCTTATCGAATTGGAACGTCGGCCGCAATGGCGGGCCAATATCGTAGCCAACGAGGGTGCGGCCTGGGCTTTCTCCGAGGAAGTGCGGCGCTTTTACGCGTTCTTTCCGATGGTGGCGGCGTTCGTGCGCGAGCGTTTCGAGTGGCGAGGCTATCGCTTCGAAAAAGGCACTCGGGTGTTGCTCGATCTGTTTGGCAGCAACCGTGATCCGTCGCACTGGAAAACCCCGGAGAGCTTCGCTCCCGAACGTTTCGGCCAGTGCCCGATGAAAACCTCTGTCATCAGCCAGGGCGGCGGTGAATACACGTATCACCGCTGCCCGGGCGAGCCGCTGACGCTGGCCCTGATGCAGCAGACCTTTGAATATCTGTGCCGCCATGTGCATTGGCGGCTGGACGTGAAGGAGGTCGATTTTCAGCGCCTGCCCATGTTGCCCAGGGAGCCGGTGCTGATATCGGTGGTAACCGGCTAGCTGCGCGCCTCATCCGTTTCGTTTCGGTGATGTTCCGGCCAACTGTCGACGGGGCGCGCGCGGTCTTCGTTGAACATCTCGGTGAGCAATGCGTTGGCCCGCCGGTAGGCGTCGTGCCGGAACTTGAGGTCGTCTTCCGGCTGGGCGACGATTTCTTCGAGCATCTGCAGGTTGAGGCGACGGAACTGATCGGCGCGCTCACGCGCCTCGTATGCTCCGACACCCATTTGCACCAGCGCACTGCGGCCCAACGCCAACGCGCTCTCGAAGGTTTCCCGCTCGGCGATTTCTACGCCCATCTGACGCAGGTTGATCAGGTGGCCCATGTCCCGCGCGCGAACGACGAGTTTCAGCATGGGGAAGTGCTCCTGGGCCAACCGGGTCAGTGTCAGGTTGTCTTGCTGATCGTCGATCGCATTGATCAGCACCGCCGCCTGGGCCGCCCCGGCCGCGTGCAGCAGATCGAGGCGCGTGGCGTCGCCGTAGAACACCTTCACGCCGAATTTTCGCAGTGTCTCGATGTTGTCGGGGTCGTGATCCAGGACCACCACCTCGACGCCGCAGGACATCAGCAAGCGTCCGGCGATCTGCCCGAAACGGCCGAAGCCGGCGATGATCACCCGCGGGTTCTGCTGGTCGACGAGGTCGGATTCCTGGCGGCCTTTTTTGCCGGCCGACTCGATCCGCTCCAACACCAAAATGAGCAAGGGCGTCACGCACATCGACAACGCCACCGCCAGCGTCAGGCTCTTGCCCCACTGGTCGGTCAGGATGCCGGCCAGCGTCGCGGCGCCGAACACCACGAAGGCGAACTCACTGCCCTGGCCGAGCAATACCGCCTGCCAGGAACGCTGGCCGGCGGGAACATTCAGGAAGCGACTGACGGTCTTGATCACCAGCAGTTTGATCAGGATGAACCCGAGGGTCAGGGTGATGACTTTCAGCGGTGAGTCGATCAGCGTGCCGAAATCGATCGACATGCCGACGCCGATGAAGAACAACCCCAGTAGCAGGCCCTTGAACGGTTCGATGTCGCTCTCCAGGGCATGGCGGTATTCGGAACTGGCCAACAGCACACCGGCGAGGAAGGCGCCCATGGCCATCGACAGGCCGGCTTCTTCCAGCAGAAAGCCGAAGCCGAACACCAGGAACAACGCCACGGCACTGAAGATTTCACGCAGGCCCGAGCGCGCGGCGAAGCGCAGCAGCGGTCGCGTCACGTAACGCCCGAGCAGCACGACGACGCTGATGGCGGCGACGATCTTGACGATCGACAACGCCAGGGCGGTACCCGACGGTGTGGTGCCGTGGGCCGAGAGCAACGGGATCATGGCGACCAGGGGAATGGCCGCGATGTCCTGAAACAGCAGCACGGCAAAGCTGCTGCGGCCCACGGCGGTCGCGGTCAGGTTGCGTTCGCTCATTGCCTGCATGGCGATGGCCGTGGAGGAAAGGCTCAGGGTCAGGCCTACCAGCAATGCCGCCGTCCAACCCAGCCCGAGCGCTGCGCAAAACGCCGCAATGGCGGCACCGCAAGCGAGCATCTGTAGCGCGCCGCCACCAAACACCATCCGACGCAGCGCCCACAGGCGTTTGGGATCGAGCTCAAGGCCGATGATGAACAGCATCAGGACCACGCCGATTTCGGCGAACTCCAGGATGGCCTTGACGTCGGTAATCAACTTCAGCCCCCACGGGCCGATCACGCAGCCGGCCAGCAGGTAACCCAGCACCGGGCCCAGGCCGAAACGTACGGCAATCGGTACGATCAACGTCGCCGAGGCCAGGTAGATCAGCATTTCAATCAGGCTATGGGTCTCCATATCAATCTTCCTTCCAGGCGGCCAGGCGTTCGCCGTAGTGTTCGATTTGTGCGCGTTGGGCGTCGGATTCGGCGGCATACGCGCCATGCACGACCACCGGCTCCAACCAGCGCATGTGGCAGTAAAGCGCGGTCGCCTGGAGGGGCTGGGCCAGCACGCAAAAGCCTGGATAGGCGCCCATCTGGAAATGATCGTGTTCGCCGCCGGTGGTCACCGCCCAGAGCAGGCTTTTGTCCGTGAGGGCCGTTGCGCCTTTGCCGTACGCCCAGCCGTGGGTAAACACCTTATCGATCCATAATTTCAGCAGGGGCGGCATGCTGTACCAGTACATCGGATGCTGGAGCACGACCAAGCCTGCCTGTTCGACGGCGCGCTGTTCGGCCTCGACGTCGATGTCGAAGTTGGGATAGAGGTCGTAGAGAGACCGTATCACCACGTGCGGATGGGTGGACGCGCGCTTGAGCATTTGCTGGTTGACCCGCGACTGGTCGGGGTAGGGATGGGCGTAAACGATCAGGATCATCAGGCAATTCCAGGCGACTGGGTCCAAGGCAAAAGGCCGGACATCCTACCGGGGAAGGCGTGTGATGTTTAGGGCATTGTTCGCCCAGGGGTCAATTGAGCGGGAGCGTGACTTTGACCTCCAGGCCACCATCGCGCCGATTCCTGAGGGTCAGCGTGCCGCCATGCTCCAGCACTGTCGCCCGCGCCGCCGACAGGCCCAGGCCGACGCCGCCGGTGTTCTTGTTGCGTGAACCCTCGATGCGAAAGAATGGCGCGAAGACTTGCTCGTGAAATTGCGGCGCGATGCCCGGACCGCGATCGAGGACGCGGATCTCGACGCAGTCCGTGTAGGCCTTGAGCTGGACGCTGGGCTCGGTGCCGTATTTGATCGCGTTGTCGATCAGGTTGGTCAGCGCACGTTTTATCCCAATAGGCCGGCCCACATAGACAAAGCGCTGGGCGCCCGCAAAGTAGACCTCGATACCTGCGTCCCTGAGGTCATCGACGACCGTATGCAGCAGTTCCGCCAGGTCGAATGCCGTGGCGTGCTCGAGCCGCGCTTCGTCGCGGAAGAATTCCAGCGCGGCGTTGACCATCGCCTGCATTTCGTCGACGTCCCTGAACAACCTCGATTGCTGTTCGGCGTCCTCAATGAACTCGCCGCGCAGGCGCATGCGGGTCAGTGGCGCCCGCAAGTCGTGGGAGATGGCGGCGAGCATTTGCGTGCGGTCCTGGACGAAGTGCTTGAGCTGGGCCTGCATGGCGTTGAAGGCCAGGATCGCCTGGCGTATTTCGTGGGGGCCGACGACCGGGATGGGCGGCGCCCGGAAATCCACGCCGAAGCGCCGGGCACCCTCGGCGAAGCGTTCCAGCGGTGTCGCCAGGTGCCGCGTGGCAATCAGGGCGACGACCAATGTCGAGAGCAGGATAAGCGCGATAATGATCAGGTTGCGCTGCCATTCCCCCAGTCCCCAGCTGCGTGACGCCACGGATAGGTCCACCCAGGTATGGTCCGCCAGCTCGATGATCAGGGCGTAGCGCCGGGCGGGGTCCTCGGCGGGCCAGTCCCCCGGCTCGTAGGCCTCGATGCGGGCGTCGGGCCTGCCCAGTTGACGACGCAAAAACGCCGAGCCCTCGCTGAACTCCGGGTCGTCGACGATGGGCAACCGCGCCTCTTCATGGCGCTGCAACCACTGCACGCTGAGCCCTTGGTCGCTGGCGGCCTTGGCAATGTCGAGCCGTTGTCCGGGGGCGACCGAGTCGATGATGCGGGTGATGGCCGCAGCCTTTTCCATCAGGCCGGTTTCCATCAGGGGAGGGCGCGCCCAGGCACCGGCCAACAGGGAAAACAATTCGTTGAGGGCCAGCAACGTCAGCATCGCGACCATGGTAGTCAGGGCGATCCAGCGCGCGACCGTGTCCCGTGGCCGAGGCACTTTGGCGCGCTGGCCGGTCATCGTTTCACCACGTGGGGACTGAACAGGTAGCCGCTGTTGCGAACGGTGCGGATCATCGATGGGCCCGTAACGTCGGACTCCAGTTTGCGTCGCAGTCGGCTGACCTGGACATCGATGCTGCGGTCAAACGCATCGAAGGTTTCGCCACGAGCCATATCGAGCAACTGCTGGCGGGTCAGTACGCGGCGCGAGTGTTCGGCGAACACCAGCAGCAGCTCGAATTCACCGGCCGACAGCGGGATCATGACCTTGTCGGGGGAGCGCAATTCGCGCCGGGTGACGTCCAGCTGCCAGCCTTCGAATTCCAGGACCGGCCGGCTCGAATCTCCCAAGGCGCCCCTGGCTTCGCCGGTGCGCCTGAGGACGGCGCGCACCCGGGCCAGCAGCTCCCGCGCGTCGAAGGGTTTGGTCAGGTAATCGTCGGCGCCCATTTCCAGGCCGACGACGCGATCGCTCAACTCGCCCATGGCGGTGAGCATGATGATGCCGACCCGGTGTTCGGTCCTTAACCGTTGGCAAAGCACCAGCCCGTTATCGCCGGGGAGCATGACGTCAAGAATGATCAGGTCTGGCTGCCGACGTTCCACCGCTCGCCACAAGGCGTTGCCGTCGGCGGCGACCTCAACGCTATAGCCATGTTGTTCAAGAAACTTGCGCAGGAGGGCGAGGACTTCGAGGTCATCGTCCACCAGGAGTAAATGGCTCACGGTGGTCACGTCGGGCAGTGAATACGGGGTCAATACTAGGGTGATTGCGGGGTGCGCGTCATATATTTCAATCCGGAAATAAAGCGACCGGCGCGCAACATTGCGGAAATCTTCGGGCAAGAAAACCGCGGCAGGATTGCGTCGATGTCAGCCAGTGAAGCTGTGCACTGAACCCTGTGGCGAGGGAGCTTGCTCCCGCTTGAGTGCGAAGCGCTCATGGATTTTTGGGGGCCGCTTCGCGACCCAGCGGGAGCAAGCTCCCTCGCCACGGGTTTGGTGTTCGGCTTTCAACGGGTAGGCACTCCTCATTCCTCGCCGAGATAATTCTGTATGCCGATCGCCAGACCCGCGCCGCTGCTTGCTCGATCCACCGTCGTCGTTGCGCTGGCGGCGTTCGCCAGCGGTTGCACCAGCACACCCGCCGCCACGCCGGGCAGTTGCCAGCCTGCTCCCTACGCCGTGCACGACCCCGTCGAGCCGGTGAACCGCGGCATCTTCGCCTTCAACCGCACGCTCGACGACTACGCGTTGGCCCCCGTCGCCCGGGGTTATCGCAAACTGCCGGACATGTTCCAGACCGGCGTGCACAACTTCGTCGCCAACTTCGGCGAGCCCAAGGTGTTCATCAACGATCTGTTGCAAGGCAACGGGCAGCGCTCGGTCACCACCCTGGGGCGTTTTGTCATTAACACCACCGTGGGCATCGTCGGGCTGATCGACGTGTCGGGCAAAATGGGCATCGAGCGCCACGAGGCCGATTTCGGCCAGACCTTCGGCGTCTGGAACATCGCCCCCGGGCCGATTGTCGAGCTGCCACTGTTTGGCACTGGCAACTTGCGGGACGCGACCGGCAAGGTGGTGAGCTTCGCCGTGGACCCGTTCGGCAGCAACAGCGATACCGTCGAGACGTTGGGCACGATCAAGACCGTTGGCGGTGTCGTCGATGGCCGGGCGGAGGCGCTGCCGCTTACCGACAAACTCCAGGCCAAACCTGATTATTACGTGGCGCTTCGTGACGTGACCGCGCAACGGCGCGCCGACTTCGTCGCCGAGGGCAAGCTGGGCTCCGTGCAAGACGAGCCGCAATGCCAGGAAGAAGGGGCCGCGGATGAATAGCGAAGCACTGGTCCTGCATCGGCGGGTGAAAAACCTCGGCCAAGGTGCGCTGCACTGTCATGAAGTCGAACTGCGGCTTGCCGAGGATGGCCGGCACGTGTTGCTCAGCCGCTATGTCGAACGGTACCGGCATGACCAGGCGGGTTTGAACGCGGTTCAGCATTATCGCGTGCCAGTGGCGAGCGTGATTCGCTGGATGATCAACCATGGCGAGCTGGGGAATGTCCCGTGAGGGCTTACCGTAGTGGCGTTTTCCCATACCTCAGACTTTGAAATATTTTTACACATTTCCAGTCTAATTATAGTTGTACGATGTCGTACGAAATATGATGGACTGTCTCCGTTCTCACAAAAAAAATAACGGAGATCCATCCATGTCGAGCATTCCTTCCGTAGAAGGCAAGGCCAGTGCCCCCGCGCAAGGTCGCTTCACCCGACTGTTAAAGCTACTTGGCCCCGGTATCATCGCGGTACTGTCCTGGCTGGGCGCTGGCGACCTCATCACATCTTCCGTGGCCGGCGCGAACTACGGCTACGCGATGATGTGGGTGCTGGCGGTGTCCCTGCTGCTTCGATACCTGATCGTCAACATCATTGCGCGCTTCCAGCTCTGCAATAACCAGGGCATGACCATCCTGCAAGGCTACGCACAACTGAACCCGTTTTTTGCCTGGTTCATGCTGGTGTACGCGCTGCTCATGGGGCATCTGATGAATGCCTACATGATCAAGGGCGCCGGTGAGGCCTTGGCCATGCTGCTCAAGACGGACTACGCGCTGCTCTGTTCGGTGGCGGTGGTGCTGGCGGTGTGGATGCTCGTCGGGCGCAATATCTACACGATGATCGAAGGCGTGATGAAGGTGCTGCTGGCGATCATGACGCTGGCGTTCCTGGCGCTGGCGGTGATGTCCGGACCGGATGTCGCTGGTATCGTCAAAGGCACCATCGGCTTCAGCATCCCGCCCGATGAAGGCGTGCACGGTGCGCTGCTGGTGGCGGTGTCGGTGATCGGTGCTGTGGCGGGTTCCATCGCCAACTTCGTCCACCCCTACGTCATGCGCCAGAAAGGTTGGGTCGGGCCGGAGCACAAGCGCATCCAGCGTAACGACCTGCTGTTTGCGGTGTTCGTCGGCATCGTCATCAACCTGGCGATCTGGATTGTCGGCGCGGAAATCCTGCGGCCCAACGGCATTGAGGTCAACACCTTGGGCGACCTGGGCAAGGCCCTGGAAATCTTCTTCGGCCCGATCGGTTGGTACGTCTTCTTCATCGGTGTCTTCGCCACCTTGTTTGCCAGTATTTCCGGCAAGACCACGGCGTTCCCGATGCTCATCACCGACGCTTTCCAGCACGTCAAGCCCGAGCGTCGCGAGCGTTATGGCAAGGAGTTCCATCGCGACCCGATGCACAAGTGGTTCATGTTGTTCATTCTCGTGACACCGCTGATCTGGTCGCTGCCGGGCATGCCGGACTTCGTGACCCTGACCATCGGTGTCAATGCGCTGAACATCATTGGCTTGCCGGTAATTTCCCTGGGCCTGTTGATCATGTCCAACCAGAAGTCGTTGCTGAGCAAGGAATACCGCAACAACCTGTTCGAAAACATCGCCCTGGTCTTTGCCACTGGCCTGGCGCTGTGGGTCGCATTCCAACTGGGCGTCGATCTGTTCACCTGAGGCCTGGTCATTCACCTTCGCGGGGGGCTGCTAGACTTCACCGTCCAGTCCCTTTCGGAGAAGCGCAATGAACAATAAGAACAGGATCTGTCTCTGGTACGACGGCACTGCGCAGGAAGCGGCGGAGTTCTATGCAAGGACGTTTCCCGACAGCGCAGTGGACGCCATCCATCATGCGCCGGGCGATTACCCTGCCGGCCAGCAGGGCGATGTGATCACCGTGGACTTCACGGTGATCGGCATCCCTTGTATCGGGCTCAACGGCGGCGCGATGTTCAAGCACAACGAGGCTTTTTCGTTCCAGGTCGCCACCGATGACCAGGCCGAAACGGACCGCTTGTGGAACGCGATCATCGACAACGGCGGCCAGGCCAGCGCCTGCGGCTGGTGCAAGGACAAATGGGGCGTGTCGTGGCAGATCAGTCCCCGCGTGCTGGTCGATGCCGTCACCAGCACCGACAAGGCTGCCGCCAAGCGTGCCTTCGAAGCCATGATGACGATGACCAAGATCGACATCGCGGCGATCCAGGCAGCGGTGAAAGGTTGACGCTTCGCCATCGCGGACCTGCTCGCGATGGCATTGCTTTGTCGCCCTCAGGTCAACGCGTTACCTGTCGCCTTCAGGCAATTTGGCGATCACCTTGATCTCGAACTGAAAACCATACAGCCACGTCACGCCCACCGCCGTCAGCGTCGGGTGCGGCGCGTTGCCCCAGAATTCGGGCACGACGCTCCAGACCCGCTCGAAAATCGACTGCGGGTCGACCATGAAGACCGTGACATCGACCACATCGTCAAAGCTGCAATCAGCGGCGGCGAGTATCGCCTTGAGATTGTTGAAGGCGCGGCGGACCTGGTCTTCCAGCACGGGCTCGGGCGAGCCATCCTCAGTGCTGCCGACTTGCCCGGAGACGAACAGGAAACCATTGGAACGAATCGCCGGCGAATAGCGGTTGCGTTCGTATAGCGCCTGGCGTCCGGGTGGGAAAACTACGTCACGCGGTGTCATGGGAACCTCCGGAAATCATGTGGAACGACGCGAATTCATCGTTGCAGTCACTCTAGGGGCTTGTACCCGGGCGATAAACGAGCAACCTTGGCGCTCACTGTTCGTGAATCCCAAACAATCTGACGGAGGCGGCGGAGAAGATGGATCGTTTCGATGCGATGCAAGCGTTTGTTCGAGTGGTGGAGGCGGGCAGTTTTACCAAGGCGGCGCAAACCCTGCACATGAGCAAGACCACCGTGACCCAGTTGGTGCAGCAGCTCGAGGCACGCTTGCGGGTCAAGCTGCTCAACCGCACGACGCGCAAGGTCAATGTCACCGCTGACGGTGCAGTCTTCTATGAGCGAGCGATTCGCCTGCTGGCTGACATGGACGATGCCGAGACCAGCCTGTCGGGCGCCCAGGCGCTGCCTCGAGGGCGTCTGCGGGTTGATGTGCCGAGCCCGCTGGCCGCGATGATCCTGGTGCCGGCGCTGCCGGCTTTTCATGCCCGCTATCCGGACATCCAGATCGACATGGGCGTGAGTGATCGCATCGTCGACATCATTGATGAAAACGTCGATTGCGTGGTGCGTGGCGGTGAACTGAAGGATCAGTCGCTGATCGGCCGGCGCGTCGGCAACCTGGCCCTCGGCGTCTTCGCCGCGCCGAGTTACCTGGCGCGCGTGGGCACGCCCGTTCATCCCCTGGAACTGGAGGATTCCGAGCACCGCATCGTCGGTTTCCTCTGGGCACGCACCGGCAAAGCGCTGCCTTACGCCATGCACAACCTCGACGAGCGCCTGCACATCAAGGGGCGCTACGTCGTGGCGGTCGACGATGGCAACGCTTACCTCGCCGCAGGCTTGGCGGGGTTGGGAATACTCTGGCTGCCCAGCTACATGTCACGACTCCACGAGGCGCAGGGTACGCTGGTGCCGCTGTTCGCAGGCTGGCGCCTGGACCCGATGCCGCTCTACGTGGCTTATCCGCCGAACCGTCACATCAGCGCCAAGTTGCGAGTGTTCATCGACTGGGTGGTCGAGCTGATGGCGCAACATGCACCTATCCTTGATCGGCACACGTCATGAAAACATTCTCGATAGCAGAGGAGATGCACGATGGACCGATTCACCGGCGGTTGCCTGTGCGGCAACATTCGCATTGAAGCTTCGGGGCGCCCATACCGGATCGGCCTTTGCCACTGCCTCGATTGCCGCAAGCACCTTGGTGCACTGTTTTACGCCGCCGCCGTGTTCCCCGAGGACGCGGTGACGATCAAGGGCGAAACCCGGGACTATGCTGGACGCCATTTCTGCCCCACCTGCGGCTCATCCCTGTTCGCCCGCAGTGGCGACGAAATCGAAGTGCACCTCGGCGCGCTCGACGCCCCCGACCAACTGACGCCCACTTACGAATGCTGGACCGTGCGCCGTGAGTCCTGGCTGCCGCCGTTTGCGCTGGCCCGGCACTACGAACGTGATCGTGAGGGCACGGGGCGGCTCGAGGAGTAGGGCGGTCACTCGAACCCGACAATCGCCTTGATTTCCAGATACTCCTCAAATCCATGGACCCCATATTCGCGTCCGTTTCCCGAGCGCTTGTAACCACCGAACGGCGCCATGGGATTCCAGGCCGGGTAGTTCAACAACACTTGCCCGGCGCGGATGCGCGCAGCCACGGCGCGGGCCTGATCGAGGTCCTGGCCTTGGACATGGGCGCCCAGGCCGTAGACGGTGTCGTTGGCGATGGCCACTGCTTCATCCACCGTGTCGTAGGGGATGATGCACAGCACCGGGCCGAAGATTTCCTCCTGGGCGATGCGCATGCCGGTGCTGACGTGAGAGAACACCGTCGGCCGGGTGTAGAAGCCTTTTTCAAAACCGGCTACGCGCCCCGGACCGCCGCAGAGCAGTTTTGCCCCTTCATCCAGGCCCGCTTCGATCATGGCCTGCACGCGCTTGAACTGTGCCTCGTTGGCGATCGGGCCCAGTACGGTTTCCTCCGACAAGGGGTCGCCGACGATGATCGCGTTGGCGGTGGCCGCGGCCAGCGCCTCGACTTCCGCCAGGCGGTTGCGCGGCACGATCATTCGGGTCGGTGCGCTGCACGACTGGCCGACATTGCGGAACGCCGACATCACTCCCGGCGGCACCGCTTTGGCAAAGTCCGCATCGGGCAGCAATATGTTCGGTGACTTGCCGCCCAGCTCCTGGGTGACGCGCTTCACCGTGGTGGCGGCGGCTTGCGCGACCAGGGCGCCCGCGCGGTTGGAGCCGGTGATGGAGATCATGTCGATCTCGGGGTGCACGGCCATGGCCGCGCCGACTTCGGCACCGCCGCCGTTGACGAGATTGAACACGCCCGCCGGCAGACCGGCGTCATGCACCAATTGGGCGAACAACAGGGCGCTCAAGGGGGACAGTTCGCTGGGCTTGAGCACCACGGTGCAACCGGCGGCAATCGCCGGGGCAACCTTGGCGGTGATCTGGTAAAGCGGCCAGTTCCACGGGGTGATCAGGCCGCAGACGCCGATGGGTTCGCGCACGATGGCCGTGCCGTTTTCGACGTGCTGGAAGTGATAGGAAGTCAGCACATCGCGCGCGACCCGAACGTGCTCAGCGGCCAATGGCACCTGCATGGACCGTGCGAAACCGATGGCCGCGCCCATCTCCAGGCACAGCACCTGGGCCAGCGCTTCCTTGCGTTCGAGCATCAGCTCGTGAATCTTGCCGACGATCAACGCACGATCCGCCACCGGCGTTGCGGCCCAGTTGGGAAACGCCGCGCGAGCCGCGGCGACGGCGCGGTCAACGTCTTGGGAGGAGCCCTGGGCGACCTCGGCGATAATTTCCTCGGTGGCGGGATTGATCACCGATAGCGTCGTTGATCGGGCCGGAGACTGCCAGCGACCATCGATATAAAACTGCCCGGTGGTTTGCGCAATATTCGAGGTTTGGGTGGTCATCCAACGGGCTCCTGGGGCAGTGACGACGCTGCCGAAAGCAGGTCGTGATTCTTCCCGATAAACTAACAAAGCGGCCCTGGCGGGATGTGCCGTTGTTGAGCCTGGCAAAGAACAATCTGCTGTATCTGCCAGGCTAACTTCGCAAAAAATGTAGCGACATCGGTTCCGGGGGGCTGAGGTCTATTTCATGCCCTTAACCGCCACCGGCCAGCGCTTCGATTTCAATCAGGTACCCGTGATGCAGAGCCGGCACGGGGACCACTGCACGTGCGGGTCGATGGTCGCCCAGATAGCGCGTGTAGATCCGGTCGAACGCAGGCCAGTGCTCAATGCCTGCGATGTACACCGTCACCTTCAACAAGTCACTTGGACGCCGGCCCGCCGCGCCGAGAATCGCCATCAAGTTATCCAGGGCGACGGTCACTTGCACCTCGAAGGGCTCGCCAATGCGGTGGCAGCCATCGGCGCGTATCGGCAATTGTCCCGAGACATACAGCATGCCCTGGTACGCGACCGCTTGGGAGTAATGTCCGCCTGGCGCTGCGGCATCAAGGGTCTGGATAAAATCGATTTCACCAGCCATGCAGGCGACTCCAGGTTTGCACCTCGCCGGTGTCCTTGCAGGCGTGGTAATGGGGAAACTGCGCGCCGGTGGCGCAGGCATGGTTGGGCAGGATGCGCAGGCGGTGGCCGACCGGGAAGCGCGTCGTGATATCGAAGCCCGTGGCATCGGCGAGGGTGATGATGCCGTGTTCCTGATTGGCGCCCGTGAGCAGTGCGCCCTCGATCCATTCGCCGGCTTCGGTGCACACTTGTCCATAGCCGAAATCCCGCTGCTGACGTTGGGTCCCGCGGTCGCGGCTCATGGCCATCCAGCCAGCATCAGTGATGATCCAGCCTTTGTCGGGCTGATGGCCGATGACGGTGGTCAGTACGCTCAGCGCCAGCTCATCCGGCTGGCAGACGCCAACGTTCTGCATCACCAGGTCGAAGAACACATAGACGCCAGCGCGCACTTCGGTCACGCCCTCCAGGCTCAGCGCCGACAACGCAGTGGGCGTCGAACCGATGCTGACTTGCGGGCAGGCCAGCCCGGCTTCGCGCAGACGTTGGGCGGCGCTGACGCAAGTGCTGCGTTCCTGTTCGGCCAAGACTTGTAGCGCCTGCGGGCTGTCGAGTTCGTAACTGGAGCCGGCGTGGGTCATGACCCCGCAAAGCGGCATGCCGCCGTCGTTGAGCAACCGTGCAATGGCGATGAGTGAGTCGTCATCGACCCGCAGGCCGGATCGATGGCCGTCGCAGTCGATCTCGATCCAGACGTCGAAACGCGCGTCGTGCTGCTGGCCGAAATCAACAATGGCCTGCGCTCCCGCCAGGCTGTCGGTGAGGATGCCCAGGCGGCAACCCTTGCGCTTGAGGATCAGAGCTTGAGGCAATTTTCCGGGCGCCATGGCGACGGCATAAAAGATATCCTCGATGCCAGCGGCGAAGCAATGTTGCGCTTCCTTTAAAGTGGACACGGTGACGCCGCTCGCACCCGCGTCGATCTGCGCCTGGACCACCGGCAAGCATTTGCTGGTCTTGATGTGCGGCCGCAAGCGCACGCCCAAGGCGTCCATGCGCTGCTGCATGCGCTGGATATTGCGGTGCATGCGTGTGACGTCGATCAGGGCGCAGGGGGTATCGAGCGTGGTGATTGAGGCTGGCATGGGCTGGACTCGGTTGGCTGGGACTGGCGTGACTCTACTCAGTCAGCGTGAAGTCGTGGTTCAATGCGCCATCATCAATCATTAAGTTGAACTGAATGATCAGCCTTGAAGACCTGCGCATGACCGTGACATTGGCGCGTTCCGATTCTTTGAGCGCTGCCGCCAGGGCGCTGGATGTCTCGCCCCCCGCGCTGTCGATGCGCCTGCGCAAGCTGGAGGCATTGCTCGGCCTGACCCTGGCCAACCGCGACGCGCGGCGCCTGAGCCTGACGGCCGACGGCGAGCGTTTCGCCCAACAGAGTGCGAGCTTGCTGGAACAGCTTGAAGCGCTACCCGAGTCGTTCAGGCGCCGCAATGATCAACTGGTCGGCACTCTCAGGTTGGCGGCGCCGTTCGGCTTCGGGCGTCAACGCGTTGCGCCGCTGCTGGCGCGTTTTGCCCGGCTGCATCCGCAGTTATGCCTCCATCTCGATTTGCGGGAAACGCCTTGGCCCGATCGTCACGACAGCGATGCGGTGATCCACATCGGCAACCTCAGCGACAGTCTTTGGGTCGCCCGCCCCCTGACCTCGAATGAACGATGGCTCTGCGCGAGCCCGGCCTATCTGGAGCAACACGGTATGCCTACGTCACCCGAGCAACTCGCCGGGCACCGCTGCATTTGCATCCGTGAAAACGACGAGGATGTCACGCTGTGGCACCTGCGCAACGAGCAACGGCGCAAAACCCTGCGCATCAAGCCGGCCTTGATGAGCAACGATGGCAGCGTGGCCCGGCGCTGGGCGGAGGAGGGCCTGGGGCTGGTGTTACGTTCGCAGTGGGACGTCAGCAAATCCGTGACCGAAGGACGGCTGGTGCGCGTGCTCGCGGACTGGCGGTTCGACAGCGCACCGATCAATTTGCTGGTGCCCTCGCGCACGTTGCGCAGTGCGCGGGTGCAGGCGTTGGTGAGCTTCCTTGAGGCAGAGCTTAAAAGCTGATCGTGGCGCTTGGTGTGCGGTGCAACGTCGGTTTCTCTCGAACCGCATCGTAGGCATCCCGGTGAGGCTGGCCGTCCAACGGCTCTCTTTCGGTGCGACGGGGGTAGCCGGCACTCGCCGACGCTTCGGGATGGGGCCTTTGTAACCGGCCGCCGTAGCCAACGGTAGCAACCCAATTTCGCGCCGCAACGGCGCTTAGCCGTTGGCTTTTTCTATCTGGCTGATTTCATTCGCTTTCCATTTATCCCTCCCCAGGGCCGAAAGGCTGTGGCACACTTTCTGCTGTCTATTCCGTTGTTACATACCATGTTCCGGTATAGCGGAATAAACTCACCTTGGAGTGCTTGCCATGCAACGCCGACCTTCCTTGTTCAAAGCGTGTGTTTTTTTCTTCGCAGCCACGACGGCTGCCGTGGGTGTCGCCCAGGCGGCCGACAGCAAGCTCGACAGCGTGCTGCAACGCGGGAAATTGATCGTGGGCACCGGCAGCACCAACGCGCCGTGGCACTTCCAGGGAGCGGATGGCAAGTTGCAGGGGTTCGATATCGACATTGCGCGGATGGTCGCCAAGGGTCTGTTCAATGATCCGGAGAAAGTCGAGTTCGTGGTGCAGTCGTCCGATGCGCGGATTCCCAACCTGCTGACCGACAAGGTCGACATGAGTTGCCAGTTCATCACCGTCACCGCCAGTCGCGCCCAGCAAGTGGCGTTCACCCTGCCTTACTACCGCGAAGGGGTGGGTCTGCTATTGCCGGCCAACAGCAAGTACAAGGAGATCGAAGACCTCAAGGCGGCGGGCGATGACGTCACCGTGGCGGTGTTGCAGAACGTCTATGCCGAAGAACTGGTGCACCAGGCGTTGCCCAAGGCCAAGGTCGATCAATACGACAGCGTCGACTTGATGTATCAGGCGGTGAACTCCGGCCGCGCCGATGCCGCCGCCACCGATCAGTCTTCGGTCAAATACCTGATGGTGCAGAACCCTGGGCGCTACCGCAGCCCGGCCTATGCCTGGAGCCCGCAAACCTACGCCTGTGCAGTCAAGCGCGGCGACCAGGACTGGTTGAACTTCGTCAACACCGCGCTGCACGAGGCCATGACCGGCGTGGAATTCCCCACCTATGCGGCGTCGTTCAAGCAGTGGTTCGGTGTCGAGCTGCCGTCGCCCGCCATTGGTTTTCCGGTTGAATACAAATGACCCTGTGAGCCCGGAGCGCCACATCAAGGCGCTCCGACTAAGGTATTGCCGACCATGAATTATCAGTTGAACTTTGCCGCCGTCTGGCGCGATTTCGACACCTTGCTGGCGGGGCTGGGCCTGGGCCTTTCCCTGGCGCTGGTGTCGATTGCCATCGGTTGCGTGATCGGCCTGCTGCTGGCGTTCGCGCTGCTGAGCAAGCACCGCCTGCTGCGAGTGCTGGCCTCGGTGTACGTCACGGTGATCCGCAATACGCCGATCCTGGTGTTGATCCTGCTGATCTATTTCGCCTTGCCGAGCCTGGGCATTCGCCTGGACAAGCTGCCGTCGTTTGTCATCACTCTTTCGTTATACGCCGGGGCCTACCTGACCGAAGTGTTCCGCGGCGGGCTGGTGAGCATTCACAAGGGACAGCGTGAGGCGGGGTTGGCGATCGGCCTGGGCGAGTGGCAGGTGAAGGCCTACGTGACCGTGCCGGTGATGTTGCGCAATGTGCTGCCGGCGCTGTCGAACAACTTCATTTCGCTGTTCAAGGACACGTCCCTGGCGGCGGCGATTGCCGTGCCGGAGCTGACCTATTACGCCCGCAAGATCAACGTGGAGAGCTACCGGGTGATTGAAACCTGGCTGGTGACCACGGCCCTGTATGTCGCGGCCTGTTACCTCATCGCCATGCTGCTGCGGTATTTCGAGCAGCGCCTGGCGATCCGCCGTTAGGAGTGTTCCATGTACGAATCCCCCAGTTGGTTGCATGAGTTGTGGGTCGCCCGGGACACCTTGCTGGCCGGTTTCCTGACCAGTGTGCAGTGTTCGCTGCTGGCGATTGTGTTGGGCACCTTGATCGGCGTCGTCGCCGGATTGGCGCTGACATACGGGCGGGTCTGGACGCGCGCGCCGTTTCGTTTCTACGTCGACCTGATTCGCGGCACGCCGGTGTTTGTGCTGGTGCTGGCCTGCTTCTACATGGCGCCGGCGCTGGGCTGGCAGATCGGCGCGTTCCAGGCCGGTGTCCTGGGCTTGACGCTATTTTGTGGTTCGCATGTCGCCGAGATCGTGCGCGGTGCGTTGCAGGCCTTGCCCCGTGGGCAGATGGAAGCGAGCCAGGCCATCGGCCTGACGTTTTACCAGGCGCTGGGCTATGTGCTGTTGCCCCAGGCGTTGCGGCAGATCCTGCCGACCTGGGTCAATTCCTCCACCGAGATCGTCAAGGCCTCGACCTTGCTGTCGGTGATCGGCGTCGCCGAATTGCTGCTCAGCACCCAGCAGATCATCGCCCGGACCTTCATGACCCTGGAGTTCTACCTGTTCGCCGGGTTTCTCTTTTTCATCATCAACTACGCCATCGAATTGCTCGGGCGGCACATTGAAAAGCGGGTGGCCTTGCCATGACTGACGTATCCCTCTCGAACGCCCAACCGCTGCTGGACATTCGCGGCCTGCGCAAACAATACGGTCCGCTGGAAGTGCTCAAGGGTGTGGACCTGAGCATGCAGCGCGGCAACGTGGTCACGTTGATCGGCTCCAGCGGCTCGGGCAAGACCACGCTGTTGCGCTGCGTGAACATGCTGGAAGAATTCCAGGGCGGCCAGATCGTGCTCGACGGCGAGTCCATCGGTTATGACGAGGTGGACGGCAAGCGTGTCCGCCATCCTGAAAAAGTCATCGCCCGACACCGGGCGATGACCGGCATGGCCTTCCAGCAATTCAACCTGTTTCCCCATTTGACCGCGCTGCAGAACGTCACGCTGGGATTGCTCAAGGTGAAAAAGCTGCCCAAGGATGAAGCGGTGGCCTTGGCTGAAAAATGGCTCCAGCGGGTCGGCCTGCTGGAACGGCGCGATCATTTTCCCGGTCAGTTGTCCGGCGGCCAGCAGCAGCGCGTGGCGATTGCCCGGGCCATCGCGATGAACCCGAGCCTGATGCTGTTCGACGAAGTGACTTCGGCCCTGGACCCGGAGCTGGTTGGCGAAGTACTGAACGTGATCAAGGGGCTGGCCGAAGACGGCATGACCATGTTGCTGGTGACCCACGAAATGCGCTTTGCCTTCGAGGTGTCCGACAAAATCGTCTTCATGAACCAGGGCCGCATCGAAGAGCAGGGGCCGCCGAAGGAACTGTTCGAACGCCCCCAATCGCCACGCCTGGCGGAATTTCTCAAGAACACCCGTTTTTAAATTCAATTCAACAAGGAGATAACCATGAGCATTACGCGCTACGGCACCGGCAGCACCGCAGGCGGCGGCCAGCCACGGCCATTCGCCCGCGCCGTGGAGGCCGATGGCTGGTTGCACGTGTCCGGCCAGGTGCCGGCGGTGAACGGCGAGATCATTGCTGGCGGCATCGTCGAGCAGACGCACCAGACCATGAAAAACCTGATCGCGATACTCGAAGAGGCCGGTTACGACCTCAAGGATGTGGTGCGCTGTGGTGTCTGGCTGGATGACCCTAGGGACTTCTGGAGTTTCAACAAGGTCTTCGGCGAATACTTCAGCCCGGAACACGCCCCGGCCCGGGCTTGTGTGCAGGCGAGCATGATGGTCGATTGCAAGGTCGAGATCGATTGTGTGGCCTACAAGAAAAAGGCCTGAACACGATACTCTGGCGAGGCCACTTTCCGTGGCGAGGGAGCTTGCTCCCGCTCGGCTGCGCAGCAGTCGCAAAAATGGGCCTGCTGCGCAGGCCAGCGGGAGCAAGCTCCCTCGCCACAAGGGCGTTCGTGCCCGTTGAAAATTGATCTCAGGAACCGCAGACATGACCGAAGACACCATCAAACGCCGGGCTCGAGGATTGGATCGGGCGTTCGATATTCTCGATTTCCTCAAGGAAATCGGCCAGCCGCTGCGCCCGAACGATATTGCCAGCGGCATCGGCAGCCCCAAGTCCACGGTCTATGAACTGGTGGCGTCGCTGCTGGAGCGGCGCATCCTTGAGCCGGTGGGCAAGGACGGTCACGTCTACCTGGGCCGCCAATTGTATTTCCTCGGGCAGGCGCACCTGCGGCATTTCGATTTGAGCCGCGAGGCCGATCACGCCTTGCAGGAAATCGTCCGCCAGACCCGGGAAACGGCGCAGATGTGCCTGCTCAACGGGCGCAAATACACCGTCGCGCTGATGAAGGAAGGCGAGCGGCATTTTCGCATTTCGTCGGACATCGGCGAGAACGCGCCGATCCCCTGGACCGCGTCCGGGCGCCTGCTGCTGGCACATTTGAGCGACCAGCAGATCGTCGACCTGATCGACCCGGACGACTTCATCCTGCCGGACGGCGAGCGCCTGCCCCTTGAACAGTTCCTCAAGGAAATCCGCCAGGCCGGCATGGATGGATTTTTCTCCTTCGACAGCGTTGCCGACACCTTCACCCATTGCTTCGCCGCCCCGGTCAAAGACCCCAATGGCGTGGCGATTGCGACCCTGTGCATCGTCGCCCCGAGGGCCGACGCCAAGAACAATTACGCCGACTACCGCCGGGTGCTGATCGAAAGCGCCAACAACCTGGCCCGTCGCATCAACGAATAGACAGCCGAGGCTGTGTGAGGAGTTCAACCATGTCTTCTGCGATTCATAACGCTGGCGTCGAGAAGGGCGCTGCCGCGCCGGGTACCCATTTGCTGCGGGACGTCAGCCTGCCGGCACTGGTGCTGCACCGCGACGCGTTGGAACACAACATTCGCTGGATGCAGAAATTCGTCAGTGACAGCGGTGCAGAGCTGGCGCCCCACGGCAAGACCAGCATGACCCCGGCACTGTTTCGCCGCCAGATCGAAGCCGGCGCCTGGGGCCTGACCCTCGCCACGGCGGTGCAGACCCGTGCCGCCTACTCCCATGGCGTGCGCCGTGTGCTGATGGCCAATCAGTTGGTGGGCAGGCCGAACATGGCGCTGATCGCCGATCTGCTGGGCGACCCGACGTTCGAATTCCATTGCCTGGTTGATCATCCAGACAACGTCGCCGAGCTTGGGGCCTATTTCGCCTCTCGCGGTGCGCGCTTGAACGTGATGATCGAATACGGCGTGGTCGGTGGTCGTTGTGGTTGCCGGACCGAGGCCGAGGTGCTGGCCCTGGCAGAGGCCATCGGCGCGCAACCGGCGCTGGCATTGACCGGTATCGAAGGCTACGAAGGCGTGATCCACGGCGACCACGCCGTCAGCGGCATCCGTGCGTTCGCCGCGTCCCTGGTGGGACTGGCGATGCAGTTGCAGGACAGCGGCGCGTTTGCCATCGACAAACCCATCATTACCGCCTCGGGTTCGGCCTGGTATGACCTGATCGCCGAGTCGTTCGAAGCGCGCAATGCCCACGGACGTTTCCTCAGCGTGCTGCGTCCCGGCAGTTACGTGGCCCATGATCATGGCATCTACAAAGAGGCGCAGTGCTGCGTACTGGAGCGGCGCAACGACCTGCACGAAGGCCTGCGCCCGGCCCTGGAAGTCTGGGCCCACGTGCAATCGTTGCCGGAGCCGGGCTTTGCGGTGATTGCCCTGGGCAAGCGCGACGTCGCCTACGACGCCGGGTTACCGGTGCCGCTCAAGCGCTACACGCCCGGTTCGGATTCGGTGGCTGGGGACGACATCAGCGGCTGCAAGGTGACGGCGGTGATGGACCAGCATGCGTTCCTGACGGTGGCGCCGGGCGTCGAGTTGCGGGTAGGCGACATCATTGCGTTCGGCACCTCCCATCCGTGCCTGACGTTCGACAAATGGCGGGTGGCGTGCCTGGTGGATGAGGGATTGCGGGTAGTCGAGAGCATGGAAACCTGTTTCTAACGTTCAGACCGAGTCGCGCCCAGACCTCCTCGAAATGCCAGGATTTATCCATGACAGCTTCAAAACCTCGCATCGCGCTGATCGGCGAATGCATGATCGAACTGCAAGAACGCGCCGACGGCAGCCTGCAACAGAGCTTCGGCGGTGACACGCTGAACGCCGCTGTGTACCTGGCCCGGGCCTTGGGCGACAAAGGTTCGGTGGATTACGTCACCGCCCTGGGCGATGACAGTTTCAGCGACGCCATGTGCCAAGGCTGGGCGGTTGAAGGTATTGGCCTGGGCATGGTCCAGCGCTTGCCGGGGCGTCTGCCGGGCTTGTATTGCATCCAGACCGATGCGGCCGGTGAGCGGCGTTTCCTGTACTGGCGCAACGAGGCGGCGGTGCGCGAGTGCTTCACCACGCCGGCCGCCGCGCCGATCCTGGCGGCGTTGCCTGGCTATGACGTGCTTTATTTCAGCGGCATCACCCTGGCGGTCATCGGCGAGCAGGGGCGGCGCAAACTCATCGAGACCCTGATCGAGGCGCGCCGGCGCGGCGCCCAAGTGGTGTTCGACAATAATTACCGGGCCAGGCTTTGGCCCTCGATCGAGGCCGCCCGCGCGGCTTATCGCAGCGTGTTGCCCTACGTCGAGCTGGCGCTGTTGACGGTGGATGACGAACAGGCGCTGTACGGTCACGCCGACAGCGAGGCGGTGTTTGCCGCGTATGCGCAACTGGGCACGCCGGAAGTGGTGCTCAAGCGCGGCGCCGAGGCCTGTCTGATCTGTTGTGATGGTCGGTCTTACGACGTGCCTGCCCAGCGGGTCGAACGGGTGGTGGACACGACGGCGGCGGGTGACTCGTTCAGCGCCGCCTACCTGGCGAGCCGCTTGCTGGGTGGCAGCCCGGCGGAGGCGGCCGAGGCCGGGCACCTGTTGGCGAGCCGGGTGATCCAGGTACCGGGGGCGTTGATTCCCAGGTAGCGACATCCCTGGAGATCATGCATTTGTGGCGAGGGGATAAATCCCCTCGCCACAAGGGGTCGGTTCGCAGCTCAGGATCTATTCAATCCCGGTAAAACACCTGCACCAGGTGATAGCCGAACTTGCTCTTGATCGGCCCGTGCACCACTCGCAGCGGCTTCTTGAAAATCACCGCGTCGATGGCGCCGACCATCTGCCCCGGCCGTACTTCACCCAAGTCACCGCCGCGCTTGCCGGAGGGGCAGGTGGAGTATTTCTTGGCCAGGACGTCGAACGCCTCGCCCTTGGCGATGCGTTGCTTGAGCTGTTCGGCTTCTTCGGCGGTTTTCACCAGGATATGGCGGGCTTGGGCTTTCATTGCAGCGGTGACCTGAGCGGTGCAAAAGGGCGGCGATTATGCCTCAAGTCACTTGCCATGGTTGATCATCGCCCGAATTTTGGTGGCCAGCAGATCCAGGGTGAACGGCTTGGCGACCATATCCATGCCTTGATCCAGGAACCCTTGGCGCTCGGTGGCTTTCTGTGCGTAACCGGTCATGAACAATACTTTCAAGTCGGGCCTGTGCTGGCGGGCGATTTCCGCCAACTGCCGGCCATTCATGCCCGGCAGGCCGACATCGGTCACCAGCAGATCGATGCGCTGCCTGGACTCCAGCAACGCAATGGCCTGTTTGGCCTCTTCGGCTTCGAGCGCGGTATAGCCCAAGGCGTGCAGCAGATCGAGCACCAACATGCGCACCGCCGGTTCGTCTTCCACCAGCAGCACGGTTTCGCCGGCGTTGGCTGCCGGTGCGTCGGTGGTCGCCGGTTCGGCAGCCTGCTCGGCCGGCGCAACGTGCAGCCGCGGCAGGTACAGCTGCACGCGCGTGCCTTGGCCTGGCACGCTGTCCAGGCTCAGGTGCCCACCGGATTGCTGGGCAAATCCGTAGATCATCGACAACCCCAGGCCGGTGCCCTGGCCGATGGGCTTGGTGGTAAAGAACGGATCGAAGGCCTTTGCCAGAACCGCAGGCGTCATGCCGCTGCCGTTGTCGCGCACGGCGATCATCACGTAATCGCCAGCTTTTACCGGTTCCAGAGTGTTGATGTCGTGGCCGTCGAGGTAGACGTTGGCGGTTTCGATGGTCAATTCGCCGCCGTCAGGCATTGCGTCCCGGGCATTGATCACCAGGTTGAGCAGGGCATTTTCCAGTTGGCTGGCATCGGTGCTGACCGGCCACAGCTCACCGGCCATTTGCAGCCGCAGGACGATGTGATCGCCCGTGGTCCGGCTCAGCAAGTCTTCGAGTGAATGCACCAGGGCGTTGGCATCCAATGGCTTGCGGTCCAGCGACTGGCGCCGGGAGAAGGCCAGCAGGCGATGGGTCAGGGCGGCGGCGCGGTTGGCCGAGGAAATGGCCGCTTCGGTAAAACGGCCTATCTCGGCAGCGCGGCCGGAGGCGATGTAGCGCTGCATCAGGTCCAGGCTGCCGAGAATACCTGTGAGCATATTGTTGAAGTCATGGGCGATGCCGCCCGTGAGCTGGCCCACCGCTTCCATTTTCTGCGCATGGCGCAGCGCTTCCTCGGCACGCTCGCGTTCGAACATTTCGCTTTGCAGGCGATGGTTGGCTTCGGCCAATTGCTGGGTGCGGGCAATGACCCGTTCTTCCAGCGTTTCGTTGAGGTTACGCAGGGCTTCCTCGGTTTTCTTGCGGTCGGTCTCGTCGATCACAAAGATGTAGAAGCCGTTCACCGCTCCGTCACCGCCACGGCGGGGCAGGTAATTGATCAAGGCATGGCGCGGCCGGCCGTCACGGTGAGCCGATTCAACGGTGAAGCTGCACGGCTTGCCTGCCAGGGCGTCGGCGATCTGTTCAGCGCGGGCCGCGTAGGCTTCCTCGCCGATGACTTCGCGAATGGTCTTGCCGTACAGCTCCTGCGGGGTCAGCCCATACCAGTTCAGGTAGGCGCTGTTATTGAGCCGGAAGCGTTCTTCGCGGTCGACGTAGCTGATCAGCACCGGCATGGCGTTGATGATCAATTGCAGCTCGGTCTGGCTTTGGCGCAGGGCGTGTTCGGTGCGTTTGCGTTCGGTCAAGTCCAGCGCCGCGCCGAGAAAACGCTTGGGCCGGCCATGGCGATCCTTGTAGCAACGTCCGCGTACGAACACCCAGCGCAGCTCTCCGTCAGGCTGCAGCAGGCGGTATTCCTCGGCGTATTCGGTGCCGTGGGTGATGCAATGCTTGATGCTGTGCGCGACCATCGCCCGGTCTTCGGGATGCACGCCTTCGAGGTAGGCGTTGATGGGTAATTGGCGCGACAGATTCGGATCGACGCCATGGAGCAGCGCGAAATGCGCGTCGGCGATGAAGCGATCTTCGCGGATGTCCCAATCCCAGGTGCCCAGCGCATCGGTGGCCGCCAGCGCCAGTTGCAGGCGTTCTTCGCTTTCCTGCTGGGCCTTGAGGCTGGCCTCGGAGCGCCGCTCGAACTCCTGGGCCAGGCGTCGCCGTTCGCTGGTCTCGATGGCGGTGATCAGGATTCCCGCTACGCTGCCGCTCTCGTCATGCACCGGGCTGTAGGTCAAGTCCAGCCAGACATCACAGAGTCGCCCGCTGAAAGGCATGCGCCATTGTTGGTCGCGGCAGGTGCGCATGCTGCCTTGTAACACGCTGTGATAAATCCCTTCGGCCATTTCCCGAAGTTCGGGCCAGGCCGTGTGGGTGGGCTGGCCAAATGCCCGGGGATGTTTGTCGCCAACCAGCCGGGCGTAGGCGTCGTTGTACAGATGGGTCAGCTGCGGGCCCCACAGCACGGCCATCGGCATGGGCGAGTGGAGCATGATGTCCACGGCGGTGCGCAGGCTCTGCGGCCAGGTTTCGATGGCGCCCAGCGGGCTGGAAGTCCAGTCCAGGCGGGCGATCACCTGCTGTATGTCGCTGCTGGCGGGTATTGCGTTCATCACGGGAGTTCCTGGATGTCATGTCGATGCTGCGGCTTCTACTATCCTCTGGAGAAGGTAAGCGCGGGTTGATCTGAGGTTTTCCGGCTCGGGTCAGCGTGTCCAATGATGTTAGTGGAAGTATTCCTGACCATGGAAATTGATCCTTTATTACGAATCCTGGCCAGCCAGGACGGCTCCGACCTCTACATGTCCACCGGCGCACCGCCCTGTGCGCGTTTTGAAGGTGTGCTCAAGCCGCTGAGCAACCAGGCGTTCAAGGTCGGCGACATCGCCGGGCTTGCCGAGTCATTGATGGACGCCGAACAACGCCTTGAGTTCGATCGGGAATTGGAAATGAATTTGGCGATTTCCCTGGCCGGTGTCGGGCGGTTCCGGGTCAATATCTTCAAGCAACGCAATGACGTGTCCATGGTGATACGCAACGTCAAGTTGGATATCCCACGTTTCGAAGACTTGAAACTGCCGAAAGTGCTGCTGGACACAATCATGCAGAAGCAGGGGCTGATGCTGTTCGTCGGCGCGACCGGGTCAGGCAAGTCGACGTCCCTGGCGGCGTTGATCGATTACCGCAACCGCAACAGCAGCGGCCACATCATCACCATCGAGGACCCGGTGGAATATATCCATCGGCATAAAAAATCGATCATCAACCAGCGGGAGGTCGGGGTCGACACCCGCAGCTTCCATGCCGCACTCAAGAACACCCTGCGCCAGGCGCCGGATGTTGTCCTGATCGGCGAAATTCGCGACCGGGAAACCATGGAGCACGCCCTGGCCTTTGCCGACACCGGCCATCTGGTGATTTCCACCCTGCATGCCCACAACGCCA
Source organism: Pseudomonas marvdashtae (assembly GCF_014268655.2). Lineage (NCBI taxonomy): Bacteria > Pseudomonadati > Pseudomonadota > Gammaproteobacteria > Pseudomonadales > Pseudomonadaceae > Pseudomonas > Pseudomonas marvdashtae. The sequence continues at coordinate 2,088,932 of NZ_JABWQX020000001.1, forward strand.
ACCAGGCCCTGGACCGCGTGATCAATTTTTTCCCGGAAGAACGCCGGCCGCAGCTATTGAACGACCTGGGCAACAACCTCAAGGCGTTCGTCTCCCAGCGCCTGGTCCGCACACGCACCGGTCAGCGCCGGGCGGCGGTGGAGGTCATGTTGGGTTCGCCGACGGTGGCCGACCTGATTCGCCGCAACGAGTTTGGCGAACTCAAGGGGATCATGGAAAAGTCAGAGGAGCTGGGGATGCAGAGCTTTGATCAAGCGCTGTTCAACTTGGTGGTTGAGGGCGCGATTGATGAGGAGCAAGCACTGAAAAATGCCGACTCGGCGAACAACTTGCGTTTGCGCTTGAAGCTGCATGCCGAGTCGGGCGCGACGCCACCGGCCGATCCGCCGGCGGGGGAGTGGGGACTGATGGATTGATTGGCCGGACGCCGCGCTCCTGGCCTCAGGTCGCAAGCTCCGGTCGCCCGCGAAACTGCTCCAACGCTTCGGGATTGGCCAGTGCGTCGGTATTCTTCACCGCCTCGCCATGCACCACGTTGCGCACCGCCAACTCCACCACCTTGCCGCTGATGGTTCGCGGTATGTCGCTGACCGCGAGGATCTTCGCCGGTACATGCCGTGGCGTGGTGTTGGCTCGGATGACCTGGCGAATCTTCTGCTCCAAGGCATCATCCAGCGTCACGTCATCGCGCAGGCGCACGAACAGCACCACTCGCACATCGCCTTGCCATTGCTGGCCGATGGCGACGCTGTCGAGCACCGCGTCGACTTTTTCCACTTGCCGATAGATCTCCGCCGTGCCAATGCGCACGCCGCCGGGGTTGAGCACCGCGTCGGAACGCCCGTGGATCAGGAAACCGCCGTGGGGCAGTTCTTCGGCGTAATCTCCCTGGGACCACACGCCCGGAAACTGGCTGAAATAGGAGGCGCGAAGCTTTTCCTGATGGGGATCATTCCAGAGCCCGATGGGCATGGCCGGAAAATGCCGGGTGCAGACCAGTTCGCCTTTTTCGCCGATCACCGCTTCGCCGGCCTCGTTCCAGACCTGCACCGCCATGCCCAGGCTCTTGCCCTGCATCTCGCCCCGGCGCACGGCTGACAGCGGATTGCCATTGACGAAACACGACACGATGTCGGTGCCGCCCGACATCGACGCCAGGCAGACATCGGCCTTGAAGTCGCGGTACACGTAATCGTAACTGTGGGGCGCCAGGGCCGAGCCGGTGGACAGGATCGTCCTGAGACTGCTCAGGTCATGAGCCTGGCGTGGCTTGATACCTTGGCTTTCCAAGGCCGCCAGGTATTTGGGGCTGGTGCCGAACACGCTGATGCGTTGTTGGTCGATCAGCGCCAGCAGGCGTTCGGGGCCGGGGTGGAACGGCGAACCGTCATAGAGCACCACCGCGCTGCCCACGGACAGGGCTGACACCAGCCAGTTCCACATCATCCAGCCGCACGTGGTGTAGTAGAACAACCGATCCTCAGGGCCGAGATCCACGTGCAAGCCGTGTTCCTTGACGTGTTGCAGCAGCACGCCACCGGTGCTGTGAACGATGCACTTCGGCACGCCTGTGGTGCCGCTGGAATAGAGGATGTACAGCGGATGATCGAACGGCACACTGGCGAATTCCGGCTCGCCGCCGGGTTGATAGAAACCGTCCCATAGCGCCACGTTAGCCTGGGTCTTGAAATCCTCGGCGGATGCATCGGGCCGGGCATAAGGCAGTACGATCAGTTGCTGCAAGGACGGCAATCGCTCAAGGATTTCGTTGACCTTCGGTCGTTGGTCGATGAGCTTGCCGGCATAGCGATAGCCGGCGCAGGTGATCAGCACCTTCGGCTCGATCTGGCCGAACCGGTCAATGACGCCCTGGGTGCCGAAATCCGGCGATGAGCACGACCAGATCGCCCCCAGGCTGGTGGTGGCGAGCATGCCCACCAGCGTCTGCCAGGTGTTGGGCATGCAAGCGGCGACCCGGTCGCCTTGGATCACGCCAGCGGCCTGCAAGCTTTTTTGCAGGCCGGCGACGTGCGTGGCGAGTTCGGCCCAGGTCAAACGTTTCTCGCCGCCGTCCTCATCCAGGGCAACCACCGCCACGGCGTTATCGCGACGGCGCAGCAAGTGCTCGGCGAAATTCAGCGTCGCCCCCGGAAACCAACGGGCGCTGGGCATCTGCGGGCCTTCCACCAGCACCTCGGTGGGCGGCTGGTGAAAACGAATGTCGAAGCAGTCGACGACGGCCTGCCAGAACGCTTCGCGCTGGTCGATGCTCCAGGCGTGCAGGGCCAGGTAGTCGCTCAGTTGCAGGCCGTGCCGTTGGTTGATCAACTGGCAAAAGGCGTTCATGCGCGACTGGACGATGCGTTCGGGGCCGGGTTGCCAAAGGATGTCGGACATGGCGTGCCTCTTGTTTTTCTGTCGGGCCTGACGATTGTTCCTACGCTCTGCGTGGGAATACCTCTGGGGACGCTCCGCGTTCCGCTCTTGGGACGCGGAGCGTCCCTGTCTGCGCTCCCACGCAGAGCGTGGGAACGATCAGTATCCAGTAGGGAGGCTTATTGAGCCAACCACCCACCATCGATATTCCACGCCGCGCCCCGCACCTGGCTGCCGGCTTCGCTGCACAGGAACAGCACCAGCTCGCCCAGTTGCGGCGGGGTAACGAATTCCAGCGACGGTTGCTTCTCGGCCAGCAGGTCATGCTGGGCCTGTTGTGGGTCGACGCCGGTGGCGATGCGATCGTCGATCTGCTTCTGCACCAGCGGCGTCAGCACCCAGCCCGGGCAGATCGCGTTGCAGGTGACGTTGCTGGTGGCGGTTTCCAGGCCAACCACTTTCGTCAGGCCGATCACCCCATGCTTGGCGGCGACGTAGGCAGCCTTGCCCACCGAGCCCACCTGGCCGTGCACCGAGGCGATGTTGACGATCCGTCCCCAGCCCTTGGCCCGCATGCCCGGCAGGCTCAGGCGGGTGGCGTGGAACACCGAGGACAGGTTGATGGCGATGATCGAATCCCAGCGTTCCACCGGGAAATTTTCCACGGCGGCCACGTGCTGGATCCCGGCGTTGTTCACCAGGATGTCCACGCCGCCGAACTCGCGCTCGGCGTAGGCAAGCATGTCGGCAATCTGCGCCGGGTCGCTGACGTCGGCCGGATGATGACCGACCTGGCCGCCGAACTGTTTCACCTCGGCGATCACCGCCGAGGCATCGCCAAAGCCGTTGAGGATCAGGTTGGCGCCGGCCTTGGCCAAGCTCAGGGCGATGCCCAGGCCGATGCCGCTGGTAGAACCGGTGACCAGGGCAGTCTTGCCCGAAAGAGCGGTTGTCATGGGAACCTCACACAATGCCAGTGGCGTAGAACACACCGATCACGAAGAACACCGCAAGGGTCTTGATCAGCGTAATACAGAAAATATCTTTGTAAGCCTCACGGTGGGTCAGGCCGGTCACCGCCAGCAAGGTGATCACCGCGCCGTTGTGCGGCAGCGTGTCCATGCCGCCGCTGGCCATGGCGGCCACCCGGTGCAGCACTTCAAGCGGAATGTTGGCGGCATTGGCGGCGCTGATGAAGGTGTCCGACATGGCCGCCAAGGCGATGCTCATGCCGCCCGACGCGGAGCCGGTGATCCCCGCCAGCAGCGTCACGGTCACGGCTTCGTTGACCAGTGGGTTGGGGATGTTCTTCAGCCAGTCAGCCAACACCAGGAAGCCCGGCAAGGATGCGATCACCGCGCCGAAACCGTATTCCGACGCGGTGTTCATGGCCGCGAGCAATGCACCGCCCACCGCGCTCTTGCTGCCTTCCGCCAACTTGCTGCGAATGGCCCGAAAGCCGAACAGCAACACCAGGACGATGCCCACCAGCAGCGCCGCCTGGACCGCCCAGATAGCGGTGAGTTTGGCGATGTCGCTGGACACCGGCGTCGCCATGCCCGGCAGTGCCAGGCTATGGGATTTGCCGTACCACTGCGGGATCCACTGGGTAAAGAGCAGGTTCATGATCCCCACCGCCAGCAGCGGCGAAACGGCGAGCCACGGGTTGGGCAGCTTGATGTCTTCGGCGGTCTCCGGCTCGTTGCGCAGCTCGGTGCCGTAGCCTTCGCCCATGCGCTGGGCCTTGTTGCGCTGGCGCTGCAAAAACAGCATGCCGAAGCTGAAGACGAAGATCGTGCCGATCACACCCAGCCAAGGCGCGGCCCACGCGGTGGTGTTGAAGAACGTGCTGGGGATGATGTTCTGGATCTGCGGCGTGCCGGGCAGGGCGTCCATGGTGAACGAGAACGCGCCGAGGGCGATGGTGGCCGGGATCAACCGCTTGGGAATATTGCTCTGGCGGAACATCTCGGCGGCGAACGGGTAGACCGCGAACACCACGACGAACAGCGACACACCGCCGTAGGTCAGCAGCGCGCAGACCAGCACGATCACCAGCATGGCCTGGCGCGTGCCCAGCAGGCGAATCGCCGCCGCGACGATGGAACGGGAGAAACCCGACAGCTCGATCAGCTTGCCAAACACGGCGCCAAGCAGGAACACCGGGAAATACAACTTGATGAAGCCGACCATTTTTTCCATGAACACCCCGGTGAACGCAGGGGCAACGGCGGATGGGTCGGTGAGCAGGACGGCGCCGAGGGCGGCGATCGGGGCAAAGAGGATGACGCTGTAGCCACGGTAGGCGGCAACCATCAGCAGCGTGAGGGCTGCCAAGGCAATGATCACACTCATGGTGTGTCTCCTGGATTGTTATTTTTGTGGGTGGTGCTGTGGAGAGGGCTATAGCGATATCTGTGCCATATCGCTAAGCATTTGAAATATATGAAAATTATTTTTGCGAAGTGGAAGAGTCCAAGTGCTTTGTCTCTATTTGGAGATTTACAGCGAGAACTTGGCTACTTTGCGAGCAGGCTTGCCTTCAGGTTTGACGATATTCGGCTTATACGTCCGGATAATTACGGGGAGTGAGTCCGCCAGCGAAGCGCTTCGCAAGGTTGTCCTGCTTTAGAGATATCAAGTCTCTTTATTGAGACTCTGCAATCCCCAGCGCCAGCATTTTCTTGTACAGGGTCGACCTTCCCAGCCCCAGGCGCTCGGCCGCCTCGACAACCCTGCCACCGCATTGCTCGAGCGTGGTTTCGATCAGGTGCCGGTCGAATCGCGCCCGGGCCTGGCTGAAGGTCTCCTGCGGCATTGGTTCCAGGCTTGGGCTGGCGGTGCGCACCACCGGCGTGAAGGTGCCGATGGCTGCGCGGATGTCGTCGGCAGTGAGCACCAGGTCATCGCTGAGCAGCGCGGCCCGCTCCAGCACGTTGCGCAATTCTCGAATGTTGCCCGGCCAGGCGTGCTGGCCCAGGAGGTCGAGGGCGTCGTGGTTCAGTTCGTGCTGGCTGCGCAGTTCTTCGAGGATCGCTTCGCTCAGGGCCGGCAGGTCATCCAGGCGTGCGCGCAGCGGCGGCACTTGGATAGGCAGCACATTGAGGCGGTAATACAAGTCCGCGCGGAACTCGCCGCGCTTGATTGCCGCCTCAAGATCAGTGGACGTCGCGGCGATGATCCGGACATCGCTTTGCAGCACCTCGTTGGAGCCCACCGGTTCGTATTCCTTTTCCTGCAGCACGCGCAGCAGTTTGCTTTGCAGCGGCAACGGCATATCGCCGATTTCGTCGAGAAACAGCGTGCCGCCCTTGGCAATTTGCAGCTTGCCGGCGCGGCCCTTGCGGTCGGCGCCGGTGAACGCCCCTGGGGCGGTGCCGAAGAATTCGGCCTCGAGCAGCGACTCCGGAATAGCCGCGCTGTTGATGCTGACGAACGCCTTGTGCGCCCGCGGCGAAGCGCCGTGGATCGCCTGGGCCAGCAGCTCTTTACCCGTGCCGGTTTCACCCAGCAGCAGCACCGGGGAGTCAGTGCTGGCGCTGCGTCGGGCGCGGCGCTTGACCTCGAGGCTGGCGGCGCTGGTGCCGATGAAATGGGCGAAGTTGTACTTGGTCTGGCGCGCCCGCAATAGCGAGCGCGTGGAGGCCAGTTCTTCCTGCATGCTCAGGTAGCGCTTGAGCATCGGCGACAGGCTGTGCAGCTCGTCGAACAGGGCAAAACCGATGGCACCGATCACCGCGCCGGCGCTGTCGTGAATCGGCAGGCGCATCACCACCAGCGGCTCCTTGGGCGTGTCCTGCATGTCCAGCAGGATCGGCCTTCCGGTGCGCACCACCTCACGCAGCAGGCTTGAAGGAATCACGCTCTCACAGGCACGACCGATCGCCTCGGCCGCCGAGTTCAAGCCGAAGCGACGGGCGTAGCGTTCGTTCATCCAGACGATATTCGCGTCGCGGTCGACAATCACCGTGCCTTCGCTGGACTGTTCAATGATCTCGAACAACGAGCGGATCGCCAGCGTGCGCACGCGCTTGTAATCCTTGAGGCTTTCGGTGGGGTTCATCGGCCATTTCCCTGGAAGGAGAAGCTTGCAGTACGGAATCGGTCTTCCGGCGGCATTATGCCGGGGCACGAAGGCGGATCAACTCTCTTCTGATACGTCGTGGTTGAACGTTCAATAAAATTGTACAGTTAACTCATCTTGTACATGAATTGGTTTGGAACGGCCCATGAATAAATTCAACCCCCGAAAGCTCAAGCTTTCCAAGTGGACGGCTTGCGCGCCGGTCAATCGCGAGAAGCATTTTCTCGTCATCCAGCTGCTTTGCGATGAGCAGGGTGCGCCGATTCAGGTTGAACTGCAGGCCGTTCACAGCGCGCGCGTCGAACTGCTGGATTGGCGCGAACTGTGTGATAGCAAGCGTTGGAAAATGGGCTGGAGCTGATGACCGCTTCACGGCTCAATTATTACTTGTACATAAATAAAAAACTGTACAAGTTTTGTTGAATGATGGCTTAATAATATCCAGCCACGGGCAAGGCTTTCAGACGGCCATTGCCACGCATTCAACGCCTCCGGGAGCCGTACCCATGTTCATTCGTTCACGCAAGCATAAGGACGCCTTGCACGAAATCCAGGCCAGGCAGGCAATTCTTGAAGCGGAGCGGGCGGCGCTTCATGGCTCGATGGCAATCGTCGAGTTCACGGCAACGGGGGAAGTGCTCGGCGCCAGCCCGCTTTTTCTGAAAATGACCGGCTATTCCCTCGACGAGGTCCTGGGCAAGCACCACTCGATGCTCTGCGAACCCGCCTATGGACGCAGTCGAGAAAGCGCGGCGCTGTGGCAACGGTTAGGACAGGGCGAGTCCGCCGAAGCTCGGTTTTTACATCTGCGTCGCGATGGCGGCGGGATGTGGGTAGAAGCCAGCTATGCCCCCGTGCGCGATGACGAGGCAGGCGTGCAGCGCGTCATCCAGGTTGTGCGCGACGTCAATGACCGTGTGCTCCGTGCGCAAACCGAATCCAGTTTCATGCAGGCGATAGACCGCTCCATGGCGGTCATCGAGTTTGATCTGAGCGGCACCGTGGTGCGGGCCAACGAGAATTTCCTCAAGGTCATGGGGTTTCGCCAGGAAGAAGTGCTCGGCCAGCATCACCGGCTGTTTTGCAAACCCAGCGAAGTGCAGGACGAAGCCTATCGTGGCTTTTGGGCCGCGCTGAACCGTGGCCAATACATGAGCGGGCTTTTCCAGCGCGTCGACAAACGAGGCGCAACGGTCTGGCTGCAAGCGACCTACAACCCGCTCTACGATGCCAATGGCCGTTTATATGGGGTAGTCAAGTTCGCCACGGACAACACCCGCGAGGTCGAGCAGCGTCAGACCGAATCCAAAGCGGCGCGATTGGCCTTCGAAACGTCCCGCAAGACCGATGAACACACGCAGTTTGGCACCTCGGTGGTCCAGCAAACGGTAACGGTGGTGCAGAGCATTGCCGATGAGTTGCAGCAAGTCGCCTTGGGCATCGGAGCCCTGAGCGCCCAGTCCGAGGAAATCGGCAGCATCGTCGATGCCATTCGAGGGATCGCCGAGCAGACCAACCTGCTGGCGCTCAATGCGGCGATTGAAGCGGCCCGCGCCGGCGAACAGGGTCGCGGTTTCGCGGTGGTCGCCGATGAAGTGCGCAACCTTGCCCGCCGCACCAGCCAGGCCACCGTCGCCATTTCTGATGTCGTCGGCAAGAACCGCGAACTGGCCAAGCAGGCGGTGACCAGCATGCAGTCCAGTACGCTCAAGGCAGAGCAGGGCGTGAAGCTGGCGAATCAGGCGGGCACGGTCATTCTCGATATCCACCGCGGTGCGCAGCAGGTGGTCGAGGTGATTGGCGAGTTTGCCCAGGCCATGGACCAGCGCGGCGAGGCCTGATCGAGTCAGGCCTGCCCCGGATGCGCCGCCGCCAATAACTCCTTGGTGTAGGGATGCTGAGGCGAGTCGAATACGTCGTGGCTGGCGCCTTGCTCGACGACCTTGCCGTCCTTGATCACGATCATGTCGTGGGCCAGGGCGCGCACCACCGCCAGGTCGTGGCTGATGAACAGGTACGTCAGGCCGTGTTTTTCCTGAAGCTGGCGGAGCAGGGCGACCACTTGTTTTTGCACGGTACGGTCCAGGGCCGAGGTCGGTTCGTCCAGCAGGATCAGCGCCGGCTTGAGCACCAATGCGCGGGCAATGGCGATGCGCTGGCGCTGGCCGCCGGAAAACTCATGGGGATAGCGGTGGCGGCCCTGCGGGTCGAGGCCGACTTCCTTGAGCGCCTGGATCACACTGGCTTCGCACTGCTCGGCGCTGGACCGACTGTGTACTTCAAGCCCTTCGCTGATGATCTGTTGCACCGACATGCGCGGGCTGAGACTGCCGAACGGGTCCTGGAACACCACCTGCATCTGCTTGCGCCACGGCCGCAGCTCTTTTTGCGACAGATGCTCCAAGGCCTGGCCCTGGAAACGAATGCTGCCTTCGGATTCGATCAGCCGCAGGATCGCCTGGCCGAGGGTGGACTTGCCGGAGCCGGATTCGCCGACGATACCCAGGGTCTTGCCACGCTGGATGCTCAGGCTGATGCCGTCCACCGCGCGTAAATATTCCTTGCGCCGCAGCAGCCCGCCGCCGAGCGGGAAGCTGACCCGCAGATCCTCCACCTGCAGGACATCTTCGCGTTCGTCCCGGGGCAGGGCTTCGCCTTCCGGTTCAGCGTTCAATAGCTCGCAGCTGTAAGGATGCCTGGGTGCGCAGAAAAGGGTTTCGCAAGGCGCTTGTTCGACGATTTCCCCGGCTTTCATCACACATACGCGCTGGGCGATGCTGCGCACCAGGTTGAGGTCGTGGCTGATCAGTAACAAGGACATGCCGAGCCGTTGCTGCAACGATTTGAGCAGCAGCAGAATCTTGCGTTGTACCGTCACGTCCAGCGCAGTGGTCGGTTCGTCGGCAATCAACAGTTCCGGCTCGCAGGCCAGGGCCATGGCGATCATCACGCGTTGGCGCTGGCCTCCGGATAACTGATGAGGGTAGGCCTTTAGCCGTTCGGCGGGTTTCTGGATACCGACGAGGGCGAGCAATTCGAGGATGCGCTGGCGTGCTGCCTTGCCACCCAGGCCCCGGTGCAGCATCAGGGTTTCGCCGATCTGTTTTTCAACGCTGTGGAGTGGATTGAGCGAGGTCATCGGCTCCTGGAAAATCATCGCGATCCGGTTGCCGCGCAGCTCCCGCAGCGTCTTGGCCTCGGCGCCGACCAGCTCCTGGCCTCGATAGCGAATGCTGCCGGTGGTGCGCGTGCCGGTGTCGGGTAGCAATTGCAGGATCGAATGCGCCGTGACCGATTTGCCCGAGCCTGACTCGCCCACCAGGGCCAGGCACTCGCCGGGGCGGATGTCCAGGCACAGGTTTTTTACTACCGTCTGGTCGTTGAAGGCCACGCTCAGGTCGCGGATTTCGATCAGGTTGTCGCTCATATCAAGGTTCCGCTTCATGGCTGTTTTCAAGAGCGTGGATCAAAGGCGTCGCGCAACGCCTCGCCAATGAACACCAACAGGGACAGGATCAGCGCCAGGGTGAAAAACGCCGTCAATCCCAGCCACGGCGCTTGCAGGTTCTGCTTGCCCTGGGCGATCAACTCACCCAATGACGCGCTGCCGGCCGGCATGCCAAAACCGAGGAAGTCCAACGCTGTCAGCGTGGAAATCGCCCCGGTGAGAATGAACGGCAGGTAACTCAGCGTGGCGTTCATGGCGTTGGGCAGGATATGCCGCACGATCACCTTGCGGTCGGTCAGGCCCAAGGCCCTCGCTGCTTTCACGTATTCAAGGTTGCGCCCGCGCAGGAATTCGGCGCGGACCACGTCCACCAGGGCCAGCCAGGAAAACAGCGCCATGATCCCCAGCAGCCACCAGAAGTTCGGCTCGACGAAGCCGGACAGGATGATCAGCAGGTAAAGCACCGGCAGTCCGGACCAGACTTCCAGCAGGCGTTGCCCGAGCAGATCCACCCAGCCGCCGTAGTAACCCTGCAAGGCACCGGCGGCGATGCCGATCAGGGCGCTGATGGTGGTGAGGGCGAGGGCGAACAGGATAGATACCCGTGCGCCGAAGATCACCCGCGCCAGTACGTCCCGGGCCTGGTCATCGGTGCCCAGCCAGTTGACGGTCGAAGGCGGGCTGGGGGCCGGTTGATTGAGATCGTAGTTGGGCGTGTCATCGCTGAACGGGATGGGCGGGAAGAGCAGCCAGCCGCCGTCCTTGTGAATCAGGTCCTGCACGTAGTTGCTGCGGTAGTCGGCCTGGAACGGCAACTGCCCGCCAAATTCCTGCTCGGTATGACGCTTGAACACCGGGAAATACAGCGAGCCCTGGTGGCTCACCACCAGCGGCTTGTCGTTGGCGATCAGTTCACCGCCCAGGGTCAGGACAAACAAACCGATGAACAGCCACAGCGACCACCAGCCGCGACGGTTTTTCTTGAAACGCTCGAAACGCCGCCGGCCCAACGGGGAAAGCTTGAACATCAGGCGTTCCTCGCGGCGAAGTCGATGCGTGGGTCCACCAGGGTGTAGCAGAGGTCGCCGATGAGTTTGATCAGCAAGCCGAACAACGTGAAGATGAACAGCGAGCCGAACACCACCGGATAGTCCCGCGACACAGCGGCCTCGTAGCTCATGCGCCCCAGGCCGTCGAGGGAGAAGATCACCTCGATCAGCAACGAACCGGCGAAGAACACGCTGATGAACGCCTGGGGAATGCCCGACACCACCAGCAACATCGCATTGCGGAACACGTGGCCGTATAGCACCCGACGTTCGCTCATGCCCTTGGCCCGCGCAGTGACCACGTACTGGCGGGTAATTTCGTTGAGAAAGGAGTTTTTGGTCAGGATGGTCAGGGTGGCAAAACCGCCGATGACCAGCGACGTGACCGGCAATACCAGATGCCAGAAGTAATCGGCGATCTTGCCCAGGGTCGACAGCGATTCAAAGTTGTCCGACACCAGCCCGCGCACCGGGAACCAGTTGAGCGAGGTGCCGCCGGCGAAGATGACGATCAGGAACATGGCGAAGAGGAACGCTGGCATGGCATAGCCGATGATGATCGCGGTGCTGCTCCAGACATCGAACGCCGAACCGTGGCGCACGGCTTTGCGAATGCCCAGGGGGATCGACACGAGGTAAGTGATCAGTGTCGCCCAGAGCCCGAGGGAGATGGTCACGGGCATTTTTTCCAGGATCAGGTCGGTGACCGAGGCACCGCGAAAAAAGCTCTTGCCGAAGTCCAGGCGGGCGTAACTGGTGAGCATCAGCCACAGGCGTTCGTGGGCCGGCTTGTCGAAGCCGTACTGTTTTTCGATGTCCTTGATCAGTTGCGGGTCCAGGCCACGGCTGGCGCGGGAGCTGCCGGTCATGGCGTTGCCCGAGCTGCCGACACTGGCGCCACCGACGCCTTGCAGCTGGGCGATGGCCTGTTCCACCGGTCCGCCCGGTGCGGCCTGGACGATGACGAAGTTCACCAGCAGGATGATCACCAGCGTGGGGATGATCAGCAGCAGGCGCCGCGCAATATAACCCCACATCAACGATGCCCTCCCGGTGTGCCACGCTTGATCCGTTCAGCGGTCATCTGCTCGTTGGTCAGCGGCGTGGTGCTGACTTCCCACCAGCTTTCGATGGCCTCGTCATTGCTCGCCTGGATTTTCGGCATGCCAAAGCGATTCCACCACACGGTCGAACTGCCCGGCGGATAGTAGTTGGGGATCCAGTAGTAATTCCATTGCAGCACCCGGTCCAGCGCGTGGGCATGGCGGAGCATATCGCTTTGGGTGGTGGCCTTGACCAGGCCATCGATCAGGGCATCGACGGCGGGGTCCTGCAGCACCATGTAATTGTTCGCGCCCGGGTCGTTGGCCGCCGCGGAGCCGAAGTAATTGTAGAGCTCCATGCCCGGCGAAGTGCTCACGGGGTAGCCGGTGATGATCATGTCGTAGTCGCGGCTCATCAGGCGATTGACGTACTGGGACGAGTCGATGCGTCGGATGCTCATGTCGATGCCGATCTGCGCCAGGGTTCGCTTGTACGGCAGCAGCAAGCGATCGATACCGTTCTGAGTGACCAGGAAGGTGAAACTCAGGGCCTCGCCTTCAGCGTTCACCAGGCGGTCGCCGTCGGGTTTCCAGCCCGCCTGCTCCAGCAGCGTCAAGGCTTGCAGTTGCTTGTCACGGATGACGCCGCTGCCGTCGGTCTTCGGTGCCTGAAATACCTGAGTAAACACCTCATCGGGTATTTTGCCGCGCAACGGTTCGAGGATCGCCAGTTCACCCGCATCGGGCAGTTGCCGGGCGGCGAGATCGGTGTTGGAAAAGTAGCTCTGTTGACGCACGTAGAGGTTGCGCATCATCTGGCGGTTGCTCCACTCGAAATCCCAGAGCATCGCCAGCGCCTGGCGTACGCGACGGTCCTGGAACTGTGGACGCTGCAGATTGAACACGAAGCCTTGGGCCGGCTGGGGCGCTTGGGTGGCGAGGTGGGCTTTCTGCAAGCGGCCGTCGTGCAAGGCCGGGCTGTCATAGCCAATGGAGAAACCGGTGGCGGAAAACTCACGGTTATAGTCGTACGCGCCGCCGCGCAGGACCTGCCGGGCGACATCGGTGTCGCCGAAGTATTCAATACTGAAACGGTCGAAATTGTAGAGCCCGCGGCTGACCGGCAGGTCCTTGCCCCACCAATCGGCATTGCGCTGGAAGGTAATGCTGCGCCCCGAGTCGACTTTGCTTACGCGGTACGGGCCGCTGCCCAGAGGCGCTTCGTAGCCGCCTCCGTTGGCAAAATCACGGGTCTTCCACCAATGCTCGGGAAAGACCGGCAGGGTGGCGATGTCCAGGGGCAGGGTGCGATTTTCGTTGTTCTTGAAGTCGAAGCGAACGGTGCGTTCGGACTCCACCTCGACGCCTTTGACGGCGGCAAATTGTGTGCGATAGCGCAGGCTGCCCTGGGTCATCAGCAGCTCGAAACTGTAGCGCACGTCTTGCGCAGTGATGGGCTTGCCATCGGCAAAACGGGCCTTGCTATTAAGGTAGAAACGCAGGGACAGACCATCCTCGGCGCGTTCCATCTTCTCGGCGACCAGCCCGTAGACGGTGTAGGGCTCGTCCAATGAGCGCTGGGCCAGCGGCGAATAAAGCATTCCATCGACCTGGCTGACACCGATACCTTTGTCGATGTACGGCAGCACATGGTCGAAGTGGCCGATTTCCATGGCTGAGCGGCGCATCGTGCCGCCCTTGGGCGCCTGGGGGTTGGCATAGGCGAAGTGGCTGAAGCCTTCGGCGTACTTGGCCGGTTCGCCATAAACCGTCAGGGCATGTTCGGGTGCGGCATTCACGCTTGCAGCGCCTGTCAGCAGGACCACCGCAGTGAATAGCCAGGAGGGAAACGCCAGTCGCATTGTCAGCCTTAAAGCCGGGTGATAGGTGACCACGATTTGTACCCGAGCGGCGAGCTGATCGCCAGCCCCTCGAGTCATAAACATAACGGCCCACCGAAAGGCGGGCCGTCATGTAGATCAATCGGGATCAGTCCTGGCGGCTGGTCACTTCCAGCAGGTGGTAGCCGAACTGAGTCTTGACCGGGCCCTGGACCACATTGATCGGGGCGCTGAACACCACGGTGTCGAATTCCTTGACCATCTGGCCAGGACCGAATGAGCCCAGGTCGCCGCCCTGACGGCTGGATGGGCACGAGGAGTTGGCCTTGGCAACTTCGGCGAAATCAGCGCCGCCTTCAATCTGGGTCTTGAGTTCGTTGCACTTTTCTTCGCTGGAAACCAGGATGTGGCGGGCAGTGGCTTTGGCCATGGGAAATTTCCTTTCAATGTCTTTAAAAGTGCTCAGCCTACCGGAATCAGTACGGGTTTGTTGTCAAAATTGCGTCAAAGCCCGACGATTCGCAGGCGTTCGGCGTGCTTGATGTAGAGCTCCGTGGAGTTGATAACCTGTTGCTGGCCCGCGCAGGCCGTCTGGTTGATGGCGCCTAGGTGGTCCATTGGATAGTCGGAGCGAATGACCTTGCCCAAATGCGAGCTGAACCGTCCGACGACGCCGTCGTTCTGCCCGGCCTCAGTGATGAAGTATTCGGAAAAGGCCCTAAAGAAAGCATGCAAGGGGGCTGGCGTGGCAGCGCAGGTTTGGTCAGCAGCGTCTTGCACCGTGCCGCTCCAGGAATAATAGCGAACGCCGTTGACCAACTGCGGACCATTGCCCCCCCAAGTCTTGGGCAAACCCTGAGGGTATTTGTCATTGAACGCGCCTACGCCTTCGGTGGTGAGCGCTGACAGTGCCGCGATGGCGTTCAGCGGCAGCTGCGTCTGGCCGCTGATCGATGAGATGAAATCGGCGAAAAGGGTGGCGACCCGATTAGCCACATGCTCCGGCAGGCGCCCAGGCGTCAGGGCCTTGCGCAAGTAATCCGCCAGCTCGGACCCGTGGTTGGGCCCGCTGACGGACGTCACCGAGGCGACGCTGTCAGGCGCCAACGCGGCCGCATAGCGGGCGGCCAGCGCACCCTGGCCGTGGCCGATCAGGTTGACCCTGGCCGCACCGGTTCGCTCCAGGACCCGTTCAATCTGTGCGAGCAGCTGTGCGCCGCGTGCCTCATTGGAATGGGTGGCCGACAGGTACGGGATGAACACTCGGGCGCCGGCGGTAAGCAATGCCTGTCTGATGTCGTGGAAGAGTTCGGACGTACCGATTCTGTCGAACCCGAACAAACCATGGACCAAGAGGATGGGAAAGCGGGTGGTTGCATTCCGTTGCATGTTCGTACCTTTTTCGAAGAGGTTCACGTGGAGTTGCCGGTCCACTCTAATCCAGGCCATCACTGGGCGGTGTAGGACGAAACCGCTGCTAGCTGCGGAAAGTGGAGTAAATAACGCGGGATATTTTCCGGAGAAGTCGGACCGCTCCCACGATCGCTAGATGCGTCCGATGGCCTTTGCCCTTTGAAGCGACAGGTACTGGCGCAGGAGGCTACGCCCGGTGTCGTCTTGTCTGACTGTATGTTTGGGCACAAGAGTTTCTAATGGTCCTTCCGGTGCCGTTCCCAGGAAACGGCACCTTTATCCAAAGGACTGGAGTCTGGAAAAATGACCATTGAATCGCCTGCTGATAAAAGCAGGCCTCTAGCGCGCCGGCTATCGGCGCCCATATTTGCGAAGGCCAGAGAAGGCGTGATAGATCCCGCCTGGCGCAAGGCTGTCATCACGGTCAAGGCGTACCCAATGATGACGTGTGGCGATGAACTGCTGCTGTATTGGCATGGACTCAATAATGAAGGCGAGCCTTACCAGCACGAGGTTCGCCGGTTTGTCACGGAACGACAGGTTGGGCACGACATCGTTTTTGTAGTGCGCGGAGACCATATCGCTGAGTTGGAAGGAGGTTCGCTGGAAATTTCCTATCAGGTAGTCGGCAGACAAATTCCGGCCGCATGGGCGTCACAGTCTCTTCAATTGGAAATCGGCGATGTGTCACCTCATTTGTTGCCACCCATCGCGGATGATGCGGTCGGCGGCAGTCTTGACCCGGGACGGGTACCGGAGGGGACGTCGTTGACAGTGCGGCCCTATTCGAAGATGGCGGCAGGAGATCGGTTGATCCTCATCGCCAGTCGGGACTCCAAGCCGTTGTGGCGGGATGTGCTGGATATAGAGGCCCATGCGGTGGGCCGTACGGTATCGTTCTGGATCGAACACTCGCTCATTGCTCCTCACCTCGGGCACTCGCTGACCCTGAGCTATGTCGTCAGGCGCGGGCATTCGGTGCGCCGTGCCGAGCCGTTGTCTATCCGGATAGGTCCTCTGGTGCGTCCCGCCCTGCAAGCGCCCCGCGTACAGGAGCTAGGCGAGGGCTGGCTGGATGTCGACGTGCTCCCGGGCGCGGCGACGGTCGTCATCGATGGCGTTGGGCTGGAGGCGGGCGAATGGGTCTGGTTTCAGTGTAACGGAGCCGGATTCACTGTCTACGAGCGGGAAATCACCGAGGCGACAGCAGGCCAACCGGTGGTCTTTACTGTACCGATTGACTTTTGGCAGGCGCAACGCAACAGATCAGTGAGCGTGTTCTATCAGGTTGAGCGTCTGGATGATGTCAGTCAGCGATCCCCGGATCTTACTTTTCAGGTTCGTTGAGCAAAGCCCTGCCTTCAGGGAGGGCTTGCCACGCAAGATCAGATCCCCAGTCGCAATCGGCGATGCGCCTGGCGCAGCAGTTGCTCGGTGGACTCCCAGCCCAGGCACCCGTCGGTGACCGATACGCCGTAGCGCATCGCCGGGCCTAGTGGCTGGCAGCCTTCGAACAGGTGGCTCTCCAGCATCATGCCGATCAGGGCGCGGTTGCCTTGCAGTCGTTGTTCCAGCACCTCGTTGAACACCTGGGGCTGACGCAGCGGATCCTTGCCGCTGTTGGCGTGGCTGCAATCGACCATGATGCGAGTCGGGATCTTGAGGCGCGTGAGGTCCTTGTGTATCTGGGCCACGCTCTGGTGATCGTAGTTGGGACCGCTATGGCCGCCGCGCAGTACCAAGTGGGTGTCGGGGTTGCCCTGGGTCTGGATGATTGCCGGATGTCCCTGGCTATCGACGCCGAAATGCCGGTGGGGATGGGCAGCCGAACGCATGGCGTCGCAGGCGATGCCGACCCCGCCGTCCGTGCCGTTCTTGAAGCCGACCGGCATGCCCAGGCCGCTGGCCATTTCCCGGTGAATCTGTGATTCGGTGGTGCGGGCGCCGATGGCGACCCAACTGAGCAAGTCGTCGAAGTAGCCGGCGGCCATGGGTTGCAACAGTTCGGTGGCGACGGGCAAGCCCAACTGCAGCATTTCGCGCATCAGCTCCCGGGACACGGTCAGGCCGGTGGCCATGTCATCGCTGCCATCCAGGCCAGGATCGTAGGCCAGGCCTTTCCAGCCCACGGTGGTGCGGGGCTTTTCCACGTAGGCGCGCATGACCAGCAGCATGCTGTCGCTCACTTCGTGGGCCAGGCGAGCCAGGTTGGCGGCGTATTCGAGGGCGGATTTCGGGTCGTGGATCGAGCAGGGCCCGACGATGACCAGCAGGCGGGAGTCCTCACCGTCGAGGATCGCGCGGATGGCTTGGCGATGGGCATTCACTTGATGGCTCAACGCGGCGCTGAGCGGTAATTGGTGCTTGAGTTGCAACGAGCTTGGTAGACGCAGCGTCAGGGCTTCGTTGGCAGGGTTGAGCGTGGACAGCGGCAAAGCGGCGATGGACGAATTCATGATCTGGCTTCCTGGGCGAGCAGCGGGTTCGTTCCCGCGCCGGCCCTACTGGGGTGTTCGACAATTGGCCGTAATGGCCCGCAATGTTGGCTTGCCACCGGTAGGTGACCTATCGGAGGCGGCAGGCTGTCCCGAGCGGTGGCTGGTAAATCGCCAGGCGGAAAAACTGTCGTTACGGTAATAAGTGGTGTAGTTCATGGCTCGATCCTCAAGTTGTCTGGTGTCGCAAATGTCAGGGGCCGGAAAAACAAAACCCCCGGTCGGGAGGCCGACCGGGGGTTTGGAAAAACTCTGGTAGGCGACCCGTTTAAAATGGCCGCCGGTTGGGTATCAGGCGCGCCAGTGGCTAAACCAATACCCAAAATAAAAGCTGACTGGAGCCTGCACGCCGTTCACTCGGGCAGCCGCAACCGAGCGCAGGGCGCTGGCGGTTTGAAGCGGTGCAAGGGCGTCGAACATGATTTGTCTCCGATGAATGGACCTGAGCTTACCCGAGCGCGGTGCGGGCCTTCAATAACAAAATTCTATCGGCTGGCGAAAGTATTCGCCGCGCTTGAGTCCGACTGGCTTTATGACAGACTTATGCCAGGCAGCATGGGGCGGGGCAAGTCCTGCCAGTGCCAGCACTTTGACGAGGTTTCCATGAGCTTTGAATGGCGTGCGGCCGAGGCCAATGACATCGAATACGCCCGGCAACTGACTTGCGACAATATGCTTCCCTACTATCTGCGCCATGATTTGCTGTGGCAGGACGAAGCGTTCGATCTGGCCTGGGTCATTCGCCAGAATTGGATTATCCAGCGTGACGGCCAGGCGCTGGGTTTCGTCAGCCTTAGCCGTGACGCTCGTGCCCTTTATATTCGGGAACTGCAGATCGACAAGGCGTTTCGTCGGCAGGGTGCCGGAACCTGGGCGATCGGACAGGTTTGGGACCTGGTGGGGCTTGAGCGGCGACCGGCGTTGCGCCTGACCGTATTCAATGACAATCCAGCC
Organism: Pseudomonas marvdashtae; assembly: GCF_014268655.2. Classification (NCBI taxonomy): domain Bacteria; kingdom Pseudomonadati; phylum Pseudomonadota; class Gammaproteobacteria; order Pseudomonadales; family Pseudomonadaceae; genus Pseudomonas; species Pseudomonas marvdashtae. The sequence goes on from NZ_JABWQX020000001.1 coordinate 2,107,635, forward strand.
AGGGCTCTCTATGAGCGCATGAAACTGCGCGTTGTCGGTGAGGATGAGTGTTTCTTGAGAATGCAGCGAGACGTCGATGCTTGAATCTTCGGATATCAGGCCAGCGAAGATGTGTTGTAACTTTTATCTGCCTGTTTGCGCTAGGTCTGCCGAACGCTTTTTTGCTAAGGTGTGGGCAACCCATATAAGACCAAATCGTGAGGTGTCTGCTTGATTAGGGTGTTAGTGGTCGACGACCATGATCTCGTCCGTACGGGCATTACACGAATGCTGGCTGACATCGATGGCCTGCAGGTAGTTGGCCAGGCCGAATCCGGGGAAGAATCCCTGATCAAGGCACGTGAATTGAAACCCGACGTGGTGCTGATGGACGTCAAGATGCCGGGCATAGGCGGCCTCGAGGCCACGCGTAAACTGCTGCGCAGCCATCCGGATATCAAGGTCGTTGCGGTGACCGTCTGCGAAGAAGATCCGTTCCCCACCCGCTTGTTGCAGGCGGGCGCCGCGGGTTATCTCACCAAGGGCGCCGGTTTGAACGAGATGGTCCAGGCTATCCGCCTGGTATTTGCCGGGCAGCGCTACATCAGCCCGCAGATCGCCCAGCAGTTGGCAATCAAGTCTTTCCAGCCGACCAACGATTCGCCCTTCGATGCGCTGTCCGAACGAGAAATCCAGATTGCGCTGATGATCGTCGGCTGCCAAAAGGTCCAAATCATCTCCGACAAGCTGTGCCTGTCGCCCAAGACCGTCAATACCTACCGTTACCGTATCTTCGAGAAGCTTTCGATCAGCAGTGACGTCGAGTTGACGCTGCTGGCGGTGCGCCATGGCATGGTCGACGCCAGCGCCTGAAAATGACTGAACTGTTTGATCCAAGTGCCTTCCTGTCCACCTGCAGCGGCCGTCCCGGCGTGTACCGCATGTTCGACAGCGAGGCGCGCCTGCTTTACGTCGGCAAGGCCAAGAACCTCAAGAAGCGCCTGGCCAGTTATTTCCGCAAGACCGGCCTGGCGCCGAAGACTGCCGCCCTGGTAGGGCGTATCGCGCAAATCGAAACCACCATCACCGCCAATGAAACCGAGGCGTTGCTGCTGGAGCAGACGCTGATCAAGGAATGGCGCCCGCCGTACAACATCCTGCTGCGCGATGACAAATCCTACCCGTACGTGTTCCTGTCCGACGGGGCGTTTCCGCGCCTGAGCATTCATCGCGGAGCCAAGAAGGCCAAGGGACGCTATTTCGGTCCTTATCCTAGCGCCGGGGCGATTCGCGAAAGCCTGAGCCTGCTGCAGAAAACCTTCTTCGTTCGCCAGTGTGAAGACAGTTACTACAAAAATCGCACCCGGCCTTGCCTGCAGTACCAGATCAAGCGCTGCAAGGCGCCTTGCGTTGGGTTTGTCGAGCCGCAGGTCTATGCCGAGGACGTGCGTCACTCGGTGATGTTCCTGGAAGGCCGCAGCAATGCACTGACCGATGAGCTGTCGGCAGCCATGGAAGACGCGGCGGTCAACCTTGAATTCGAGCGCGCCGCGGAACTGCGTGACCAGATCGGCCTGCTGCGCCGCGTGCAGGATCAGCAAAGCATGGAAGGCGGCAGCGGTGATGTCGATGTCGTAGCCGCATTCATCAACCCGGGCGGCGCCTGCGTCCACCTGATCAGCGTGCGGGGCGGTCGAGTGCTGGGCAGCAAGAATTTCTTTCCCCAGGTGGGGATCGAGGAGGACGTGTCCGAGGTGATGGCGGCGTTCCTGGGCCAGTACTACATCAGCAGCCCGGAACGCGACTTGCCCAGCGAGTTGATCGTCAACGTCGTCCACGAAGATTTCCCCGCGCTGATCGAAGGCATTGATAAGCTCCGTGGTCGCGAACTGACCATCAGCCATCGCGTGCGCGGCACCCGGGCGCGCTGGCAACAACTGGCCGTGACCAATGCCGAACAGGCCCTCGGCGCGCGCTTGGCTAATCGCCAGCACGTTGCCGCGCGATTCGAGGCGTTGGCTGACGTTCTCAACCTGGATGAGCCGCCACAGCGACTGGAGTGCTACGACATCAGCCATTCCAGCGGCGAGGCGACTGTCGCCTCCTGCGTAGTGTTCGGTCCGGAAGGTCCGATCAAGTCGGATTACCGGCGCTATAACATCGAGGGCGTTACTCCGGGAGATGACTATGCAGCCATGCACCAGGCGCTGATGCGGCGCTTCGGCAAGCTGAAGGACGGGGAGGGCAAGTTGCCGGACATCCTGTTGGTGGACGGTGGCAAAGGGCAACTGTCCATGGCTCGCGACGTGCTCAATGAGTTGTCGGTCCCGGACCTGATCTTGCTCGGCGTGGCCAAGGGTGCGACGCGCAAGGCCGGATTCGAGACGCTGTACCTGAACGACGCGGCCCATGAGTTCACCCTGAAAGGGGATTCGCCGGCGCTGCACCTCATTCAGCAGATCCGCGACGAAGCTCACCGCTTCGCCATTACCGGACACCGTGCACGTCGTGGCAAAACCCGCCGAACCTCAACGCTGGAGGGCGTGGCAGGGGTTGGCCCGACGCGCCGACGCGATTTGTTGAAACATTTTGGTGGATTGCAGGAACTGTCTCGTGCCAGCATCGAGGAGATAGCCAAAGCACCCGGTATCAGTAAAAAGCTCGCTGAGTCGATTTATGCAAACCTGCATAGCGAGTAGAATGCCCGTCAACCTCGTAGCCAGTTGTGCCGATGAATATCCCAAACCTGATTACCGTTCTACGCGTCCTGCTCATCCCGATCTTCATATTGCTGTTCTATTTACCGTATCACTGGAGCTATGTGGCCTCCGCCTCGGTCTTCGCCTTTGCCGCCGCGACCGACTGGCTCGACGGCTACCTGGCCCGACGCCTGGAACAGAGCACGCCATTCGGCGCGTTCCTCGACCCGGTGGCGGACAAGCTGATGGTCGCCGTCGCCCTGGTGCTGCTGGTGCAGGAACACGGCAACCTCTGGCTGACCCTGCCGGCGGCGGTGATCATCGGGCGGGAAATCGTCGTATCGGCCCTGCGCGAATGGATGGCCGAGCTGGGCGCACGCGCCCAGGTCGCGGTGTCGAACCTCGGCAAATGGAAAACCGCCGCGCAAATGCTGGCCCTGGTGATCCTGCTGGCCAACCCGTCGGACTTCACCTTCTGGGTGCTGCTGGGTTACGGATTGCTGCTGGTGTCCGCTGGCCTGACGCTGTGGTCGATGGTCCAATACCTGCGCGCCGCCTGGCCGCACCTGCGGACTGACGTTGATCCGAAATAAACTTTTTTTGAATCAAAGGGTTGACGGCGTGTTTCGATTCTATAGAATGCGCCACACCAAGACGCGGGAATAGCTCAGTTGGTAGAGCACGACCTTGCCAAGGTCGGGGTCGCGAGTTCGAGTCTCGTTTCCCGCTCCAAATATTTAAAAATGGATCTCTGAAAAGAGGTCCATTTTTTTTCGTCCCAAGAAAAGTTTTTTTTTGGTTTTTTGCCGCGCCTCCCTAAAAGCAGTCAGCAACGGTTGGTGTGCAACTGCATTTCCATGGCGGCATGAAGAAGTCGGACGACCTCAATCATGCCGACGTTTACAACGCGATAAAACACCATATGCCATGGGCCTTTGGCCGACCCATGAGGGCGTTCGGGCGACCAAAGTCCCGCGAGACAGGGCGTACAATTAATGTGATCGTTGCCGGATACGGTCAGTATCAGCGGCTTCGGATTGGCGGAATCAAGGGCCGTTCTGACTGTTGCGCAAGCGACCGCGCATTAAGTTGTCGCTTCCATAACTGCGGCTAAACTCGATCTTGCTGGCCAAGACGGATCGGCGGCAGTAGTGAGTTTCGTTGGTCCCGTTGAATATCTATCTTCGAGACAAGGAGCCGTCAGACTTCGCTAGACTCGCTTCAGCAAAGATAAATCAATCTTACCCATGCATACGTGGTGAACAATGCGGCGCTGTCTTCGACCTGGCTCAACCAAATCTTTCACTTTGCTATGGAGAAGGGGCTAATTGATGTGAGCCCGGCCGTAGACCTTGATATCGTTGCCGAGGCGTACGTACAGGAGAGCTACGGGCGGCGACGCCAGACCAATGCGACCTAGAATGGGATCTGGCGGGTACACTACCGCGCCGCTGTCGAAAACCTAGATTTTGTACGAAAAGAATTGCCGCATACGTCTCAGACTGCAGACCTCACGCCCGCCGGCTGCACTCGGTTAGCTAGTTTTTCTCTCCATTCCTGGAAACGTCTAATGCTTCATAAACAGCTCATCCGGCGCCTGGATCTAGTAACCCTGCAGTTGTTCGTGGCTGTCCATGAGGAAGGCACATTGACGCGCGCTGCATCGAGAGAAGCCATAGCAGTTTCGGCTGCCAGCAAGCGGTTGGTGGAGCTTGAAGCGGTGTTGGGCATACCCTTGTTTTCGCGCACTGCAAAAGGAATGACGCTGACGGCGGCGGGTGAAACGCTCTTACACCATGCCCGTCGTATGCTGACCGAGGTTGAGAAGGTCGGTATTGAGGTTGGGGAGCACTTGCAGGGGCTGCGTGGCTACGTTCGCATGCTTGCCAATCTGTCGGCGATCATCCAGTTCTTACCGGAGGATCTGCACGATTTCGTATTAAGTCATTCTCAAGTGAAGGTTGATTTGGAAGAGCGCCCTAGTGATGGGGTAGTTCAAGGCATCATCGACGGTGTGGCCGACGTGGGTATCTGTTCGATGGATAGCGATTCGCAAGGTCTCTTCAGCGTGCCATATCGCCGTGACCGCCTTATCGTAGCCATGCGCAATGACCATCCCCTAGCAAGCTTTGACGAAGTCGCATTTCTACAGACATTGAAATACGACCAAATAGGCCTGCACTCCGCCAGCTCCATCAATAACCGTATCCATGCAGCGGCGAAAGCGCTGGGCGAACCCTTGCGCCTGCGTATTCATGTTCCAGGTTTCGACGCGGTGTGCCGTATGGTTCAAGCCAATATGGGCATCGGCATTCTGCCGCTAAAAGCGTTTGAGCTATTTGGAAGGGGGTTGGACCTGACAGCGGTACACCTCAGTGATGAGTGGTCCAACCGTACGCTGATGTTGCTGGTGCGTGAGCGCGAGTCCCTGTCGCCGGTTAGCCGGTTGTTATTTGATCATCTACAACAATCCCAGCCTTGAAACCTTCGTTCGCGAAACGCGAACACCCCTTTCCAAATCACCGTTGGATTATGCGGGGATCTGTCCTCTAGTCTTGGCTCAAATTCCAAGAAATACAGAGGACAACCCATGACTGCTCTTAGCGGTATCCGCGTAATTGAAATCGGTACCCTTATCGCTGCCCCTTTTGCTGCGCGCATCATGGCGGAGTTTGGCGCTGAGGTTATCAAGATCGAGACGCTGGGGCAGGGGGATCCCCTTCGAAAATGGCGAAAGTTGCATGAGGGCACCTCCCTTTGGTGGTACCTGCAATCGCGGAACAAGAAGTCTTTGGCGCTGAATCTCAAGTCCCCCGAAGGCATCGCTATCGTCAAGCAGCTGGCGAAAAGCGCTGATGTTCTGATTGAAAACCTGCGGCCTGGTGCACTTGAAAAATTAGGTATTGGCTGGGATGTTCTCCATGCGCTGAACCCAAAGCTGACATTGGTGCGGATCTCCGGCTATGGCCAATCGGGCCCGTATCGTGACCGTCCTGGTTTTGGTGCTATTGGCGAGGCGATGGGCGGAATTCGGTACACCACCGGCACCCCCGGGATTCCACCCGCACGCGTCGGCGTGAGCCTTGGAGACTCGCTGGCTTCGATGCATGCGGTCATCGGCGCACTGATGTCGCTCTTGCGGGTCAAGACGGGGCAGGGTGAAGGGCAAGTGGTGGACGTGTCACTGGCAGAAAGCGTCTTCAACGTGATGGAAAGTCTCGTGCCGGAGTACGACATGCTTGGCCATGTCCGTGAGCGCAGCGGCGGCTCGCTACCGGGTATCGCGCCGTCGAACACCTACCCTACCGCCGATGGTGCGTACGTTGTCATTGCAGGCAACAGCGACCCTATTTTCAAACGTCTTATGGCTGCAATTGGTCGGTCTGATTTAGGCGAGGATCCTGCTTTTGCGCACAATGATGGTCGGGCTATCCAGTGCGACCTGCTTGATGAGGCCATCAGCCAATGGAGCTCCAGGCATCCCATCGATTTCGTCCTCGACACTCTGGAAAAGGCCGAAGTGCCTGCCGGGCGCATCTACTCCGTAGCGGACATCGTTGCCGACCCACACTACCTGGCTCGCGGCATGATTTTAGATGCAGATCTGCCGGGTGGAGCCTCCGTCAAGATGCCAGGCATCGTGCCTAAAATGTCGGACACGCCAGGCAATGTGAATTGGCAGGGACCAAGCCTGGGTCAGCACACCCGAGCGGTGCTGGGCGAGTTAGGTCTGAGTGAAGAGACGATTCAGCGCTTGAAGGATGGGGGGGTGGTGCAATGATTACTGACTACTCGCAGCGCCTCATCATCCAGGAAGTCTCCCCGCGCGATGGGCTGCAAATTGAACCTGTCTGGGTTGAAACAGCGGACAAGATCAACCTGATCAATGAGCTGTCGTTGTGCGGTTTCAGCCGCATCGAAGCGGGCTCTTTTGTCTCCCCCAAAGCCATTCCAGCCTTGCGCGACGGGGAGCAAGTGTTCCAGGGCATCAAGCGTCATGCTGATGTGATCTACGTTGCCCTCATACCCAATTTGAAAGGCGCTCAGCGGGCTATTCAGGCCAATGCAGACGAACTGAACCTGGTGTTGTCGGCAAGTCAAAGCCATAACCAGGCGAATATGCGAATGACCCGCGAACAATCGCTGGCCGCATTTGATGAAGTGGTGTCGCTTGCCCGCGACAGCACTGTCCGCCTGAACGGCACGGTCGCGACAACGTTCGGCTGCCCCTTCGAAGGCCACATTGACGAGGACGTCGTCATGCGGTTGGTCGAAGCCTATCTGGAACTCGGTGTACAGGGCATTACGTTGGCAGATACAACCGGCATGGCAAATCCCCGTCAGGTTTATCGACTTGTGCAACGCCTGCTAGGTCAGATGCCCGCATCAGCCATAACCCTTCACTTTCACAATACCCGTGGCTTAGGCCTGAGCAACGTATTAGCGGCTTACGAAGCTGGAGCTCGTCGTTTTGATGCTTCGCTGGGTGGGTTGGGTGGTTGCCCTTTTGCGCCGGGTGCATCCGGAAACATATGCACCGAAGACCTGGTAAATCTCTGTGATGAGATGGGAATTACTACTGGCGTAGACCTCCAGCATTTGTTGACGCTATCGCGCACTTTGCCCTCATTACTGGGACACGACCTGCCTGGGCAAGTTGTGAAGGCAGGGCGCAACTGTGATCTGCATCCGTTACCCCATAACTGAATCTGATTTCCATAAGACGACCAGTGTCGTCAACCAGACAACAAAAACAAAAGGAGCCCCTGAAGGGAGCTCGCCTGGAGAAAGTACCATGTCCATTTCTGTTTCTACCGCTGATGTAGGCACCTCTGCTGCATCCATAGATGAGAAAAAGCTGATTTCAAAAGTGGCGTGGCGTCTCATGCCGCTGATCATGGTCTGTTATTTATTCGCGTTTTTTGACCGAATAAACATTAGCTTCGCAAAGTTTCAGTTGCAGGCTGATCTTGGATTAAGTAACACCGCATACGGATTGGGCGCGGGGCTGTTTGTAGTCGGTTATGTGTTGTTCGAAGTCCCCAGCAACATGATGCTTTACAAGGTGGGCGCACGTCGCTGGATTGCACGCATCATGATGTCCTGGGGTGTAGCAACGGCGTTGATGATTTTCGTGACGACCGAATGGCAATTCTATGTCCTTCGATTTCTTATCGGCGCCATGGAAGCGGGCTTTGCGCCAGGTGTGCTCTACTATTTAACGTTATGGTTCCCGCAAAACTATCGCGGTCGTATTACCTCAACATTGTTCCTGGCCTCTGCTTTCGCCGGGTTGATAGGCGCGCCCGTGTCCGGTTTGGTACTGGGGCATATGGACGGTTTATTCGACGTGCGTGGCTGGCATTGGCTATTCCTGCTGGGGGGCATTCCCTGCGTAGGTCTAGGTCTGGTGGTTTTTTTCACGCTAAAAGATCGCATTGCTGATGCCCATTGGCTAAGCGCAGATGAACAAACCTACCTGGCCTCTCGTATTGCAAGCCATGAGCCTAATCAGAAACATGGTTCTTTGCTGGCGGCCCTGAAGTTGCCAGGCTTCGCGATGCTGGCGTTCATTTATTTCCTGATTCAAGTGGCGTCCTACGGGCTTAACTTCTGGGCTCCACAGCTGATCCGAAGTGCAGGGACTGAAAGCCCGACTATTATCGGTCTGTTAACCGCCGTACCCTACGTATGCGGTGCGATCAGCATGCTGGTGATTGGCCGTTTGTCTGATGCAACAGGCGAGCGACGTAAGTTTGTCTGCGGCTTGATAGTTGTGGGTGCAATCGGGTTCGTCAGTGCCGGAATATTCGCCAATCACACGGTGTTTTTGATCGTGTCACTGGCGCTGATGGGCACCGGTATCATCGCCTCGATTCCGGCATTCTGGGCCTTGCCGCCGAAGTTGCTTGCGGGCGCCGGGGCCGGGGCTGCTGGCGGCATAGCGTTAATCAATACGGTTGGTCAAATGGGCGGTATTGTCAGTCCGGTGATGGTCGGGTTTATAAAAGATGTTACCGGTAGTACAACTCCAGCTCTTTACCTCATTGGCTTTACCAGCCTGATCGCCGCAGCACTTCTAATTTGGGGCTTGCCTGAAAGTCTCAGAACTCGCGATAAAAGATAATCTTCAAGACTGCCGACGTGGAGAGAGTTGTTGGCAGTCTTGAATTACTCGCATGGCTTAGCGACTGACGTTGCTCAAAGGGTAGTTTTGCTCCTGGATCATAACTTGAGAAAAATTTCTCAGTGGGCGTTTCGGGGACAAAACAACTGCTTCGGCCACCAATGAGATTAAATTGGTTGATATATCAAAGTTAATTCGTGCTCCCCCGATTCATTCACTGATTCCGCCGCTCCCGCCCCCCACCACGCAGGTGAGTTGGCGGAATCAGTAAGGCATTACTGACCACATAGCACGTCGCCAGGTTGAAGCGCTGGAGCGTAATTGTGCGGAGTTCAAACTTCCGCTTTTCGCCATGAACGACAAGCGTCAGGGGATCCTGCACGTCATTGGCCCGGAACAAGGCTTTACGCTTCCCGGCATGTCGATTGTATGGCGACTCCCATACAACGACTCATGGCGCATTTGCTGCACTTGCTTTTGGGATCGGCACCTCCGAGATAGAGCATGTACTTGCAACCCAGTGCCTTTCTATGAAAAAGCTCAAAAGTATGAGGGTGAACATAGAAGGAATGCTCCATTCACGCATCGCCTCCAAGGATCTCGCACTGGCAATGATCGGTCAGATCGGTACTGCGGGCGCCACGGGTTACGCCATTGAATTTACTGGTGCAGCTGTTGAGGCCATGACGATGGAGGCGCGCATGACCCTCTGCAACTTGGCCATTGAGGCAGGGGCACGATGCGCAATGGTGGCTTTTGATGACACAACCGCCGCCCACCTTAAGGTAAACCCATGGCGCCGACAGGTCAGCGATGGGATGAGGCTGAGCGTTACTGGCGGACGCTGCATAGCGATGCCGGAGCTACGTTCGATGCTGAAATAACGATCAATGCTGAAGCTGTTCGGCCCCATGTTACATGGGGAACGTCGCCCGAAATGGTGGTCGACATTGATGGGCACGTCCCTTTTCCGAATGACGAGCCCGATCTTGTAAAGCGTCAGGGTATCAGTCATGCACTTGCGTACATGGGTTTAGAACCTGGCACGGCAATCCGCGATATCTATCTGGATAAAGTTTTTATTGGCTCGTGCACTAACTCAAGAATCGAAGACCTTCGCATAGCCGCTTCGGTCGTGAAGGGGCAAAAGGTCTCCAATGTGATAAAGCAAGCTTTGGTAGTCCCCGGCTCAGGTTTGATCAAGCGACAGGCAGAAGCCGAAGGGTAAGATAAAGTATTTATCGAAGCAGGGTTTGAGTGGCGAGACGCCGGCTGTTCGATGTGCCTGGGGATGAATGAGGATCGGCTAACGTCAGGCGAGCGCTGCGCATCTACGTCCAACAGAAACTTCGAGGGGCGTCAGGGGCCTGGTGGTCGAACTCACCTCGTCAGCCCTGCAATGGCCGCCGCAGCGGCTATTGCAGGCCACTTCACCGATGTCGAAGAGCTTTGAGGTCAACAGGCAAGCATTCAACCAGTTAGACAGCAAGGTAGTTCCGTTGGATCGCGCCAATGTAGACACTGATGCGATTCTCCCGAAGCAGTTCCTGATGATCATCGAGCGCAGCGGTTTTGGCCCTCATCCCTTCGATGAATGGCGTTATTTGGATCATGGCGAGCCTTAGCGTGTCGGTCAGTCTATCTATTGACCGACACACCGCAACGGCGAGCAAGCAGGCTTTAGCTGCATTGCCAGGTCAGCGGGTGCTGCCCAGGATTGGCGCAGACGCCTCGTTAGAGCAGCTCAACCGAATTGACCTGCCGATTCAACCGCGGTTTTTGGCTTCCAGCTACGTGTCAGCTGATAAGCAATGGCCAGCCATATGAACCACCCCGGCATGACCATCAAGGCAACGCGGGTGTCAGGCCTCAAGGCCAGCAGGCACAGAACGAAGCCCATAAACGCCAGTGAGAACCATGCCATTGGGACGCCGCCGGGCATCTTGTAGGCCGATTTTGCGTGAAGCTCAGGACGCTTTTTGCGATAGGCAATGTAGGACGCGAGGATGGTCGACCACGTGAAGATCACCAGAATCGCTGACACGGTGGAAACGATGGTGAATGCCGTCATGACTTCCGGAACGATGAACAGCACGAGCACACCCAGCAGCATCAATACTGTCGTGAAGGCCAGGCTCAGCAGAGGCACGCTGTTGCCCGACAGTCGCCGAAAAATACCCGGAGCGTTGTCCTGATTCGCCAGCCCGAACAGCATGCGGCTGGAGGAGAATACGCCACTGTTGGCCGATGAGGCGGCGGATGTAAGGACCACGAAGTTAACGATGCCGGCTGCTGCGGGAAAGCCTGCGACGAGGAAAAGTTCGACAAAAGGACTTTTTACAGGTGACACCTGTTGCCAGGACGTCACGGCAATAATGCAGCCCAATGCCAACACGTAGAACAGGATGATTCGCAGCGGAATCGAGTTGATCGCTTTGGGTAGGGTCCGCTCCGGAGACCGGGTTTCTGCCGCCGCGGTGCCGATCAGCTCAGTGCCGGCAAATGAGAAGATGGCCATCTGAAAACCGGCGAAAAAACCAAGCAGGCCATTAGGGAATGCCGCCTGCTTATCGACCAGATGGCCCAAGGACGCGGTAACGCCACTGGGGGAAACGAACGAGCTGGCAATCAGCACGATGCTCACGCCAATAAGCGTCACGACGGCGATGATCTTGATGATCGCGAACCAGAATTCGACTTCACCGAAAAGCCTGACCGTCAGCACGTTCAAGGCGAACAGTGTCGCCAGCATCCCGATAGCGGGTATCCAGGCAGGCAGATGGGGGAACCAGTATTGGAAGAACCCTCCGACGACGACGGCATCGCCGATCACTGCAACGCTCCAGCTCAGCCAATACGACCAGCCGAGGAAAAATGCGGCGCGAGGCCCCAGGTAGGCGCCGGCAAAATCCGCAAAGGTCTTAAAATTCAAATTGGAAAGCAGCATTTCGCCCATGGCACGCATGACGAAGTAAACGAACAGGCCAATGATCATGTAGATGAGGATGATCGAGGTGCCGGAGAGGGCGATGATCTTTCCGGAGCCCATGAACAAACCCGTGCCAATGGCGCCCCCCATGGCCATTAATTGGATGTGACGATTGCTGAGCGTGCGCTGCAGCGCAGGCTGCTCAACCTGCTCTGATAAATTCGATTTCATTTCAAAACCTCTTGATCTTATGTTTTTGAGTTTTGGCAGAAAAGTGGTTGTCCAGCGCCATTGTCAGGACGCAATGGCGGGTCACGGTGTTGTTTTATTTGGACAGTGACGCCCCGCTGCATAGGCCTTGGGGCGTCACCGGGAGGTCAACTGGCCGTGCGCAGATGGGCGGCTTTGGTCGGTTGCTGATCAAGCATCTGGAACAGGTTTTTTATATTTTCAGGTGTTGGCACCAGGTGGATGTGCCGGCCGACCTGGTGTTCTTGCGCCATCGCCTGCAGGTAGCGAAGCGACGAGAAATCCTCCAGGGCAAAACCCACGGAATCGAATACCGTGACCTGTTCATCGCTCTCGCGTCCCTGGACGTCGCCTTGCACAATCCGGAAAAACTCGACGACGGGCGAGTCAGCCTCCAGTTGCTGAATATCGCCTTCAATCCGCGTTTGAGGTTCAAATTCCACGATGACCCGGGCGTTGCGCAGGATGTCGGCGTGCAGTTCGGTCTTGCCCGGGCAGTCGCCGCCGACGGCGTTGATATGCATGCCGGGCTCGATCATCTCGGGCGTCAGGATCGTTGCGTAGGCCTTGTCGGCCGTAACGGTGGTGACAATGTGCGCGCCCTTGACCGCTTCCTGTACGGAGGCGGCGTGAATCACTTTGATCGTCGGGAAAGCGGCCAGGTTGCGCAGCAGCTTGAGTGAGGCATCGCGATCAATATCGAAGATGCGGATTTCGTTGATGCCCAGCATTTCATGGAAGGCAAGCGCCTGAAACTCGCTCTGCGCGCCGTTGCCAATGAGCGCCATCGAGGTCGCCCCTGGACGGGCAAGCGCACGCGCCACCAATGCCGAGGTTGCCGCTGTGCGAACGGCGGTGGTGAGTGTCAGCTCGCTTAGCAGGGTTGGATAGCCACTGTGGACATCGGCCAGCAGACCGAATGCCATCACCGTCAGCAGGTTCTGCTGACCATTGTCCGGATGGCCGTTCACGTACTTGAAAGAATACTGCTTGCCATCATCGGTCGGCATCAACTCGATCACACCGTCCGGGGAGTGATTGGCCGTGCGCGGCGACTTGTCAAACTGCGCCCAGCGTAAATAGTCGGCTTCGATGTAGGTGGCCATCTCACGGATTGCCCGGCGGATGCCGACCTTGGCGAACAGGCGTGCGGCATCATCGACATCTATGAATAGCGTCATTTTCTTATTCTCCAATCCATCCAGTTAAACGTTGTAGAGCGGGGTGCTTAAGCGCGTTTGCTCTCGAAACCATGCAGTACGTTCACCGCATTGATGCCGATTTCATCGACCATGTAGCCGCCTTCCATCACGAAGAGGGTGGGGCAACCAACGCTCGCTATCAGCTCGCCAATTCCGATGAAATCCTGGCTTTCCAACAGGAAGTGGCTGATGGGGTCGTCTTTGAAAGTGTCGACGCCCAGTGAGATCACCAATACTTCTGGCGCGAATTGCTGAAGTTTTTTGCAGGCATGGAGCAGCGCGTCGCGATAGGTTTCCCACGCGGTGTTTTTCGGTAACGGGTAGTTGAGGTTGAACCCTTCGCCATGGCCGGCGCCGACTTCACCGCTGAACCCCGAATAGTAGGGATAGGACACGGCCGGCTCGCCGTGCAGCGATACGAACATGACGTCATTGCGCTGGTAAAAAATGTTCTGGGTACCGTTGCCATGGTGAAAATCGACGTCGAGCACCGCGACACGTTTGGCGCCTTGGGTGATCGCCTGCTGTGCAGCAATGGCCGCATTGTTGAGGTAGCAGTAACCCCCCATGTATTCACGTGCCGCGTGATGGCCCGGCGGACGGCAAAGGGCAAAGGCACTGTCGTGGCCCTCATCGATAAGTGCCAGGCCTGTCAGGGCGATATCGGCACTGGTCTTGACTGCCTGCCAGGTGGTGGCGGTGATGGGTGAACCGGCATCCATTGCATAGAAGCCGAGTTTGCCGTCAATAAACGTTGGCACCTGATCGTTGGCCAAATCGCGTACAGGCCATACCAGTGGCAAGGCATCATGAGTGCGTCCTGTTGCGCACCATTCTGACCAGGCGCTTTCCAGAAAGCTCACGTAGCGCTCGCTGTGCGCGTTGACATAACACGAGCGGTCAAACACGCGCGGTTCGACTATCTGGCCAAGGCCTACCTGCTTGACACGGTTGTGAACGGTGTCGGCCCGGCTGGGCTGCTCGAACGACAGCTTGAGCACGCCATCCTTCAACTCGGTGCCATGGTGCAGACGGTGGGAATCACTGAAAACTGTAAACATTCTGCGCATCCGTTAATGTGAGCCAGTGCAAATATTCTGTTCTGGTCAGGACGCGATTTCTTTGCTTTGTTTGCGTACATCTCTATATTTATCGGACGATTTAACTCAGGAATGGCGTAATGAAGAAAAATATATCCAGGCGCATCAGCCTCGACGAGACCGATCTGGCCATTCTTGAGTTATTGCAGGACGATGCGAGCATTTCAAACGCCGAACTCAGTGAGCGGCTTTCGTTGAGCCTCACGCCTTGCTGGCGACGGCGCAAGAGAATGGAAGAGGCGGGGGTGATCAAGGGGTATCAGGCGACACTTGATCGAAGAATGCTGGGGCTGGATATCATGGCCTTCGTGCACATCCGCTTTTCTACCCACGCCGATCACGCGCCGGACGCCTTCGAGGCCGTGATTGCTCAGTTGCCACAGGTATTGGCCTGCCACAAGATCACTGGCGACGCCGACTATGTGCTTCAAGTGCTGGCGGAGGACCTTGATAGCTATAGCGACTTTATCGAGCAAGTGCTGAGGCGCCAGGTGGGTATAGCGTCTATTCAGTCGAGTCTGGCTTTGCGCGAAATCAAAGCGGGTAGCCGTATTGCCATACCCAAATTGAGCAAGGATTGAATGTCAGTCCCTCTGGGCTGAATAAATCTTTAAAACCTTCCCGCCACGTCCGTCGTCATAAGCATCTGCTCGAAACGCTCCAGGAAGACCGACTCGGCGCGGGTCATCTTTTGGTCGCGGTTCCAAAGCAAATAGACGTTCACATCGCTGACGCCCTCCCAGGGCGGCAGGCGCCAGATTTCATCGGCCTGCACATCGGCAGCGACAATGTGTTCTGGCAGGCAGCCAATGCCATATCCTGCGGCAACCAGGCGCAAGATCTCATCCAGGCTGGGTGAAGAGGCGACAATGCGTCCAGTGAAGCCTTGTTGATCCCTGAATACCGTGAGCGGCGATAAATTGCCGCCGATCTGGTCACTGGTGAAGCTCACGAAATTTTCGCTTTGCAGGTCTGACAAGGTCAGGTTCTTGCGTCCAAACAGCCGATGGCGCTTCCCACAGAAAAACGCATACCGCTGTTCAAGCATCACCCGCTGTTCGAGGCGGGGCTGCGGTGTACGGCACAGGCTCAAGCCGAAAGACGCGGTCTTTTGCAGCAGCGCACTGATCACATCCGAGCTGCGCAGTACATCAACTTCCAGTTCCACTTGAGGAAACTCATTGTGGAATTGCGCCAGGAATTCATCGTAGCTGCGAGACTGGATACGGCTGATGGACAGTAGCCTGATTTTACCCGTCACCGTCTCTGCGGGTGCGTCCAGCGCGGGGCCCAGGCGGGAGACCGTTCCGTAAATCTCTGCAGCGATCTGCATGACCTCCTCGCCGGCCTTGGACAGGGTGATACGCGGCCCGCGACGCACCACCAGTTCACTGGCAAGTTGCTCCTCCAGCCGTTTGAGCGCCTGGCTGATTGCCGGTTGACTCAAGTGCAGGCGGGCGGCAGCGCGGCTAATGCTGCCCTCTTGCCCGATAACCAGGAAGGTGCGCAACAGATTCCAGTCCAGGCGATCATTGAGAAAACGCTTGGCTTCGGGGTCGCGCTGAAAACCAGACGATGAGGATGTCATTATTGTCCAGGCTTATACTTGAGTATTTAGATTAGAAGCTTTTCCTAGCATAGGGCTTGGCGCACCATCCAGCAATGCACCGCGAGAGTGCGACCTTCATGCTGATGCATGACCTACCTCCTGCCTATAACAATGATTTCCGGGAGCCTCAGATGACCAGCAAAACCTCCACGCCGCGGCGTGCCGCAGCCGCCGCATTTATCGGCACCACCATCGAATTCTATGACTACTACATCTATGCCTTCGCTGCGGCATTGGTGTTGGGACAGCTGTTCTTTCCCAGTGAAAACCCGGCCCTCAGCACCATGGCCGCGTTTGGTAGCTTCGCTGTAGGCTTCATCGCCCGGCCGTTCGCCGGGATGGTATTCGGTCATCTGGGTGATCGCCTGGGCCGCAAGAAAATGCTGCTGGTGACCATCGTGCTGATGGGCGTTGCGACGACCGGTATAGGCTTGTTGCCCACTTACGCCCAGGCAGGTATCTGGGCGCCCATCGGTCTGGTGTTGCTACGGTTGCTGCAAGGCATTTCTGTCGGCGGCGAATGGGGCGGCGCGGTACTGATGGCCAGCGAGCACGCCCCCAAGGGACGCAAGGTGTTTTTTGCCTCGTTCGCCCAATGGGGCAGCCCGGCCGGCCTGTTGCTGGCGCTGATCGCATTTCGTTTGATCAGTGAAATGGAACAGGAAGCCCTGATGAGTTGGGGCTGGCGCATTCCGTTCCTGATGAGCGGCGTGCTGATGATCGTCGGCCTGGCGATTCGCTTCGGTGTGCCGGAATCGCCAGAGTTCGCCGAGGTCAAGGAGAGCGAGCAAACCTCTGACAACCCGGTGATGGAGGTGCTGCGCACGGGCTGGAAGAACATTCTGTTCGCTGCGCTGGCCGTCACCATTGGTTCGGGCGGCTTCTTCTTCACCAACACGTTCATGATCACCTACGTCACTCAGTATCAGGGCATCGCCAAGACCACGATCCTGGATTGCCTGTTTGTGGTCACCATCCTGCAGTTCCTTTCGCAACCCTGTTCGGCACTGCTGGCCGAACGCTTGGGTGAAGGGCGCTTCCTCAAGTGGGTGGCGTCACTGTGTATCGTGGTGCCATATCCGATGTTCCTGCTGGTACAGACCGGCAACCTGTTCTACATGACCGCCGGTATTGCCCTGGCGGTGATCCTGCTGGCCGCACTCTATGCAGTGATTGCCGGCTACATGGCTGAAGCCTTCCCGGCGCGGGTGCGGTATTCGGGTATTTCGATTGCCTATCAACTCGGTAGCGGCTTGACTGGAGGCCTGACCCCCATGATCGGCACCTTCATCGCCGCTCAATTCGCGGGGCAATGGGTGCCACTGGCGCTGTTCTTCAGCGTGCTGGCCCTGATGTCACTGACCGGCGTGCTGGGGCTGGCGCAGCTACGTAGCGCCAACGCCAGGCCGACTGCTCTGTCCACTTCCCAAGGAGTCGCATGATGAGCAAGCCTCTCGCCATGTCAGCGGTCGAATGGCAAGCGCGCTGTGAGCTGGCGGCGCTGTACCGCTTGATCGCCTACTACCGCATGACCGACCTGATCGATACCCACATCACCCTACGTGTACCGGGACCTGCGCAGCATTTTCTGATCAACCGCTACGGGGTGGCGTTCGAGAGAATGCGCGCCAGCGATCTGATCCTGATCGACCTGCAAGGCAACGTGGTCGGTGGCAACTGCAACGGTGGCAAGGTCAACGCCGCCGGGTTCGTCATCCACTCGGCCATCCATGAGGCGCGCCCGGACCTGCACTGCATCATCCACACCCACACTGCCAGCGGTATGGCGGTGGCGGCCCAGCGCGACGGGTTGCTGCCGCTGACCCAGCATGCGCTGAAGTTCTACGGCAACCTGGCGTATCACACCTATGAAGGCATCGCGCTCTCGCTGGAGGAGCGCGCGCGCCTGGTCGCCGATCTGGGGTCGCACAAGGCGATGATCCTGCGTAACCACGGTTTGCTGGCGGCCGGTGCGGGTGTAGCGGCGGCGTTCCACGAGATCTATTTTCTGGAGCGGGCCTGCCAGGCGCAGATCCAGGCGATGTCAGCCGGTGTCGCGCTGAACATTCCCAGTGAGGCCGTATGCCAACACACGGCGGCGCAGTTTGGCCGTGACGGCATCGATGGCATTATCGACCTGGCCTGGCAGGCCGCGCTCAGTCTGATCGACGAGCAGCGCACCGACTGGTGCAGCTGACCATGGCCCGCATCGTTTTGCTCTGCCAGAACCCCGCGTTGACCGATTGGCTGGCCACGCTTTTCGCCGTCCATGCGCCGCACTTGAACGTACTGCGGCCAGACGATGTGCAGGCGCCGCTCGCCGAGGTCGCGGTGTGCTGGTTCCCACCGCCCGGCAGCCTGGGGCGCTTGCCGCGCCTGCGCCTGGTGCATTCGATCGGCTCGGGTATCGACCATCTGGCCCAGGACGACTCTCGCGATGCGGCGGTGCCGGTCTGCCGCGTGGTCGACCCTGACCACAGCCTGGGCATGAGCGAGTACGTGCACTGGGGCGTGCTGCACTTCCATCGAGGCTTCGACCAGGTGATCGTCGGCCATCCTGCGCAACATTGGCAGCGTCCGGTGCAGCGAAAGGCTGAAGATTTCAGGGTCGGTGTGATGGGCCTGGGCGCGATTGGCACGCCGGTGGCGCTCCGCCTTGCTGCGGCGGGCTACGACGTGCGCGGCTGGGCCCGCACGGCGCGTGAGATCGACGGCGTGACAACCTTCAGCGGTCCCGATTCTCGACGTGAGTTTCTCGACGCACTGGATGTACTGATCAACCTGCTGCCACTCACCCCCGCGACCCATGGCGTGTTGTGCGATGAGGTATTCCAGTGCATGGCCAAAGGCAGCGCATTGATCAATTGCGGCCGCGGCCAGCATCTCAACCTCAATGACCTACGGCAGGCACTGGCGGGCGGGCAACTGCGCGGTGCCTTGCTGGATGTCTTCGAGCAGGAGCCTTTGCCCGCCGACTCGCTGTTGTGGCACACGCCGGGGGTCTGGGTGACGCCGCACATGGCGTCTGCCGCGTCCGACCTGTGCATCGCCCGGCAAGTCGCCGATAACGTGCTGCGATTGGCCCGCGGGCTTGAACTAAACAATCGGGTCAATCCTGAACTGGGCTATTGACCGCATGGGTTTTGAGAGAGGTCCACAATGAAAACATTTTTCCACCCGGCACAGCGCCTTCACCACCCTCGTTCCTACCTGTCGCGCGGCCAGATGCGTCAGCCACAGGAGTTGCCTGCGCGTATCGACCCGCTGCTGGCGATGGTCGAAAAACTGGGTTACCCGCTGTTGGCGCCCGACGATTATGGCCAGGCACCGCTGGCCGCCGTACATACCCAGGCCTATCTGGATTACCTGAGCAGCGCTTACCAGCAGTGGCACGAAGTGCCGGAAGACTGGGGCGATGAAGTCATGTCCAATATCTATATCCGCGAAGGCAACCCTCTGCGTGGGATTCTGGGCAAGACCGCTCGCTATCTGGCTGACGGCAGTTGCCCGATCGGCGAGCACACCTGGCAGTCCGCCTATTGGTCGGCACAGAGTGCCGTGGCTGCGGCCCACGCGGTGATCGAGGGAGACCCGTCGGCCTACGCGCTTTGCCGTCCACCGGGGCACCACGCCCGTGCCGAGGCCGCAGGCGGCTTCTGCTTTCTCAACAATGCGGCAATTGCCGCTCAGGTGCTGAGGGGCAGGTTTTCCAAAGTCGCGGTGCTCGATACCGACATGCACCACGGCCAGGGCATACAGGAAATTTTCTACGACAGGGATGACGTGTTGTATGTATCGATTCACGGTGATCCGACCAACTTCTACCCGGTGGTCGCCGGTTTTGATGACGAGACCGGAACCGGTGCCGGTGAGGGCTTCAACCTGAACCTACCGATGGCCCACGGCGCCAGCGAGGCGGATTTTTTCAATTGCATGGATCAGGCCGCCTCTGCATTGCGCACGTTCGGCCCGGATGTGTTGGTACTCTCGCTGGGCTTCGATATTTACGAGAACGATCCCCAGTCAAAAGTATCCGTCAGCCATGAGGGCTTCCGTTTGCTGGGGCAGCGGATCAAGGCGCTGGGGATTCCTTGCGTGGTGGTGCAGGAGGGCGGTTATGACATCGCCACGCTGGATGAAAATGCCTCGCGCTTCTTCGCCGGCATGACTGCTTGACGTCACATTAATCGGTCCTGCCGCAGTGGCCTTATGAGATTCTTCAGATTGGATATTTCAGGTAGGGCCGATACCGTCTACGTTTTCCCCTGGTAGATATCAGGGGTATCTCATGCACAATCCACACGCTCAGCACGAACAGCAAGAGCGCTCCAGCGGGTCGGCGCGTGAAGACGAAGTGACGACTAACGATCTGTTCAGCACACATTTCTCAGGTTTGTCTGCCATTCAAGCTCAGTACCTGGCCCGTTCGGTGTTCGGCATTGACGGGCAGGCGTCGATACTGACAAGTGAGCGTGATCAGAACTTTAAAATCTCGACCGACCAGGGGCGTGATTTTGTGTTGAAGGCGACCCACCCATCAGAAGATCCTGGCGTGACCGACTTCCAGACCCAGGCTCAATTACACATCATGAACAAGGGGCCAGAGGTTCAGGTGCCAAGGTTGAGGCCGACGCTTGACGGTGAGTATGTACATCGCCGCAATATTCCCGGGTCCGAACAGAGCCAAGCCATCAGAGTCATCGATTTCATACCAGGCGCGCCACTCTACAAGGTGCAGCGCAGCGCCAGGCTACTTGAATCACTAGGTGTGGCAATGGCACATCTGGATATTGCGCTGAAAGGTTTTAATCATCCCCAGATGAATCACAAACTGTTGTGGGACATCCAGCACCTGAAAGAGTTGAGCGCGCTGACGAGTTACATCGACGATGATAAAAAACGTGAGCGAGTTCTCGAAGGCTTGAAGCGTTACGTGACCGAAACTGAACCCGCACTCAAGCAGCTACCAAAGCAAGTCATTCATAACGACATGAATCCGTACAACATCATGGTCGATGATGAGAGTGGGACCAGGCTCACCGCGATCCTGGACCTTGGTGATATGGTTTCGGCCCCAAGGGTCCAGGACCTGGCAGTGCTCTGTGCCTATCAGTTGGCGGAGGGTGACAACGTGTTGAGTCATGCGGTGGAGTGCATAAAGGCCTACCACGCTGTCAGCCCACTCACGCAATCGGAACTCCATCTGCTCCCCAAGTTGATCGAAGCCCGCTTGCTGGCCACGGTGCTGATCACCGAGTGGCGAGCCAGGGACCATCCTGAAAACAGCGAATACATACTCCGCAACAATCCGTCCGCATGGGCTGGGCTGCGGCGCCTTGAGGCATTTGGGCCGGGTCAGGCACAGATCTATATCTTAGAAAAAATCCAGGAAGCGGGGATGGTCGTATGAAAAAAGATTCCAACATGCTCAATTCGTTTGACGCCGCGCGCTTGGGGCACTTGCCTTTACAACAAGCCGACATGATCAAACGGCGCAACAAGGTACTTGGTCCGGCTTACCGTCTGTTTTATGAGGAGCCACTCCATATTGTTCGAGGAGAGGGCGTTTACTTGTTTGATCAGGACGGACGACCCTATCTTGATGCCTATAACAACGTAGCGTCTATTGGCCACTGCCGTCCGGAAGTGGTTGAAGCCATAACCCGTCAGGCTTCAATGCTGAATACCCATACCCGCTACCTCCACGATCTGGTTATTGATTATGCAGAGCGGTTGGTCGGTACGTTTCCGGCTGAGCTGTCACAGGTCATGTTTACCTGCACCGGCAGCGAGGCAAACGACCTGGCATTGCGCACCGCCAAGCACTTTACAGGCGGCACCGGCGTCATCGTGACTCAACTCGCGTATCACGGTGTGACGGCTTCTGTTGCAGAGATTTCCCCTTCGCTTGGCGGCGGCGTTCCACTGGGTCAGCATGTGCGGGCGGTGGAAGCGCCGGATACGTATCTCTTCAGCGGCGAAGATATTGGTGCGCGCTTCGCGAAAGCGGTAGGAGAGGCCATTGCCGACCTCAAGCGACACGGCATCAAACCCGCCGCGTTAATCGTTGATTCCATTTTTTCCAGCGACGGCGTGTTTTGCGACCCGGAGGGCTTTCTGAAGGAAGCTGTGGATTTGATACGCGCCGAAGGAGGCCTCTATATTGCGGACGAGGTGCAATCCGGCTTTGCGCGAACCGGGTCGGCCATGTGGGGCTTTCAGCGGCATGGACTCATCCCCGATATCGTGACGATCGGCAAGCCCATGGGCAATGGTCATCCCATCGCGGGCCTGGTTGCCAGGCCCGAGGTGCTTCAAGCGTTTGGAGATCAAGCCCGCTACTTCAATACGTTTGGCGGCAACCCCGTTTCCTGCGCCGCCGCGATGGCGACACTGCAAGTGATCCAGAACGATAGGCTGCAGGACAACGCGGCGCGCATTGGTGCGCTTATTCATGCTGGCTTTCGGGAGCTTGCCGAAAAAATCGAGCTGATTGGCGATGTCAGAGGCGATGGACTATTTATTGGCGTGGAGCTTGTAGTCGATCGCAAGACCAAGGCTCCCGCCAAAGGGGTGGCCGACCAGATCGTGAACGGTATGCGCCAGCGTGGCGTATTGATCAGCGCAACCGGCCCACGGGGAAATGTGCTGAAGATTCGCCCAATGCTTACGTTCAATGAGGCTCACGCGCAACAGCTGTTGATGGCCGCATCGGGTGCGCTGGAGAATCTTTGAATCAGTAGAGGCTACGACTCATGGCCGTCGATAAAGAATGCACGCCGGCCTCGATCCTTTCCAGCGGTACTGCGCCGAAACCAAGGACGAAGCACCTGTTTTCCAGGCTGGGGATATTTTTTACAAAACAGGGCGTTCCAAGGAAGATCCCTTCGCGTTTGGATTCATTAATCATGCTCTGATAATTCACCAGTGAAGAACACTCGGCAAAAACATGAAGGCCCGCCCGCGCGCTGGAAAGGCTCACCATGTCACCCAGCGACTTTTCAAGAGAGGATCTCAATAGATCTTGCCGGGATGAATACTCGGTACGCATTCTGCGAATATGCTGGGCAAAATGCCCCTCATGAATGAAGTCAGCCAGCGCTGCCTGGAGGTGCAAAGCCCCGGGTCTGAAAAGCTTCGTGCTGGCCTTGGCAAAGGCTTCTGAAAGGTGATTCGGTACCACCAGAAAGCCCATGCGTATCCCTGCGAACATCGCCTTGCTGAAGGTGCCGATGTAGATAACGCGTCCATCAGTGTCCAAACCCTGGAGCGAAGGCAGCGGGGCGCCGTCGTATCTGAACTCGCTGTCGTAGTCGTCTTCCAGGACCCATAGATTTTGTGCTCGGGCGCTTTGAAGCAACTCCAGGCGCCTGGACAACGGCATCACGACGCCCGTCGGATATTGATGCGACGGGCTCACGACGACGATCTTTGTCCGTGGCGGGACGTCACTGTTCGCGAGGTCCAAACCCTGTTCGTTAACCTCACCCCCTGCCACGTTCAGGCCGGAAGCTGAAAAGACGGTAGGAAAGGCCCAGTGGCAAGGATTCTCGACGATCGCAGTATCGCCTGCATCTGCAAGCAATCTCGCACAGAGGTCAACGGCCTGGTGTGTACCGGTCGTGATAATGATCTGGCCAGGATCACAATTGACGGATCGTGAGATTTTCAGATAGCCCGCTATCGCCTCCCGAAGTTGGCGTAATCCGCCATGGTCCGCATAGCCAGAGAGCGCCAGATTGCCTTTCGAAAGATATCTGGCAACGAGCCGCTTCCAGATATGAAACGGGAAGGCTTGCGAATCGGCAACCCCAGGCACAAATGCTCCAGTGGTATTTCCCATACCCCCCGGCAATGAGGTCAATTGAGAACCGCGCCTGGAAAGCTGCATGGAGTGCTGCGTATGTACGTTTCCGGGCGCAGCACTCAGTGGCTGCTTCAGGGTAGGGGCCACGTATGTCCCGTTTCCGGCACGGGTAACCAGATAGTTCTCCGCGATCAGTCGGTCGTAAGCCAGGGATACGGTGATCCGAGAGACCTCAAGGTCAGCGGCCAATGCGCGGGATGAGGGAAGCTTCTGCCCCGAGATCAACGTGTGATCCAGCACTGCAAACCGAATGGTGTCATACATCTGCTTTTGCATCGGAATCGATGACTGCTTATCAAGGTTTTTTAAAAGCAAGTCAGTCAAGAGGACAGCGCGCATTGGAGTGGCTCTATCAAAATGTTCGGTATGGCTATACACCCTATTGCCAGTGAGCGTCATATTCAATCGGGTTTCCCCCAAAGAACCTGTCGATGGACACCGCTACTGTCCTGCACAGAACCAGGCCGTCAATGTGCCAATTGGTAGCACGTAGCGCGATTTTCCTGCGACCGCTCTCCTGCGTAAAAACCAAGGATTGCATTTGAATCAGCCAGTTAACCTGTCATGAGCATTATTGGCACGCACCGTGCTTTATTGTATTTGTGGATAATTGGATACAAAAATACAAAGAGGCTGACCCTATGCAATTTGCCCCCGCTTACGTTGACCGCCAGCCTCTCACTGCGGAAGAGGAGGCCTACAACTTCCTCCTCGATGCCATCTGCGGCGGCCGTTTCCGCAAGGGCGATCGCCTGATTGCCGAGGATATCGCCGGCGAGATCGGCATGAGCCGCATGCCGGTGCGCGAGGCATTCCGCCGCCTGGATGCCCAGGGCCTGGTAACGCTGCGGCCCAATCGCGGTGCCATCGTCAGCGGTCTGGATCTCGATGATCTGTACGAGGTGTTCGAGATGCGTAGCGCGCTTGAAGGCTTGGCGGTGCGCGTCGCGGTCAGCCGCATCGGTGAGCGCCAGTTGGCGGCGCTGGAGCGGTTGCTGGACGAGATGGATGACTACCGCGACGAGAGCGCCGCGTGGGTCCGTCGCCACCGCGCCTTTCACGAATACCTGTGCGGGCTCAGCGGCCGGCCACGCTTGATGAAGCAAATTTCAGCGTTGTATTCGCTGGTGGAAGCCCCCATGCGTTTGTGGCTGCAGCACAGCGAAAAACCCCTCAGCGCGCGCGAGGAACACGCGGTGATCCTCGACGCAATTCGCGCCGGGGACGCCGCCCGCGCCGAAGCCGTGGTGCGCGAACACATCGAAAGCACCGTGCCGCTACTGATTCGATTTCTGCAACTGGAAAAATAAGAGAGGCGGGGCCTAACCCGTCCGTGTTTTGACTTTAGTCCTGCCCCCGTTATTCAACGAAGTGGAGTGTCTGGTCATGCATAAACAACACCGCGCCTTGCTGGTGGCTGTCACCCTGGGTTTCTGTACACAATGGGCGTTTGCCGCGCCCCAGGTGCCGGAGCGCCTGCAAAAGGTCGATAAACTCACCTACTGCTCGGGAATGGATTCACCGCCCCTGGTGTCCTTCGACGAGTCCCAGAAACCGCGTGGGCTCACCGTCGACCTGGGCCTGGAAATCGCCAAGCGCCTGGGCAATAAAACCGTGCAATGGCGGGTCATTCCGTTTTCCGGCCTGGTGCCGGCGCTGCTCGCCCAGCAGTGCGACATGATCGTCGACCAGCTGTTCGACAAGCCCGAGCGCCGCCAAGTGATCGACATCGTCAACTACATGTACTCCAGTCAGGCGGTGGTGGTACCCAAGGGCAACCCCAAGGGCATCAAGACCCTGGATGACCTGTCCACGCACAAGGTCGCCGTGCTCAACGGCTCCACCATCAAGACCCTGCTCGACACCCAGAACGAGAGCCTCGCCAAGGCCGGCAAGCCCCCGATGAAACTGGTGGTGTACAACACCGACACCGATGCCTTCCAGGCCCTGCGCATCAGCCAGGTCGACGCCTATGGCACCACCGTGGAAACCGCTGGCTACTACGCCGCGATGGCCCCGGAGCTGTTCCAGGAAGGCGTGCCCGCGTTCAGCCGCATCCTCACCGGCCTGGGCATGCGCAAGGACGACCCGCAACTGACCGTTGCCGTGCAGCAGATCATCAGCGACATGCGTAGCGACGGCAGCTATGTGCAATTGCTCAACAAATGGCATGTCAGCAGCGACACACTCGACTGAGGTTCTACAACGATGAATTTCAATTGGGATGTGTTCTGGCAATACCTGCTGCAGCCCAGTGGGGTCTACCTCACCGGGCTGTGGCTGACTTGCCTGATCAGCGTGCTGGCGATGCTGCTCGGCTGTGCGCTGGGCCTGGCGGCGGCGCTGTTGCGCCTGTCGAAGAACCCGCTGCTGCATCTGCCGGTGCGCTTTTACGTGTGGTTGATGCGCGGCACGCCGTTGCTGGTGCAGATCGTGTTTCTGTACACCGCACTGGCAGCGGGCGGGATCTTCCGCTTCGAGGACATCGAGCTGTTCGGGCTGATCATCCCCGGCAACATCCAGGCGGCGATCATCGCCCTGGGCCTGAATGAAGGCGCGTACATGGCCGAAATCATCCGCGCCGGCATCGGCGCGGTGGACAAGGGCCAGTACGAGGCCGGACGTTCCCTGGGCATGGGGTTCGGCAAGTTGATGCGGCGCATTGTGCTGCCCCAGGCGTTCCGGGTGATCGTGCCGCCGCTGGGCAATGAGTTCAATGTGATGCTCAAGAACACCACGCTGGTGAGTGTGATCGGCGTGCAGGAGCTGTTGCTCAGCACGCAGATGGTGACCTCGGCGACGTTTCGCGTATTCGAGTTGTACTTGGTCGTCGCCATTTACTTCCTGACCTTGACCACCCTGTGGGGCTTTTTCCAACGCTGGCTCGAACACCGCTTCGGCCAGTCCGATCGGCCTTCGGCGCCACCTCCGGCCGCCAGCCGCATGTTCGGTCGCAGCACCCTGAAACTGCTGAGGGGACGTTAACCATGGCGCACCAAAGTGAAGAGCTGATCATTGACGCACAGGATATCCAGAAGTCGTTCGGCGAGTTGCAGATCCTCAAGGGCATCTCCCTGCAAGTACGGCGCGGCGAAGTGGTGGTGCTGATCGGCGCCTCCGGCTCCGGCAAGACCACCTTTATCCGCTGCATCAACCTGCTGGAAGACATCCAGGGCGGGCGCATTCGCGTCAACGGCCGCGCCATGGGCTATCGCGAACGCAGCGACGGCAGCCTGGTACGCGATTCGGAGCGCAACATCGCCCGCCAGCGTCGCGACATCGGCATGGTGTTTCAGCGCTTCAACCTGTTCCCGCACATGACCGCGCTGGAGAACATCATCGAAGCGCCGATCCAGGTGCTCGGCGTGCCGCGTGCGGCGGCGCTGGAACAGGCGCGCGGCTTGCTGGCGCGGGTCGGCCTGGCGGACAAGGCCAGCCACTACCCGTCGATGCTCTCCGGCGGCCAGCAGCAACGGGTGGCGATTGCCCGTGCTTTGGCGATGAAACCCCAGGCCATGCTGTTTGACGAACCCACCAGCGCTCTCGACCCTGAAACCGTCGGCGAGGTCCTGCAGGTGATGAAGGAGCTGGCCGAGGAGGGCATGACCATGGTGGTGGTCACCCATGAAATGGGCTTTGCCCGCGAAGTGGCCGACCGCGTGGTGGTGCTCGATCAGGGCGAGCTGATCGAACAAGGGCCGCCGGAACAGATTTTCAGCCACCCCAGCCATCCACGTACCCGGGCGTTTCTCAGCCGTGTGTTATGACCTTTTTTGAAGAGCCTTTGCCATGTTGAAATTCTCCGCTCACGAGTATCCCTATCCGTCGCAACGCCAAAGCGTTTTCGCCCGTCGCGGCATGGTCGCGGCGTCGCAGCCTCTGGCGGCACAGGCCGGTATCCAGATCATGCAGAAGGGTGGCAATGCCATCGATGCCGCGATTGCCACGGCGGCGGCCCTCACTGTGGTTGAACCCACCGGCTGCGGCCTGGGCGGCGATGCATTTGCCCTGGTGTGGTGCAGGGGCCAGTTGCATGGCCTCAATGGCAATGGACACGCGCCGGCCGCCTTGAGTATCGAAGCGGTCAAGGCGGCGGGGCACACACAGATGCCGCTGTACGGCTGGACCCCGGTTACGGTGCCGGGTTGCCCGTCGGCGTGGGCCGAGTTGTCGAAACGCTTCGGTAAGTTGCCGTTTGCCGATTTGCTGCAACCAGCGATCAGCCTGGCACGCGACGGTTTTCCGCTGTCGCCGGTGGTTGCCCACCAATGGCAGATCTCCTTGAACGAATTCGGCCCGCACCGCGATGACGTGCTGCAAGCTTGGTTCGATACGTTCCTCGTCGACGGGCACGCACCCCAAGCGGGCGAAATTTTCCGCAACCCGGCCCAGGCCCGCACCCTGGAAGAACTCGCCGCCACCGGCTGCGAAAGCCTGTATCGCGGCGCTCTGGCCGAGCGCCTGGATGCGCATTCGCGCGCCAGCGGCGGCTACCTGCGCGCCAGCGACCTCAAGGATTACCGCGCGCAGTGGGTGGAGCCGATCCACATCAATTACCGTGGTGTCGACGTTTGGGAAATCCCGCCGAGCGGCCAGGGCCTGGTGGCGTTGATGGCGCTGAAGATCCTCGAAGGCTTCAACTTCGATCACCGCGACAGCCAGCAGACCTGGCACCGCCAACTGGAGGCGATGAAGCTCGCCTACAGCGACGGCCTGCACTACATCACTGACCCGGCGCACATGCGCGTGGCGGTGGCCGACCTGCTCAGCGATGACTACAGCACCCGCCGCCGTGACCAGATCGGCGAGCAGGCCCAGCCGCCCAAACCCGGCGACCCCCATGCCAGCGGCACGGTGTACCTGGCCACGGCGGATGCCGAAGGCAATATGGTCTCGTTCATCCAGAGCAATTACCACGGCTTCGGCTCCGGCGTAGTGCTGCCCGACAGCGGCATCGCCCTGCAGAATCGCGGGCAGGAATTCAGCCTTGATGAGGCGCATGCCAACTGCCTGGCACCGGGCAAGAAAACCTTCCACACCATCATCCCGGGCTTCCTCAGCAAGGACGGCAAGGCCCTTGGACCGTTCGGCGTGATGGGCGGCTATATGCAGCCCCAGGGCCACGTGCAGATGGTGATGAACCTGGTGGACTTCGGCCTCAACCCCCAGGCGGCATTGGACGCGCCGCGCTGGCAATGGCTGGGCGACATGAAGGTCGGCATCGAACACGGTGCTTCACGCGACATGGTCAATGCGCTGGCGCGGCGCGGGCACAAGGTACAGACCGACAGCGACCTGACCGACTACGGGCGTGGGCAGATCATCCTGCGCGACCCGGTCACCGGCGTGTTGTGCGGCGGCACTGAGCCACGGGCGGATTCGCATATCGCGGCGTGGTAACGGTTGCCTGATTGCCATCCTTTTACCCATCGAGTAAGCGGGAGAGCACTGTGTTCAATAGTGAGTTGGGCGCGCACGTTGCACTGGTCAGCGGTGCCGGAAGTGAAGCCGGGATCGGCATGGCCATCGCTCGCAGACTGGCTGCATCCGGAGTGAAGTTGATCATTACGGCGAGCAGTCAGCGTATTTCGCAGCGGATTGAAGAGCTGCGAGCTGAAGGGTTCGAAGTGGAAGGCCGGCCAGCTGACCTCACTGATGAATGTCAGGTGCGTGATTTGAGCCTGTGGGCAGAGTCCGTCTGGGGACGGGTGGATATTCTGGTGAACAATGCCGGCATGGCCATGCAAGGAAGCCCTGAGGTGTTCTCGGAATTGGCAACGATGGAACTGCAGGAGTGGAATCTTTCACTGGGCAGAAACCTGACCACAGCCTTTCTTCTGACGCGAGCCGTTCTGCCCGGTATGAGGGCGCGAAATTACGGGCGCATCATCAATATCAGCTCCACCACAGGCACTCGGTGCAGCAACCCGGGCGAGGCGGCTTATAGCGCCGCCAAGGCCGCGATGGTAGGCATGAGCATGGGGCTTGCGCTTGAAGTCGCCAGGCAAGGGGTCACCGTCAACAGCGTCGCGCCGGGCTGGATTACCACAGGGTCAACCTCACCCGTTGAAGCCGAGGCGGGACGCTTCACCCCGATGGGCCGGGCAGGCAGCCCTCACGAAGTGGCTGCGGCGGTTGCATTTCTGGCGTCGCCTGAATCCAGTTACATCACCGGTGAAGTCATTGTGGTGGATGGCGGGAACTGTTTGGTCGAGAACAAAGCCCCTCGGGCCTGAACTTAAAGATGGGGGCGGTGGAGTGTTCCTGTCTGAACGACGACGTTTAACTGATTTTTGTCATTAACACAGGGTGTTGATCATGTCGAAAAGTGGAATTAGTGAATCAGCGATTGCTGCGTTTACCGCCTCCGAGCGTGAGCGTTTCATAGAAAGCAACCCAGCGTCGATGGCGCTGGCCAAGCGTGCCAGGGCGAATCTGTTCAACGGTGTGCCCATGCACTGGATGAGCGACTGGTCGATGCCTTCGCCGCTGTTCGTGCAGCGTGCCAAAGGTGCACGCTTCACCGATGTTGATGACCATGAGTACATTGACTTTTGCCTGGGCGACACCGGCACGATGTTCGGCCATTCACCTGATCCTGTTGCCCGCGCCATCGCCGAGCAGGCGAACAATGGCTTGACCACGATGCTGCCCGGCGAGGACGCGGTGGTGTGCGGCGAGTTGCTGGCTCAGCAATTTGGGCTGCCTTACTGGCAAGTGACCGCGAATGCGACTGACGCCAACCGTTATGTGCTGCGCTGGGCGCGCGCCATCACCAAACGCAATGTCCTGCTGGTGTTCGACGGCTGCTATCACGGCACCGTGGATGACGTGATGGTGCGCTACCGCGACGGCAAGACAGTGCACCGTCCGGGTCTTGTGGGCCAGGCCTACGACTTGAGCCAGTACAGTCGATCCATCCCCTTCAACGATGTCGCCGCACTGGAGGCTGCGTTAGCTCAGGGCGATGTGTGCGCGCTGATGTGCGAGCCGGCGATGACGAACATCGGCATGGTCCTGCCCGATCCTGGGTTCATGCAAAAGTGCCGAGAATTGACCCGCCAATATGGCAGCCTGCTGGTCATTGATGAGACTCACACGATTTCCACGGGCTTGGGTGGATGCACGCGCCAATGGGCGTTGGAACCCGACTTTTTCGTGGTGGGTAAACCCATCGCAGGGGGCATGCCTTGCGCTGTGTTTGGCGTGACCGAGGAAGTTGCCCGGGCCATGCGCGACGTGCAGATGAGCGCAGAGGGCGGCGGCCATGGACACAGTGGCATGGGAACAACGCTGTCCGCCAACTCGCTGGCGATGCGCTGCATGCGCGCCAGTCTTGAAGAGGTCATGACCGACGGAGCCTACCAGCACATGCTGTCTGTCGCCTCACGACTGGCGCAGGGATTTCGCGCGTTGTTCAAGCGCCACCAACTGAACTGGTCTGTCACCGAGTTGGGCGCTCGTTGTGAGTTTCAATTCTGTGCCACGTCGCCCAGAACCGGTGCGCAAGCCGAGGCGGCTTTTCATGACAGCCTTCAAATGGCGCTGCACCTCTACCTGATCAATCGCGGCATCCTGATCACACCTTTTCACAACATGACCCTGTGCTGTCCACAAACAAGTGATGCAGATATCGACAGGCTGATCGGTGAACTGGATAACGCGCTGACCACGCTGCTTGCGCTGCCGGGAGCCCGGGTCCTCTCTTCATAAGTGGATGCTGACGCCGCCGTTTTTTCAAATACTGCCAAGGCGCTTGAATGAGCGCCAAGAGGTTTGACATGCAATTTTCTGATAGAAAAGAGGCCGAGGATTATCTCGCCGCACACCCTGAAGTGCTGAGCATCGAGTTGTTCCTGATCGACGCGAATGGCGTGCCACGGGGCAAACTGTTGCATCGTAACGAGCTGCTGGCGATCTATGAAAATGGTCGGCCACTGCCAAGCTCCATTCTTGCCTTGACCGTACAGGGTGAAGACGTGGACGAGACTGGCCTGGTCTGGGATGTCGCTGACGCTGATTGCTGGACCTATCCCTTGCCGGGGAGCCTGACCCTGCAACCCTGGCGCGCCCAACCAACCGGTCAAGTGCAGGTGAGCATGCACCCCACCCAGGGTCTTCCCGCCGCGCCCGTCGACCCGCGCCATGTACTGGTGAGCACCATCGAGCGGCTCAAAGCCGATGGCTTCCATCCGGTAATGGCCGTTGAGTTGGAGTTTTACCTGCTGGACCAACAGCGCGACGTCAACGGCCGACCGCAGCCGGCGCAGCAAACCAATGGCGTACGTCCGGTGGCTCCGCAGGTGTATGGCGTATACGAACTCGAACAGGTTCAACCGTTTCTTGATGACCTCTACGCAGCGTGCGCGCTGCAGGGCTTACCGGTGCGTACGGCGATCTCCGAGTATGCGCCGGGTCAGCTCGAGTTGACGCTGGAGCATCGTTTCGACGCACTCCAGGCCATCGATGAAGGCGTACGTTACAAACGCCTGGTCAAGGGTGTCGCCAACAAACACGGGCTGCAAGCGTGCTTCATGGCCAAGCCATTCAGCGATCAGGCCGGCAGCGGTCTGCACCTGCACGTCAGCCTGGCCGACGAGGAGGGCAACAACCTGTATGCGAGCGAAGATCCGCAGGGCACGCCGCTGTTGCGTCACTCCATTGGCGGGATGATGGCAACCTTGTTCGACTCGCTGGCGATCTTTTGCCCCCATGCCAACTCCTATCGCAGGTTTCAGACCGGCAGTTACGCGCCGCTGGCCAAAAGCTGGGGCGTCAACAATCGTACGGTGTCGTTCCGCGTGCCCGGTGGCCCTGCGATCAGTCGGCACATTGAACACCGCATTTGCGGTGCCGATGCCAACCCCTATCTCGCTGCTGCCGCGTTGCTGGCGGGCATTCACCACGGCATCACGCATCAGAGCGATCCTGGCGCTGCGATTGTGGGCAACGGCTATGAACAGGCGACCGATTTTTTACCCACCGACTGGCTGACCGCGTTGCAGGCACTGGAACGCTCTACCTGGGCTCGCGAGGCGCTGGGCGCTGAATTCCTCAAGGTGTACCTGGCGATCAAGTGGCGCGAGTTCCGTACCTTCAATGCCGAGGTCGGCGAGCAGGACTGGCGCTGGTACCTCACTCACGCATGAATGTCGCCCCGTCAGCGTGTCTTGAAACGGACCGCTGAGGGCACCTCTTTCCGAGTTATCCAGAGATAAACCATGAACCATGCGCTCAAGTTCTACATCGATGGCCAGTGGGTCGACACCCAGTCGGGCAACACCCTGGAGGTGATCGACCCTTCCACCGAGCAAGCCTTCATCAGCATCGCGGTGGGCAACGCGGCGGATGTGGACAGCGCGGTAAACGCTGCTGCCAGGGCCTTTCCCGCGTTCTCTGTAACCCCCGTCGGCGAACGCCTGGCACTGCTCAAAAACATCCTGCGGGTCTACAACCTGCGCTACGAAGACCTGGTCAAGGCCGTCAGCCAGGAGATGGGCGCGCCGTTGCATTTTGCCCGTGACTCACAAGTCTGGAGTGGCCGCGCGCACCTGGAGTCGACCATCAGTGCCCTGGAGACGTTCCAGTTCAACGAAGTGCACGGCATTACTCAGGTGATGCGTGAAGCCATCGGCGTCTGCGCCCTGATCACGCCCTGGAACTGGCCGCTGAACCAGATCGTCTGCAAGGTCGCGCCCGCCATTGCCGCCGGTTGCACCGTGGTGCTCAAACCCAGTGAGATCGCGCCTCTGACCGGCATCATCTTCGCCGAAATCATGCATGAGGCGGGCGTGCCGGCCGGGGTGTTCAACCTGCTTAACGGCACCGGGCCGGATGTGGGCCATTACATGGCCAGCCACCCGAAAGTCGATATGGTCTCGTTCACCGGTTCCACCCGCGCAGGTATTCTTGTCGCCAAGGCAGCGGCCGATACGGTTAAGCGCGTGGCTCAGGAGTTGGGCGGTAAATCGGCCAATATCCTGCTGGAAGACGCAGACTTTGATGTGGCGGTGGCCAAGGGGGTTAAGGGCTGCTTTTCGAACTCCGGGCAATCCTGCAATGCGCCGACCCGCATGCTGGTACCACGCGCGCAGCATGCCCGTGCCCTGCAGATTGCCAAAATAACCGCCGAGCAGCTGGTTACCGGCAACCCGCAGGAGGCCAGCACGAATCTCGGTCCGGTCATCAGCGACGCACAGTTCGCCAAGATTCAGAGCCTGATCGCCATCGGTATCGAGGAGGGCGCCACCTTGGTGACTGGCGGTCTGGGCCGTCCTGAGGGCCTGGACAAGGGCTACTATGTGCGACCCACCGTGTTCGGCGACGTGACCGCGCAGATGACCATTGCCCGCGAAGAAATCTTCGGCCCCGTGCTGTCGATCATTGCCTATGACAGCGAAGCGCAGGCCATCGAAATGGCCAACGACACCGTCTACGGCCTGGCCGCCTACATACAGTCCGGTAATATCGAGCATGCCCGCGCCGTTGCCAAACAGATGCGTGTCGGCTCGGTGTACCTGAATTACCCGGTCTGGGACACGCTCGCACCGTTTGGCGGCTACAAACAATCCGGCAATGGCCGCGAGTATGCGGGGTGGGGCATTCACGACTTTCTGGAAATCAAGGGCGTGGTCGGTTGGAGCGACTGACCACTGAACGGGCAACAGTTACGCCCTGAGCTGAACATGGGTCGTAACTGTTGCAGGGGGACACTTTATTTTCGGTAGTCTAAGCTCACCCTCAGGAGACTCATAATGTGCGCTATCGGCAATCAGCAATGTTCTCCATTGGCTGTGGGTAGAAGCCAATATCCTTGCGTAGAGTTACACCTTTTTTTGATCTTGAAATACTCTAAAAACAAGTCCAGAATTGAGTCCTTTCTTACTTCGGAAAGAAAATAAACCCCTTAGATTTCAATGAGTCGGACACCAGATACGAGTCTCGTTTCCCGCTCCCAAGATTCAGAAAAAAGCCACTGAGATGAGTGGCTTTTTTTGTGCCTGGGATTTCCTGATATCAATGGTTGTATGGCGATCGTCTGTTTTGTTTCTGCACTTACCCTACTGCTTGTGCCTCGAAAGAGTCGGTACGTTCTGCATCGCCCAATCGGGCGATGGAAAATTCGAGATTGGGAACGGGCCTAGGTTTATATGCGGTGGGCTTGGGCCGGTGGGGAGGGCGTTTTTGTGACGGTACCAACGGTTAAGAATGTTAATCGTAGGCGAACTGGTCGATCAATCCAAGACGAGGAACATATGTTTTTGGCCGCAATAAAGCGCCTGGAGCGATCACTGCGTTTGCGCCAATCTTGCAGCCATCACCCACCAGCGCTCCGAATTTGCTGACTCCTGTCTCGATCACATAATCTTCGTGGCGGATTTTTATATCAGCCCCGTCCAGTTCGTTACGATAGTTTGCGATGATCGCACCGGCTTCAACATTTACCGACTCGCCAATCAATGAGTCGCCAACGAAATTGAAGTGTGCAAGCTTGCTGCCATCCAGCATGAAGGTGCTTTTCAGCTCACAGCTGGGGCCAACAATGCAGTTTCTCCCGAGATACACACCTCCACGAAGGTACGCGCCCGTAGCTACGAAACAGCCCTCGCCGATGATCACTGCGCCCTTCAGTACGGCTCCTTGCTCAATGACGGCAGTTTCATGAACAGCAATATTGCCTTGACGCCGGTATCCCGCGCCAAGCGCTTCAAGCAATGCCAGGATCCGATTCTCGCAATCCTGAGCCACCGCCCAAGGGGCAGCAGAGCCCATGCCCAGCAATGGCCATTGCTTGATGTAATCATCGACTTTTGGTGATTTCATAAAAGATCTTCCGAAAAGTGAGCTTGGTTATGCCTGCCTTGCGCCCATTGGACGTAATCACGCGGATGTTGCGCCGGCGTTTTGATTCATTCGGGAGCCTTCACAAGCACAGCCGGTTCCCGATTGCTCAAGCGTTCTCTTTAAGCCCGCGCACATCACCCAAGGAATCGCGCTGCATCGACTGCAGGTTCTTTTCGATGGTTTCGCACAGCGCTTCCATCTGGATCTGATGTTCGCTGTGGCGAAACGGGCTCTGCAGATCGGTGCCGATGCGCTCGATTGCCAGCAGCATAAACCCAACCACGGTCGAAGCCAGCGGCGTGAACCAGCCCAGGGATTCCACCAGTCCAACCGGCACAATCAGGCAGAACAGCGAGATAAACAGCCGTGGAAAATACACATAAGGGTAGGGCAGCGGCGTATTCGCGATCCGCTCCATGCCGCCCTGACTGTTGGACAGGTCCACCAGCGTCGACTCAAGACGCGCCAGGCGAATACTGTCCAGGTGCCCGGCCTGGTATTCCCGCGCGAGCAAAGTCGCCGAGCCGGTGAGGATATCGTTGGCAAAGTTATTGGTCGTGCCACTGCGGGCAAACTCTTCGGCCGGAATAAAGGCGCGCACCTCCTCGGGACAAGGCTGGCCTTGCAGATGCGCGGCGAGGCAATTCACATAAGCGACGTGGCGGCGCAACAGGGTCGACTTGACCGGATTCACCTCGCTGTCGGCGTCGTCCAGCAGCGTCAGCACCTGACGGGCGAAGCTGCGTGAGTTGTTGATCATCGTCCCCCACAGCGTCCGCGCTTCCCACCAGCGGTTGTAAGCACTGCTGTTGCGGAAACTGATCAACACCACCAACGCCGAGCCGAGCAAGGTCAGCGGCATCAGCGGCAGGTTCAGCTTGGCGTTGAGAAATAGCATGAAGTCCACCGTGACGGCGATGTCCCAGAGCAACAACCAGAACAACGCCCAGCCCACATAGCCCATGGTCTTGACGATCAGACGGTAATTTTTGACGATGGCAGCTTTCAAACGGAACCTCGTGGCGAGCAGTTAGCTTAAACGCTTAAGCTCGGACGATGCTTGGGGGCAAAGGTTCGGTTGGCGCGGGAAGCATGACATTTTGGTCGATGTATGCGCAAAGGTCGAAATGTTGTTTGCCCACCTCAAAGGCATCCTGGAATTGGATCGCCTGCGACTACGATTCTTAATGGAAAGCGCAAGCATCAAGCCATAACGTCAATCAATGTGGACTAGAGTTATCCCCGTCTAAAACATGCTGAAAGAGGACTGTGAAATGGAAGATTCACTCCGCTCCCCCCAGAACTCGCCACTCAAGACGGGTCTGGTTACCGTAGGCTACACCGGTGTAGATGAGCC
Source organism: Pseudomonas marvdashtae (assembly GCF_014268655.2). Classification (NCBI taxonomy): domain Bacteria; kingdom Pseudomonadati; phylum Pseudomonadota; class Gammaproteobacteria; order Pseudomonadales; family Pseudomonadaceae; genus Pseudomonas; species Pseudomonas marvdashtae. The sequence continues at coordinate 2,144,597 of NZ_JABWQX020000001.1, forward strand.
CGGTCGCATAGTGGCGGACGCCGATGGCTCTATCTGGTTCGCGGGGTACAGCTCATCCTATTCCTTCGATGATGATTATTGGGCGGCCGACTACCGGGCTACCCTGAGCAAGTTCAATCCTGACGGCACTGTCGATACGAGCTTCAGTGACGATGGCAAAAGCTTTTTAGGCCCTTACGTCAGCTATTGGTATGGCGGTGCTGCCGAGTTTGGCGGCGGGGCAGCGGTGCAGTTAGGTGGAAAGTACCTTGTGATCGACTCAGGCTCCAAGGCAACGGTATCGCGATTCAATATCGACGGTGCCCTTGATAAAAGCTTTGGCGAAGGTGGCAGGGTGGTTACCCCAGTGGGCGACGATGCGCAAAATGCAATCGCGGTGCTGGCAGACGGCAGCATCCTGGTAGGTTTTTCTGCTGTGGACGACGAAAGTTACACGGAAATTGCGCGCCTCACGCCAGACGGTGAAATCGACCTGAGCTTTGGCGGCGACGGGCGCCTGGAGATTGCTGGCGTAGGAAATTATTCTCCCTTCGGCTTGACGCTCCAGCAGGACGGCAAGGTTCTGTTGACTTCCACTCAAGGCATAGTCCGTGTGAACGCTGATGGAACATTGGACAAGGAATTTGATGTCGACGGCATCGCGTCCTATTCGAAGGGTTCCGCTTCAGGGGTCACCGTACAGGCCGACGGAAAGATTCTCGTCCTTGGCAGTTTCGAGAATGGGGCGGGCATTTATCGCCTCAATCCCGACGGCAGTCTCGATACTACCTTCGGTGGCAGTGGGCAGCTGGCCGACGGTTTCGCCGCGCCGGGCATCAGTGGAAGAGATGCCGTGGTGCTTGCTGACGGTCGAATCCTCGTTTCCGGAACAGTTTCCACCTTTGCTGATGGGACCAATCTTGGCATTATGCGGCTGGACCCGGATGGCAACCTTGATACAACCTTTGGGAATCCTGACGACGGCTACAGGCACCTTACCGGTGGTACAGCGGATAATCTGTTAGTAGGTACCCACTCCTACAACTATGCAATTTCAGGTGGAGCCGGCAACGATCTGATCGATGGCCGTGGTGGCCGCGACCTGCTCACCGGGGGTGAGGGCGATGACGTGTTCCGCTTCCAGTCGATGACGGACAGCTTCCGAACCGCTGATACTGCCTTTAGTGATCGAATCCGCGACTTCAATGCAGACGAGGATATGCTGGATCTTTCAGCGCTTGGTTTTACGGCGTTGGGTAATGGTCATGGGGGAACGCTTGCATTGAAGGTGAACGAGGAGGGCACGCGGACCTACCTGAAGAGCTACGATGCTGATCCCGACGGTCAGCGCTTCGAGCTTGTGTTTGATGGCGACCTCAGTCAACAGCTGGATGCAAACAACCTCCTCTTTACACCCGGCCTCTTGAGTGGAAGCGACGCCAACGATTCCCTCTTCGCGCACGGTTGGACAGAAACGCTTATGGGATTGGCAGGGAACGATACGTTGACCGGCAGCCTGGGAAATACCTCGCTTGATGGCGGCGCGGGACGGGATCTTTTAGTGGGGGGCGGTGGCATTGATGCGTTCCACTTCGGTTCAGTGAGCGACAGTTACCGGACGGACTCGGTAAATTCTGCAGATCGCATTTTTGGTTTCGAACAAGGCGTCGATAGGATTGACGTCTCGGCCCTGGGCTTCGTCGGCCTTGGGAGCGGTCACAACGGCACTCTTCAAGTCAGGACAAACGCGGATAACACGCTTACCTATCTCAGAAGCCTGGAGACCGATGAGTCAGGTGCCAGATTCGAGGTCACGCTGCAGGGTAGTTATCAGTTTCAGAGTGAGTCGTTCATTTTCGCTTCGACACACACTGGCATTGCGGAAATACAGCTGTTGGGTATGTCACCGGACTACACCCTGGCTTGATTCAGCGGACGAAAATTCAGGCCTCAAAGTGAGTAAAAAACATAGAGATGGCCGTATGAAAAAGAGGTTCAAGACTCTTTTCCTGGCTCTCGATACGCAGCAATCGTGCCGGCGTATCGAGGACCGGCGGGGCATGTGGCGATGGGATATTAATCCTTCGCGTAAATGAGATGAATAATGTCCTTAGTGGTTTCTATGAAGCCCTCGACATCTTCGTCTGTCATCGGAAGTGTGAGTCCCACTTGGCCGCGATGGACAGGATAGTAGCCACGTGTTGCCATTTCCAGTGCATAGATACCCATGCTGTTTTCGTCAATCTTATGCCAGTAGTCGCGGTGCGTATTAATGGTCTGACCGAGCTCTTTAGTGAACGCATAAGCGAATACTGAGAAGGAGCCGAAAACGGTAAATGGATATTTGGACGCTTTGGCCCAGGTATTCAGCTCAGATTTGATCTTCGCTGCCATTTCATTGAGTCGCGCATAAGCCCTCTCATCCATGGCTTTAAGGCAGGCAATGCCCGCCGCGCAGGCCAATGGATGACCATGGTGGGTGCCCGAGATCATGACCTGGTTTTCCTCGATGACCCGGAAAACCTCTCTGCTGCCGCCCACTGCGCCAATGGGTAGGCCGCCACCGATCATTTTGCCGAGGACCGTCAAATCCGGCTTGATTTGATACTCGCTTTGCAGCGCTTTGAAATTTGCACGGAGTGTGATGGTCTCATCAGCGATTAAGAGAATGCCCAGTTCCTTGGTAAGCGCCCGAAGCTTTTGCACGAAATCTTTATCAAGCTCTACAATCCCACCGGCGCAAGTCTGCAATTCCATAATCAAACACGCGATTTCTTCCGCGTTGCCACGGAGGATTTTTGCGCAAGAATCAAAATCATTTTGGGTCAGCACAATGACGTTGTCGCTTTTATACGCGGGAATTCCGGCAGAGTCTGGAAGAGCCTTTGGATGAGTATCTGGGCCAGGGAAATTGTTCGGGTCAGGGTGAGCGGAAATCGCGAGGTCATCGGAGAAACCGTGATATCCACCTTCAAATTTGGCAATCTTCTTACGCGCTGTATAGCCTCTTGCGATACGCACGGCACTCAAGCATGCCTCACTCGCAGAGCAAAAAAATTTAACCTGTTCAACAGAGTCAATGCGCTCGCAAATCAGTTTGGCAAGCGCGAGCTCGTGATTCGTAGGGTTCCCGAATGAGAACCCATTCGGTAGCGTTTCATGAATTGCATTTAAGATCGCAGGATGATTGTGGCCCAGTACATTGGTGGCGAAGTTATTATTGAGGTCGAGGAGTTTTTTACCTTCGACAGTATAAAGATATTGTGCTTCGCCCTTGTCGACGAAGATTGCATGCGGGCCATAGCCAAATGTGCGCCTGCTAAAACCTCCTGGAATATACTCCTTTCCTTTCGATGTTTGTTCCTTGGAAAGATTAAAGGCTTCAGAGAAATTTTTTAGCGATTGCTGGTAGTTAAGCTTCATGGCTATTTCCAAAGTGGCTTGAAATTATGGTTGCTTTGAATGGGTCCAGGCTTTTTAACAGGTTTGCGCATGGCTATTTTTTGAATTCAATACCAGAACTGCGGGTCGTGAAGCTCTATATGTTGCATCGTTGATGCAGCTTCTGTCCTGTGCATTTGACCAACGCTAAGGTCATCATATTTTCTCAATTAGTATCTGGGCAACGGTGATTTTTAGATCGCTTGATCAGGTTTCGTGATCGCTGGTACTGGCAAATAAATTCAACGGATTGAAAACTTGGTCGCTAAGGATATCCAGTCATCCTCAATGCTCGGAATCAAAGGAATATGGACAGGGATTAAAAAGTCTGCTGCATGGGCGGAAGAGCGCAGATGAGGTTGGGTTTGCCGTAGTGTTACCATGTGGAGACGCGTTGTTACCGAGTGCTTCCTACCTGCCCACGGGACGCACCAATTGAGGCGTTTTTGGGATTCTCAAAGAGTTGCGATTTCTTTATCGGCCCTACGACAGCCGGCGATCGCCGCATAGGCTCGTCAAGCATCATTGAGAACCCGTGAAGAGGTATTTTTTTAGTGAATTGCGCCATTGTGGAGCTTTTTTTAAGCTAATTAAGGCTCCCGTAAACCCACGGGTCGGGTAAGGCTTCGCTGTTCAACCGCTACGTCAAAAATTTGCATGAATTTTGCTGCGTATTGCTTTCCCAAATGTTCCGTGAGTAGAGGGTACCCCTCAATGGACACTAGACAACTTCTTTTAGCGACCAGGCTGGCTGAGACCCTTCATTTCGGTAAGGCTGCCGAGATTGAGAATATCGCTCAATCTGGTCTGAGCGCTCAAATTGCGAAACTTGAAAGCGAGTTAGGTTTCAAATTGTTTGAACGTACCAGTCACCGTGTTTCATTGACCCAGGCAGGTCAGAGGTTCATAGAACAAGTTCGAACACTATTGGGTAGCATGAACAATACGATCTTGGAGTGCCGTGCCCTTGCTGAAAACAGTCGGGGTGTTTTGAAGTTAGGTTTCTTCGGTGATGCAGCGGGCGAACTGACTCACCTTATCTTCACGCTCTTTCAGCAGAGCAATCCTGACATCCGGTTGGTATTTACTGAGCTGTCCATGACAAATCAAGTCCAGGCTCTGATCTCGGGCAAAGTGGATGCGGCCCTCGTCAGGCTACCGATTAACGATCCGCGTCTTGAGCTCGATGTGATGTTTGACGAGCCGCGAGTGGCTGCCGTACCGGCCAATCATGAAATGGCGCATGCCTCGATCCTTACAATCTCAGATCTGATTGAGCAACCGTTTGCAGTAGCGGGCGAGGGAGCGCCGGCCGAATGGGCCGCATACTGGAGTTTGGGCTCAGAGCGGCAGGAGGCTAGCCGGATTGGCGCGTATGTCCAATCGATTCCAGAGAGTTTGGCTGCGGTTGCCTATGGCGGCGCGTTTGATACCTTCCCACTTACCGCCACACGCTTGTTCAGTCACCCAGGCGTGCGCTATGTACCATTGGCTGACGCACCACGTAGCTCATTGGCTTTGGCAACACTTGCCGGCAACCGGTCGCCGGCTGTTAGATCGCTCCGACGCTGCGTGACAGAGACGCTTGAAAGTTCTCTTTCGTGTATTCCTGAGGCTCGGCGCTTCGAAGTGGCTTAACCGCTCGCGAACCCCAAGAGTGGGTTTTTGCCCCTCCAGTCAATTGGCCAACTGGAGGGTGTACTCAGAAGGGATAGTGGCGGGGTTGCCGCTGAACAGATACCCATTGAGTGGTGGTGAACTCTTCAATTGCCCAGTCACCGTTGAATCTTCCAAGGCCTGAGTTCTTCTCCCCACCAAATGGGACGTTAGGAGCATCTGCCACCGGCATGTCATTCACATGAGCCATGCCCGAATGGATGTGCCGTGCGAAATGAACACCTCGTTCAACGTCACCTGAAAAGACCGCGGCGCAAAGGCCAAAACGGGTAGCGTTAGCCAGTTCCAATGCATGATCGGCGTCCCTTGCGCGCATTATCCCGGCGATCGGCCCAAAAATTTCTTCGTAGGCCAACTCCATATCAGATGTCACCTCAGTGAAAACGTGCGGCGCCAATACCAGTCCTGCAGATTCGCCGGCATAAGCCAACGTTGCGCCTTCTGCCTTGGCTTGTTCGACCTTGCGTACCAATCCGTCGAACTGTTTTCGGTTGATGACGGGCCCAACCGAGGTTGCCGCATTTTTGGGATCGCCGATTATCAAGTCGCTCACGCGCTGGATAAACAGGGAAACGAACGAGTCGTAAATCGGCTCCTCCACAATAATTCTATTGATGGCCATGCAGATTTGGCCCTGATGCAGAAATTTGCCTACAACAGCCGCGTGAACTGCTTGCTTGAGATCCGCATCGGCGAGCACTACAAAGGGTTGTTACCGCCTAGTTCCAATGCCACATGTTTCAGGTATTCGCCGCTGCCTGCCTGGCGGGCAATGTTCTGGCCAATCGGCGTTGACCCAGTGAAGGAAATGAGGCTCGGTACTGGATGGAGCACAAAGTCATCTCCAATCTCCGAGCCAGCCCCCACTACGACACTGAGCACACCTTCTGGCAATCCGGCCTCTTCAAAGATGCGCGCAAGCAGCAAGCCTCCGGTGACTGGGGTATCGCTGGCAGGTTTCACAACTACAGCGTTACCGAGCGCCAATGCCGGGGCGAGTGATCGCTGGGTGAGATGGAATGGAAAGTTCCAAGGGCTAATCACTCCAACTACGCCGACTGGGCGTCGATATACTCGGCTTTCCTTGTTCGGCACATCGGACTCCACGATGCGACCATGAACCCGGCTTGGAAAGGAAGCCGCTTCCAAAGTGATAGCTTTCGCTGACGCCCATTCGATCTCAGCTTTTATGCGCGTACTTCCTGACTCGGAAATGATCCAATCAACCAATTCGTCATGGCGCTCATCAAAAATCCGAGCGGCTCCTAGCAGCACTTCGGCTCGCGCAGACGGCCCCGTGGCTGCCCAGCCGGGCTGTGCCGCTTGCGCTCTAGCATAAGCTTCGTTCAAGTCTTCCTTATTCGCCAACGGGATTTCGAGCAGGGGCTGCTGCGTGAAAGGATCACGAACAGTCATAGACCGTCCTGTTCGACCTTCCCGCCAAACGCCCCCTATCAGTTGCAGATTGAGGTCGCTATAAGGTTGATGGTTGTTCACGTTATTCTCCGAATTTATTGGCAAGGATGGAATCAACTCTGCGCCGCAGCCTTTGCGAGGTGGCTCCGCGATTAAAAGAACCACCTGTAACGGTTCGTTCAATTTGAACAGGGGGGAGGTTGTCGTTCTACGAAATGACCGGTGTGACAGGAAATTTCTCTTTAGCCCTGAGTCCGTTAATAACGCCCGCCAATGCGGCTATCACGACGAGCCAAGGCAGCAGAGTTGCGATACCTTCCTTAGCGCCAGTCAGCTCATCAAAATTCGCCACGGCGAGAACAACGGCAGTCGCCAGTCCGCATCCACCGAGTGTTGGGGCGACTACGCCTTGCCACCTGCTGCACTTTTGAGTCTTGAGAGTGAAACCGACGACAGCGGCGGCACCGAGGGTCTGTAGGGCCAGAACAGCGAGGGTGCCGAGCCCAACCATCCACAGATAGAGATGCTGGATCGGGTCGGCATTGGTGACGATGAATAATCCCACGGCTACAACGGTCGTGATTGAGAGCGCAACGCTAGCGACGTGTGGACTTGCGTGTTTGGGGTGTACTCGGCTGAGCTGTCGAGGTACGAAGTGATTGCGGGCCAATGCGAAAAGATAGCGACTGAGAGCGTTGTGGAAGGAGAGCAGGACCGCGAATACACTCGTGACTACCAGGATTTTCATGATTTCTGTGGAAAGGGCGCCGACGTACTGCGTGTTGGCATTAAACACAAAATTTATCATGTCAGCGCCGGCAACACTTTGGACGTCGCTATTTGAATAAGCCAGGCTGAGGCACCACGTTGTAAGCGTGTAAAAGATACCGATGATGGCAATGGCTACATACGTAGCAAGGGGAACGGTACGACTTGGGTTTTTCGCTTCTTCGCCGTAAAGGGTTGTGGACTCGAACCCTACAAAGCAACAAAACGCGAACATCAATGCCACCCCGAGACCAGGAGTAAATATCTGAGAAGGCATGAAGCCATTCCAGGAGAAACTCTTGGCTTCCGTTTGGGCGATGACTGCGATGTCAAAGACAAGCAGGATCAGGATCTCGAAAATCATCAGCACGCCTAACACCTTGGCTGACACCTTAACGTCCATGTAGCCGAAGATTCCTACCAGTCCGATTATGATGAGAGCTATGACGCGCCAGTCCACCCGCAGTCCTGCAATCGACATAGCAAGGTCTGCCCCGAAGGCAGCGAATTGGCCGTAAATGCCAGTCAACATAGCTATATAGGCAAGCAGTGCAATCCCGCCAGCAGCGTTGCCGGCTGGTCGCCCCAATCCGTGAGTCACTAGCTCGGCGAAGCCACCCGCACTGATCACATGGCGGCTCATGGCTGCAAATCCAATTGCAAACAGCAGCAATACCAGCGAGGCGATCAGATAGATACCAGGAGCGCCTGCACCTCCCATGGCAAAAACCACAGGGCCAGCACCCAGGGTGGCGCCGAGCGGGGCCGCCGCTGCAATTACAAAAAAGACGATGTCGGAGACACCTAAGGATTTGGGCTTAAGCCCAGGTTGTGTCGGCTCAATTTGCATACAGGCCTCCCCTTACAGCAAGACGGGATTTGAATTGTTATTGGTAGCCTGATTTTTCTCCCAGCGATTCACACTGGCAATCCTCAAACGCTGATCGTTCGATCATAGTCGGTGATTGAACCGACGCTTTTCTCGTTGGCGGTAATCACTCGCTAGTAAGTACAGGCCATGAGATACGTTTGCTCATCTAGGTTGCAGGTGCCTTGGTGCTTCCGTTGGAGTCCCGTGCTTACGAGCTCTACAGTCAGGGCGGCCATGTACTAAATGCTAAGGTCGAAGCAATATTTGCTGCGATGCACAGTGACGAAGTTACGCTACGACTGGGACGCGGGACGTTGGTTCTTCAAAGCGTGGACCCATGTAAGCGGTCGACCGTTGTTGCTGGCGAACTGGCGCGCTTCATCAGCAAAGCTCGTTGAGAAGAAACAGTTTATCGGCGAGTGGTTTTTACATTTTTTGACCCGTCAGTGAGCTTTCAAACAGTTCGACATACAGGCAACAGCCTTGCTGTCCGGTCTGTCATCGGTATAAAAACCGTCTCGATTCGGCATCTTTACATCCGCCAAGGTCGCTGCATCCACGGTCGCGTTGGCGTCCAGCAGCTTGTTCATGTGCAGGATGTAGCCGGTCACTGCGTAGACTTGTTCGTTGGACAATGACTGTGGCGCCTGGAAGGGCATGGCTCTGCGGATGTAGTCGAAAAGCGTCGTTGCATAGGGCCAATAGCTGCCGACTGTCTTGAGCGGTTTGTCAGTAGTCAGGGTTCCTTCGCCCCCCACCAACGCAGGACCGACGCCGCCTTCGAGCTTCACGCCATGGCAACTGACGCAGCTGTTCATGTAGACCTTTTCCCCGTCCGCCACCGTCGCGCGCCCTGGAGGCAAAGCCTTGCCGTCGGGCGCCACATCGATGTTCCAACTGGCGATCTGCGCGTCGGTAGCCTGAGTGCCCAAACCGTATTGGGATTGTGCCGAGGCATGGGTCAGCGCACAGGCGCAAAGCAAACCTATGAATAACGAACCACCTTTAAGCCCGTCCATTGGTCACCTCCCCATTGCTGGACACGCGCCACGGTTGCACCGAGTTGTTGTGGTAGAAAGAGACCTTGCCGCGTTCATCGATCAGCTGTTCCAGCATCGGCTGAACATATCCGGTTTCGTCGATGGCGCGGCTCATGATCATCAACTCTTGGCCGTTCCATTCGAAAGGCGCCCTGAAGGCGGTCAGCGCCTTGGTCAGAATGGGCTCCTGTAACCTGGCTTGCGTCCAGTTGTTGCCACCATCGACGGAAACGTCAACGCGGGTGATTTTGCCGTGGCCGCTCCAGGCGATGCCACGCATCTCATGCAGACCCTTGCGCGTCAGTTTCTGGGTGCCGGAAGGGTAGGTGACCAGCGATTTGCATTCCATGACAAAGGAAAATTTCCGGGCTTTGCCGTCGGCCATCAAGTCGGTGTATTTGGCAGTTTCTTCCCGGCTGTAGGCGGGCGCATCGGTGACATGAAGTCGGCGTAGCCATTTGATGTGGGTATTGCCCTCGTAGCCGGGGACAAACAGGCGCAGCGGGTAGCCCTGTTCCGGCCTTAGACGCTCGCCGTTCTGGCTGTAGACAACCATCACATCGTCCAGGCATTTCTCGATGGGAATGCTGCGTGTCATTGCCGCGCCGTCCGCACCTTCGGCAATGATCCACTTGGCTTGCGGTTTGAGCCCGGCTTCATCCAGCAGGGTCTTCAGGGTAACGCCAGTCCACTCAGCACAACTCACCAGGCCACTGACTTCGGCGGCGGTTTTGCCCCAGGGAGGTAGAAACGATGGGTTGCCCGAACACTCCATGAAGTGCACGCGTGACACGGCGGGGAACTGGCGTATCTCGTCCACGGTAAAGATCAAGGCGTTTTCGGTGAGGCCGTGGATCACCAGCCGGTGTTGCGCCGGATCGATTTGCGGGACGCCCGCGTGATGGCGCTCATAGAACAGGCCGTTCGGGGTAATGATGCCGTCCAACTCTTGAAGTGGCGAGGTGCTGTAGGCGGACATCGTGTCCTTCAGGCCGGGATATAAATTCCTGACCGCTTTGGTTTCGAACGTTGAAGGTTTGCCATAAGGGCTTGCCGTGGGGGTGCCAAGGCTACGGGTCCATTGCGGGACTTCAAGGGGCAGGTTCGGATCAAGAGGGGCGACGTTGGTCGTCTCTGCGTTGACCAGGTCGCTATCGCCCAGAGCAAAGGCAGCAGTACCGATAACGGCCCCGCTTTTAATCAAGAAATCCCTGCGAGCCAAAGATGTTTGAGGCATGTCTTGCTTGGCGGGGACCATGGATTTTTTTGTCATTGTTGTTCCCTCTGATTCCTTTGTCGGGCTGGACCCAACGGCGACTCTACAGACCGATCGGTCGGTCTGTAGGTAAGCCTAGAACGAAAAACGCGCGTGGTCCAGTCGCAAGGACGACCATCGGTGATGGCGGGTGAATGAGGGGGGGAGGAAAGCGGCGCACTTGAAGCGCCGCTGATGACAGTCAAGCCGGGCGCGGCTCAACCTTCAGTCCGGGCAGGAGGGTGTCGCAAAAGAACGTCGCGATGGATTCCGGAGAGCGCGGGCCACCGGGCTTGATCCACAAGTAGCTGTAGTGGTGGATGCCAAGAATAGCCTTCACGGCTAACGAGTCAGATGTGCGGAAGGTCCCCTCGCTCACGCCAGCCTTGAGGATATTCGACCAGAGCTTTTCATACTGCCGGTGCAGGTCGAGCAATTCAGTCTGGCGCTCGCCAATGACCGAATACACTTCTCGAAAACACACCGTCATTTCGGCCAGGTGGGTGACAATCGTGCGCATCACGATGGCCGAGAATTGGCGAAATTTATCTTCTGCAGGCTGGTCGCTCTCGCACAGGGGCGTACCTTCTGCGATGAGCACTCGCAAATACCGGCTGGTGATTTCGAACAGCAATTCTTCCTTGCTGCCGATGTGGTAATACAGCGCGCCTCGAGCCAGGCCAGTGGCTTTTTCCAACTCAGCCATGCCGGTTGCGTGAAACCCGCGCGTCGAGAACAGCTGCGCAGCGATCTTCAGTATCCGCTCCTTAGTGCTTGTTTCAGCAGGTTCGGCAGCGACGACGGCGTTCTTTTTTCCCATGGGTCAATTCCAACCGGTTGAGCGCCAATCATACCCATGCGTGCGCGGTGAAGGATACAGACGGGCGAAGCTCATCCCATGGTTGCAGGAAGATAGTTGTATTGACCGATCGGTACAGAGGCGTTTAACGTGTTTTTAAGGGCGCGGTGGCGTCAAGAGTTCTGAGAGCCTGCCTAGGCATTGGGATCGACCATGACAATAAGCAACCCCGTAACGAAGGCGTCCAGCTCGTCAGCCTCGGCAAGATTGATCGCGATGATCTGTTTCGCCATGCTCGCCTTTGCCGCGAACTCCTTGCTGTGCCGCCTGGCGCTTAAGCACACCGACATTGATGCTGCGAGTTTCAGCGTTGTCCGGCTGGCCAGCGGGGCCTTGGTGTTATGGCTGTTGTGTGCCTTGAGGCGGACCTCAACCATAGGCAAAGGCAGTTGGCAGGGGGCCGCTGCCTTGTTCGTTTACGTCTTTGCTTTTTCCTTCGCGTACCGTCATTTGGAGACCGGGACGGGGGCATTGCTGCTGTTTGGCGCGGTTCAGCTGAGCATGGTTCTGTACGGCATGTTCAAAGGCGAGCGGATGCACACGTTGGCAGTCGTTGGGTTTGTGCTGGCGATTGCTGGCTTGGTCAGTCTGCTGCTTCCAGGTGCCGCAGCACCTGACCCCGTTAGCGCACTCACGATGCTGTTATCGGGGGTGGCATGGGGGATCTATTCACTGCTTGGCAAAACTGTCGCCGATCCGCTGGCAACCACAGCCGGCAATTTTCTGCGCTCGATTCCCCTGGTCTTGGTTGCAAGTTTGCCGTTTCTCTCAGAGCTGCGTTGGGATCTGCTGGGAGTATTTTATGCGGTTCTTTCCGGCGCGCTGGCGTCGGGCGTTGGCTACGCGGTCTGGTACGTCGCGGTGCGTTATCTTGCAGCGTTTCAAGCCGCGACGGTGCAGTTGAGCGTGCCCATCCTGGCTTCGCTGGCTGGTATCGTTTTTCTGGGGGAAAGCCTTAGCGTAAGGATGGTGTTGGCATCCGCCGCTGTGCTGGGGGGTGTTGCGTTGGTGCTGGGCAGCAAACAGCCCGGCTAGTCGAACAGGTCTACGCGATGCTCGCGCTTTGCGTGATATCGCCAGGGATCAGATAACCACAGTATTTCAGGGTATTGAAATACTGTGGTCGACTCTTCAGCGAAGCAGCAGTACCGGGAGCGCAGTCGTTCGAAGCATCGTCGTAGTCGTACTGCCCACCAGGAACTGCCTGATACGCGAGTGTCCGTACGCGCCCATTACTAGCAGGTCAATCATGTGCTCGGCTTGATAGGCATGCAGAACCGTCTCTACCTCACCTGTCAGGATCTCGGCTTGAACCTTCAGGCCAGACGAGACCAGTGTGCATCGTGCTTTCTCCAGCTCTTTTCGGTTGTCCTCAGAATCCGCTCCAACCATAACGATATGAACCGACAGACCTGTGCACAGCGTGCTTGAAGCAAGCATCTCTACGGTCTTATGAGCCGTGGCGCTCCCGTCAAATGCCAGCATGACTTTTCCAGGTTTTTTAAAGTGGCTGGCGGTGATCAGGATGGGACGGTGGATTGCACGGACAACGGCTTCAATCTGGCTGCCAAGACTATTAGCGCCTTGCTTACTGTCTTCACCCACTCGCCCAATCACCAGCAGACGGATGTCGTCCTGGAGGCAGCTCAGGCTTTCGACGAGGTGGCCATGTCGCTGTTTCAGATCAGGCGCTACCGCACCGGAGGCGATCATCCGCTCTTGGGCCATTTCAAGCAGGTGCTGGCCATGCTCCAGGGCGAGCTTTGCACGCCGGGCATCCAGTGTGGCCAGCTCCTCCAGCAAATGCTCTCTGCTACCCAGGCCGATGTTGCCGCTGAGATCGGCTGACGCCGGGTATTTTTCTTGGTCTAGAACATGGAGCAGTGTCAGCGGCGCATTAAGCCGTTGCGATGCCCATGCTGCGTAGTCGCTGACCGCCGGCGAGGAGGGTGAGCTATCAATGCATGCCATTACGTGAGTCATTTTTGGTCTCCTTAGTGGCTCATGAGTTTGTCGATGGCGTCAGGTTTGTCATGCACGCCAAAGCGGTCAACAATTGTGGCGCTGGCCTCATTCAGGCCCAGCACTTCAACCTCGGCACCTTCGCGACGGAACTTGATCACCACTTTATCCAGCGCTGCGACGGCGGTGATGTCCCAGAAATGCGCCTGTGTAAGATCGATGGTGATCTTGTTGAGCGCTTCCTTGAAATCAAAAGCTTCGGTGAACTTGTCTGCCGAACTGAAGAATACTTGGCCCACCACGCGATATGTCCGATGGGACGGTGCCTCCTCAAGCGTGCTCTTGATCTCCAGGTAGTGTCCGACTTTGTTGGCGAAGAACAGCGCAGCCAACAGCACGCCTACCAGTACGCCAAAGGCCAAGTTATGCGTTGCCACGACGACTACAACCGTCGCGACCATGACGAGATTGGTCGACAGCGGATGCTCTTTCAAATTACGCAGGGAATCCCAACTGAAGGTCCCGATAGACACCATGATCATCACTGCGACAAGTGCAGCCATCGGTATCTTGGAGAGCCATTCGCCGAGGAATACCACCATCAGCAGCAAGAAAATACCCGCGCACAATGTCGAGAGACGTGTGCGACCACCGGATTTTACGTTGATGATCGACTGGCCGATCATGGCGCAACCCGCCATGCCGCCGAGCATCCCGGCAGCGATGTTGGCAATGCCTTGGCCCTTGCACTCCCGATTTTTGTTGCTAGTGGTATCGGTCAGGTCATCGACGATGGTCGCCGTCATCATGGACTCCAACAGGCCCACGACGGCCAGCGCGGCAGAGTAGGGGAAGATGATGCGCAGGGTTTCAAAGTTCAGCGGGACGTCAGGCCACAGAAAAATCGGCAGTGTGTCCGGCAGTTGGCCCATGTCACCTACGGTGCGGATATCCAGGCCCAGATAAATCGCAACCGCCGTCAGGGTCAGGATGCATACCAGCGGTGAAGGGATCAGCTTGCCGATCTTCGGTACGTAAGGGAACAGGTAGATGATCCCGAGGCCCGCTGCGGTCATGGCGTAGACGTGCCAGGAGACATTCGTAAGTTCGGGCAACTGCGCCATGAAAATCAGGATCGCCAGTGCGTTTACGAAACCGGTGACTACCGAACGTGAAACAAAGCGCATCAACGAGCCAAGCTTCAGGTAACCGGCAAGGATTTGAAGTACGCCACATAGCAGAGTCGCGGCCAGCAGGTACTGTAGTCCATGCTCTTTTACCAGCGTAACCATCAGCAGTGCCATGGCGCCGGTCGCCGCTGAGATCATTCCGGGGCGCCCGCCGACAAAAGCGATGACAGCACAGATACAGAAGGAGGCGTAGAGACCGACCTTGGGGTCGACGCCGGCGATGATGGAAAAAGCGATGGCTTCCGGGATCAGCGCGAGTGCGACCACCAGTCCCGCGAGCGCATCGCCACGGACGTTGGACAGCCACGTTTGTTTAAGTGTTTGCAGCATAGAAATATCCAAGGCAAAGCATCGCGCACGCCAAAGGAAGGCGAGCGAATTGATGCAAATTCAAATTTTGAGGATTTTTGCTGTGTGCTTAAGGTGTAGAACCAGGCGTACAGCAGTGCGCACCCGCGAGCGAAGCTAGCGGAAGCAAGGTGTTGTGAGGGGGCGTAGCGCTAAGGCGGCGTAGGCTGCCAGTAGATCGTTTGGAGTACAGTCATGCTGATGTTCCTGTAGCTCAAGGGTATGCGGATCCGGAGTATACAATGAAGCCGCCGGCGATTGCGACTCGGCTGACCGCAAGGGCGCTCGGGTTGAAATGTAGAGGAGGGTGCTCTAGCTCCGCTGACCATGGCCGGTAAAGCTATGACTTGTTAGGTCGGTGATTGGTCGCTAGGCAAGTGCAACTGCGCGTCCATGGCGTCATGAAGAAGTCGGACGACCTCGATCACGTCGTCGCTCGCCACACGATAAAATACGACATGACGTGGGTTTTTGGCCGTCTCATGGGCGTGTTTGGCCTGCTGACGTGAATAGATGAGGTGATAGCTGCGAAGACCCGGTGCAGCTCATTGCGTTCATTGCTGCCAATGCAATAGGGTATGCCGGCGATTGCTTGCAGCGCGGTGAGGATCAGCGCCTGGGTGCTCCGCCTTCTAGAGCAACGTACTCTTCCATGGTCAGAAATTGCGAAACGATGTTTCAACGCAATCCACCCCAAGCTGACCGTCGGGCACTTCTTCGGCAAGTTGACGTGTGTATTAGCGTGCACATATAGTCCCGCACATGACAAACCCAACCTCTACACGTACCTGTGCAATTGATGCTGCTATCGACTCTCTCGATGGAGCCTTCTTCAAGGCTCTGTGCGAGCCGTCGCGGGTAGCTGTGCTCAAGCGAGTCATGCAACTGGGGCGAGCGGATATCGCCGAGATTGCCGAAGGGCTGCCTCAAGAGCGTTCAGTGGTATCCCGACATCTGCAAGTGCTGTTAGAGGCGGGCATCGTCCGTGCTACGAAGGTCAGTCGGCAGATGTTCTATGAGGTGGATGGACCGGCGGTGGTGACACGGCTCGAAGCCATTCTCCGGCACATGAAGAGTCTGGCCCCGTTTTGCTGCCCTGGTGCACCAAAGTAGTTTTTATTTATCTGTATATATGCATGGATGTGCACATATGAACGTAGTTAACGAGTCCACGGATGTCATCGTTGTTGGTGCGGGCCAAGCTGGGCTCGCGTGCGGTTGGCATCTGCAGCAGCAGAACCTCAGGTTTCTTATCCTGGATGCCGAGAGCCAGCCAGGTGGAAATTGGCGCAATTATTACGACAACCTGAGACTTTTTTCCCCTGCTGCTTACTCATCGTTACCCGGAATGCCATTTCCGGCGCACGCCAAGCATTACCCGCTACGCGATGAAGTCATACGTTATCTGGAGCAGTACGCGGACGCTTTCCAGCTACCCATCCGGCAGAACATACGCGTCCAGAACGTGCGCAGGGAGGATGGACTATTTTTGCTTCACACATCGGATGGCCAGTGTTTCCGCTCAAAAGCATTGATCGTTTGCACAGGTGGATTCAATCAGCCTTTCATCCCTGACATTCCAGGGCTGGGAAGTTTTCGCGGGCAACGTTTACACAGTGCGGATTACCGAAATGTCGACGGCTTCGGTGATCAACGCGTCGTGGTCATCGGTGCGGCCAACTCTGCTGTACAAATTGCCCATGAATTGGCTCAAGTCAGCCGAGTCGTATTGGCAACGAGGGAATCGATTCGGTTTTTTCCGCGAAAAGTCCTCGGTGTGGATTTCCATGCTTGGCTCAAGTGGACAGGACTGGAGAAGACTCGTTGGTTGAATGATCAAAGTACCCCTGTGCTGGATGACGGCACCTATCGTCGAGCCATGAAGCGGGGAGTTTTTGAACGCAAACCAATGTTCACGCAGGTAACGCCAACGGGCGTTATCTGGGCTGATGGGCAGCATGCTGAGGTGGACAGTCTGATTTTTGCGACAGGGTTTCGTCCGAATCTTGGTTTTTTGGCAGGTCTGCACGTGGCGGGAAACGAAACTCTGACTCAACGCAACGGAGAGGCGGAGCATGTGCCGGGTTTGTATTTCGTGGGATTACCGAAGCAGCGCAATTTTGCCTCGGCCACCCTTAGAGGCGTTGGGCCAGATGCTTCTCACATCATCCCCAGTTTGATGCGCTACATCGGCAATGCATCGCACCCCGTGTTCGCTTGATGCCAGGAATCAGTTTTCCCGCTCAGCACCGCGTCTACATGTCTTTTTGTGTAGTTGGCAGGCGCCAAGTGGCGATGAAGCACAGCAACAGAAGCCCGCACATCACGCTTAGCAGAACTGATGCTCCGAAGCTGTCCAGAACGTAAGCGGCGGCGATGGGGCCGCAGGCTTGGGCGACCAGGACGGGTCTTGCGAGCAGTCCCATTCGTACGCCATACCCTTGAGGCCCGAACAGCGCCAAGGGGAGGGTACCGCGAGCGATGGTGAGGATGCCGTTACCGGCGCCGTAAAATGCTATCGCCACAAAGGCCAGCCAGGGCAGGCCTGCAATCAGCAGCCCAAGCCCAATCAAACACAGCAACACACCGGCCCGTGCGGACCAGGTTGGATGGAGGTGCCTGCCTACGGAAAACTCCGCCACCCGTGCCAAAACTTGCGCAGGACCAATCACCATGCCGATGGCTAAGGCCACGGCAGTCGCGATGCCCAATTGCTTGAGGACATTGAGCAGGTGTACTGAGATACCTGATACGACCAGCGCCAGAACCGTCAGCATGGCGGCAATCAGCAAAAACAATTGGTGGGTGGCACTAGGGCGAAGCTCGGATGCATTGGGTGATTCTACTGCTACGGGGTGGGGCGGTTGCTTTGTGCTTCCAGGAATCAACAACGCATGGATGGGCAATCCGATCAGCAGATGAGTTGCGGCGAGGGTAAGGCAGGCGTTTCGCCAGCCGATCCAACTCTCCAGTCCCGCAATCACCGGCCAACCTAGGGTGCTGGCGAAGCCACCCAATAAGGTCAGCCCGGTGACTGACGTTCGAGCCGACTCGCCGAAAAGTCGGCCCAAGGTTGAGAAGGCGGCGTCGTATAGGCCTGCCGCCATGGCAACGCCGATCAGAGTCCAGGCGACATAGTAGGTGGCAATGTTGTCCGCGAGTCCCATCAATAGCATGCCGAGAGCCAGCAGCAGCGAACTGGCGGCCAGGACAGAGCGCCCACCACGGCGGTCAATCTGACGACCAACGGCCGGCGAGGACGCTCCCGCCACCAGCAACCCCCAGGACAGGCCGCCCACCACACTGGTGATGGACCATCCCGTCTCTTTGGCTATCGGAGACGCAAGCACCGCCGGCAAGTAGTAGGTCGAACCCCAGGCAAGAATCTGGGTGAACCCCATGGCCCACACGAGCCTGGAGCGATTGATCGGAGGATGAATCTGCTCTGGAAGCGTCACAGCGGGTACGTCCATATTTTTGTTGTTAGTAACAACAAGCTAGCGCCTTCCTCTGGCTATCGTCAATCGAGATATCAGTGTTGACGATTTCCAGGAATCAGGCTTACTGTTGTGACTGACAACTAATTTGTGACGATTATGGCAAAGCGTAAAAATGACCCGCTGACTCAGGATGCCGAGGAATTGTATGAGGCGTTGAACCAGTTGGTGCGTGTGTACCAGTTTCGGGATCGGGATCGGATCTGCTGCTACGACGTATCGGTAACCCAATGTTATGCCGTCGAGACGCTGGTCAAGAAGGGCGCTCTGCGCCTTCAGGTGTTGGCAGAAGAAATGTTCTTGGACAAAAGCACGGCAAGCCGTGTGGTAGATACCCTGGAACGCAAAGGGTATGTGTCCCGCGTTGAGGATGATGAGGATCGGCGTGCAGTACGAATCCAGGCAACGGATGCTGGACGTGAGTTATACGAGAAAATCAGGACTGACCTGATTGCCGAGGAGCGAGGGATGATCGAGAACCTCTCGGCTGAAGCCAGGCAAGGAGCGCTGAGTTTGCTCAGGCAGATTACACGGGCCACGGAGATTCGCTGCGGGCTCGCGAGTGACTGCTGCCCAGCCGTGAAGAAGGATTGAAAGGGGAGCGCTTCCCTTTTTTTGCCAATAATGTTGTTACTACCAACTCAATGGGGCTCCCAAATGCGAGTTCGTTCAGCTGAACCCAACGACACAGTTTCAATTGCGGCCATCTACAACCAGGGAATCGAAGAACGCAGCTCTACGTTCGAAACGACACCTCGAAGCCCGGCAGACATGCTTGAACGCATCAACTCTATTGAGCGTTATCCGGTGTTGGTCATGGTCGATGAGGCGGATCAGGTTGTTGGGTGGGCTGGGCTCAGTAGTTACCGCGCTCGCGCCTGTTACGACGGCATTGCGGACTTTTCCATCTACCTGGATAGCAGTATTCGCGGTCAGGGACTCGGCAAGCAGTTACTTCAGTCATTGTTGAAAGAAGCCGAAACGCACGGATTCTGGAAAGTCCTTTCACGCATTTTTACCTTCAATCACGCCAGCCTCGCTTTGTGCGCAGCCTGCGGTTTCCGCCAGGTGGGGGTGTATGAAAAACACGCTTGTCTCGAAGGTCGCTGGCTCGACTGCGCGATTGTCGAACGCCTGTTTCCGATCAATCAGCCAGCCTGAAGAAGGACTCAAACATGGAGAACAATCAACTTCCGGTCGCCATCATTGGCGCGGGTCCAGTGGGCCTTGCCGCCGCCGCTCACCTGCTGGCCAGAGGTCTCACACCGCTGATTCTGGAAGCTGGCCCGAAAGCCGGGTCCAGTATTGAAGAATGGGCGCACGTGAAGATGTTTTCTCCATGGCAGTTCAACGTGGACAAGGAGGCGGCCAAGCTTTTGCTCGCCAATGGTTGGATTCCACCACCGGAAAACGAGTATCCAACGGGCCGTGAACTGTTGGACCGATTTGTTCGACCGCTCGCGGACCTGGACCAGATCAAGCGTCACTTGCAGCTCAAGACCCGTGTTCTGGCGGTCACGCGCCTCGGTCAGGATGTGATGAAGACCCAGGGCAGATCGGCAGCGCCTTTTTTACTGCGTGTCGCAGGAGCAGCGGGTGAACAAGATGTGCTGGCCCGCGCTGTCATTGATGCCTCGGGCACCTACCTGACACCCAACTGGATGGGCGCCCATGGCATCCCTGCTTTAGGCGAGATTGAGCATGCAGCGCACATTACGTACGGCATTCCGCAGGTATTGGGGCGCGCCAGGAATCGTTATGCCAACAAAAGAGTGCTGGTGGTAGGTGGTGGTCACTCCGCGTTCAACGCCCTTCAGGATCTGGTGCGACTGACTCAGGAGGCGCCGCAAACCAAAGTGCTCTGGGCGATCCGGGGTAACTCTCTTGAGCGCATTCTGGGTGGCGGTGCACATGACCAATTGGAAGAGCGCGGAAAGCTCGGCCTGAAGATTCGCCGGTTATTGGATGACGGCGTGATCGAGCTGTTCAGGAACGTCGCTATCGATCAGATTGCCGGCGATGGCCAGGGAGTGGTCGTGAAGGCGAGAGGGCAGTTACTTCCACCCTCGGACGAGCTGATTGTGGCGACTGGATTCCGCCCTGACATGAGCCTGCTCAGCGAGCTACGTATCGCACTCGATCCTGCGACCCAAAGCCCAGTGGTGCTCGCACCAATGATTGATCCCAACGAGCACAGCTGCGGTACGGTCAGGCCCCATGGCGCGGTAGAGCTGTCGCATCCCGAGGAAGGCTTGTTCATTGTGGGAATGAAAAGCTATGGCCGAGCACCAACGTTTTTGTTGATGACGGGCTATGAGCAGATACGGTCTGTTGTCGCGGCATTGGCCGGCGATTGGGATGCGGCCAAAAGGGTTGAGCTGGTCCTTCCGGAGACTGGCATTTGCAACTCGAACTTCGATGAGGCTGATGATCGATCGGAGGTTTCGCCAGTTCAGCGCTCTTGTTGTGGGGCTGGAGGCGACGCGGTTGAAGTTGCTTCTCGGGCCTCGCCTGGTTGTTGCAAAGGCTAGCATCCATCTACCGGATCCACCCCTTGTTTCAGGGTGGATCCGGGTAGCTGTCTTATTTCTTGACCCTACTCAAATAGTCCTTGAGCGCTTTCTCGTCACCGGACTTAACGGTCATCCCCTCTGGGCCTGCCCCGACTGCCGTGTACTGCTTGGCCGGCTCGCCGTGCGCCTTGAATTCCTTCAACTGTTCTGAGCCTGAATAGAAGACCCAAAGGCGGCCGTCTTCCACTTTGGTAAAGAATCCGGGCTTGTCGTACTGGCTCGCGAAGCTGATGCCTGTAAACAGGCTGGCCAGCAAGGCAATGGTGATTGTCAGTTTTTTCATCTCTCAGGCTCCAGGTTGGTTGGATCGGAGCCGAGGCTACCCCCAAGTGCATGACAGGCTTATTACAAAATTCATATATCTGATTTTCCAGATGCGCACGCTGAAGTTCTGCTGGGTAATTTTGTGCTATCCCAGTAAATGTGGGGCTTGGCAGTGGAGTGAACGGAGAATATGACTTTTTCAGAGTTTTCTTCGGCCTACGGCTTTACTGCTCATGCATGGAAACGTATATTCGATAAACCGTATGTTAGCTGAGATCTCCACGATGACCAGCAAAACCCGTGTTCTGTTCATTTGTACCGCCAACGCTGCCCGCTCGCAGTTGGCGCAAGCGCTGCTGCGCCATACCGATTCGGAGCATTTCGAGGCGTTCAGCGCCGGCACCGTTCCCACCCAGGTCGATCCACGTACCTTTGACGCGCTCTCCCACCTTGGGGTGAGTACCGAAGGGCTGCGTAGTAAGTCGATCGACGAGTTTCGAGGTGAGCGTTTCGATTTCGTCATCACGTTGTGCGATAAAGCAGCAGCGGAGTGCCAATCCTTACCGGGTGCTGGCGAAGTGTTGGCTTGGAGTTTCGAGGATCCGGTCGCCAGCACCAAGCCCGACGCATTTCGCCACACGCTTCATGAAATTCATGAGCGCATCAAGATGTTTGTCTTGGTGAAAACCAAACGCTGAGAATCCATATGGCTGACCATCTGACACCCACCACTGTTTTTAAATGCCTGGCTGATGAAACCCGTGTCCGCACCATGCTGCTCATCACGCGCGAAGGAGAGCTTTGTGTTTGCGAACTGACCTGCGCGTTGAACGAGAGTCAGCCAAAAATCTCCAGGCACCTGGCGCAGTTGCGCACGTGCGGGCTGCTTTCGGACCGCCGGCAAGGCCAATGGGTTTATTACCGGCTGCACCCAAATCTCCCCGATTGGGTTCATCAAGTGCTGACGATTACGTTCGAAAGCAACAAGCATTGGTTAAGCCCTGATGCCAAGCGCCTTGATGAAATGGGTGACCGTCCTGAACGTGCAGCCGTGTGCTGTGAAAACAAGGTCGCTTGATTCCGCCCTCGACTATGAGACCGCTCGATGAAAATCCTTTTTCTCTGCACTGCCAACAGCTGCCGCAGCATCCTTTGTGAAGCGGTCTTCAATCATTTGGCGCCTGACGGCATGAAAGCCTACAGCGCGGGTAGTCAACCCAAAGGCGAAGTGCACCCGCTGAGTCTCAAAACGTTGGAAAAGGCGGGTATCTCGACGCTCGGGCTGTCCAGCAAGTCCAGTGATGCCCATATGAACTTGGCACCTGATTTCGTCATCACGGTATGCGACAAGGCTGCCGGGGAGGCATGTCCTGTCTTTTTCGGGCCGGCCACCAAGGCGCACTGGGGGTTGGCTGACCCTTCGGAATACCACGGAACTCAGGAAGAGATAGAGGCGGCGTTTGAAGCCACCCTGGAGCAGATCAAAACCCGTATCCAAGCCTTCCTGGCTTTACCGCTTTCTCAACTGAATGCCGAGCAGCTCAAGGCAGAGCTGGCTCTCATTGGCACGCTGTAACCACAGGAGCAAATGATCATGAGTAAAAGCCGCCTTTCATTTCTGGACCGTTACCTCACGCTGTGGATTTTTCTCGCCATGGCTTTGGGCATCGGTCTGGGGAGTCTGTTCGAAGGCTGGCCGCAGTGGCTCAACAGTCTTTCTGTGGGCACAACCAATATCCCCATCGCTATCGGCCTGATCGTGATGATGTATCCGCCTCTGGCCAAGGTTCGTTATGAGGAACTGCCGGAGGTCTTCAAGGACAAGCGCATCCTCGTTTTGTCTCTGGTCCAGAACTGGGTCATCGGCCCGGTTTTGATGTTTGCATTGGCGATCATCTTCCTGCGGGACCAGCCGGAGTACATGACCGGTCTGATCCTCATCGGTTTGGCTCGTTGCATCGCGATGGTCTTGGTCTGGAACCAGATCGCGGGTGGCAACAATCAGTACGTCGCCGGACTCGTGGCCTTCAACAGCATTTTTCAGATCCTGTTTTTCAGTCTGTATGCCTGGGGCTTCTTGGGGCTGTTGCCACCGCTGTTCGGACTGGAAGGCAGCGTGATTGAAACCAGCTTTGTCAGCATTGCCGAGTCGGTGCTGATCTACCTGGGTGTGCCATTCCTGGCAGGATTCCTGACCCGCAAGATCCTCATCGCTCGTAAAGGCGAAGCCTGGTTTCAGGAGCGCTTCATTCCAAAGATTAGCCCGCTGACGCTGGTGGCGCTGCTCTTGACTATCGTGGCCATGTTCAGCCTCAAGGGCGACGTGGTGCTGCAGTTGCCCCTGGATGTGTTGCGCATCGCCATTCCACTGACGATCTACTTCGTGGTGATGTTTTTCATCAGCTTCTGGATGGGCAAATTACTCGAAGCTGACTACCCACGTACCACCGCACTGGCTTTTACAGCCGCCAGCAATAACTTCGAACTGGCGATTGCCGTGGCCATTGCCACCTTCGGCCTGGCTTCCCCGATCGCTTTCGCCACGGTGATTGGACCGTTGGTAGAGGTGCCGGTATTGATTTCCCTGGTCGGTGTGGCCCTCTGGCTGAAACGCCGCTGGTTCGATGAATCCAAAAGCGCCGTTGTGCAGGACAAAGACTATGTTTGATGACGCCATTCCTCAGCTCGATACCGAACTGGCTGATCTTCCCTCAGCAGACAAGCTCGGTATCGAAAAGACCTCCGTCCACAAGCCGCACATCTTGCTGCTGTACGGGTCCACTCGTGAGCGCTCCTTCAGTCGTCTGTTGGTGGAGGAGGCCGCTCGATTGCTGGAGCACTTCGGCGCCGAGACGCGGATTTTCAATCCGTCAGGTTTGCCACTGCCAGATGACGCCCCCGACGACCATCCACGCGTGAAGGAGCTGCGCGACTGGGTGTTGTGGTCCGAGGGGCAGGTCTGGTGCTCTCCAGAGCGTCACGGAAACATGAGCGCTGTGTTCAAAGCACAGATCGATTGGGTGCCTCTGGCCATGGGCGCGGTACGCCCGACGCAGGGTAAAACCCTGGCGGTCATGCAGGTGTGCGGTGGCTCGCAATCGTTCAACGTGGTCAATCAGCTGCGAGTGCTGGGACGTTGGATGCGCATGTTCACCATCCCCAATCAATCGTCCGTGCCCAAGGCCTATATGGAATTCGACGATAACGGTCGGATGAAACCTTCTGCGTTCTATGACCGTGTCGTGGACGTGATGGAGGAGTTGGTGAAATTCACGCTGCTGCTTCGCGACCGTCAGGACTATCTGGTGGATCGTTATTCTGAGCGCAAGGAGTCCGCAGAGGAACTGATGAAGCGTGTTAACCAGCGGTCGATTTGAAAGGGGGGCATCGTTTTCGGCTAGAACGAGCTTTGTGCCGCACTTTTCAAGGCATGCCAAAGAGCTTTTGCCTCTGCAAACGCGTGGGCATGCGCAGGACTACGTTGGCACCAAGCATTGAGAGCGTTGGCATCAGTCGTGGTCGCGCGCCCTGAAGTGAGGCGCACGATCCAGTCTTGGGCTTCGCTCTTCAATTGCTCAGCGCATGGAACCGGAGACACGTCGTTCTCGGAAATTTCATGGCCTGGAGAGTTATTCAAGGCGGCGATTCCGAAGCATCCGGCAGCAAAGGCGAACGCCTGGTGCCGGCAAGCCGTTCACAACTGGCTCCTTCATTTCAGCCTCCTGCTTGAGTGACCGTCAGAGTGAGATTAGCGCCTGCGTAATGACAGGCATATTACAAAATATGCATATATGTATTTTCGAATGCGTCGGGTGCGTTTGCCGGATGACATACTCATCACTTTTGGGATTGGAAGCCATCGTGCCGACGGTTTTCACATCAACACTCTGAAATATCTCCTGACCGTCGCTCCGTCAGGATGATGATGAGCCTGACGTCAAATGTTTTTATATTTGTTTTATCGTATATATTGAAGCCGAATGCATGGCTGCTTCCATCCTTGGTTTCTCGGCATCTACCTTGTGTTCAGTTGGGCTGCGCAGCTCACGGCACCGTTCAGTTCGGTGCACTTTTTGAGGATTCTTCATCGTGCAACAGCATCCATACTCCGTCTTGCCCTTGGTGCAGTTCAAAGGCCAACTGATCTTCACCCCTTGCCCTGGCACAAAGGGCACCCGGCCTTTCGAGGCGCTGCAAACGCTTAAAGACGCTGGTGCCTCGGCATTACTGACGCTGATGCCGACCGAGGAGTTGCTTCAGAACGAGATCGACCTGCTGCCGGAAGAGTGCCAGATGCTCGACATCGAGTGGTTTCACCTACCGATAGAAGACGATCAAGCACCTGGTGAGGCTTTCAACGCCGCATGGGAGCAGCACGTCCCGCGACTCAAGCAACTGCTGACTGAAGGGAAAACCATCGCCATTCATTGCAAGGGCGGTTCGGGCCGTACCGGTTTGGTCGCCGCTCAATTGTTGATCGAGAGTGGTGTGCCGTTCAGCGATGCCATTCGTGATGTCCAGTCGTTGCGTCCGCGTGCCATCCAGCATCCCGCGCACATTGAATACATCGGCCAGTTCGACACCCAGACGAACGCCCACTGACACCAGAGACAGAGCACGACACATGACTATTAAAATTGGCATCAATGGTTTTGGCCGGATCGGTCGCCTTGCTCTACGAGCAGCCTGGAACTGGCCAGAGTTCGAATTCGTGCAGATCAACGATCCAGCGGGCGACGCGGTGACGCATGCTCACCTGATCAACTTCGACTCGGTGCATGGCCGTTGGCACAACGAAGCCAGCGCCGACGGCGACAACGTCGTCATCGACGGAAAACGGATCAAAGTAACGGCCGACAAATCGATTGCCGAAACAGATTGGACGAGCTGCGATCTGGTGATCGAGGCCAGCGGCAAGATGAAAACCGTGGCGGTGTTGCAGGCCTACCTGGATCAGGGCGTCAAGCGTGTAGTGGTCTGCGCTCCGGTGAAAGAGCAGGGCGCGTTGAACGTCGTCATGGGCGTCAACCAGCACCTGTTCGATCCCGCGCAGCACCGTATCGTCACCGCAGCTTCGTGCACCACCAACTGTTTGGCGCCCGTTGTGAAAGTCATCCACGAAAAGCTGGGCATTCGCCACGGCTCGATCACCACTATCCATGACCTGACCAACACCCAAAGCATCCTCGATCAGCCGCACAAGGATCTGCGTCGTGCGCGTGCTTCAGGCATGAGTCTGATTCCAACCAGCACCGGCTCGGCCACCGCCATCGCCGAGATCTTCCCGGAGCTGCGTGGACGCCTGAATGGTCACGCCGTGCGCGTGCCGCTGGCCAACGCTTCGCTGACCGACTGTGTCTTTGAAGTCGAGCGGGCCACCACTGTCGAAGAGGTCAATCAGCTCCTCAAGGACGCTTCCGAGAACGAGCTGAAAGACATCCTCGGTTTTGAGGAACGTCCGTTGGTGTCTATCGACTACCGTACCGATCCGCGTTCATCGATCATCGATGCGCTGTCGACCATGGTCATCAACGGCACCCAGGTCAAACTCTATGCCTGGTACGACAATGAATGGGGTTATGCCAACCGCACCGTTGAATTGGCCAGACTGGTCGGTCTGGCAGTCTAAGGAGCGGTCATGAAAGCCTTGTCAGCCCTCGCTCCGGAAGTGCGGCAGTACCTGCTCGTGACGGGCAACTACTGGGCCTTCACCCTCACCGATGGTGCCCTGCGCATGTTGGTGGTGCTGCACTTTCACGCGTTGGGCTACAGCCCGCTGCAAATCGCCGCGTTGTTTCTGTTCTACGAAATTTTTGGCGTGATCACCAACCTGGTGGGTGGTTACCTCGGTGCGCGGCTGGGGCTGAACCGGACCATGAACATCGGGCTGGGCATCCAGGTCGCAGCATTGCTGATGCTTACGGTTCCGGTTGCCTGGCTGACCATCCCCTGGGTGATGGGTGCCCAGGCCCTGTCTGGGATTGCCAAAGACTTGAACAAGATGAGCGCCAAAAGCTCGATCAAGCTGCTGGTCCCCGATGGGCAGCAGGGCAAGCTTTATCAATGGGTGGCGATCCTCACCGGCTCGAAGAACGCACTCAAGGGTGTGGGCTTCTTTCTTGGGGGAGCCTTGCTGGTCCTGATCGGCTTCAAAGGCGCTTTACTGGCCATGGCGGGTGTCCTGGCCGTGATCTGGATCAGCAGCGTGATGTTGTTGAAGAAGGACCTGGGCAAGGCAAAAGCCAAACCCAAGTTTCGTGAGCTCTTGTCCAAAAGCCGGGCAATCAACATTCTTTCGGCGGCGCGGATGTTCCTGTTCGGTGCCCGCGATGTCTGGTTCGTGGTGGCTTTGCCGGTGTACTTGAGCAGTGTCTTTGGCTGGGACTTCTGGAGGGTTGGTGGCTTCCTGGCTGCCTGGGTGATTGGCTACGGTATCGTGCAATCTTTCGCACCCAGGATCACCGGCAAGAAGAGTGGGCATGTCCCGGATGGGCGTGCGGCTTTTGTGTGGGCACTTGCCCTGGCGGGCCTGCCAGCCTTGATTGCGCTTGGGCTCAACACCGGGTGGTCTCCACAGACGGTACTGCTGGGCGGCCTCATGGTTTTTGGTGTGCTGTTTGCGGTGAATTCGTCCCTGCACAGCTACCTGATCGTGTCCTATGCCAAGGAAGATGGCGTATCGCTGGACGTGGGCTTCTATTACATGTCGAACGCCATGGGACGACTGATTGGAACCGTGCTTTCCGGCTGGGTTTATCAGCTATATGGTCTGGAGGCGTGTTTGTGGATCTCGAGCGTATTCGTATTGCTGGCCGCCCTGATTTCCATCGCATTACCGAGGCATGCCAAGGCGATTTGAAGCCATTCTGTGATGGACCCGAGGCCGCATTTGCGGCCCTGGTCTTATGGTTTTACGAATCAAAAACGTTTTACGACTGGAATCAGCGTTTGACGCTCAGGTAATCACCTGTCGTCTTCAACGAAATGGTCACGTCATTACTCGTGCGATTACGCCAGAACCAGCCATGGGTGCCGTCGAACAAAGCGGTGAATTCGCCCTTGTCCCCTTTGACTTGCTTGGCTTTGGAGTAGCTATGGAAATAGCCTTTTTCGCCGTTGTAGGGTTCGCCATGGGTGTCATGGTTCACCGGCCCGCCGGATGCCGTCCATTCATAGCTGACAGTTTTGTCCTTGAGCATTTCCAGTTTGATTTCTGTCGCTTCGCCCGGTTTTAGCGTGACGGTCATTTCATCTGTCTTCAGGGCCGGGCTGGGCTGGACCGCGGGTGAAGGCGCAGGTTGAGCTGCAAGGGTTGCAGCTGCAATCTGTGGAGCCGGAGCCTCTTGCACCGGCTGCGGCGCTGCATCCGCCAACGCCTCTTGGGCGAGCGTAATTTTCATTTCGCCCATTTGCGTCAGGCCCAGTACACGGCCCACGCCTGTGGGATCAATCGCATATTCCGAAGGCATGACGACGGTGACCAACAAGCCGACCGCAGCCAGCAAGGCGATGACGGTCGAGCGCACCAGTTGGTGGGCGCTGGGCAGTTCATTAACAGTGGGGAGTGGCGTATTGAACATGGTCGAAATTCCTTAGGCGGAGACAAACAGGCCGGTGATCTGGTAACCCATCAAAAGGAAACCGGCACTCATCATGGCGACGTTGGCGGTGTAGGCATGGCGCCAGAAACTGCTGGTGCGCCGCCAATACCCCATCAGAATGAGAATCGCGCTGAGGGCCAGCAACTGACCGATCTCGACACCAACGTTGAAGGCGATCAGGTTGGGAATCAGGCCGTCGGGAGAAATTTCGTATTCCTGGATTTTCGTTGCCAGGCCAAACCCGTGGAGCAGGCCGAAGATCAGCGTAGCGACCTTGGTATTGGGTTGGACACCGAACCAGCGCTGGAACGCGCCCAGGTTATCGAGCGCCTTGTACACCACCGAGAAACCGATGATGGCGTCGATAATGTACGAGCTGATACTGACCTCGGTCAGCACGCCGAGCAGCAGCGTGACCGAGTGTCCAACGGCGAACAATGTGACGTAGAGCCCTACGTCCTTCAGGCGATACAGGAAGAAAATCACCCCGAACAGAAACAGCAGGTGATCGTAGCCCGTCATCATGTGTTTGGCGCCCATGTAGACAAAGGGCAGCAACATGACGCCGGCGCTTTCCTGGATGAAACCTTTATCGCCTTCAGCGACGGCATGGGCGAGGGCTTCGGGCATTCCGACAAGAAATGACGCGAGCAATAGAAACAACAGTAGGAGTGGGCGATGCGAAGGCGCAATGAACGCGCCGACGCCTCTCATTGAGTGTGAATGCATGGATTAAATCCTTCGTTGCAGTGATCAAGGGCCGCAGGGCGACCATGTCAGGAGGCACGCGAAGGACGAGGTGGACGCTCGATCAGAAAAATGGGCGCACGGGGAACGGCGTAACCAAGGACCTCGGCTTGTGGAGAGAGCTGTGGCTGGGCCGCCAGGATCGGCACGGAGGTGAGTTGCGGCGTCTCGTGTTGATGATCGGGGGTCAGGGGGGAGTGATAGTGATCCGCGCAGTTCGAACACGTCATGTCAGCTTGCTCATCATGAGAATGATGATGAGCGTCTTGCGCGACATCCCAAGAGGGCTGGTCCGACATCATCGACAGCGTACGGGTATGCCCGGCCCAGGCCATGAACATGGCGAAAGCCAGCGCGAATACCACTGCTGTTGTCAGTGTCCTGCTGAACATAATGATCGTGTTTCGACTCGTTATTCTGGGTTTGCCATATCCCCCCTGGGGGGATAGGATTGCCAGCGTAATTCATTGAAGTCCGAGACTCAAGTCATGAGTGACCAACACGAACACAGCCATCCCCATACCCACCAAAGCCATGAAGCGATCATCAAGCGCCTCAAACGCGCGGACGGTCACTTGCGCAGCATCATCCTCATGATCGAAGAGGGGCGTGAGTGCGTGGATATCGCCCAGCAGTTGCATGCGGTGGAGAAAGCGGTGTGCCAGGCCAAGCGGACGTTGATCCAGGATCACATCGATCACTGCCTGGAAGACACCGTTTCGGCGCTGAACAAAGGTGAGCGCGCGCCGCTGGAAGCCTTCAAACAAATCACCAAGTACCTCTAGGCTCGACATGCCCAATTTTGCTGAATTGCTGCAACAAGGCGGCGCTCACGCCTGGCTGTATTTCCCCAGCGCCATCTTGCTGGGCGCCTTGCATGGCCTGGAGCCGGGTCATTCGAAAACCATGATGGCGGCGTTTATCGTGGCGATCAGGGGGTCGGTAAAGCAGGCGGTTTTGCTGGGATTGGCGGCGACGCTATCCCACACTGCGGTGGTGTGGCTGGTCGCGATCGGTGGCATGTACCTGGGCCAAGGGCTGGACGCTGAGACGACGGAGCCGTACTTCCAACTCGCATCTGCGGCCCTGATCATTGCCATCGCGTTGTGGATGCTCTGGCGTACCTGGCGTGGCGAACAGATGTTCAAGTTCGAGCAAGGTGATGAGCATCATCAGGGCGAACATGACCATGGGCATGAACACGCCGAATTGGAGGACTTGGAGCTGTCTCTGGAAGGTTACCAGGACGCCCACGAACGGGCGCACGCCAACGATATCCGCAAGCGTTTCACCAACCGTGAAGTCACCACGGGCCAGATCATTGTGTTCGGCCTGACGGGTGGACTGATTCCTTGTCCGGCTGCCATCACCGTTCTGTTGCTCTGCCTTCAAGTTAAAGAAGTCGCGCTGGGCGGCATGCTTGTCTTGTGTTTCAGCATTGGCTTGGCGATCACCTTGGTTACTGTGGGAGCGGCGGCAGCCATTGGCGCACGGCAAGCCACCAACCGCTGGCCGTGGCTGAGCACCGTTGCGCGTCGGGCGCCTTATTTGTCCAGCGTGTTGATCATTGGGGTTGGTCTGTACGTGGGCGTTCACGGCTGGAACGGTTTGAACGCATAAGGCTTATGACTAAGACTCAGCTCCGCTGATCGGGCTCTGGCTGCTGCGCCAGAGGTTTCACGATAAGCCTTTTCTCGCTTTCGATAAAACTCAGCCCTGCGCTTGGCGTCTTCTCGCTCCATTTCCTCGTAATGCTTGCGTTTTTCGCGAGCCATCTCTTCGTGGGCCTTTCGGTGTTCCCTGTTATTTTCCTGATCCGCTTTCTCCATCTTTCGCTGGTGTTCCCAGTACCGCTGGTATTGCTCCCGGATTTCCTTATCAGGGTCATCAGCATAAGTTGGCCCTGCGGCCATGCACAGTAATGCGAAGGCATACGTGGTGATTTTGTGCATGGGGTATTGAGCTCCAGTGGTGTTGCGAAACGACGTATCCGGTAGACATCCAACCTGGAAAAAGTTGCTCCTCTGATTCGAAAGTATGGGCTACCCGCCGTAGTGACAGGCTTTCGTTACCAGACAGCGGCAGATGGTTTTATGGAAGCCGGTACATCAAGCGTTCGGCCAGCGACGGTGTTGGTCGTCAATCCCATAGGGGTGCTGATAAATGCCATAAGGCACTTGCCAATGCCCTGACGTTAACGTAAAGATGGCGGCAAGGCGCTGAACCTAGAAGGGCGCAGGGCGGACCGATCCGGAGCGCTTGATGATGCTGATAAAAACAACTCATCCCAAACTTCATCGCGAGGCCCGGCTGGCCCGGGAAAAACTGCACCTCGAGGGCACCGTTCCCGATGGCGTATTGCGCGCGGAAATCGATGCGTCCTGGCGGCGCAGTCTCAGTCATGGCGTGCATTTCAATGCCAAGCAAGAACTGGCGTTGGAGTCGAACGCCAGCCTTGAAGTGCTGCTGGAAAGCAATCGGTTGTTGATCGATGCGGCGATGCCGGCCATCGATTATCTGGCCGAGCGCCAGGGCAAGGAAGGGCTCATCATCCTCGCCAATTCCGACGCCACCATCCTGGCAGCCGAAGGGCGCGCCGATCGTTTCAAAGGTAGCAACCTGCAAGACATCACGCTGGGCGCGTGTTGGAGCGAAGCGGCGCGCGGCACCAACGCGCTGGGTACCGCGCTGGTGGAAGCCCGGCCAACGATGATCGATTGCGGCGAGCATTACCTAGACCGTCTGACCGATTTTTCCTGCACCTCGGTGCCGATTTATTGCCCGGAGGGTGACATCCTCGGCGTCCTTGACCTGACCCGCGAAGGCCCGCTCGGCCGCGTTCACGACAGCACGGCGTTGCTGACCATGGCCGTCAGCCAGATCGAAAGTCGCGTGTTCAACGCTTGTTACCCGGAACAGATCGTCCTTGCCTTCCACAGCCGTCGGCAATACCTCGAATCCCCCTGGCAGGGTTTGCTCGCGGTGAGTCTAGGCGGGCAGATCCTCGCGGTCAGCGCCCAGGCATGTCAGTTGCTCCATGCCGAGCGTTCGGCGCTGGTTGGCCGACGCTGTGAAGAGTTCCTGGGTGTCGATGGCCTGCAACTGTTATCGCGCCTGCATCAGGGCGGCATCGGCAGTCTGCAAACCGCCAAGGGTGAATTTTTCTACAAAACCCTGCGCGCGCCGCAGCGCTCGATCAACGTCAGCGCTCCATCGCGCACCCCAATTAAAACCGCTAAACCGCAGCCCGATCTCGAATCCCTGGCCGGCAACAATGCCCGTTACGCCCGGGCGCTGCGCATGGCCCGCCAAGGCCTGGCCAATGAATTGCCAGTGTTGCTGTTGGGCGAAACGGGCACCGGTAAAGAAGTCATCGCCCGAGCGCTGCATATGGCTGGAACCCGCTGCGACAAACCTTTCGTCGCGGTGAACTGCGCGGCCATCCCCGAGGGCCTGATCGAGTCGGAGCTGTTTGGCTATCGCGAAGGCGCCTTTACCGGTTCGCGCCGGGGCGGCATGGTCGGGCGCCTGCAACAGGCCCATGGCGGCACGTTGTTTCTCGATGAAATTGGCGACATGCCGCTGGCCTTGCAAGCCCGTTTACTCAGGGTACTGCAGGACCGCAAGGTCGCGCCGCTGGGCGCTGGAGAGGAGCAAGACATCGACATCGCGCTGATCTGCGCCACGCACCGCGACCTTAAGCGTCTGGTGGAAGACAAACACTTTCGCGAGGATCTGTTTTACCGGGTCAACGGCATCAGCGTAATGCTCCCGGCCCTGCGCGAGCGCGACGACTTCAATGGCCTGGTCGATCGTTTGCTGGCCAAACTCGATGCGCCGACAGTGGTCCTGCATGACGATTTGATCCGCTTGCTAGGCGGCTATCACTGGCCGGGCAACATCCGCCAATTGGAAATGGTTCTGCGCACCGCGTTGGCCATGCGTGAACCCGGGGACGCCGTGCTCACCCTCGACCATCTGCCCGACAGTATGCTCGACGAACTGACCGTCGGCGAACGCCCTCAGAGCGGCAGTATTCGTGAACATGAACTGGAGCTGATTCGTCAGTCCCTGGACACGCACCAAGGTAACGTCTCGGCCGCCGCCGATGCCTTGGGTATCAGCCGCGCGACCCTGTATCGCAAGCTCAAACTGTTGCGTTCGTGATGCTGCGTTTGATCGTTCGGCTGGTCGACAGCCAGAACCCCGCGGCCCTGCAAGCGGCGTTGCGCTGGCTCTACAGCTTCGTGCGCCCGCACCGGTTGGCGATCGCCGGGCTGCTTGGGCTGTCGGTCTGCGCTTCGTCGCTGGTATTGGTGCAACCCTGGCTAACCAAGCTGCTGATCGACGACGGCCTGTTGGCGCGCAACTTTGCGATGCTGGCGCTGATCGCCGGGTTGATGATTGTCGCCGGGTTGTTGGGCACGGCGCTGTCGGGCATCAATCGGTACCTGCACACGCGATTGTCCGGACGGATTCTGTTTGCCCTGCGCGATGACCTTTATCGGCATCTGCAGACGCTCTCGCCGGGTTTCTACGGCCAGCGGCGCATCGGTGATCTGATGTCGCGTCTGGATGGCGATGTCGCGGAGATCCAGCGCTTTGCCGTGGATTCCCTGTTCTCGGCGGTGTCGAGCGTGATTGGCCTGGTGGTCGCCGTGGCGATGTTGGTGACCTTGTCGTGGCAACTGTCGCTGCTGGCCTTGGTGCTGATTCCACTCGACGTGCTTTGGCTACGCTGGATGCGGCGTAAGGTCGAGCGCGATGTGCGGCAGTTGCGCGAGCGTTCGGCGGACATGTCCTCGTTCATGGTCGAGACCTTGCCGGTGATGAAATTCATCCAGTCCGCCGGACAACAACAGCGCGAGGCGCAGCGACTGCAGACGTTGGGCCAAGGGTATATGAGTCAGCTCTTGCGCCTGCAGGTCACTGAGTTTTTCACCCAAGCGGTGCCCGGCACGCTGACATCGTTGTCGCGGGCCTGTGCGTTTTTGATTGGCGGGTACTGGGTGGTGCAAGGGACTTGGCAATTGGGCGCGTTGATCGCCTTTTCCACCTATCTGGGCATGGCTGTCGGCCCGGTCCAGAGCCTGCTAGGGCTCTACGTAGCGATTCAGCGGATGACCGTGAGCCTTGGGCGGGTCATGGAACTGCGCGGTGAAGAGCCAACCGTCCTCACTCCGGTTGCGCCGCAGCCGATGCCGGTCTCTGGCGAACTGCGTTTCGACAACGTGCACTTCAGCCATCCCGGTCGCCCGACCACCTTGCGTGGTATTCAAGCGCGAATTCCCTATGGGTTGAAAGTCGCCCTGAGCGGCGGCTCTGGTGTCGGTAAGTCGACCCTGATCGATCTGCTGCAGCGGCACCACGATCCGCAGTCCGGTCGGGTCTTGCTGGGGGAGGTCGATCTGCGGGAACTGGACCTGTTCCAGCTGCGTCGGCGGATAGCCGTAGTCAGTCAGGACATCGTGCTGTTTCGCGGCAGCCTCGCCGACAACCTGGCCTACGCGGTGCCCGACGCCAGTCGCGAAGCGATTGCCGAAGTGGCGCGGCTGGCGCAGCTCGACAACCTGGTCGAGTCACTGCCCGAAGGCCTCGACAGCCCTTTGGGCGAGCGTGGCCAGCAGTTGTCCGGCGGGCAGAAACAGCGCATCGCCATCGCCCGGGCGCTGTTGCAGGATCCGTTGATCCTGGTGCTGGACGAAGCGACTTCGGCGGTCGACGAAGCCACCGAGCGCGAAGTGATCGCGGCCATCGACCGGTTGTTCGCCGGGCGTACGCGGATCCTGATCAGCCATCGCCCCTCGACCCTGGCCGATGCCGATCTGTGCTTTGAACTGCTGGATGGCGTGCTCACGTCAAGAACGGTGCAGCATGAGGCCTGAGCTGCGGATTGGGGTGGTGGACAGTGGTCATTCGCCGGCGCAACGGGGGCGAGTGATTGCCGGTCGGCGGTTCTCGCTACAGGAGGATGGACAGGCCGAAAGCGATCTACGCGACGATCCGCTGGGCCATGGTAGCGCGGTGATCGAGGCCATCAGCCGGCGTGCACCGGCGGCGGTTTTTTGCGTAGCCCAGGTGTTCGACCAGCGTGGCGTCACCAGCGCCTTGCAGATCGCTACCGCCATCGATTGGCTGGTGGCGCAGGACGTGCGGTTGATCAATCTGAGCCTCGGGTTGCGGCAGGATCGTCACCTGTTGCGTGAAGCCTGTGCTGCGGCGGTGGCGCGGGGCATTTTGCTGTGTGCGTCCAGCCCGGCCCAGGGCGAAGGGGTGTTCCCGGCAAAGTATCCGCAGGTGCTGCGGGTCACCGGCGACGCTCGTTGCACCGAGCAGCAATGGTCGTGGCTCAACAGCGCCCAGGCGGATTTTGCCGCGTGTGTTCACGGTACCTACCCGGGGCAGTCGGGTGCGAGCCTCGGCTGTGCGGCATTGAGCGGGCACATTGTGGGCTTGCTCATCGAAAATCCCGAGGCGAGCAACGAACACGTTGTCGAGTGGCTGCAAAAGAACGCCCGTTATCACGGCCCTGAACGGCGCGTCGGCGCATGAAGCCGATTGTGATTCTTGGCGCGGGGCCTGCGGGGGCGGCGGTGGCCCTGGGGTTGCGACGGCTTGGGTATCCCGTGACATTGGTCAGTGAATGGCGGCGCTTCGCGGCACTGGAAGGGGTTTCCGTGCGGGTGTTGGATGCCTTGCGCGGTGCGGGGCTGCATCAAACATTGACGGACGCGGCGCAGCCTTCCCAGCGACAGGTGTCCTGGAACGGTCAGCAGCATGCTCAGAACATCGAATTTTTGCTGGATCGCCCGAGCTTCGATCGCGGCTTGCGCGAGGATTTGCGCCTGGCGGGGGTTGAGTTGATCGAGGGCCGAGTGCTGACGGTGCAGCCACACGCTTCGGCACATCGAATCGAACTGCAAGGGCGTGACGCGCTGCTCGCGGA
This sequence comes from Pseudomonas marvdashtae, assembly GCF_014268655.2. Lineage (NCBI taxonomy): Bacteria > Pseudomonadati > Pseudomonadota > Gammaproteobacteria > Pseudomonadales > Pseudomonadaceae > Pseudomonas > Pseudomonas marvdashtae. The sequence continues at coordinate 2,181,031 of NZ_JABWQX020000001.1, forward strand.
TTTCCTGGTGGAGGCCCGCGGACGCCAGGCACCTGCCCTTGGTAAAGGCCTGCGTGGGCCGGAGACGGTCAGCTTGCTCAATCGCTGGCAAGGTGCGCCGGGTACCAACGCCAGCGCTGTGGAAAGCCTTGCGGACGGCTGGGCCTGGATGGCGCGCCGGGCCGACGGCCAGTGTTATTGGCAATGGACGGTGGACGTGGCCAGTGCCGAGTTGCCGGGCAAGGCGCTGTTGCTCGACTACTGCCGCCAGCGGTTCCAGCAGTCGGCATTGACCCAGGCGTTTTTCGGGGGTGAACCGCAAACCGATCTGCACCTGCATGCCCGCAGCAGTACGGCGATCTTGTGTCCGCAGGTCTGCGGCGATCATTGGATTCGTGTGGGCGACGCCGCCATGGCGGTGGATCCGCTGTCGGGTAATGGCATCTTCCAGTCGTTGTCTTCGGCGTTGCAAGCGCCTGCGGTGATCAACACGCTGTTGCGCAAACCTGAGCGGAGGTTGCTGGCACAGCGTTTTCATCAGCAACGGGTGGAGCAGTTGTTTTTACGCTTCGCGCGCATTGGCCGGGACTTTTATGCCGATGAGCAGCGTTGGTCGAACCAGCCGTTCTGGCAGGCGCGGCGGCAGTGGCCGGATGCTGAGGTCGCCCACGCCGAGGCGAATTTCTCCGCTCTGAGGATTGAGCTGGCGCCGGTATTGCGCGATGGATTTGTGGATGAGGCCGAGGTGGTGATCACGGCGGATCAACCGCTGGGGATCTGGCATGTGCAAGGGATTGAGTTGGCAGCGTTGGTGCGACGGTTGCACACCGAGCCGACTGCACAAGTGTTGGCTGGGTTGACGGCGGAGCAGGGGCAGGCGGTTCGCAGCTGGCTGCTGGGGCAAGGGTTCAAGCCCTGACATTCGAGGTGCAGGTCGTTCCCACGCGGAGCGTGGGAACGATCTGTGTGTCAGAGCTTGATCAACACCGATTTCAACTCGGTGTAATGCTCGATCGCCGCATACCCCATCTCGCGCCCGACCCCCGACATCTTGTAGCCGCCAAACGGCAACGCCGGGTCCAGGGCACTGTGACAGTTGACCCACACCGAACCCGACTTGATCCGCGGAATCATCCGGTGCACCGCCGCCAAATCGTTCGACCAGATGCTTGCTCCAAGGCCATAAGGGCTGTCATTGGCCATGCGCAGCGCATCAGCCTCGTCGTCGAACGGAATCGCCACCAGCACCGGGCCGAAAATTTCTTCTTGTACCAATGAGTGCTGCTGATCGACATCGACAATCACCGTGGGTTTGACGAAGAACCCCGGCCCGAATTGCTCACCGCCGCAGGCGATGGTCGCGCCGCTTTCCCGACCTTTTTCGATGTAGCCATAAACCCGTTCCTGTTGCCGCGCGGAGATCAGCGGGCCCATTTCGACACTGGGGTCCAGGCCATTGCCGAGCTTCATTGCATTGGCGATGTCGGCGATATCCGCCACCACATTGTCGAAATGCTTGCGCTGCACATACAGCCGCGAACCGGCGCAGCAGACCTGGCCCTGGTTGAAGAAAATCGCACTGGCGGCACCCGCGGCAGCGGTCTTCAGGTCGGCATCGGCCATGACGATGGTCGGCGACTTGCCGCCGAGTTCCAAAGTGACCCGGGTCATGGATTCCATGGCGATCTTGCCGATCTGCTTGCCCACGGCGGTGGAGCCGGTGAACGTCAGCTTGTCCACCAACGGATTGTGAGTCAGGGCGGAGCCCGCCGTGATACCGGTGCCGGAGACCACGTTGAACACGCCTTCGGGGTAACCGGCTTCCAACACCAGTTCTGCGAGCTTCAGCGCGGTCAGCGGCGTTTCGTCGGCAGGTTTGAGCACGACGGTGCAACCGGTGGCCAGTGCCGGGCCGAGTTTCCAGCAAGCCAGCAGCAGCGGGAAATTCCAGGCGACGATAGCGCCGACCACGCCCACCGCTTCGCGGCGAATGAAACTGTGGAATTGATCGTTGGGCATCAGCGGCAGCGACACGTCGACGCTGGAGCCTTCGATCTTGGTGGCCCAACCGGCCATGTAGCGCAGGAAGTCGATGGACAGTTGCACGTCCATCACTTGCGCCACCGCCGCGCTCTTGCCGTTGTTCAGGCATTCGAGCTGGGCCAGCAGTTCGGCGTCGCGCTGCATCAGGTCGGCGAGTTTCCACAACAGGTTCTGCCGCTCCCGAGGGCGGGTGCGGGTCCAGGCCGAATCGTCGAAAGCCTGACGGGCGGCCAACACTGCGCGGTCGACATCGTCGGGGGTGGCCCGTGGTACCAAGCACAGCACTTCGCCGGTGGCCGGATTATGCAGCGGCATGGTCTGACCGTCGGCGGCCTCGACCCAGTCACCGCCGATGAGCATGCGTGGGGCGCGTTGGACGAAGGCCGAGGTGGCGGGGAGCAAATAAGGCAGGGGCATGATGAGACCTCTTGTTGTGCGTGAGGACGTGGATTTCCCCAAGGTTGGCAATGGCTGTGCCAAGTATCAGGAACGGGCGGATAGCCCTTTGTTGGCGGGGTTTTTAGCGACGAAAGGGGAAGGTTTGGACCCGGGTTTTGTCGCAAATCGCGACAATGCATGAGACGACGAGTCATTCCCGTATTTACCGAAACATCATCGCTGACTATGAAGTGTCCCAGTCGGGGTCATCTATGCTTGTCTCAGACTGCAACAGCTGTCGCGATATTAGACGCAGGCCCTTTCGTTTTGATGCGCGAAAAAGCCAAGATGTTCACATAACTATTTGATTTAAAGGATGTTCGTTAAGCTGGCACGCTCCGTGTATTGCTCATCGCAGACGTTTCTCTTGCCTCCGTCAGCGGGTTGTCGCCGACGGCAGAAACCATAAAAACGATAAGCCACAAAAATAAGAAAGCACCGTGCGAGGTTCGACGTTGATGAAGAGAAAACTCCGATCAGGCCTGAGCGTCAGTCTGCTGGCCGTGGCGGCCTGCGTGGCGCTGCATTCGCCTCACAGCCTGGCAGCTCGCGACGCCCAGACTGTCCTCAAGGAAACCTGCCAGGGCTGTCACACCCCTGAAGCCAATAACGCCCTGAGCCGTATCAGCCACCAGCGCAAAACCCCGGAAGGCTGGCTGATGAGCATTGCCCGGATGCAGATCATGCACGGTTTGCAGATCAGCGATGACGACCGCCGAACCCTGGTCAAATACCTGGCCGATACCCAGGGCTTGGCGCCGAGCGAAACCGATGGTGTGCGTTATGCGCTGGAGCGACGGCTCAATACCGTTGAGAAATTCGACGACCAGACCAGTCAGATGTGCGGCCGTTGCCACTCCGGTGCGCGGGTTGCGCTGCAGCGCCGACCCGCCCAGGAATGGGAGCGCCTGGTGAACTTCCACCTCGGCCAGTGGCCGTCCCTTGAGTACCAGGCCCTGTCCCGCGACCGCGACTGGTTCGACCTGGCCCGCAAAGAGATGGTGCCGCTGCTGGCCAAGCGTTATCCGCTGGACGACCCGGCCTGGAAAGCATGGCAGGGCAGCGCGCCGAAAGCCGAGGCGCTGGTCGGCGACTGGAGCTTCAGCGGGCACCTGCCGGGTAAGGGCGAACTGGCTGGCGTCATGAGCGTGACTGCCGATGGCAGCGACACGTTCAAGGTCAACGTCAAAGGTCAGTACGCCGACGGCAGCCCGTTCAATGGCGAGGGCAATGCGATTCTCTACACCGGTTACGAATGGCGCGGCAATGTGTCCATCGATGGCGTGACCATGCGCCAGGTATTCGCCGCCCAGGGCAACGCCATGCAGGGCCGGATGTTCGAGGCCGAGCACGACGAGCGGGGGCTGGACTTCGTCGCCGCCAAGCAGGGTTCCAATCGTTTGCTGGCGGTGCAGCCGGGTTATCTGAAGGCGGGCAGCGAAACCGAAGTCACCCTGATCGGCAGCGGTCTCACTGGCAAACCTGACTTCGGCAAAGGCGTGGAAGTGGTCCAAGTGCTGGAGCAAACGCCCGAGCGCCTACGGGTCAAACTCAAGGCGGCTGCCAATGCTCAACCGGGCCTGCGCAACGTCACGGTCGGCACGCTGAAAGGCCCGACGCTGTCGGTCTACAGCAAGATCGCTGAAGTCAAAGTCGTGCCCGAATTCTCGGTGGCGCGGATCGGCGAGGGCGGTGGCTCGACGCCGAAAGTCCAGGGTCGTTTCGATGCTGAAGCCTGGGGCAAGGGCGCTGACGGCAAGCCCTATCGCATCGGCGTGTTCCCGGCGCAATGGACAGTGGAGGCTTTCGATGACCGCGCCAAAGAGGATGAAGACGTCAGGTTTGCCGGCACCATGCAGGCCGATACCGGCGTGTTTACCCCAGGCGATGCCGGGCCGAACCCGCAGCGCAAGATGTCCACCAACAATGCCGGCAACCTCAAGGTGATCGCCGCCATCGACGACGCAGGGAGGTCCCTGACCGGCGAAGGCCACATGATCGTCACCGTGCAACGCTGGAACAATCCACCCATTCCATAAGTTGGCTGTTTTTTAGCGGTTCCAGACACTTTTCGGAATGACCGCAGGCCTCATGAATCGGGGCTTGCACAGGAGGTTTGCAATGGGCGCTATTTTGAATCTGGTCGAACGCAATCTGCACGAAGTGCATGTCGACGCCGACCGCATGTTGTTCCACATTCCCAGCAGCTCGCTGTTCGCCAGCGATGAGCTGACGGGCACCATCATCGATACCTTGCGCGGTCCCGGCTGTTCATCGGACGACCTGATCCAACGCTTGGCCGCACGCTTCAACGGCGAAGAAATCACCGAAACCCTGCGTGAGCTGATTTCCCTGGAACTGGTCAGCGACGGCTCGCCACTGACCCCGGACATCGGTACCAAACGCGTCGAGCGCACCGCGATCAATACCGTGGTGCTCAACGTCAACACGGGCTGCAACCTGAGCTGCACCTACTGCTACAAAGAAGACCTCGACAAGCCCTCGGCCGGCAAGAAGATGGACGTTGAAACAGCGGTCGCTTCGGTAGAAATGCTGCTGCGCGAATCCCCGGATGAAGAGCGTTTCACGGTGGTGTTCTTCGGGGGAGAGCCGCTGAGCAATCGCAAGCTGATCGAGTACATGGTCGATTATTGTGAAAAGCGTTTTGCCGAAGCGGGCAAGTTCGTCGAATTCGTCATGACCACCAACGCCACGTTGCTCACCGAAGACACCGTGGACTACCTCAACGCCCACCGCTTCGGGCTCTCGGTGAGTATCGACGGGCCGAAAACCGTGCACGACCGCAACCGCATCACCGTGGGCGGGCAGGGCACGTACGACGTGGTACGGCGCAAGGCCCAGATGCTGCTGGCGCGCTACAACAGCCGCCCGGTCGGCGCGCGGGTCACCCTGACCACGGGCGTCACCGACGTCGAAACGATCTGGGATCACCTGTTCAACGAACTGGGGTTTGCCGAGGTCGGTTTTGCTCCGGTGACGTCCGGCGATATCAGCAGCTTCAACCTGTCCAGCGACGAGCTGGTCGAAGTGTTTGCCAACATGAAAAGGCTCGGTCGGCGTTATCTGGAAGCGGCGCTGGAACACCGCAATATCGGTTTTTCCAACCTGCACCAGTTGATCACCGATATTCATGAAGGCCACAAGAAGGCTCTGCCTTGCGGGGCGGGCCTGAAGATGCTGGCGGTGGATCACAAGGGCGAATTGAACCTGTGCCACCGCTTTACCGGTTCGAGCCTGCCGACGTTCGGCAACGTTCACAGCGGGGTGAAACAGGTCGAGTTGAACGATTTCTTGTCCCAGCGCCTGGACCGTACCAACACCGGTTGCGAAGACTGCCAGATCCGCAATCTCTGCTCTGGCGGCTGCTACCACGAGAGCTACGCCCGATACGGCGACCCGACCCACCCGACTTATCACTACTGCGAACTGATGCGTGACTGGGTCGACTTCGGCATCGAGGTTTACACCCGGATCATGGCTCACAACCCTGCGTTTATCAGCAGCTACATCACTCCGCGCAAGGCTCACTGATATGAAACATCTCAAGGCAATCAACAACAAAGCCCAGAAGCTCGATCAGGCCGCGGCCGAAAACCGTATCGAAGAAGTGGTGGCGATGAGCTCCGTCGCCGGCTGTGCCTCGACCACTGATCCAGGTTGGGAAATCGACGCGTTTGGCGGCGTGTCGTCGCTGTGCCAGCCAATGGAAGCCGACCTGTATGGCTGCTCCGACCCATGCTGGTGGCCGGCCCAGGTGCCGGACATGATGAGCACCTACCCGGACTGGAACAAGGATGCCCAGGCGTCCAACGAAAACTGGCGCAACCTCGGCACTGTCTTTCCGAAAGACAAGTGATAGGACATGAAGAAGGATTCCAGCATGCAATGCATCAAAGCCTGCGGCTTGGCCGCGTTCGGTGTCCTGGGCGTTATATCGCTCAATGTTCTGGCCGATGAAAACACCGCGCTCCAAAGCGGTCACGAATACATGGTGACCACCAATTATCCGAACAACCTGCACGTGATCGACCTGGCCACCGACAGCCTGTTCAAGACCTGCAAAATACCGGATGCCTTCGGTCCTGGCACCGTGCAGCTGTCGCCGGATCGCAAGACCGCCTACGTGCTGAACAACCACTACGCGGATGTCTACGGCGTTGAGCTGGACAGCTGCAAGCAGGTCTTCCACGCCAGCATTACCCAGAAACCGGGGGAGAAAGCGAAGTCGATGTTCGCCTTTACCCTCAGCCATGACGGCAAGGAACTGTTCACCATCGCCAATCCGACGTTGATGCTCAACGATCGTTACGAGGTGCAGCAACCTCGGCTCGACGTGTACGCCACCGATGCCGGCATGGACGCCAAACCCATTCGCAGCTTCCCGGCGCCACGGCAGCTGACCATCATGCAAAGCGGCGACGATGGCACGTTGTATGTGGCGGGAGCGGATGTCTACAAGGTCAACGTGAACACTGGCAAGTTCGACGTGCTGATTCCCAGTCGCCATTGGAAACGTGCCAATTACAGCGCACCGGATGTGCTCTACGTGTGGAACCAGCAGACCTACCGTCATGATTTTTCGCTGCTCTACACCGCAGCGAAATTCAAGGACAAGAAGCAGGACCCGGCGACCGCCGAGTACCTCTATGGGCTGTTCAGCATCGACCTGAAAACCGGCAAGACCGAAACCACCGACTTCGGCCCCCTGACGGAAATCTACTTCAGTGGCATGCGCTCGCCCAAAGACCCGAACCTGATGTTCGGCGTGCTCAACCGGCTGGCCAAGTACGACATCAAGCAGAAAAAACTGCTTCAGGCCGCTACGCTGGATCATTCCTACTACTGCATTTCGTTCAACAAGGCCGGCAGCAAGATTTACCTGGCGGGTACCTTCAACGACGTAGCGGTGTTCGATGCCGACAGTTTGAAGCAAATCGGTAACATCAAATTGCCCGGCGGCGACATGGCGATTACCACGGCGCAAATATTCACGCGTTAAAAACAACGAGGGCAAGCCATTCAACAAGGGCGCCTGCGGGGTAACCCCCCGGCCCACATTTGGATCGTACAGAGAGAATCGATATGAGTGTTCCCAGTTACACCAGAGGACCGCAAACCACACCCTTGCTGGCGATGACCATTGGCGCGGCGTTCGACCGAGCGGTGGAACGGTTCACCGATCGCGAAGCTTTGGTCGTACGGCATCAAGGGCTGCGCTACACCTGGGCACAGTTGGCCGAGGAGGTGGATGGTTGCGCACGAGGGTTGCTCGCGCTGGGCCTCAAGGCCGGTGAACGGGTAGGCATCTGGTCGCCGAACTGCGCGCAATGGTGCATCACCCAATTCGCATCGGCCAAGGTGGGGGCGGTGTTGGTGAACATCAACCCGGCCTACCGTCTGACCGAGCTTGAGTACACGCTCAAGCAATCGGGGTGTCGCTGGCTGATTTGTGCCGACTCGTTCAAGACTTCCAATTACCACGCGATGCTTCACGATCTGCTGCCCGAACTCCACCGCTGCGCTGTCGGCGCACTGGAAAGCGACCGGTTGCCTGAATTGCAGGGCGTGATCAGCCTCGGCGACACGCCGGCTGACGGTATGTTGTCATGGGAGGGCCTGTTGGACCTGGCGGAACAAGTGTCTGCGGAACAACTACGGCAATGCGGTGAGCAATTGCAATTCGACGACCCCGTCAACATCCAGTACACCTCGGGTACTACTGGATTTCCCAAAGGTGCCACCCTCAGTCACTACAACATCCTGAATAACGGTTTTATGGTCGGTGAAAGCCTGAAGCTCAGCGAGCACGACAGGTTAGTGATACCGGTGCCGCTGTATCACTGCTTCGGCATGGTCATGGGCAATCTGGGTTGTGTCACTCACGGAACGACAATGATCTACCCCAGCGCAGCCTTCGATCCGCTGGAGACCCTGCGGGCCGCCGCACAGGAGAAAGCGACCGGCATGTATGGCGTGCCGACGATGTTCATTGCAATGCTCGACCATCCAGAGCGCCAATCATTGAACCTGAGCCATCTGCGAACGGGCATCATGGCCGGCTCCACCTGCCCGATCGAAGTCATGAAACGGGTGATCGACGACCTGCACCTCAAGGAGATGCAGATCGCCTACGGCATGACCGAAACCAGCCCGGTCTCCACCCAGACCGGCCCGGACGACGATATCGAGCATCGAGTCACCCGTGTCGGCCGCACTCAGCCGCATTTGGAAAGCAAGGTCGTCGATGAGCAAAACCGGATCGTTGCTCGCGGTCAGATCGGCGAGCTGTGTACCCGAGGCTACAGCGTGATGCTCGGCTACTGGAACAACCCGCAAGCGACCGCGGAGGCCATCGACGACGCAGGCTGGATGCACACCGGTGACCTGGCAATCATGGATGAGGAGGGTTACCTGAGGATAATCGGGCGCAATAAGGACATGATCATTCGGGGCGGCGAGAATGTTTATCCGCGCGAAATCGAAGAGTTCTTCTTTACTCATCCTGCGGTGGCAGACGTGCAGGTCATCGGGGTGCCGGACGACGTCTACGGGGAAGAGATCGTAGCTTGGGTCAGGTTGCATGAGGGGCACCAGGCAGATGCCGACGAGCTGCGCGAATACTGCAAAGGCCGGATCGCTCACTTCAAGACGCCGCGCCATTTCAAGTTCGTTGACGATTTTCCGATGACCGTCAGCGGCAAGGTGCAGAAATTCCGCATGCGTGAAATCAGCGTTGAGGAACTGGGAGCGTCGAAAAGTGACCTCTTATAATCACTGGGCCGAGTCGGCGCATTGATGCACCGTTGAACGGCCCTGGTATCGCTTAGGAAGACGAGAGACGTAATGCATCCTCCATGCTAGCCAGCTTGATTTGCGTCTCCTCGTACTCATCCTCCGGCTGGGAACCACGAACGATCCCGCATCCTGCGAACAAGTGGCAATGTCCAGGTGTCATCAGCGCCGAACGCAGGGCCACGAGGAAATCGCCATTACCCCGTGAGTCCAGCCAGCCCACGGGCGCTGCGTACCAGCCCCGGTCAAAACCTTCGTTATGCCGAATGAAGTTCATGGCTGTCGGGCCAGGCAAACCTCCGACCGCGGGGGTGGGGTGCAAGGCCTGAATGCCGTCCAGCAAGCTGCGTCCATCGTCAAGCCTGGCGCTGATCGGGGTACTCAGATGCTGCACCGTGGCCAGCTTCAGCAGTTCGGGTCGGGTTGCTGCCTGCAAGTCGCTGACGATGCCTTTCAATCCTTGCAAAATGGTCTGCACCACCAATTGATGTTCGTGCAGCTCCTTGGGGTCCGCCAACAGATCCGCGCCCACCTTCAGGTCTTCTTCGGGCGTCACGGCGCGACGAGCGCTACCCGCGAGGGCGTGGGTGGTCAGGTAGCCTTCATGGCAACTGAGCAGGCGCTCCGGGGTCGCGCCCATGAAACAGTTGTCTCCCCGGTGCAGGGCGAACAGGTGGGCTTGGCTGCGCCGCTCGTGCAACCGGCGCATGACGGCGCCGCTGTCGAGCGTGGCATTGAGCTGATATTCGACGTGGCGGGCGAGCACCACTTTGCTCAGCTCGCCGCTGTCGATGGCCTGCAAGGCGTTGGCGACCTTGGCCTGCCATTGTGGTGCTGGCAATGCGTTGCGTTCGATGACCTGGGGGATCGACTCGGGCGAGTGTGAGGGCGCGAAAAGCTCTTCGTACGCGGCAAGACTGTTTTGTACCAGGACGGCTGGATCACTGTCGGGTTCCACCACGCACTGGCAACGCAGCCAGCGGCCGTCTCCGTTCTCGCTGAGCAACCAATGGGCAAGGTGAAAACTGGCATCGGCAAACGGTGACCAGTGCGGCGCGCGACGTTGGTGCGCGTCGAAGCGCAGGCCACCCAGCAACAGCGGTGGACACGGGCCGTCGATCACTGCGTCGGCACACAGCGCGAACCATTGACGGTTCACCTCGGCCAATCGCTGGGCCCCAGCGGCTTCTATCTGCCAGGCGCAGCCCAGGCCAAACAGCGTCAGGGCCGGTGAGTGAGCGCACCAGAAGAAGCCCTGCCGGTGCGTTTCGTAGAGCACCAAGGGATCCAGCGTCGGTGCGGGGTGCGAACTCACGGCGACAACGGGACGCTGGTACTTCAGCGCGCGCTGGTGCGCAGCTTCGAACACGTTCAACAAGGCGGCTTCGTTCATACGGCCGTGCTCTTTTTTTGCAGCCAGAACGCCGTCTGTTCCGCGATGTACCAGTGGATGATCTGATTGAACAGGCCCTCGATGAATTCGCCGTCCAGACCGGCCTCCTGTGCCCATTGTCGGCGCTGCGGCAGCATCGCCGCGACGCGGTCCGGTGCGGCGATACTGGCCTGGTCGGGCTTGAACGCCGAGGCCGCCCTGACGTATTGCATGCGCAGGCCCAGGGCGTCGATGATCTGCCGGTCGAGGGTGTCGATGGCGTGACGAATGTCCGGCAGGCCGGTGCAGTGTTCCGGGGTTTTCATACCGAGTCTCCTTGAAGATAGGCAGTGCGTTGCAGCAGGTGATGGATCACGGGGCGCGGCTGTTGCTTGAGGTAAAAATGATCGCCGTCGAACTGGCGTATGTCCGGGGTGTGCTCGCTCAGGTCCGCCCACGCTCGGGCCTGGTCCAGGCCGACGTCGGTGTCGGCCCGGGCCAGCAGTACGTCGATGGGCGCCGCCAAGCGGTCAAGCTGCGCCGGTCGCCAGGTCTCGATGGCCTGGTAGTCGCTGCGCAGGGTCGGCAGGAACAGTGCGCGCAGTTGCGGGTTGTCCCAAAGGCCTGTGGCCTCGGCGTCCTGGCGCAGAATGTCGGCGATCAGCGCGGCGTCGTCCTGGCGGTGCAGGTCACTGAGTGGTTGCCGGTGCGGGGGCGGGTGGGCCGAGACAAATACATGTTCGGCGCCGAAGCCCGCCGCCTCCAGCTGCACACCGACGGCGTAGGCCAGTGCTGCGCCCATGCTGTGGCCAAACAGCCACAGCGGGCGGATAGGCAGGTTCAACAGGGCCTGGCTGATGTGTTCGGCCAGACTGGCCAGGCAGGCAATACGCGTTTCGTTGAACCGTTCTTCACGTCCCGGATACTGCACGGCCAGCAAGTCGATATCACCCGGCAGGTGCGCCAGCCACGGACGAAAGAAACTCGCGCTGCCTCCGGCGTGCGGCAGGCACACCAGGCGGGCCCGGGGTTGGTCGCCCTCACGCAGCACGCGCAACCATGCGGACATTTCGCTGTTCATAAGGCCTGCACCTGTTCCGCCAGGGCCTTGCGGTTGACTTTGCCCAGGCGCGTCAGCGGGAACTCACGCAGCACCTGCAAGCGATCCGGCAACTTGTAGGCGGCCAGTCCACGCTCGCGCAGCCAGGCGTTGATCGTGCCCAGTTCGAGCTGTTCCGCGTGGGCCAGCACACAAGCGCAACTGCGCTCGCCCAGCAGCTCATCGGCCAATGCCACCAGCGCCACATCGCGAATCAACGGATGGCCCAGCAGCAGGTTCTCGATCTCTTCCACCGGGATTTTCTCGCCGCCGCGGTTGATCACATCCTTGGTTCGTCCTTCGACGATCAAATGGCCTTCGGGCAAGCGTCGCACCAGGTCGCCGCTGCGGTAGAAACCATCGGCGGTGAAGGCGCGCAGATTCTGTTCGCCGGCGTTGTAGTACCCGCGAATGGTGTAGGGACCGCGCACCAGCAGTTCGCCCACGGCGCCTGGGGCGACCGGCACGTCATCGGCGTCGACGATGCGGATCTCGTCATCGACGGTGAGCGGCAGGCCCTGGGTTTCGAAGATGCGCGCTTGCGGGTCATCCAGCGGGGTGAAGCACAGCAACCCTTCGGCCATGCCGTAGACCTGTTGCAGGCCACAGCCCAGTGCCGGGCCTATACGCGCGGCGATCTCGGCCTTGAGCCGCGCGCCACCGACCTGCAACCATTGCAGGCTGCTCAGGTCATGGTCGGACCATTGCGCCATTTCCAGCCACAGCAGCACCAGCGGCGGGATCAGCGCGGTATGGGTGATGCGTTCGCGCTCGATCAGTTCGAAGGTGGTGTCCGGACTGGGCTCGGGTGCCAGCACGAGGGTAGCGCCGACACTGAACACCCCGAGCGCGCCGGGTGAGGCCAAGGGGAAGTTATGGGCCACGGGCAACGCCGCCAGGTAGCGGGTGTGGCTCTCGAAGCCGCATGCGCGGGCCGCCAGGCGCGCATTGCAGGCGTAATCGTCATGGGTGCGCGGGATGAGTTTTGGCAGGCCGGTGGTGCCGCCGGACAGCAGCAGCACGGCGACTTCCCGTGAGTCTGGCGCGGGCAGCGGACGAGGGGCAGCAACGCAGTCGCCCAGGTCGACGAACTCCTCGGCCGCACCGATCACAAAGACCTGTTGCAGGCTCGGCGCCTGTTCACGCAGGACGCGCGCCAGCGGCCGATAATCGAAGCCCAGGTGTCGATCCACAATCACGTAGGCCACGGCCTGGCTCAGTTGGGCCAGGTGGCGCAGCTCATGTTCGCGATGGGCCGGCAGGGCGAACACCGGAATCACACCCAGGCGCAGCAGGGCGAAGGTCAGGCTGAAAAACTCGGCGATGTTCGGCAGTTGCACCAGCACCCGCTGGCCGGCGCGCAGGCCCCGGTCGGCAAGGCCGGCGGCCAGGCGGTCGGCCTGCAGGTCGAGTTCGGCGTAACTCCAACGCCGCTGACCGTCCACCAGCGCCTCTTTGTGCGGCGTGCGCTGCGCCTGCTCGCGCAACAGTTGGCCCAACGGCACGCCTTGCCAATAGCCGTGTTCGCGATAGCGGCGGATAAAGTCCTCGGGCCAGTCGGTGCATCCATCAAGCATGGCAATCTCCTTGAGCAGTCGGGCAACCCAGCAAACGGGCGCCGTGCAGAATCAGCGGGTGCGCCAGGCCGGCGATTCGCACTGCCTGTACGCCGGTGTATTCGGCCGGCTGGATACGCAGCAACGGGTCGTCGCCGGTCAGCAGGCTGAGGGCGGTGTGATCGGCGGGGTGCACGCCCAGGTGGATCGCCGCCAGGCCCGTTGCGCCGTTGGGGTGAATCATTCGGAGCGGATGCTGGGCCGGCTCATAGGGCGTGACGAGGAAGGGCAGGCGGTCGTGGCGCGGGTAGACGAAACGAAAGCGCGTCTGGCTGCCATCCGCGCAGGTACGCCGCCAGTTCACCGTGCGGCCCATGGCCACGCCGCAGCCCGTAAGCCCCTTGAGGCGCGGCGCCAGCGCCGGGGTCTCGCACAGCAGCGCGAGGTCGCAGAAACCTTCGCCCTGGGCGGCCCAGCGCAACATCCGGCGCCCGGCGCCACGGCCGGCCAGGCAGTCGATGGGCCACTTGAAGAGCCAGGCGTGACGCGGTGTGGTGAGCAACTCGATGATCGGCCCCTGGCTGAACCAGATGTGCGCGTGTTGCGCGCGGGCCTCGGCGGTGGCGTAGGTCACTTCGAAACCGGCGGCGCGGAAATTCGCCACGGCCTGGCGCAAGTCGCGCACCCACAGCAACACATGGCTGCAGGTGGAGGAGGATCGGGCAGTGTTCAAAACGGCAGCGCTCCGAGCAGTTGGGCGGTGTCGTCACCGCGAGGGGGTTGCACGGCGTCGGCAAGGGCCTGGAGATCGGCCAGCGGTAGCGCGCGGGGCACGGGCGGCTCAATCAAGGCGGGCATGCCGATCAGGTTGTTCATTTCGCGCCAGGCCATGGCCACTTCGGTGGCCCAGACGCCACTGCGCAGGCGTCGCGACGGTTCATCGATGTCGCGGCATAACGCGTCCAGGGCGACGCTGACCGCGTCGGGCCAGACCTGGTTGAACACCTGCCGGTAGCTCTTGGGCACCTGCGGATCGAGCAGCACCATCGTCGGCCCGGCCAGCCGTTCGCTGCCGGGGCCGGCCATGATCAGGCGGTCGGTGCTGTCCCTTGAGGCATGCAGGCGCGGGTTCCACAGCACCGGGCCGTGGGTGTCGGCCAGGTTCAGCACCCCGGCTTCACAGCCGACTTCGAGGCGATGCAGCAAGAACGAGTGGTTGTCCGGGTCCTTGGGGTGCACCTGGTTCTGCACTCGCAAGCCGATGGGTACGCCATTGAAACGGGCATCAAGCCGCGTGAAGGGTTGCCCCTCGAACGCAGGAGCGGGTGTCGCGAACGTCCAGGGCCGCAGACCACCGGCCAGGCGTCCGAGAATATCCAGCAGGGGGTAGGCCACTTGACTGTTGCAGGCGGCCTCGATGTACGCCAACCCCTGGTGATCGCGCAGGTAAGCGGCCACGGCGAGAAAGCGCCGGATCGCCAGGATATTCGGGTACAGCGTATTCACCGCATAGGCGGCCTGGCCCTGGCGTGCGGCCTGCATGCACGCGGCGATTTCGCGGTGATGCACCGGGTGCTCCTGCAAGACATGGATGCCACGGCGCAGAAACTGTTGGGCCAGGTCACCGCCGACGCCCCCGGTTGCGCCGGAGCGCACCACCACGCAGGCAATATCGACATCATCCGGCACCTGTTCGACGGTCTCGTACAGCGGCACACCATAGTGGTCGGCGCAGGCTTTTGAGTAGGCGTTGCCGCGAGACAGGATGCCCACCAGTTGGTAGCGATCATGGGCGCGGGCCAGGGCTTGCAGGTAGATGCGACCGAATGCGGTGCCGGCCACGATCACGCGTTTACGCGCAGGGGCGCTGTTCATGGACAAGTCTCCGGGAGGCGAGCCCACTGGGCCAGCGTGTGGTCATCGGGCAATTGGTCGAGTAGCTCAAGATCCAAGGCGGCCTCTTCGAGGTGCGCGGCCAGTGCCGCGCGGCTCAGGCGCTGGGCGGGTACCTGGGCGACGAAGACGCGATGGCCCAGGCGCGCCAGTGGGTGCCCGGCGGCGGGCAGGCTGCGGTTGCCCTGGAACCCGGTCCTGGACAGCGCGGTTTGCCACTGCGCGAGGTTGAGGAAGGTGGCGCTGCTGAGTTGACGTTCATCATCGGCCTGGTTGAGCATGAAGGCCTGGGAGGCCATCACCCAGAACTCCTCCTGCGTGGGTTCGCTGAACACCAGCCAGCCGCCCGGCTTGAGCAAGGCGAGCAGGGTCGCCAGGGAGCGCTCGGTGTCGCGCGCGGCATTGAGCACGCCACCGGCGATGATCAGGTCCCAGTCCTGGCTGCGATAACCCTGGGCCAGGGCCGGGCGGTCGATATCGAACACGCCGTGGCGAACCCACGGCCAGTCTTGCAGGCGCTCGGCAGCCTGGTCGCTGAAATAGCGCGACACGTCGGTGCACAAGTAATCCACCGAAGCGTCGGCCAAGGCCGGCAACACCGCTTGGGTGGTCGACCCAGTGCCGGACCCGACTTCGAGCACGCGCAAAGTTGCATCAGCTGGCTGGCGCGCAGCCCAGGCGCCGACCCAGTGGGCGACGGCGCGATGCTGGTACTGCGCCGCCAGGCTTTCGCGGTACAACGCCGCCGCGCGTTCGGTGCGTCCTTCGGGAAACAACAGGTGCACGGCCGCACAGTCGCCGCGCATCAGCGCCGGCAATTGACGTGCATTCTCCCGAGCATATTCGAGGGTGCCGCTGCCACCGGTGTTGCGCGCCCAGTCCAGGGTCAGTTGCGTCCAGATGTCCTCCAGAGCGGCGTCACTCCAGTCACGGGCGGCAAGGGTGGGATGCAGTTGGGTGCCTGCGCGGCGCAACAGGCCTTGCCCTTGCAACACATCCAGCCAGCGTGCGATCAGCGCTCGGTGACCCGGCGCGATGCCGCCATGTTCCAGTGCTTGGGCGACATCGTTCAGCGGTGCGGGCAGCAGGCCGCAATGCTCCAGGCCGTTGAGCATCGACAACAACGCGGCGTGGCCCAACCGATCGTTGAGTCGTACCGCTTCGACGAGCCGTTCGGTGGAAAACTGTTGGTCGAGGGCGGCTTCAGTTTCATCCAGGTAATCCTCGACCCATGCGGCCTCGCAAGGGTGAGGCACGGCGAACAAGGTCTGGCCGTGCAGCGCGACGCTGCTCACGTCGGGATGCCCAAGGGCACGTTCGCGCCAGCGTTGATGTTCGAGCTTGACGCTGGCCAGGTCACACCATTCACCGAGGGCATCCGTAAACCCCAGGACCCTGCAATCGAGCTGCGCCGCCGCCCGCTCGGCGAGTTGCCAGTCGCCCGGTTGCGCCGTGACGAATAGCACCTGTTCCAGATAGCTAAGGTCGGTCAACGGCAGGGCGGGGAAGTCCAACAGCCGTTCCAGTTGCTCGGCGTTCATCACCACCACGGCGGGGCGCTGGCGTTCGATGACCGCCAACAGACGTGCCGGGGAGCGTTGATGAGTGCCCAGGTCAGTCAGGGCGGGCAAATGCCATGGAAACGCGCCCACCGGCAGATCAGTCAGCAGGATGTCTACGTGCAGCGTCATCAAGAAACTCCTACGGCGTGAAACAAACGTTGCCCGGCGGCCGCCAGCGGGTCGGTGGCCGCGGGCCAAACTTCGAGCAACTGGAAACCCTGGGCCTGCAAGGCTTGGCGCCATGCATCGGGCGCGATGAAGACTTCATCAGTCTCACGCAGCGGCGCACCGGCGGGCGGTGACAGCAGCAGGTGCATGAAGGTCAACATGGCCGGGTTGTCGGCGATGGATTCGCTGAACAAAAGGCTTGCGCCGTCTCGCAGGCAGGCACGAATCTGCCCGAGGCTGCGGGACAGATCGCGGGCGTTGTGCAGCACATTGCCGGCGATCACCAGGTCCTGGCTGCGGGCCTCGATGCCTTGCTCGGCGAAGTCCCGGTCCAGGTCGAGCAAACCGACGTGCATGCCCGGTTCCAGGCGAAACTCACGCTGGGCCGCCCCGGTGAAAAGCGAACTGATGTCGGTAAAGCGATAGTCCTTTTCGCGTGCTTGCAACGCTGCCAGCACGGCGCGAGTGGTGCAGGCGGCACCACCGCCCAACTCCAACACCCGCAGCACATCGCCGAGGGCACGGACTTCGCTTGCCCGTGCGGCGAGGGCTTGATTCATCGCTGCGGTGAAGTGGTTGCGCTGGTAGGCCCCGAGCACCGCGACGGGGTCGCCCGATTGCACCAGCAACGGCGCCAGGGCGAGTTGATCGCGCAACAGGTCAGGCAAGCATTCGATGACCTGGCGGTGCAAGGTGGCCATGCTGCCCGGGAAGCCCAGTTCGGCGTACAGCCCGGGCAGGTTTTCCACGGCGGCCTTGGGTGGCGTGCCCTGCCAGGCGAGGCGTCCGGCGTCTTCGCGCAGCGCACCGGCGCGGGTCAGCGCCGCCAGCCAGCGCCGCACGATCCAGGCATGGCGGGGGGCCGTGCCCAAGGCCTGGCTGATTTGCCCGGCGCTGCGCCAGGCCTGCAATGGCAAGGCCTGGGTGTGCAGCAACACCTGGGCCATCACGCCCTGGCTCACGTGTTCAAGTTCATTCAGGGCATTGTTCATAGGCAACCTTCTTCGACGCTGTGCAGGTGATCGAGCGGGCCATGCAGCAGGTTCAGCGCCCGGATCGCCGAGGTGCGTTGCAGGCGTTCAAGGCTGGCGGCGGGTGGCAACGCCTGGGCGGCGTAATGACAGCCGGCGGCGATTTCCCCGTTCGCCACGCTGACCACCGTGGCCGCGGCCATTGCCCCGGTCAGCGCCGCATTGCCCGCGCCGCTGAGCACCAGGCTGCGGATGCGCGCCTGGCCCTCCCACAGCCCGTCGAGTTGCAGCAGCAACGTGACAAAGGGGGCCTGGCCGCTGAGGTCCAGCCGGCTGGCCTCGCACAACCGCCGCACCGCTTCGGCGCGCGGCAGGCTGTGGGCCAGGTCCAGCGCCTTGAGCACATGGCCGTCGGTGATCACGTTGAACCATTGGCCGACCTCCAGGCGCAGGTCCCAGGCCAGGCTTTCACCTTCCTGGTTCAAATAGGGCAGCAGGTGAACCTGGCCGGGGAAACACGGCAGCAGCACGTCTTGGCTGCGGCGTAGCGCTCGGCTGCACCGGCCGTTGCGCCAGGCCGCCAAGGGTTCGTTGGTGCCATTCACCGCGCCTTGCAGGAAGTCATCGGCGGCCACGGCCGTGAAGTGGTCACGCAGGCCGAAATAGCTGGTCAGTCCGAGGACCTGGGTGAAGGCCTGCTCGGCCAGCCAACGGGGCAGCAAGCCGGTAAGCCCCGGTTGCAGGCCGGCACCGAGGACGGCGCAACGGTTGCGCCACTGGTGTGGCTCAAGTGTCATCTCGCCGGCCGCATCCACGTAATGCGCATCGGTTTGCAGCGCCGCCCGTGCAGCACGGTCGGCCAATCGCCAGGAGGGTCCGGCGCAGTTGAGCAGCACCTCGCAGCCATGGGCGAACCCGGCCAGGGCAGCGGCATCATTGAAGTCCACTACGCTCATTTGCAGGCGCGCGTCGGGCCATTGCTGCTGGAGCGATGCCAGGCAGCGGGCACCGTTGCGTGGGTCACGCCCGCCCAGGCGCAGCGCGTTCACGCCCAGGCTCAACAGCGCCCGAGCGCTGGCCAGACCGACATCGCCACTGGCACCCAGCACCCCGATCAGCATGGCTGGGCCTGCGCATTCAGGCGCCAGCCACCGGCGCGCTGGCGATCACGCCAGAACCCGGCGTAACGTCCGTCGAGGGCCAGCAGTTGCGGGTGAGTGCCGGCTTCCACGAGGCGGCCCTGGTCCAGCACCAGAATCTGGTCGGCGGCCATGATGGTCGGCAGGCGATGGGCAATGACCAGCACCGTCGAACTTTGCTTCAAGCTACGAATCGCCGCTTGTACAAAGGCTTCGTTGTGCGGATCCAGTGCGGCAGTGGCTTCATCCAACAGCACGATCGGCGCGCGTTTGAGCAACGCCCGAGCCAGGGACACCCGCTGGCGTTCGCCACCGGACAGCGCCGCGCCGCCTTCGCCCACCGGAGTGAGCCAGCCCTGGGGCAGGCGCGCGACAATTTCATCGACGCCGGCGAGGCTCGCGGCCTCAGCCACCTGCTGCGCACTGGCGTCCGGCTTGCCGACGCGGATATTGGCTTCGAGGCTGTCGTCGAACAGGTAGACGTCCTGCATCACCAGCGACAGTTGCGCCATCAAGGCCTCGTTGGACAGTTCGCGCACATCGACGCCGCCGACCTTGACGCTGCCTTCGGTCACATCGAAAAACCGCATGAGCAGGCGCGTGACGGTGGTCTTTCCCGAGCCCGAGGCGCCGACAATTGCCGTCATCGAATGAGCCGGTGCGTGGAATGTCAGGTCGCGCAGCACCGTCGGGCCACTGGCGTAGGCGAAGTTGACGTGTTCGAAGGCAAAGCTGCCGGGGTCGCTCAACGGCTGACTGGCTTGGGGCTGCGGCAATGGCGGCTCGCGCAGGATGCCGACCAGTTGGTCCAGGTCGTTGCCGGCCATGCGCAACAGCCCGCTGCGTGCCGCCGCCTCGGCCAATGGCCCGACAAACCGTGCCGCCAAGGCGAGCAGGGCGACCAGTTGAATCGCGTCGATGTCGCCTCGGGTCGCCAGGGCGATGCCCACGCCCACCAGCAGGGCGAAGGCCAATTGCACGGTCAGGCCGCCGGCCAGCAATTTCGGAAAAGTCTGGGACACCATCGAGCCGCCGGCCTGTTTCTGCGCCAGATTGGCCGCCTGCAACGGCGCGTATCCCTCTTGGGTGCGGCCAAAGGCCCGCAGCACTTGCTGGTAGCGGGCGAACTCCACCACGCGATTACCGGCGAGGGTTGCGGCGGCTTCGACCCGGGCATCGTTGTGGCCGATGGCATCGGCTGACCATCGATGGCTGAAATAGATCAGCGGTGCGCACAGCATGGCGGTCAGGCCCAGGCGCCAGTCGAAGATGAACAAGGTCAGCGCGACCGTGGCCGGCACCACCACCCCGGACACCACCGGTCCCAGGTAATGCGCAAACAAGCCGGTAACCATCAGCGTGCCGCTGGTGGCGCTGCGCGACAGGCGCCCGACTTTCTCCGAGTTGAACCAGCCCAGGGGCAGGCTGGCCAGATGTTGCCCGAGGCGATCATGCAAGGTGGTCAGCACCACCAGCGCGAGTGCAAAGCCCTTCATCGCCTGCTGGTAATGGGCGATGCAGGCCAGCGCGGCCATCGCCGCGAGGCCGGCCAGCCACGCCATCGCCGTGGACAGATCACCGGCAAACAACGCGTGAAGGATCGGCACCAGCAGCGCGACGGCCAGGCCTTGCAACACGGCGCTGGTCACCAGCCACGCGAGGTATCGGTAGAGGCGTGCGGCATGCGCCGGCCCCAGTAACGTGACAAGACTGCGGATCACAGGGACATCTCCAACTCGGGGACGGAGTGCTTGGCGCCGGCGCGCCACAGCTGGGCATAGGCGCCGTTGGCCTGCAGCAGGGATTGGTGACGACCGCTTTCAAGCACGCGGCCTTGATCGAGGACGACGATCTGGTCCACGCCGCTGATACTCGCCAGGCGGTGCGCGATCACCAGCACTGTGCGACCCCGGGCCAGGGCCGACAGGGCGTCCTGGATCAGCGCTTCGGATTCGGGGTCGGCGTGGGAGGTGGCCTCGTCGAGGATCAGCACCGGCGTGTCGGCCAACAGCGTGCGGGCGATGGACAGGCGTTGCGCTTCACCGCCGGAGAACATCGCATCCTCGCCGATCACCGACTGATAACCCCGGGGCAGGGCCTGGATGCGCGGGTGAATCTGCGCCGAGCGGGCTGCCATTTCCATCTCTGCGTCGCTGGCCTCGGGGCGGCCCAGGCGCAGGTTATCGGCCACGGTCCCATGCACCAGTTGCGCGTCCTGCAAGACGAAACCGACCTGCCGGTACAGCTCGCGTGGATCGATCTCCCGCACATCGACGCCACCGATCCGCACGCATCCTGCGTTGACGTCGTGAAAGCGTGGTACCAGTTTGGCCAGGGTCGATTTGCCCGCGCCGGAGGCTCCGACCAGGGCGGTCACGCTGCCGGCCGGGCAGTGCAGATCGACGCCGTTGAGGATCGGGTGCTCGGGGTCGTAGCCGAACTGCACCTGTTCAAAGGTGATGTCGCTGCCCTGGGGCTGCTTGGCGACTTTCGGCGCGGGCAGCTCTTCGACCTTGAGCAGCGCTTCGATGCGGTCGGCCGCCGCCAGGGCGGTGCGTTGCGCGGTCAGGCTCTGATTGATCACCAACAGCGACTGGGGAATCACCACTGCCACCAAGGTCTCGGCGAACAATTGCAGCGGCGTGATCCAGCCCTCGGCCAGCAACAGGCTGCCCACTCCCAGGCTCACCAGCAGAATCACCGGGACACTCAAGGCCATCGAGGAAAACGCCTCCAGGCGCAGCAGCGGTTTGACCCAGCCGGCGTATTGCTCGCTGAACTGACTGACCGCCTGTTGATAGCTGCGATGGGCCTGGCCCACCTGGCCGAACGCCTTGACCACGGCGATGCCGTGGACAAACTCGACAATGGCGGCGCTGACCCGGCTCATGCTCCTGTCCAGCAACTGCATCTTGGCGCCGAAGCCGCGCATCATCAGGGCATAGGCCAGCGCATACACCGGCAAGGTCAGCACCGCCAGCAGCGCCAGGCGCCAGTTCAGCGTGGCCAGCCACACCAGCCCCGCCAGGGGCGTGACGATGGCCGCGGTGAGTTCCACCGCATGGTGGGCGACCAGGTGATGCAGGTCTTCCAGATCGTCCTGCACCACTTTGCGCACCGCCCCCGAAGTGGTGTCGGTGTACCAGCCCAAAGGCACGCGCCCCAACTTGCGCACCATGGCTTCGCGCAGGCTGGCCTGCAGGCGATGGTCCGCCAGGTGGGTCAACCACAGGGCCACGCCGTTCGCCATCCAACCCAGGCTCAACGCGATCACCACCAGCGCCGCCCAGCGCCACAAGGTTTGAGGGTCGACGCTGCCAGCCAGCAGCAACCGGCCCAGCTCGGTCAGGCCGATGAAGGGCACCAGATTGACCAGTGCGCCGACCGCGGCAAACGCCACGCCGATGCGAATCAGCCGGTTGACCGGACGTTTCAGGGTATCCAAAGCGCTCGTCATGAGTTTTTCCGTAGCGCGTCCAGCAGATGCGCGGTGACGGTGTGGACATGAGGCGGTTCGATCACGCTGAAGTGATTGCCGGGCACGTCGATCAACTCGAAGCGTCCCAGGCACGCGTCCTCCCAGAACGGTGCCGCCAGGTGGCCGACGCCGCCGGTGATGCCGAACGATTGCTGCTCCAGGCAGCGCAGGTAGGTCATGTTGCCGAGGAACGGCGGCGGGTCGAACCGTGCCGCGCGCATGCTGTGGCGGCACACGCGAAACAGCGTCGGCACCAGTTCCGGGCCGATGGGCACCCCGGCCTGGCCCGATGCCAGGCGCGCGTACTCGGCCAGGCGTTCTTCCTGGCTGCGCGCCGATTGTTGCTGTACCGCCAGCGCCAGGGCTTCCAGGCCCGGGTCGCCGCTCAACGCAGCCATGGCCCCGGCCGGCACGCGGCGATTGTCGCGGGCCATCAGCAGATCGATGGCGCGGTACACGTCATAGTCTTCGATGTGCGCGCCGAACACGGTCTTCACCGGATCCAGGTTCAGGTTGGGCACGAAGATCGCCTCGTAGGCCAGCTCCTCGTCGGTGTCGATGAACATCGGAATGCTGTCGATCAGACTCAAGTCCACCACATCCATGCCGCGTTCGAGCAGGCGCCGGGCGACCTCGGTGGCGAGCAGCCCGCCGAGGCAGTAACCGATCAACTGGAAGCGCTGGTGACCGTCGGCAATCAAGCGTTCGGCGTAGTCCTGGGCCACGCTTTCGATCAGGCGCTTGGGTTCCAGCGCCAGGTAGCGCTCAGTGTCGGCCACGGCAAAGCCGATCACCGGCCCGGCTTGTTGTTCGGCCAGGGCGCGACCCAGGTGTTGGAAGTAATCCAGCGTGCCAAGGGCGGCATGGAACATCACCCGTACCGGTCCGGCTTCGCCACCGCCAAACGGCACCACCAACGCATTGCTGCTGGATGAACGCTGGGCTTCGCCGCCAGCAGCAGTGGCGGCTGGCGCGCTTTCGCCGTGGTTGAGCAGGCGCGCCAGGGCGGCGACATTCGGCTCGTTGAGCATCTGCCGCAGCAGTGTGTCGTAACTCAAGCCTTGGGCCTGGGGCAGCTGTTCACGCAGTTGACCGGCGACCCGGGCGAGGATCAGTGAGTCCGCGCCTTTTTCATAGAAACTGTCGTTGACGCCAATCTGCGTCAAGCCCAAGGCCTCGGCCCACAGCCGGCAAAGCTCGGCGGTAAGCGGATCGCTCGGTGTCGCCTGGTCATTGGACACCTGGGCATCAACGGCGGGACGCAGGCCGGCCAGGGTCTTGCGGTCGATCTTGCCGTTGGCGGTCAATGGCATGTGATCAAGCACTTGCAGGTGCGCCGGCAGCATGTAATCGGGCAAGCGCTGGGCCAGGGCGCGGCGCAGGCTGTCGACATCCAGGCGCCGGTAGCCGGCCTTGAAACGGGCGGCGAACACCTGCATGCCGAGGGCGGCCAGCGGGTGTCCGGCCTGGGGCAGGGTGGGCAGGCATTCTCCACCGAACGCCTGGATCCGCGCCTGCCAAGTCTGCGCGTCGTGCAAACCGCTACGGCCCAGGTCGTGGTCGCCGTTGACCGGGGTCATCATGAAGCCCTGGGTCAGCAGGATCGGCGGCCATTCGCCGGTGGGTTCGCTGAACACCAACCAGCCACCGGGGCTGAGCAATTCAGTGATCCGGGCGAGCGCTTGGTCGACGTCCTTGACGCTGTTGAGCATGCCCGCGCAGAGCACGACATCGGCGCTGTTGCTGGCGAGCCCTTGGGGTCGGATATCCTGGTCGATGTCGAGCACGCCGTAACGCACCCAGGCGTGCTCGGCAAAACGTTGCTTGGCCGCCGGCAAGAAAAAAGCGGTCATGTCGGTGAACAGGTAATCAACGTCCAGGCCATCGAGCAGGCCGATCACGGGCGCGCTGGTGGCCCCGGTGCCGGCGCCGACTTCCAGGATGCGCAGCGGCCCGTCGCCGTCATGGTGCGTGGCGAGGCGATTGATCAGGGCCGCGATGCTGTGATTGTTGTAGCGCGAGACGGCGTCCCCGCCGTACAGCTGCAACGCCAGGTCCTGTTGGCCTTGGGGAAACAGCAGGTCGAAGGGGTTGACCTCACCCTTGAGCAGTTGCGGCAATTGCCAGACATGGTTGAGCTGGTAGTCGAACAGCGCCTGGCTGCACAGCCCCGAGGCGACCGCCTGTTCTACCCGGCCCCAGGCCAGCGCCGGCTCGGGTGCCGGTTTCGCCAGTCGATAGCGCGATTGTTCCAGTTGTAGCAGGCCCGCCTCGCACAGCGAGCCCAGCCAGCGCCGCACCAGCCAGTGATGGCGTGGCTGTGCCTGCAAGGCGTTGAGAATCGCCGGGGCATCGGGTTCGGCCAGCTCGCCGCTGAACAATCCGGCCTTGAGCATGACTTCCAGCATCGAGCTCAGCGCCGCAACCTTGAGGTCTGTCTGATAATCGCGAACGTATCGTGCGTCGAAGGTGCCGACCTGGTTGTCGGCATAACGATTGATCGTCGTCAGCAACGACGCGTCTGGCAGCGGTTCCGGTGCAGTCTGCGCAGCGGTGACGAAAGCCATCAGGCTCCGCTCGCCGGATGCGTCACCGGTGACCAGACTGATGGCGCTGTCCACGCCAGGGGTGGCGAGTAATGCCGCGTCGATCTCGCCCAGTTCAACGCGGTGCCCGCGGATTTTCACTTGACCGTCTTCACGACCGAGGAACTCCAGCTCGCCGCCCGGCAGGTAGCGTCCACGGTCGCCGGTGCGATACAGGCGCTGGCCGTCAACGGGATGGGCGAAGAACCGCGCCTCGCTCAGCGCCCGGTCGCCGAGGTAACCCTGGGCCAGGCCGACACCGGTGATGTACAGGTCGCCAGGCACCCAGGTCGGCGCGTCGCGCCATTGCCTGTCGAGCACGCGAAAGCCCTGGTTGGCCAAGGGCAGGCCATAGGGAATGCTTCGCCATGTCGGGTCAATCGCGCCGATCGGGTGCAGGTTGGACCAGATCGAGGCTTCGGTCGCGCCACCGAGGCCCACCAGGGCCAGTTCGGGCAGGAGCTGCTTGAGCTGCGGCGGCAGGTTCAGCGGGATCCAGTCACCGGACAACAACGCCAGGCGCAGGCTGTCCAGCGGCCGCGGTTCGGCATGCAAGTAATGAGCGAGCATGTGCAGTTGCGCAGGCACCGAGTTCCACAGCGTCACTTGGTGACGCTGTATCAGTTCGGCCCAGTGCGACGGGTCGGCGCCACGGGCCGGGTCGGTCAGCACCAGTGCGCCACCCACGGCGAGGGGACCGAAGAGGTCGTATACCGACAGGTCGAAACTCAGTTGTGCCAAGCCGAGCACGCGGTCCTTTGCATTGACCCGAAATCGCCGGTTGATGTCTTGCACGGTATTGAGGGCGGCGCGATGGCTGATCATTACGCCTTTGGGATCGCCCGTGGAGCCGGAGGTGAAGATCACGTAGGCGAGGTCATCGGCGCTGCCGTCGACCGCTGTGAAGTCGGCTGGAGCCGGTGCCAGTTGATCCACCGCGTGCCAGCGCAGACCATCGGCCAGCGGCGCATTGGGCAAGGCGTGAGACTGGCCGAGCACATGGCGCACCTGGGCGCTGCGCAGCACGCGGTCGCGGCGGGCGGCCGGGGCATTGCTGTCGAGTGGCAGGTAGGCGGCCCCGGCAAGCAATACACCGTAGGCCGCCACGACCTGGTCGAGGCCTTTGGGCATGAGGATCGCCACCGGTTCCTCGACGGTGCAACCGGCCTGGCACAGGGTGGCGGCGACGGCCAGGGCGCGTTCGACGAGTGCGGCGTAGGTCAGGCTGCCGTTGGCGTCGATCACCGCCAGAGCCTGCGGATGTGCAGCGACCATGGCCAGCAGGCCATCGTGCAAACGGCCGGTGGGTACGGGTGCGGCAGTGGCATTCGCCGCCAGGCGCTCACGCTGTTGCCAGGCCGGCAGGGCCACGTGCATCGGTTGCTCCCAGGCGGCCGGGTCCAAGGCCAATCGCTGCAGTTGGGCCAGGAACGCCTGCTGCATGTCATCGATCAACCCGTCGGGGAACACGCCTTGGCGCACGTCCCAATGGATGTGCAAACCATGGCGGTCATCCATTACCTGGCAATCGAGCGTGACTTGCGGGGTCTGGGTAATGCCGTGGCCTACCCGACGCTGACTCGCCGCCGGTGGTTCGATTGCCAAGCCGATGGCGCTGGTGAACACCACCGGCATGGCCGCGGCTTCACGGCCACGACGGCGGCCGATTTCACGCATCACTTCGATGCCGGAAAACAGCCGGTGCTCCAGGTCGGCAAACAGCTGGCTGCCCAATTGCCGGGCCTGCTGGGTGAAGTCCTGGTCTTGAGGATCGTTGACCTGGAGCAGGCTGACGGAGGTGAAGTCCCCCACCAATCGATCCACCTGCGGGTGCAGCGGCAAGCGGTTGAGCAGCGTCAGATTGAGGCTGAAAACGGGTTGCTGGCTCCAGCGTTGCAGGGTGCCGACATAGCTGGCGAGCACCGCAATGGACGGGGTCAGGCCGCGTTCGCTGGCGGCTTTTTTCAAGGCGTTCCAGTGTGGCTGGTCGAGCTGCGCGGAATGTCGCTGGAAGCGCGCAACGGCCGTGTCTTCACCACTCAGGGGAGCGGGCAGTTGCGGTGCGGCGGGCAAGTCGTCGACGCGCGCCAGCCAATATTCGCGGTCGCGTTGATGGCGGCTGCCTTCGAGCAGGCCACGCTCGGCCAGCAGGTAGTCGCGGAAGGTGATCTCCAGGGGCGGCAGGGCGGCTTGGGGATCGTCCAGCAGCTGTTCCAACTCGTTGAACAGCAACTGTGCGCTGGCCCAGTCGGCAATCAGCGAGTCCATGGAAAAATGCAGGGTATCGCCATTGTCGCTGCGGCTCATGCGCAGTTCGAACAGCGGCCATTGATCAGTGGGGTAGAGCTTCTGCTCCATGGCTTGGCGGATCTGCTGCACGCTGTGCTGACGCTGTTCGACCGTGGCGTCGCGCAGGTCTGTGACGGCCACGGAATAAGGGCTTACTTCGCCGAGGACACGTTGCGAGCCCTCGCTGGCAATCACCGCGCGCAACATGTCGTGGCGCTCGATCAGACGGTTCCAGGCGTGTTCTACCTGCTGCGGATCGAGCGCCGGCCAGCTCAGTTCCAGGTAACCGTGGCAGGCCACGTTGCCGTAGCCAAACGAAGATTGGCGGCCCAAGAGGTAGGCGTTCTGCACATCGGTGAGCGGGAAGGGTGCGTGGTGGTTCACCGGGTCAGCCTGGACCAATGGCCGTTCCTGTACTTCGAGCAGGTGCAGGATCTGTTCTTTGTGCTCGCGCAGTTGTGCCAGGCGCTCGGCATTGAGCAGGCCTTGGGGCGCGCGGAATTTCAATTGTCCGTCCTGGGGCCAGAGTTCGACGCCCAGGGACTTGAGTTCACTTAGCAGTTTGGCGGCGGGCATGGGTACAGCTCCTGGAGAAAAGAGGGGTTGTGCGGGCATCAGATGACGCCCTCTTCAACGGTGGCCGAGTTGGGCTGGCGCTCAAGGATCTGCGCCACCTCCGTCAAGGTGGCGGCGCCGAACAACTGGCCCATGGGCAGTTCAACGCCCAGGCGGGTACGCAGCATTTCGAGAAAACGCGTGGCCAGGAGGCTGTCGCCACCGAGTCGGAAAAAGTTGTCGTGGCGCGACACGCTCGGCACGTTGAGCAATTGCTGCCAGAGTTCGGCGATCACCTGTTCGTCCGGGCGCAGCGGTTGCTCGTCGACCACCGGGCGCGTTTGGGCGGCGTCGGCCAGGGAGGCCAGCAGCGCCCGGCGGTCGACCTTGCCGTTGTTGCTCAGAGGCAAGCGTTCCAGCACCAGGATCTGCTCCGGGCGCATGTACCCCGGCAGGCATTGCTCCAAGTGTCGCGCCAAGGCCTGCGCGTCGGTGCTGGCGGTGACGGCGGCCATCAGCCGGTTATCCGCGACCAGTGCCACCGCTGTGCTTACGCAGGGGTGGCGGGCGAGGGCGGCTTCGATTTCGCCCAGCTCGATGCGATGGCCGCCAATCTTCACCTGGCTGTCAGCGCGGCCGAGAAACTCCAACAAGCCGTCGGGGTGGTAGCGACCCAGGTCGCCGGTGCGGTACCAGCCATCGACGAAGCGCTCGGCGTTCAACTGTGGCGCGTGACGATAGCCGCGGGCGACGCCGGCCCCACCAATCCACAGCTCTCCGGTGACCCAATCCGGACAGTCGCGGCCCAGGGCATCGACCACCCGGTAGGCCTGGTTCGCCAGCGGCACGCCGTAGGGGATCGAGCGCCAACCCGGCAAGGGTTGTTGCACTTGGAAATGGTTCGACCAGATCGCCGCTTCGGTGGCGCCGCCCAGGGCGATAAAGCGGCAGCCGGGGGCCTGTTGCCGCAGGCGTTGCGGCAGGTCGAGGCCAATCCAGTCACCCGACAGCAGCGCCACTTTCAGGCCCAGTGGCTGGTGGTCGTGGGCGTTGGCTTCGAGCAGCATGTCGAGCAGGGCCGGCACGCTGTTCCACAGGGTCACGCCATGCCGTTGCAACGCCTTGAGCCAGGCCCGCGCATCGCGGCGCTGATCCTCTTCGATCAACACCAGCGCACCGCCCACCGACAGCAGGCCGAACAAGTCGTATACCGAAAGATCGAAGTCCAGCGCTGACAGCGCCAGTGTGCGGTCGCTGGCCTCGATGCCATGGCAGCGGTTGATCTCGGCCACGGTGTTCATTGCCGCGCGGTGGGTGATCTCCACGCCCTTGGGCTGGCCAGTGGAACCGGAGGTGTAGATCACGTAGGCCAGTTCTGCGGCCGGGACGGCGAGCGGCGCCGACAGCGGCTCAGCTTCCAGCGCGTGAAGCGGATCGAGGTGTTTGACGCTCGACAGCTGCGGGTCGTGCCCGGCAAGCATCAGGCTCACGCCGGCCTGTTGCAGGATGCGTTGGCGGCGCTGCAACGGTTGGTCGACACCCACCGGCAGGTACGCGGCACCCGCGGCCAGAATGCCCAGCACGCTGGCGATCTGTTGGGGGCCCTTGGCCAGGGACACGGCCACCAAGTCGCCCGGCACCACGCCTGCGTCCACCAGGCTGCGCGCAATGCGCAGCGCCCGGTCGGCGAGTTCGCCATAGCTCAGCGTGCCGTGCTCGCCCCACAACAGCGCCGGGCGTTGTGGCGCTTGGCGTGCCTGTTCGAAGAAGCCCTCATGCAAGGTCGGATCACCCGGCACGCTCGGGCCTGGGGCATTGAGCTGGGCGCGCAACTGCGCCTGGGATTGGGGCAGCAGGTCGGGCGGTGGGTTGTCCCAGGTGTACTCGGCCAGCCAGTTCAAGCTGTACAAATAGGCGTCGAACATCGCTTCGACAAGACCTTCGGGAAACAGGCCGACCACGTAGTCCCAGTTCAAGGCTATACCGCCGTTGGCTTCGACCACCTGATGGTCGAGCCAGACCTGTGGCGTTTGGGTCAGGCCGAAGACTTGCCGGGCAAACGGCCCGTCCTCCGGCGCGGCGGTGCCGTTCGGTACCCCGAGGGCGCTGGTGAACACCACGGGCATGCTCACCTGCTGCTCGCCATTGCCCCGAGCCAATTGCCGCAGCAGGCTGACCGAGCCGAGGCAACGGTGTTCCAGCGCCTCGCCCAGGGTTCGCTGGGTACGCCGGGCGCGGTCGACCCAGCGCTCGCCAGGCACCGGTACATAGCCCAACAGCGTCAGGGAGGTGAAGTCGCCCATGACCTCATCGATCTGGCGATGCAGCGCACGACGATCGAACAGTGTGAGGTTGAGGCTGAGGTCGGGGCGGGCACTCCAGCGGCCGAGGGTTTCGGCAAACGCGCAGAGCAGTACCGCCGACGCGGTGAGGCCGTGTTGTTGGGCCTTGGCCAGGATCGACCCCCAGGCTTGAGCGTCGATTTGCCCTTGCAGGCGCTCGAAGCGCGGTTGACCCAGACTGGCGGGGGTCACCGCCAGCGGCAGTTGCGGATGGGGTGGCAACTCGGGCAGGCGCTCCTGCCAGAAGTGTTGCGCGGCTTGCAGTTCGGCCGCGTCCACCGCGGATTGCAGTTGATAATCGCGAAACGACAGTTCCAGTGGCTGCAGCGTCAATCCGGGCTCCCGGTACAGGGCATCCAATTCTGCGTAGAAGCGCAGGATGCTCAGGGCATCGAGGATCAGGTTATCCAGGCTGATGGCCAACCGGGTGTGCCGACCATGAGTCACTGCCTGCACATCGAACAGCGGCCATTGGCCCGGATCGAACACGCGATGGGCACAGTGTTCGCGCAAGTCGTCGAGGCTGGCGTAACCCTGGCCGATCTTGAATGAGGGCAGCTGTTGCACGGGCAGGATGCGGGCCTGGCCGCATTGATCGAACACGGCGCGGAGCATTTCGTGGCGCTCGATCAAGCGCTCCAGCGCGTTCTGCAGGCGCGGCAGGTCGAGATCCTCGACGTCGTATTCGCGATAGAAGTGGCAGCTCACGCCGCCCAGTGCCAGGCTCGGATCGCGGCCCAGCCAATAGGCTTGCTGGACCTCGGTCATGGGGAAAGGCGCGTGGCGTTGCGGCAGGTCGGGCACAATCGTGCGCTGCGCTTGAGCCTGGGTCTTTCGATGCAAATCGGCACAAAAGTGTGCGAGCACCGGTTTGACAAACACCTGGGCGATGCGCGCGCCCCCCAGCCCCTGTTCGGTGAGCAGGCGCACCAGGCGGGTGGCGCTCAGGGAGTCACCGCCCAGGGCGAAAAAATTATCTTCACGGCAGACTTCACCACAGCCCAGCAACTGCTGCCAGGCACGCGCCACCTGCGTTTCGATCGCGCCGCAGGGGGGCGACAGGTTGGCCGGTACGCGGGTGTTGTTCTCGGCCAGCCAGGCGCTCAACGCTTGACGATCCACCTTGCCGTTGCCGGTCAAGGGCAACTGCGCGCAGCCCAGGATCGTGCCGGGAATCATGTAGCCCGGAAGGCGCTCGGCGAGATGCCGGGAGAGGCCCGGCGGGTCAAACCGGGTGGGCGCTTCGGGGCCGTCCGTCAGACGCACCACCGCCGCCAGTTGCTGGCCGGCCAGCAGCGCCATCGCCTGCTCGATGCCGGGCCAGGCGAGCAGGGCGATTTCGACTTCCCCGGCTTCGATGCGGTAGCCGTGCAGCTTGAGTTGGAAATCGCTGCGCCCGAGGAATTCGACGTTGCCGTCGGGGTGATAGCGCGCATTGTCGCCGGTGCGGTACCAGCGCAGGCCTTGATAGTCGACAAAGCGTTCAGCAGTGCGCACCCGGTCGCCGCGATAACCCTCGGCCACACCGGCGCCGCCGATCCACAATTCACCGGCGACCCAGTCCGGGCAGTCGTGGCCGTGCGGGTCGACGATGCGCAGGCGGACGTTATCCAATGGCGTGCCATAGGGCAGGCAGTGCCAGGGCAGCGGCTGGCCGGGCAGCACTTCGAACAGGGTCGAGTGAATGGCGGTTTCGGTGGCGCCGCCCAAGGCCATGAAGCGGCAGCCGGGGGCTTGGGCCCACAGCCGTGGCGCCAGGTCCGGAGCGACTTTGTCGCCGCCCAGCAACACCGCGCGCAGGGGCAGGCTGGCGCCGGCGGGGGCGCAACCGAGCAGCATGTCGAGCAACGCCGGCACGCAGTTGAGCACGCTGGCGCGATGCTGCAGGGCCAGTTCACGCCAGCGTCCGGCATCACGTTGCGCCTCGGGCTCGATACCGATCACCGCCGCCCCCGTCGACAGCGCGGCAAACAGGTCGAACACTGACAGGTCGAACTCCAGCGCCGACAGCGCGAGGATTCGGTCGTCGCTGTTCAGGTGCAAGCGCCGTTGCAGGTCTTGCAGGGTATTGGCGGCGGCCTGATGGCTGATTTCCACGCCCTTGGGCTCACCTGTGGAGCCGGAGGTATAGAGGATATACGCCAGGTCGCTGATCGCGCCGGGCCGCGGAGCGTCCAGCGTTGTGCGGGTGGCGGGCAGTTCGGTGAGCAATAAGCGAGCACCCGACGACTCACGGATTTTCTGGCAACGCGCCGTGGGCTGATCGACGTTGATGGGCAGGTACGTGGCGCTGGACGCCAGGATGCCCAGCACCGCGATCACCTGCTCGGGCCCCTTGGGCAGTTGCAAGGCCACCACATCGCCGCGCCGGACGCCTTGGCCTTCCAGGTAGGCCGCCACCCGCAGGGCGCGCTCGGCCAGCTCGCCGTAGTGGATGACGAGGTGATTGCCATGCAACAACGCGGGCAGTTCGGGCGTCAGGCGCGCCTGGGCAAAAAACGCTTCGTGCAGGCGCTGTACCGGCAGGGGCGTGGCCTGGCCTTGAACGCGGTTGCGGACCTCAATTTGGCTGGCGGGGATCAGCGCTGGCGGCGGCAGGTCCCAAGCCGGAGATTCAAAGCACAGGCGCTGCAACAGGCCGGTATAGGCTTCGAACAAACCGTCCAGCACCCCTTCGGCGAACAGCCCTTCACGGGCGTCGAGATTGACCAGGATGCCGCCAT
Organism: Pseudomonas marvdashtae; assembly: GCF_014268655.2. Classification (NCBI taxonomy): domain Bacteria; kingdom Pseudomonadati; phylum Pseudomonadota; class Gammaproteobacteria; order Pseudomonadales; family Pseudomonadaceae; genus Pseudomonas; species Pseudomonas marvdashtae. Next base: position 2,214,036 of record NZ_JABWQX020000001.1, read on the forward strand.
CCAGCTCGGTGACCTGGGCGTCGAGCCACACCTGCGGGCCCTGGGAAATGATCCAGGCCGGTTCGCCGAAACACGCCTGCACGCCTTCGGCGAACAATTCCCCCAGCCCCAGGGCGCTGGTGTACACCACCGGCGCCAGCACTTGCTCACCCCGTTGCCGGGACAGCTCGCGCAGCACCTCCAGGCCGGAAAACGCGCTGTGCGCCGCATCGCCGTGGAAGCGTCGTTGCAGGGCCGTGGCGCGAGCGGCAAAAGTGCCAGCGACGTGACCGTCCCAAGCCAGCAGGATCGATGAGGTGAAATCGCCGACCAGGCGGTCGACATCGGCATGCAGTGGCGTGCGGTTGAACAGCGGCAAATTGATCAGCAGTTCGGGCGTCTCGCACCAGGCACCGAGGGTTTCGCAGAACACCGCCGCCAGGGCCATCGCCGGCGTGAGCCCATGTTCCCGGGCGTGGCGCTCGAAGGCCTGGCGCTGGGATGGCGGCAGCCAATGGTGACGGCGCCGCACCTGGCGATCGTCGCCCTGGGTCTTGACGGGCAGGCGCGGGGCACCGGGCAACCGGTCCAGACGCTGCAACCAGTAGTCGCGGGCCTGTTGATGAAGGGTACGTTGCTCGAGGCTGGCCTGTTCACGGCGCAGGTCAGCCAGGTAACGGGCGAAGCTGTAGTGCAGCGCGGCCAGGGGCTGTTGGTGATACAGCTGCACCAGGTCGCCGAGCAGGATGCGCAGGCTCAAGGCATCGGCGGCGAGCATGTCCAGATTTAAGTGCAGGCGCGTCCCGTCGGGCAGCAGCGACAACTGGATATCCAGTACCTGACCGTGTTCAACGGCCAATTGGCGGTGGGATAGCTCCGCGCGCAACGCCTCCAGTTGTTGTTGCTGTTGATCGACGCTGGCCTGGCGCAAGTCATGCACTTTCAATCCTGGCCAAGGGCTCTGCGCGAGAACCCGCTGGCGGCCGTCGTCGAGAAACTGCGCGCGCAACATCGGGTGCCGCACCAGCAGCGCCCGAACGGCGGCTTCCAAGCGGACCGGGTCAACGTCGCGGCCATCGAATTCGTTATAGAAGTGCGCGGCCACACCGCCCAACTGCTGGCCGGGGGCGCGCCCGATCCAATAAGCGTGTTGCATCGGCGCCAGTTCGAAAGGCTGCCCTTCGTCCATCTGCACAGTGGGCGCGGCGGGGGCGGTGGTCGCCACATCGAGCAGTGCCAGCCAGGCTGACAGGCGCGGGTCGGCGATCAGCTCGGCGAAGCGCGCGGCCAGGCCTTGGCGGCGCCATTGGCCGGCGAGGCGAATCAGAGTGACGGAGTCCAGCCCCCATTCGATCAGGTTCGCCTCCAGGGGAATCTGCTCGGCGGGCAGCTCGAGGGCTTGGGAAAGGGACTGGCGCAGCAGTGTTGCGGTTGAGGTGCTGGGAGTGGCCATGGCTCAACGTCTTCTCATTACTAGGGCCCGGACCGGGGTTGGCCCAGGCGCTGGGTTGCTTGGGGGAAGATGCTAGTCATTCTCATTTTGGCAACTACCCGGATCGAATCGTTTTTGCCCCGCATCCGCGTCTCGCTCACCGGTTGCAGTGGCGTGGCGGCTGCGCGCAATGCGGGTCGGTCGCAGGATGCGGTTGGAAAATGACTTGAATCGGGTAGAGCCCGGCCCATGGCCTTGATTACCGTCGCTCGCCGCCCTCATGCAGGGCCTGTGTCCCTCTGATCTGGAGTTGTAGATGTCTGTCGATTCGGGTTTACAAGTGCGCGGCCTGCGCAAGCGCTACAGCAACGGCGTCGAAGCGCTGCGCGGCGTGGACCTGAGCGTCGGGCCCGGCATGTATGGTTTGCTGGGACCGAACGGCGCGGGCAAAAGCAGCCTGATGCGGACCCTGGCGACCCTGCAGCAGCCAGACGCCGGCAGCATTCACCTGGACGGGGTGGATGTGCTGGTCGATGCCGATCATTTGCGCCGTCGCTTGGGCTATCTGCCGCAACAACTCGGCGCGTATCCAGGCGTGAGCGCACGGGACTTGCTCGATCGTTTTGCCTGGCTCAAGGGGCGAACCGACAGTCGCCAGCGCCGCGAGGAAATCGAGGGCCTGCTGGACAAGGTCAACCTCCAGCAGGCTGCCCACCGGGCGCTCGCCACTTATTCGGGCGGCATGCTGCGCCGGTTCGGCATCGCCATGGCGCTGGTGGGCTCGCCACGCCTGTTGATCGTCGATGAACCCACGGCGGGCCTCGATCCGGCCGAGCGCAATCGTTTCCATCGGGTGCTCGCCGATGTCGCCGCCGAATCGATCGTGTTGCTTTCGACCCACATCGTCGAAGACGTCGAGAACCTTTGCAGCCGACTGGCGGTGCTGGCGGGTGGGCAGATTATTGTCGAAGGGAGTCCGGCACAGTTGTTGGGCGCCGAGCAGGGCCGATTGTGGGAAGCGTCCTTCGACCGTGGCGAGTCGCTGCCCGACGCCTTGCATGTGGCCGCCAGCCCGCAGGGCAGCCGTGTCATCGTCCATGGCGAGCGTCCTGCCGACCCACGCTTCGTGCCCCATGCGCCGCGCCTGGAAGACATCTATTACCTGGCCCTGGCCCAGGCGGGTGAGGCGCTCGACGCATGAATACTTTTGCTCTGCTGATGCGCGAGGCCTGGGTTGAAGTGCGCGCCGGGCTGCGCAGCGGCATTCCGTTGCTGGTGTTCCTCGGCCTGACCGGCTATCTGCTGATGGCCCTGGCCAACGCCGACTATGTGCAGAAAATGGGCGCCAGCGATATCGCCCGCAATGCGCCGAGCCTGATTTACCTGATGTCGTGCGGCTGTATGTTCTTCCTGTTTTTTGCCTGGGCCTGGGTGTTTGCCCAACCGGCCCTGAGGGACCGCAAGGCGCAGTTGGAAGAAGTCCTGCTGGCCTTGCCGCTGTCGTTGCCGGCGTTGCTGTGGGGACGTTTTATCGGCGCGGCGTTGGTGGGTGGCTTGCTCGCCAGTTCATTGATCGTCGGCTTTCTGGTCAGCCCGGTGCTGGGCTGGCTCGACTGGGTGCCGGCAGCGAGCATCGGCGCGCCAAGCTGGTCGGCGCTGGGGTTTGCCTGGGTCGCCTTGCTGTTGCCGGTGAGCACCGGGATCGGTGCGTTGTATTACCTGCTGGCCTTGCGCAGCCGAGGCCTGGCCGCACCGTTTGGCTTGGCGACGGTGCTGATGCTGTTATGGATGTTCGCGGTGGTGGTGCTCAAGGGCGGGCACATCAATCCATTGCTGGCCGCCAGTCTTGATCCTTCGCTGTTTACGTTTGCCCAGGCCCAGGTGGAAACCTGGACCGCTGCGCAGAAATCCCAATCGCTACTGGCACTGACCCCAGGGTTCTGGCTGAACCGGGCGTTGTGGTGTGGGGTGCCCTTGTTGCTGTTGGCCGTGGTCCTGGCTCGAACCAGCCGCCAGGGCTTGATGGGCCGACGCGGTGGCGCCGTATTGGCGGAGCCGCCGATGCTGTTGACCCGCCATGTGCGCTTGCCCGGCCCGTTAGCCGCCAGCCGATGGTCGCGTGCCCTGTGGTGCGAGGCTCGCTGGCAGGTGCGGCAGTTGTTTGCCCGACGCGTTTGGTGGGTCGCCCTTGGGTTGCTGCTGGCCATGGGGATACTCAGTGGGTTCGTCCATATTGTCTGGCATGCGCGCGGGCCGATGGTGCCGCGACCGGATCTGATCTTGCCGTTGCTGTCGAGCTCGTCGTTCCTGGTGATCGCCTTTATTGTCGCGGCGCTGGTGGGGCTGGTATGTCGGCGCGATGACGTCGAAGGCCTCGGCGCGATGTTGCAAGCGACCCCGGCGCCGGCGTGGCTGCGTTTGTTGGGGCGGGTGGCCTGCGTGCTGGCGGCGACGCTGGCCTTGGCACTGGTGCCGGGCATTGCCAGCCTGGTGATCAGCGCGCTGGCCGTCCCGGATAACCTGGCGCCGGGCTTTGTGCTGATCTATCAGGCGCTGGTGTTCGCGCCGCCGCTGCTGGAACTGGCGATGCTGACGGTGCTGGTGCATGCCTTGATCCGTCGCTCCGGCCTGGCTTACGCGACATCCATGCTGCTGACGTTTTTCCTGGTGCTCAACCATGAGTTGGGGCTGGTCAGTTATCCCGCCTATGCCATGGCGATTCCGGCACACGTGGCGTTGTCGCAACTCACGGGCTGGAGGCCCTGGCTGCCTTATCTCGCCACGTTGACCAGCTGGAAACTGGCCGGCTGCCTGGTGATGGTCGCGGTGGCGGCGTTGGCCTTGCCCCGTGGTCCGGAGCGGCGCCGCCTGATCGATGTGCGCCACAGCCTGCGGGGCTTGCCCGTTGTGCTGCTGGTGTTGGGGGCCGTGGGTTTGCTCGGCAGCGGCGCGCTGTTGCATCGGCATCTGGTGGAGCAGGGCGAATACCGGTCGGTGGCCGAGGAACGGGCCGAGCGCGCCGAATGGGAACAGCGTTGGCTGGCCGGGGCGGGCGCCTGGCAGGTAGCGGACGGCCGCTTGCACTTGCGCGTCGACAGCGTTGCGCGACGTGTTGAAGGTGAGTGGACGCTGGGATCCGTGATCGCCGCCAATGGGCGCCTGGACGCAGGACTGCCGTCGGGTTTGCACGTCACGACGGTAAGCGTCATGGGCCGACCGGTCCTTTTTGAACAGGCCGCCGGCCATTTGCGCGTGCCTTTGGCGGAGTGCGCGGCGAGCGGCTGCAACGTGCAACTGAACTGGACGGTGGAGGCTGCCGGCTGGCCTTCCGAGGGTGACGCATTCTGGCTGGGGCCGGGAGGAGTGTGGCTGCAAGCGCGCCGCGTGATGCCACGTCTGGGCCTGGACAGCGAACGCTTGCTGCGTGCGCCGGTACAACGTGCCGAAGCCGGTCTGCCGCCTGAAGTGCCGAGTTTGCCGACAGGGTCCGCAGTCGCGGTAGACGCGGTGGCTCCGGCGGGGGCGTGGAAATGGCTGATCGAGGTGGATGGCCAGGCGATCAAGGGTCACAGCGCAGGGCCGCTGGACTTCGCCTATCACACGGGCGCTACGCAAGACCTCGACGGTGTGCAAGTGCTCGCCGATGCCGGCCGTCAGCAAACCGCCCGTGAAGTACATGAAGACCTGGAAGCCATGTCCGCTTGTGTAACTCGGCGCCTGGGCAGTCGCCCGCCCGTCGAGTCCTTGAGCCAGTGGCCGACCGGCATGGGTGCCAGCCAGTTGAGCCAGAACCATCTTTTGCTGAGCCAGACGCCGGATTGGGACGTAGCGCCGGCGGGCGTCGGACGCTGGACGCGTCGCGCACATATCGCCGAACTGCTTGCGCGCCGAATGCTGATCGACGCCAGCGACCTGCGGCAAGCCCCGGGCTACCTCCTGCTGAGCCAGGGCGTGGCGGGCGCGATCGGGCTGCTGTGTGTCGGTGACGTCGACGGCGCTGACGCCCGCTCGGCGTTGGTGAAGTTGATGGGCGACGACTTGACCCGCGCCTTGGGCAATGACGGCGAGCCCATCGGCACCTTGGCCAATGCCCGCGAACAGAGCTGGGTCGCCACGTATGCGCCGCTGGCCAGCCTGGATTGGGTGGCCGTGCAGAGCGCCGGACAACTGACGGCGATGACCGCAAATATCCGAAACGGCCAGGGATGGCCTGCCGCGATCCAGCACCTGCTGGGCGCGCCTTCCGATCAGGCAGTTACCGCGGCGCTCAAGCGCTGGGGGCCTGCGCAATGAATTCGAACCATCCCTTTTGCCCGGAGTTTTCCATGTCAGCACCGCTGTCTATCCAACCGCTACGCCGTCCGTTGGGCTGGCGTGAGAATGTCCTGACCCAAACCCTGGCGCTGGCCTTGTCCAGCCAGATATGTACGGCCTATGCCGCCGACTATAAGCCTGCCGCCAGCTCGGAGGTCATCGAGTTGGCCCCGCTGACGGTCAGTGCCCGGTTGAACGAGGAGAGCGCCAAGGATATTCCCTTCGGGCTCTCTGTAATCGACGGGCGAACCCTCGAAACCCGGCGCTTGCGCAGCCTGGAAGACGCATTGCGGACCACGCCGGGCGTGGATGTGAACTCCTGGGGCGGCGCCAACGATGCCAATGTGCGCATCCGTGGTGTCGGTTCGCTGAACCAGATGAGCATGGACGACGGCTCGGTGGTACTGAATGTGGATGGCGTGCCAATGTCGGTGCGCAACGCGGCGATGGCAACGCTCGATGTGGAACAAGTGGAGGTGCTCAAGGGGCCTCAGGGCACGCTGTTCGGGCGTAATAGCGAGGCGGGCGCGATCAACGTCACCACGCGCAAACCGACCCGCGAACTGGAAGGTTATGTGCGCGGCGAAGTCGGCAACCAGGGCCAGTTCATGACCGAAGGCGCGGTTGGCGGGCCATTGACCGAATCCCTCGCGGGACGCATTGCTGTGCGCCGCAGCGGCTTTGATAACTGGGTCGACGACCAGCAGGACGGCGACCCGTTGACCAAGCCTCGTGACCTGGCCTTTCGCGGCAGTCTGCTGTGGGACAACGACCAGGGTACGACCGGCCTGCTGATCGCCGAGCGCCAGCGCGCCGATCATTATGCCGGCCTGGAAATGCTGCGCCCGTTTGGCAATCGCCCCAGCCTGGACTACACGCCCGGTACGTTCGATGACAACCAGAAGACCAACGAGCGTTATTCTTTCGAGCTCAATCATGACCTGGCGCAGGCACGGATCACCTCGATCAGCGCCTACACCAGCACCGATTTCAATGCGGTAAAAGGCTACGACCGCAACATCACCGAGGCGCTCTACGGCTCACCGTTCGAATACCTGATCGAAGATACCGCCAAGGAGCGCGTGTGGAGCCAAGATCTGCGCCTGGGTTCGCTGGCGGACGCCGATGTGTTCTGGGTGACCGGGGTAAACCTGTCACGCTCCGAGCGCAGCTTCGATTCCGAAGATTTCACCAACGGCGCCCGGCAGATGCGCGATTTCACCACCAACAGTTATGCGCTGTACGGTGAGATGACCTATCCGATCGCCGAAGACTGGAAACTCACCACCGGCCTGCGCCACACCTGGGACCGCAAGACCTACGGTGCCGACTATTCCAGCGGAGGCATTAGCACCGGTGACGACCGCCGCTTGCAGGATAACTACAGCACCGGGCGCGTGGCGTTGAGCTACGCGCTCACGCCTCAGACGAACCTGTATGCGGTGCTGTCGCGGGGCTATAAATCAGCGGGCTTCAACGACTATGCGACATCGGTCAGGGACAGCGAACCCTACAAGGCAGCCAAGGTGAACTCCGCCGAAGTCGGTTTCAAGCATGAAAGTGTCGAGGGGGCCTGGAGTCTGGAAGGAGCATTGTTCATGACCCGCGTACAGGACGACCACCTGCTGGGGTATGACTTCAACACCCTGGCGGTCAGCGCCGTGAACGCCGATACCCGCAGCAAAGGTGCCGAGCTGTCGAGCACCTGGCATGTCACCGATGAGCTGACCCTGGGCAGTGCCGTGAGCTACACCAACGCGGTGGTGACCTCCGATGCTCCGGGCGTTTCTGGCGGCGATGTCGCCGCGGGAAATCGTGTACCGGATGTGCCGCTGTGGAGCGGTAATTTCAGCGTCACCTGGCAAAGGGACCTGGGGGAGTTTATGGGCTTGCCCGCTCCGCGCCTGAACACGTTGCTCAATTATCGCGTGCAGAAAAATCGCCCGGCGGATCCGCAGAATCATTATGACCTCAAGGGCTACGCCAAGCTGGACCTGCACGTGGGCCTGGAGAGTGGCGGTTCGGAAGTCTATCTGTGGGGCGACAACCTGCTCGATGCGCGATACGACTTGTATGGATCGTACTCCACCGATCAGGTGATCACCGGCATGCCGGGCCGAGGGCGCTCGGCCGGCGTCGGGTATAGCTATTCGTTCTGAGTGCTCTTTGATGATCGTCATGTCGTAAAGGGCAGGTTAGAACTGGTAGGTGTAGCCGACCCCCAAGGTGCGCCGCCGCGCCGGCGCACCGTAGGCCACCGGGTCACTGTAGAAGCCGTAGGTGTCGTAGGTCTGGTTCAGCAGGTTGTCGGCGAAGGCATAGACTTCGCCAAAGCGGCTTTCCAGACCTGCGCGCAGGTCGAGTTTCTCGTAGTTGTCCAGGTTGAAATGGTTCTGCGGATCGGCGGCGCGTTCGCCCACCAGGCGGTAATTGAGGCTGGTGTTCAGGGTGGTTTCGCCCAGGCTGGCGAAGGTGCCCAACGGGTGCCGCCAACCGATGTTGAGGTTGCCGCTCCAGCGCGGCACATCCGGGGTACGGTTGCCCGCCGCGACATCACCGGCCTGGATGCCGTGCACGGCGCTGGTGATCTTGGCGTCGAGGTAGGTGACGCTGGCCGCGACAGTCAGGTCATGGTCGAAGTGCCAGGTGCCTTCCAGTTCGGCGCCGCGGGTGCGGGTATCGGCATTGAACGCGTTGGTGGCGAAGGTTGTGGCGTTGTAGCCCAACAGGTGGTCGTCGTGCACGCGGGTGTAGAACAGCGCACCGTTCAGGCTGCCACGGCGATCTTCGGTTTCACTTTTGAAGCCCAGTTCGGCGGCTCGGCTGACAGCGGCCTTGTAGGGCTCGCTGTCGCTGACCTGCGCCGCATAGTCATTGAAACCGCCGGATTTATAGCCTCGCGCCAATTGCACGTAGACGTTGGTTTGCGGGGTGAGCGCATAGCTCAGGGCTACGCGGCCAGTGCCGTAGTGGTCGGTCAGCTTGCGTGAATCGTCCACGGCGCTGGCGCCAGCGAAGTATTGGCCGTCGTAGGTCTTGCGATCCCAGGAATGGCGATAGCCGGTGGTGAGCTTCAGGCGCTCGGTGAGCGGGAAGGTGATTTCGCCGTAGCCGGCGTACGTGGTGGTGGTGAAGTCGCGAAACCTGGCATCGGCGGTGCCATAGGTATTGCGCGGCGTGTCGTAGCTGCGCTCGTTGCGGCTGGCGGCAAGGCCGGCGATCCAGAACGTGTCGGCGTCGGGCAGCGAGCTCAAGTGCAGGTCCTGGCTCCAGCTGCGCTCGAAAGATTTGTCCACCGCCCAGTACTCGCTGGGCGTGCCATACAGGGCGCCCATCAGTTTGCTGTCGTAGGCGACCAGGCCTTCGAAATCGGCGGTGGAGGTGGCGGTTGTCGACGTCAGGCGACTGTTGGCGAAGTCATGATCGACCTTGACGGTGTAGCGCTCGGTGGTCTTGTAATTGTCATCGAACAGACCGGGCGACAGGTCCAGGCTGGGGTCGCTGCCATAAGGACGCAGCACCAACGAGTTGGTGGCGCGTTCGGTTTTCTGGCGTTCGGCGCTGAACAGCACATGGGTGTCATCGTCGAGGTCCCAGAGCAGGCTGGCGCGATAAGCCTCGTTGCGTGGCTTGGTGATGGGATCGTTGGTCCGGTCGTTGTCGATCCAACTCTCATAGCCGGCACGGCGCACCGCCAGGCGACCACTGAGGCTGTCGCTGATCGGTCCGCCGATGGCCCCTTCGCTGAGGAACTGGCCCTCCTGACCCACCTCGCCGCGTACATAACCTTCCGGTTCGCGGGTCGGCTGGCGGGTGGTGATGTTCACCGCGCCCGCCTGGCCAATCGCACCGGACATCGTGCCCTGGGGCCCCTTGAGCACCTCGATGCGATCGATATCCAGGGTGCCGAAGCCGAGGCTGCGCGAGGCGACCGGAACACCGTCGATGTTGAATGCCACCGAGCTGTCATCCATCGACATCTGGTACAGCGAGCCGACACCTCGGATCAGCACGTTGAAGTCATTCGGGCCGCCGGAAGAATTGACGTTGACCCCGGACGCATTGCGCAGGGCGCTTTCCAGCGTGTCGAGCCGCTGGGTACGCAGTTGCTCGCCACTGATCACGCTGAGGCTGATGGGCAGGTTTCGCGGGTCTTCCTGCTCCATGCGCGCGGTCACCGTCGAGACGGGTAGTTCAAAGAACTCGTCAGTGGCGGCGAGTACCGGACTGGCCAGTGTCCAAGTTAACATTATTGTTATAGTATTACACTTGTAGCAAGATCCACGGATAGCCGTCGTGTTGCGTCGTGCAGACATTGTAGGTCCTTAAGCGAGGATTCTGATCAATGCGCGTTACGTTGCCTGCAACGGATTGGCGCAGCTTGGGAAACGCGCCAGATGCTAATAATTATCAATTGCATAGATCTACCCCAATGTGATCTGATTCGAGCCGTATCCGGTCAACCAGGAGATTCACGATGTCAGTCGTTCAAGGAGGCGCAGGAGAGCCGATGCCGGTCTCGCGAATCATCACGGGAGAATATGGAAGTGGTCTCGGACCTGGGGCGCACTGTCGGGTCACGCGCATGAACCTGCAGGACGGCCTCGACATCGTGCGTTGGCAAAGCAAATTCGAGCAACCGATCGAATTACCTTTGCAGGACGACAGCGAATGTATTCATTTCAGTTTCACCAACCTGCTCAAGGGCAAGGCCGCCTGCAGCTTTCGAGAGGGGCGCCGGCAACGTCGCTACGTGATCGACGAAGGCGCCGGCTGCATCAGCTACGGCCATCGTCGCCACGGCCTCTATCACCAGCATGGGGAGATCGACAACATCACGGTGATGATCCGTCCCGAGGTGTTGGCTCAGTGGGAGTTGAAGCTCGATCCGCTGCTGAACAAGGCCCTGGCTTGCGATCATTGTTTTCTTGAAGGGCACCGCAGTGGCGAAATGAGCGCGACCGCGCATCTGTTATGCACGGCAATGGACCAGGGCCCTGGCTCACCGACAAGCCAACCCCGAAGCGGCCTTTGGTTGTATGGTCAAAGCGTAACCCTGGTCAGCCTTTTCCTGGAGGCGCGCCACAATGTCGATTGCACCTGCCGTGTCAGCCACATTGATCGCCAACGCTTGCTTCGGGCGCGTGAACGCCTGCTCGCCGATCTTGGCAAGGCGCCAAGTCTTTCAGAACTCGCTCGCGAGTCCGGGATGAGCCAGCCAAAGCTCACGCGCGGGTTTCGCCAATTGTTCTTGAACAGCGTCTACGGCGTCTTCCAGCAAGCGCGGATGATCCAGGCCCGAAGTCGATTGTTGCACGGAGAAGAGTCGGTGATGAGAATCGCGTCGGACCTTGGCTACGCCAATGCCAGCCATTTCGCCACGGCTTTCCGCAAACAGTTCGGGATCAATCCCTCGCTTCTCAAACATGGCGGCAGAGGCAAGTTATCGATCTCGGCAAAGTAGCCATGACCACCACGCCAACTGACCTCTGTGCTTAGACGAGACGCAAACAGCACCGTCCTTCAGCTCGGGCGTGATTCCATTGAGTAGGCTATGGTTCAAGCGGGCGCGTGTCATAACGTGCGTGAATAGCAAAACAAAATAAGGATAGGTTATGCACTCATCCGCTATTTTTCGTGCGTCTGCGGCTTCGCCTGGTCGTTCGCTGCTTCTCTCGCTCGGTCTGCTCGCTGCGGGTATCACCCCGGGCGCATGGGCTGAGGACTATCCCCACGCTCAGGAACCGATTGGCACCGTGGAGCAGATCTATGACGGCGCCATGCTCCCCGATCTGGCGGTCAGTACCTACCGCAACATCGACCGGCTGTTTCCCACCCACAGGATTAAAGCCGGCGATCACCCGTATGCGCTGCCGAAATCAGACAAACAGTTGCCCAACGTTCGCTTCACTGTCGGGGACAAAAAGTACGACCTGTATGACTTCGTCGCACTGGACAGCATCACGGCGATGCTCGTGCTCAAGGACGGCAAGGTCGTGTTCGAGACCTACCAGCGAGGCAACACCGAGAAAACTCGGTGGATGTCGATGTCGATAGCCAAGTCCATCACCTCGACGCTGGCGGCTGCAGCGATCAAAGACGGCCTTATCAAGGGCCTTGATGCGCAAGTGGTGGATTACGTCCCGCAGCTTAAGGGCAGCGCCTACGAAGGCGTGACCGTGCGCGACGTGCTGATGATGTCTTCGGGCGTGAAGTGGAACGAGACCTACACCGATCCGGCGTCCGATCGTCGCGCGCTACTCAAAGCGCAGATAGCGCAGAAACCGGGTTCGGCAATGGCCTTGATGGCGAGTTTGCCGCGAGCGGCCGAGCCCGGCACGGCCAACACTTACAGCACTGGCGAAACGCAGGTACTCGGAGAGATCGTCCGTGGCGCTGTGAAAATGCCGCTGGCCGATTATCTATCGCAGAAGATCTGGCAGCCGTTCGGTATGGAGAGTGACGCCCGGTGGTGGCTCGATTCGCCTGGCGGCGTGGAAATCGGTGGCAGCGGTATCAGCGCCACGCTGCGCGATTATGGACGCTTCGGGCTGTTTTTCATGAACGGCGGCAAGATCAATGGCACGTCGATTCTGCCTGAAGGCTGGGTCAAGGAGGCGACGCTGCCGACCACCCTCAAAGGCGGCAAGTCGCTGGACTACGGTTACATGTGGTGGACGGCGTGGACCGAGCCGTCGGTGAAAGACGGTGCCTACGCGGCGGTCGGTATCCAGGGCCAGAACATCTACATCAACCCGGCCAATAACGTGGTAATTGTCACCTTCGGGGCCCAGCCCAAGCCGGTTGATAAAGAGCCGATCGACCCGATGGTATTCTTCGATGCCGTGGTGGCTGCGTTGAAGTAGATTCGCGCGTTGGATGAATACGGCGGTCGACACGAGGCGAGGGGCGGTGATGGGGCATGGCTAAATGATCTGTCCTGAGGTCATTGCACTGGAAGTTCAGCCATGGAAAACCCCCCGATCCGGCCTCCCATAATGGCAATATAAACATCGCGGAAACGGTCGTTGCGCGAAGCCGGCAGGTACGAGTGGGTACCGCCCAGTACCGCAATCGCGACTAATACCGCAGGCCTGACTGACGACTCAATCCAGGCGTCTTGCCCGTGATGCGCTTGAATGCACGACTGAAAGCAGCCTGGGAGGTGTAGCCCAAGCGCTGCGCCACTTCTTCAATCGGCAGTCTTTCGAGCGTCAACCACTGGCTCGCCAGCCGCATCCGCAATTGCGTGACGTAACGCAGCGGGGCCATCCCAATCGTCATCTGGAAACGGTCCGCGAAGACTGAGCGCGAGGTATTGCATTGCTCCGCCAGCTGCGCAACGGTCCAGTCGCGTCCCGGTTGTTGATGGAGCGCGAGAAGCGCATTTGCCAAGCGTGGATCGCGCAATGCGGCGACCAGGCCAGAGGCATTACCGCAGGCGCACTCCACCCAACCGCGAACGACCATGGCGGCCACCACGTCGGCCAGTCGCGCGAGGATGCCGGCGAAGCCGACACGTGCGGCGCTGACCTCGCGCTCCATGGTGGTCAGGATAGGCACCAGTCCGGGGTAACGCTGGCCGCCGGCATCAATCAACATCAGGCCCGGCATCAGGCTGCCCAGGCCATGGATACTGCCCAATTCAAACTCCATGCAACCACTGAACAAAATGGTGGCAGGCGTTGGGCTGGCATCGGTTCCGGTATCCACCGCGCTGACGGTTTCACCGAGGGGCGCGCCGTCCAAACGGTCGATGTCCTGAACAGCCGCGTCCGTATGGGAAAGCAACTGATGGGCCGCACCATGGGAGATGAATACGGCGTTACCGGCAGACAGCGCATACGTTGTCCCGTCTTCCATCCGCAGCACCGCATCGCCGACCGCCAGGAAGTGGAACCAGGCATGCCCAGGTTTGGCAGCGAAGCCCAGGCCGAAGGCTGGACCGGCTTGGATACGCCGGTACTCGACGCCACGCAGGCGCATGCCGCGCAACAACTCGTTGATGAGTTCCGAGGAGAGAGCAAACTGATCTGTCGGCATCGTTAGGTGTTTCAGTCAAAAAATAGAGGTTTTCGATCATAGATCATCCAGATCCTCGCGCCTAGACTGCGGGTCGCCATTCAGATTGGAGATCCGTGCAATGACTGACCTTGTGTGTAATGCCGTACCCGATAGCCGTCCCGGCGCCGGGCTGGATGTAGAGCCTGCAACGCCCGCGTGGATGGCCGTGTTCTCGTTGGCAATGGGCGTGTTCGGATTGCTGACCGCAGAGTACCTTCCGGCGAGCCTGTTGACGCCGATGGCCACCGATATGGGTGTGTCCGAAGCGCTGGCTGGCCAGGCGGTAACGGTGACAGCAGTGGTGGCGCTGTTCGCTGGCCTGTTGGTGCCAGGCCTGACCCGCAGTGTCGACCGCCGCTGGGTGCTGCTGGGTTTTTCCACGTTGATGATCGCCTCCAATCTTTTGGTCGCCGTTTCCTCCAGTTTCGCGGTGCTTTTGTTAATGCGTGTCTTGCTGGGGATCGCCCTTGGCGGGTTCTGGAGCATGGCGGCAGCGGTGGCGATGCGCTTGGTACCCGGTGCGTTGTTGCCCCGAGCGCTCTCGATTATTTTCAGCGGCATTGCTATCGGGACGGTGGTTGCGGTCCCGCTGGGCAGCTACCTGGGCGGACTATACGGCTGGCGCAGCGCATTCTTTGCCGCGGCGGCGGTAGGGGTGGTGACCCTGGCTTTCCAGTCGCTCACCCTGCCGCGCCTTGCGCCGCGCAGGCCGGCACGCCTGCGCACCGTCCTCGAGGTGTTGCAGCGTCCAGGCATCGCCATGGGTATGTTCGGCTGTGTGCTGGTGCACAGCGGCCACTTTGCGATGTTCACTTATATTCGACCGTTCCTCGAAGGTACGACCGGCATCGGCCCGCAAGGGCTGTCGCTGATGCTGCTGGGGTTTGGCACATGGCGGTGAAACAGGCGTTTCCTACACCTATGTCGCCGAGATCGCCCCAAGCAAACACCGTGGCCTATGGTCCAGTTCGGTCTACGTCGGGGTGACGCTCGGGGTGATGGCGGCGACGGCGGTGGCAGCGATGCTGACCTGGCTGCTGGGCGCGCAGGCCATGAGTGACTACGGCTGGCGGATCGGCTTCGCCATCGGTGGAGTGCTCGGGGTCTATGCGCTGTTTTTGCGCCGCGGCGCGCAGGAGTCTCACGTGTTCGTAGAGCAGCAGGGCCAGGCTCGACCGTCGCGCAAATTGTCCAGGGGCGAGATGCTGCGCGTCGCGCGCAACATCGTCATGCTCGCAGCGGCCGCCAATGTCACCTACTACGCGTGGGTCACGTTCGGCGCTTCGACGGCAATCGCCCAGGGCATGGACGCCACGGGTGCCTACGTGGCCAGCCTCATCGCGCAAGTCCTCTGTGTGTGCTGGTTGCCGATCTGTGGAATGTTGTCCGATCGTGTAGGTCGCAAGCCCATGGTCGTAGCCTGGGGCTTGGGCGTGATCGTGCTGACCTATCCCATCTCGATAATGGTGACCACTGAGCCCTACACGCTCTTCCTGGCCCAGGTCCTGGGGCTAGGCGCCTGGTCTCTGATCGCGGCGATATTTCCCGCAGTGCTGTCCGAGCAGGTGCCAACCCAGGCGCGGGCGCAAGGCGTTGGGTTGGTATCGTCGGTGTCGGTGGCGATCTTTGGCGGTACCGCTCCGTATCTACACAGCTATCTTGACGGCGCCGACCTTGGCTATCTGTATGTCTGCTATGTCATGGGGTTGGGTCTGGTCACCGTCCTGGCAGGTTTTCTTATCGACGAAACGGCGGGCATCGATCTTGCGCACATCCAGGCACCCGGTGCTCGACTGGCGGCTGGCTCACGGTCTTCGTTGGCCTCTCAGGACTAAATCAGTTGGCTGGTCGATCCGCAGCATCAGCCGACCCAAGGAGTGCAATTCAATGAACTCAACAGACCTTGAAAAAACCACTGCACGCGGTGAGCGACCGGGCACCGGCGTGACGGTCAGCCAGACTTCGGGGCCACGTCAGGCCGCGCGCGAGACCTGGGTCGAAGTGCCTTCCGAGTCGGGCTCGGCGGCCGCTTGGTGCTACTCGGATCGCCGCTCCTACAGCCCGGCCGATTCGGTGTGCCTGTATCTGTCTTCGAATCGCCCGCAAGTGAGACTCAGGATCTATCGTGATGGAGCCATCGCTCGCACGTTGCATGAAACCGACAGCCTTGACGCTCGATTCCATCCGGTGCCCGAACGTGCCTATGAGCAGGGGTGCCAATGGCCGGTATTCTGGCATTGGTCAATCCCGGCTGATGCCGAGCCGGGTGGCTATGTAGTGGAAGTACGCGATAGCGCTGAAAGCGTGCTCGGGCATCACCTGTTCATCGTCAAGACGGCGCACAAGCGCGCCGATGCCTTGGTGCTTGTCGCAGCCACATCGACCTGGGCCGCTTATAACGACTGGGGCGGCGCTAATCACTACTTCGGTCTCCACCCCGGGACGCCGCGCGGCCGCGCGCCGTTGCTGTCGGCACAACGCCCTTGGGCGCGGGGGCAAGTCTGGCTGCCCGAGGATGCGCCACGTTCTGTCAACGCGACCCGGCAACGCAAGCCCGGGCCGGCGCGTTACGAGTTCATCGAATGGGCCTCCCTTAACGGCTACGCCAAGTACTACGCGCTGGCGGGGTGGGCCTCCTACGAAAGACCGTTTGTGGTTTGGGCCGAACAGCAAGGCTACACGGTCGACATCCTGACCCAGGACGATTTGCATCACGACCCGCATGCGCTTGAGGGCTACCGCTGCGCGGTCTTTGCAGGGCACGACGAGTACTGGACGCGGGAAATGCGCGACCATGTCGATTTCTTTGTCGAGGAGGGCGGCAAGGTCGCGCGCTTCGCTGGCAATTTCATGTGGCAGGTCCGCTTGGAGGATGAGGGGCAACGGCAGGTCGCCTACAAGTACGATGCCGGCGCGCTTGATCCGGTCGCGGCGACCGACCCTCGTCGGCAAACCGGCGCCTGGGAAGATCCGCGGGTGGATCACCCCGGGGCGAGGACGTTTGGGGTCAATGCATTGCGGGGGATATACGGCGGCTTTGGAGGAATGGCTCCGCGCAATCCTCGCGGGTATACAGTCTTCAGGCCTCAGCACTGGGCCTTCATGGGCACGGGCCTGGGCTACGCGGATATGTTCGGAGACGAAGCCAACATCTTTGGCTATGAGGTGGATGGCCTGGAGTACACGTTTGTTAACGGTCTCCCAGAACCGCTCGGCACAGACGGTGCGCCCTGCGGATTGCAAATCCTCGCGATGGGCTGGGCGACCAATGCCGAACACGGCCGATCCGAGGATGCCTATTCATTCATGCTCGGCGATGGCGATGCGCGGTTCCGTGCTTCCATCCTGGCGCCCAACCTTAGCGAGGCCAGTATCGATTTGCATAGTCGCGGGGCCGGCATGGTGGTGCACTTCCATAAAGGTCGAGGTGAGGTCTTTACCGCCGCCACGTGCGAATGGGTACACGGGCTTATGCAGGCAGACATCTACACCGAGATGATCACAAAAAACGTGCTCGATCGTTTCTTGCGCAGTCCGTAGGCCGTCAAAGC
The DNA here is from genome assembly GCF_014268655.2 of Pseudomonas marvdashtae. Classification (NCBI taxonomy): domain Bacteria; kingdom Pseudomonadati; phylum Pseudomonadota; class Gammaproteobacteria; order Pseudomonadales; family Pseudomonadaceae; genus Pseudomonas; species Pseudomonas marvdashtae. Next base: position 2,231,376 of record NZ_JABWQX020000001.1, read on the forward strand.
ACGCTCTCGCAACTCTTGAGAATTTTCGATAAAGACGTCCTGCCCACACTGGCTGGCCGGTTCGGCGAAGTAGCCCCTTGGTTCTCGTTTTTATCAGGTCATTTGGAACGCTTTTTCCGGCACGGCCACTCAAGCGTAAGGATGTCGCCGCTCATACCGGAGGCATTTGCATTCTTCTATCTATCGATCACTAAGAGAACAGTGCCATGGATACGCTTAATGTAGGTGCAAGCCGCGAGCTGACTCGTGTACCTGATGAGATACAGCAGGAAACAACGCAACAGACCTCTCGCTCGCCGAGCCTCAGTTCTACAGGGGCAGCGATGAGAACGCGGCTTGAAAACCATTTCGAGGCTCACCTTGAAACAGAGGCTGGTTCCGATCAACCCGCTGTCTCTTCCTCAAGCGCTCGCAACGCGGAGCTGAACGCGATTCGCGATGACCGCGCTCAACGGTTAGAGGCAGGGGGCTATAACGTCCATGACATGGAGAAGGCGGAAAAAAACGCAGCCAGGGCCGACAGATTGTTTGCGTCAATAAAGTCAGGGATGGGGGGGACGCCCTTTGCGGCGCTGACCGAGGCAGGTAATTTCAAGCCATCCATCCTCCAGGTAGCAGGCAAGCATGGCAATACAGTACGCCAAGCGGCGATAGAGAACGCTATGTCATGCTTGTATGCCGGTATGGCGGATGCTGCCGGTAACAAGACGATCGCGGGCCTCAAGCCTGGTTATTACCTTAAACCCGAGAGCGATACGCTGCACCCGTCGCTTCAAGCATCAGTGGCGGAAAAGCTGCTGGCGCTGGATAAAGGTCCACTGCGCAATGCTTTCGACGAAGCCAATAAATGGCTTACCGGGTTTGCCGTACGAAATACAGCAATGTACGCGTCAACGCTTGCCATGACGGCGGCTGGCAAAGAGAACCTGGATGCAATCCTGCAACCGGCCCTACGGCCGGTCACGGCTATCATCGTGGGTATAGCAATTGAGCATTACAATGTCAGCCGCGATCGCACGAACCATTTAGCTGACCCTGCAATGCTCTATGGTCGTCGGGATGCTGTACCGCAAGGGCAGCCCCATAAGCCTATTGATCAAGATACCGAATGGCTGGATGACTTCGAGACTTTAAAGGATCTCAATGCCACTGCCCTGGTCAAGATGGTCTCCGCGCGGCTGGGTGAAGGCGCGGCTACGGCTCTGAATGCGGTCATCAGCGGCGATGCCTTGAAAGAGATAGTGGATCCGGTCAGTGTGGTAGGAAATGGTCTGCTGATTGGCGGTTTCTCTGCAATGGGCGCGGCTACAACCGCCACAGCCAACCTGGCGAAGTCCCATGAGTTGGGAAAAATGGCCGCTACGGCAGCCTCGGAGGCTGTAAAAAACGTATTGGGTACCGTGGCGTTCGGGCTGTGGGCAGCGGGCGCCTCGTTAGGTGGATCAGTGCCGAAAAAAGCCATTGCTGCTGTCGATGCCCATGTACCAAAAGCCGTAGAAGGGACCGCAGATGCAGCTGGCAGGGTGGCAGTCAAGGGAGGTGAGTTGGCAGTCAAGACATCGCTCACCGGCGCCAGGTTAGCCAAAGAGACAGCTGTTTCAGCGACCCACCACACAAAAAATGCAGCTCAAGCGACAGGGGATGGGATCATTAGCGTTGCTAGCGCCATTGGTTCCTCCTCCCAATCGGCTTGGGACAAAAGCGTTGGAGCCCTGAGGCAACGCGCCGCGGCCACCTCCCAAAGCCAAGCCGTTCAGGGTCAGAGCACCCCCATGCAGCCGCTCGCGGCCACGCAGGCGCAACCATCGTCCTCAGCGCCCGCGCGTCCGCCTGCCCAGGATGATGGCGATATTGTGTAGCAGCTTTCCTCGCCGCTCATTTTAGTCTTTCCTTAATGTCCAGGGATCGGACATTGGCAGCGCGTTCAAGGGCCACGACGCCGTAATGCAGTACAACTTGAAAGAGAGGACGTCATTGAAAAGTATGTGGCTGGCGACGATCGTTGCTTGCGTCACCAGTGTGAGCTTTTGGCTGGCGGCGTCATGGTCGTCCGGAGTGAATGAGCCTTGGGACGCGCAATGTTATTGGACTGTTCTATATCCTGCGTCCCTGGCGCTGACATTGACGCTGGGTCTGCTGTTTCAACAGCGCGGATGGGTGGCAGGTCCCATCGTAATGTTCGGGCAGATTCCGTGTGTGATGATGGCATCTGGCGCGGGGCCGCTACTGGCAGTCGGTATTTTGTATTGCGCTTTGCTTTCGATCCCGGCAGTGATGCTGTCTTGGGGCGCGCGCGCCATCTATCGGCGGCTCGCCGCTAGCTGATGCAGACCGACGCGGTGGGCACGCGGCGCGCAATTGCCGAGACGAACACATGCATCCCTTGTCTCGATGCTGCTGGGGAACGACCCGCTGTGCTTGTAAGTCTACCTGTATCTGCTGATTGGTAAGGTACAGCGCAATGGATAAGACAATCACGGTGGATCAATTGGCCACCACTGACCTGAGATCATTCAACGAAATATGGCTCGGCGGGACTCATACCCAGCTCTGCCTATGGCGTGGCGCCCAAGTCTTCACCCACGAAATGATGAGCGAGGGCACCCACGACCAGAATGTTCGAAGCCTGTGCTTGCAGTGGGTCAACCTTGACGATCAGGCCGCCGTGGCCAGCGTTGAGCGGATCGCTCGCGAACGGCTGAAAGAGATGGGGAAGGAGGGCGAGTTTTATCCGGCTGAGGAGGCGGACACCCATCAATAGTCGCTGCCTCTTATGAAGCCGTTGGAATGGTGCCGCCATCAATGACAAATTCGCTGCCCGTGATGGATGCCGCGCGAGGCGAAGCCAGGAAGGCAATGAGGTTCGCCACTTCCACAGGTTTCGAGGGCCGGCCGAGTGGAATACCGCCTAACGCGTTCATGATCATCTGTTTGCCACCTTCATAGTCGGTACCTGCTTCTTTCGCCAGGCGCTCGGCCAAGGCGACCGACGCCTCGGTTTCAACCCATCCCGGCGATACCCGGACGACACGTACTCCTTTTGGCGAGACCTCTTTCGACAGGCTTTTGCTGTAAGTCGAAAGCGCAGCCTTGGCAGCCGCGTAAGCGGTGGTTGCTTCGGGCAGCGGCAGTCGGTTCTGAATGGAGGTCACGTGAATGATGACGCCCTCGTTTCGTTCGAGCATGCCTGGCACCAAGGCGCGATCGATACGTACGGCTGGAAGCAGGTTCAGATCGAGCTCGCGTTGCCAGTGGTCCTCATCCAGTGCAGCAAAGCCACCACCCGGTGCCGATGACCCACCCAGTACGTGGATGATGACGTCGACGTCTCCTAATATTCGCTTGGTCGCGGCCACCAACGTCTCACAACCCTCCCGGGTGGATAAATCAGCCGGAACGAACAAGTCTGGCGGCATCTCGATGTTTGCCTGGCGAGCCGAGGTCAGGACTTTTGCGCCTTCGTCGAGCAGCAGCTCAACCACCGCTTTGCCGACGCCCTTGGTGCCGCCGGTAACCAGAATGCGCTTGCCTTTCAAATCAAGATTCATGGCGTAATCTCCTCTCTGATGATGAATTGATGACACCCGGCGATCTTGCCCCTGACGGGATAGTTTGCTCAACTGGCATAAACGTAATGGCTAATCCCGATAAGCAGGACAATCAAATGCCGGATCTTCGTGTAGGGCTTAACGAGTTGGAGGCGGTGACGGCCGTGGCGCGTCGGGCCTCGTTTCGACAAGCCGCTATCGACTTGAGTGTTTCGACGACTGCGTTGAGCAATACCATCGCCAAGGTGGAGTCGAACCTTGAAACGCGGCTGTTCAATCGCACGACACGCAGCGTGTCGCTCACCGAGGCCGGCAGGATGTACATGGAGCAAGTCGGGCCGGCGCTACAGGATGTTCGCGCGGCACTCGAGGCGGTGCGCTCGCACAATGTCGGACCTTCGGGAATCTTGCGCATCAATGCATTTGCAAGTGCCGCTCGTACGACCCTGATGCCGCTGATCCTGGAGTTTTCGCGGCGTTACCCGAAGGTGCACATCGATCTGGTTACCGAAGGGCGTCTGGTGGATATCGTTGCTGACGGCTTCGACCTCGGCGTGCGGTCGGCCAATCTGGTACCCAGCGATATGATTGTCGTCCCGCTGGGCCGGCCGCAACGTTACGCCATCGTGGGCTCGCCAGCGTACTTTGAGGTGCACGGCCAGCCTCGCACTCCAGCCGATCTACTCACTCATCAGTGCTTACGGATCCGCCTACCCAACGGAGCCATTTATCCGTGGCATCTGGAACGCGACGGGGAGGTCATCAGGTTGGATGTGAATGGGCAATTCACGCTGGACGAGCCTGGCCTTGCCAAGGCGGTCGTTGGGGCAGCCGTGGCTCTGGGTTTTTTCATGGAACAGGACGTTCAAGTCGAAATCGAGAACGGAGAGTTTGAACGGGTGCTGGAGGATTGGACGCCGGCGCGAGACAACTTGTGTTTGTATTACCCGAACCGGCGCAACCCTTCGGCAGCGCTCAAGGCGTTTACCGACTTGGCCCGTGCCAATCTGGTTGGCAACGAGAGCCTTCGGGCGCCTGCATGAAGCTCATAGGTTGTAAGTGGCTCGTATAGCCTCCACGGCCCGCTCGCCGATCACCACGCACGGGGCCATCGTATTGCCGCTCGTGACATGGGGCATGATGGAGGCATCGGCAATGCGTAGGCCCTGGATTCCGTAGACGCGCAGTTGACCATCAACCACGGACATCGCGTCCTGGCCCATTTTTGCCGTACCGCATTGGTGCCAGTAGGTAACGGCAGCGTTGCGTGCGTAGTGTTCGAGCGATTGGGTGTTCAGTTTTCCAGGCAGGCTTTCATTTTTTACCAAGCCCTTGAAGGGGGCCTGCGCGCCCAGTTCCTGGACAAAACGGATGTTTTCCAGCGCGTTGCGCCGATCGGTGGGATGCGACAGCGTGTTGGGTTGAATGATGGGGGCATCAGTCACATTCGGGCCGCTGAGCGTGACCTGTCCGCGACTTTCCGGGTGGGCAAGGCCGGCGAACATTGTCCAGCCATGTGCAGGAACGCCGAGTGACGCGGTCTCTGCGCTGGGCACTGGAAACTCGACCTGGCAGTGGAACATGTCGGGGAGATGCAAAGCACTCTCGCTGCTCCAGTAGAGGGTTGCCTCCGAGCCGCCATAACCCACCGGTTGTGGTGTCGTGTATTCGAAAATAACCGCAAAGGACACGTGATCTTGATGATTGGCGCCAACGCCGGGGAGATGCTGGACGACTGGAATGCCATGGCGCTGCAATTCTTCCTCCGGCCCCACTCCGGATTGCATCAGGACCTTAGGCGTGTTGATCGCCCCCAGGGAAAGAACGACTTCGTGATTGGCGTAAAAGCACTCGGTCTGCCCATTGTTTATGGTTTCCACGCCGATGACGCGTTGGTCCTTGAATAGCACGCGACTGACCAGCGTATCAGTCAGGACCGTGAGGTTGGGCTGGCCACAGCGTGGAGCGACGTAGGCGCGGTAGATGGAATTACGCCGGCCATCCTTGACGATGAGATCGTTCAGCGCCGCACCTCCGCGGCCTTCCATCATGGCGCCGTTCGGGTTGTCAAAAACAGGTATACCCATTCCGGCGGCCGCACTGATCATGGCGTTCGCAATCGGTTGGGCGTTTCGCACTGGTGCGACATGAACCGGTCCGCCCTTGCCGCGACGGACTGAGTCGCAGATGCCCCAATAGTCTTCCACGCGTTGATAGATCTTCAGGACCGATGCGTAGCTCCACGCAGGATCTCCACTGTGCGCGGCGAAATCTTCCCAGTCGTTTTTATGGCCGCGGGCCCACAACATGACATTGACGCTGGACCCGCCGCCCAACCCACGGCCCATATTCAGCGGGATTTTCCTGTCGTTGAGATGAGGGTTTGCGGCACCCACGAAGTTCCAATCGCGCTCGGTGCCAAGGTTCAGGGGCCAGTTCCCCGGCTCCAGCACGTGAGGGTGGTCATCGCTGCCTCCGGCCTCGATGAGCAATACCTCGACCTCCGGATTCTCGGCCAGCCGTCCGGCCACGACGGAACCGGCGGTTCCCGCGCCACAGACGATAAAATCGAACGGGTGCTTTTTCAGCTCGCAATTCATAGGCATGGATGGGTTTCCTTGGACGGTGTGGTATTGCATCGCCTGATGCGATGACTGCTGCGAGGGAAGTGTGTTGCATCCCAGCTTCCGGCCAACCTGTCCTGAAACTGGTGGCAATCCATTGGGGCGCAGCAGCACTTCCTTCGATCTCAGCGCAGAAGGGGACTGGAACTACTGGCTCTTCTGAACCGCCTGGATGATGACTTTTGCGACATCTGCCGGGCGAGATTGTTGTGGCACGTGGCTGGCATCGATTTCAGTGACCTTGGCACCGATCTTCTTGGCAAAAGCGCGTTGCAGATCAGGCTGGATCATCCGGTCCTCCTTGGCCACGACGTACCAGGTTGGCTTGCCTTTCCAGGCGGCGGCGCTGGTTTTGTCATCGAAGGCCGAGGCTCGGATCGGCCCTTGCGTCGCCGCCATTACCGCGGTTTGCTCTGGGGAAAGATCCTGGGCAAAACCGGTGGCCATGCCCTCGGCGGTCATGTACAGGAAACCATTTTTGTCGGCGGCGATGTCTTTCACGCCGGACGGGGCAGGGTAGTCCTTGCCCAGGTCTTTGCTGGCTTGACCGGCATCCGGAGCGAACGCGGCGACGTACACCAGGCTGCGTACTTTCTTGTCGGTGCCAGCCTCGCTGATGACGGTGCCGCCCCAGGAGTGGCCGACCAATACGACGTCATTCTCCTGGTTGTTCAGCACACGCTGTGTGGCGGCGACATCGTCCGCCAGCGAGGTCAACGGATTTTGTACTACGGTGACCTTGATACCTTCCGCCTGCAGCAGCGGGACGACCTTGCCCCAGTCGGATCCGTCGGCGAAAGCGCCATGGACGATGACGACAGAAGGTTGCTGCGCCGCGGCATGGACCGCGCCGCCGAATAATGAACAGGTCATGGCGAGTGAGAGGGCAAGGGCCTTGGGTTTGAACATGATGCGATCTCCTGTATGGGGTGAGCGCAGTTTCAGCGATACTCGGCGGCTGAGGTATCGGTCATTTATCCGAGGCCATCAACAATGTTCAATCGGATGCCCGGAGGAAACGACATGTCGGCAGGTGACTGTATCGAATTGGAAGACGCCATCCTGGCGTTGTCCATGGTGGGCGACCTGAGCATGGGTCAGCCGTTCGATCAGTCGCGCCGCACCGCCCGATTGGTGCAAATGCTCGCGCAAGCGTGCAATGGCGCTGGCGAGCACACCGAGATCGGACGCCAGGTGGCCTTGTTGCGCTGGTCAGGGTGCACCGCCAATGCGCAGGGTTTCACCCAGCTGCTGGGCGATGATGTCGAGGGCCGCAACGCGATGCTGACGCATACCCTCAGTGCAGCGGGCCAGCGAGCGATGCGCAGGTCCACGCCGCTGGCGCAGATTCATTGCGAGGTGTCCGGTGATATCGCGCATACATTGGGCTTGAGGACCGAAGTCGAACACGGGCTGCGTCACGTGTTTGAGCAATACGACGGCGAAGGAAGGCCGTCAGGCCTGCGTCATCCACGGGTGCCGGAGGTGGTTTATCAAGTGTTGCTCGCCGGTGATCTGGAAATCCTGTCCCGCAGTCACGGCCTGGAAGTGGCGTTGCAGTGGATCGCCAGCAAGCGTGATCGACGCTATCCAGCAGCGCTCGCCGCCGAAATGCTGCAACACGCCGAAGACTGGCTCGCTCAATTGCGCACGCCAGATGTGGCTGCTTCGCGGCAAACCGCACCATCGGTGCCATTGACCCTTATCGGCGATGTGATCGATCTCAAGTTGCCGTGGCTGTCGGGGTATTCGCGACGTTCTTCGGAGCTGGTCCAGGAGGCCGCCAGGCTTTCGGGGTTGTCAGAGGCATCAGTAGACAACCTCGGCCAAGCGGCGCTGATCCATGGACTTGGCCGCGCAGCGGTGCCCAATCGAGTCTGGAATACCCCGGGTGCGTTATTGGAAGGCGATCTTGAGCAGGTGCGGTTGGTGCCTTACTGGACATCGCGAGCCTGTAGCCAGATATCGGCGTTGGCCGTGTCGGGCCAGATAGCGGCCCACGCCTACGAGCGACTGGACGGCAGTGGTTACTTTCGCAGCCTCAACGGTGACGCACTGCAAAGCGAACATCGCTTGCTGGCCGCCGCCCTGGCTTGGCAAGCGTTACTGAGCGAGCGACCGTGGCGGCCGTCCTTGAGTCAGGATGATGCCGCCCGCTTGTTGCTGGACGAGGCGGACCAGGGACGCTTTGACCGACGAGCCTGCCAGGCGGTCATCGCGGCGGCGCGCGGGGACACGGTAATGGCTGCCTGCAGGCCAAGCGGTGGCCTGCTTTCCGAGCGTGAAACCGAAATTCTACGGTGCATCAGCACAGGAGGAAGCAACAAGGAAGTGGCGCGTCAGTTGGGCATCAGTCCGAGCACGGTCCGCACCCACGTGGAAAACGTGTTCCGTAAACTTCAATGTACCACCCGTGCCGCGGCGACCCTCAAAGCCCTGACGCTAGGGTTGATTTAAGGTCAGGTCGAATAAGTTGTGATCAATCATTTGACCTCGGCGGGTGATTTTAGCTGCGTATCAAATACGAGCAGGCCCCGCAAAGTGGACTAGCGGTGGCTGATACTGGCGGGGCTCAACGCTTGGCCCTGTCGCCCGTGTTGAGTGCATCTATTTAACCAAGGTAATCGGGATGCTGGAGAGCTGGGTCACTTTAGCCGCAACAGAGCCTAAAAAGATCCCTTCCAAGACACCGTTGCCTTGGGACCCCAAGAAGATGCTGTCACAGCCTAACGATTGGGAACAGGCTACGATTCTGCTTGCGGCGTCGCCCTGTAACGCATGGAAAGTGAATGCGATGCCTTCATTTTTCAGCAAATCAATCGCTCTGCGTGAAGCCAGGGTACTTTTTTCAAGGTAGTAACGGTCCAGCTCATCACGACTCATTCCTTGTGCGACGCGAGCCGATAAGAGCGTCTGCACATTCACCAGATGAACTTCTACGTTGCCTGCGAGCAATCCGCCGTCCAGGATCAGCCCGATCAGGTAGCGCACGGCGCGTTCCGAATGTTCTGAACCATCGGCAGCAATCAGTACTTTATGCATTTTTTAGAGCTCCTGAATGACGGGGGTGAGGCTGAACTGCTTTTCTGATTAACGTCCCGCAGCCTTATCGCAGGGATCTTGCGCTTCGTCGCGGTACAGCGAACTGCGGTGGAAACTGAACAGGCGTAGTCGAATCTGTTTTTCAATCTCGATGATCACAAAGAGTGCCAGACCAATCCCGATGATGAGCAGACCATCGAGCAACGGTACCGACTGGGTATCAAACACCTTTTGCAACGGCGGCGCATAGGTGATGGCGAACTGCGCGAAAGTCACCGCAGCGACTGTCAGCCACACGACCGGGGTGCCTCGAACGGCCTCCCAGGTCAGGGACGTGCCGTAGAGATTACGTATGAAAAACAGGTGAAAGATTCCCATCACGACCAGGGTATTGACCGCCAGAGTGCGAGCCAGCTCCACGGGGTAACCGCGATCGAGCGCATAGGCAAAGATGCCGTAGACGCCGCAAAGGAAAAGAATCGAAACAAGCACCATATGCCAGATCAGGGCGCCGCTGATCAGCGGCTCATGCCTGGCACGCGGAGGCCTGCGCATGGTGTTTTCTTCGGTTGGCTCGAAAGCCAGTGCGATACCGAGGGTTATCGCGGTGATCAGGTTGATCCATAGAATCTGGATGGCCGTCACGGGTAACGTAAGGCCGAACAACAGCGCGACGATGATCGTCATGGTTTCGCCTGCGTTGGTCGGCAATGTCCAGCTCAACACTTTCTTGATGTTGTCATAGACGGTCCGGCCTTCGCGAACCGCGGCAACGATGGAGGCGAAGTTGTCATCGGCCAGGACTAGATCCGCGGCTTCCTTTGCCGCTTCACTGCCTTTATTGCCCATGGCGATGCCGGCGTCTGCACGCTTGAGTGCTGGTGCGTCGTTGACACCGTCGCCGGTCATTGCCACGGTCATGCCGTTCGACTGCAGCAACATCACCAGCCTGAGTTTATGTTCGGGGCTGGTGCGGGCAAAAATATTCACGTCTTTCAACGTTTCTTTCAGCACGGCGTCGTCCATGGCGTCCAAGTCGAGGCCGGTCAGGACCCGGTTGGGGTTCTGCAAGCCGATCTGTTGCCCGATCGCGGCGGCGGTGCCAGGGTGATCACCCGTGATCATTTTGACCCCGATACCCGCCGCCTGGCATTGCTTGACCGCCTCCACGGTTTCCGGGCGAGGCGGATCGATCATGCCCACCATGCCAAGCAAGGTCAGCGAACCCTGCACATCGGAGAACTCCAACAGCGCCTGTTCGGGTGCCACCGCCCGGGTTGCGAACGCCAACACCCTCTGGCCGTTGCGGCTGATGGCATTCGCCTGGTCAAGCCAATAGTGGGTATCGAGCCGGCCCGTTGCGGCTGTATCGATGCGTTGTTGCGTGCACATCGACAGCACCTGCTCAGGCGCGCCCTTGACGTAAATCGTAGCGTGTCGCTCATGGTTGTGATGCAACGTTGCCATGAAGCGGTGCTTGGCATCGAACGGAATCGCATCGGTGCGTGCCCAGGTGCGTCGCTCTTCGTCGCGGTCGATTCCAGCCTTGGCGGCAAATACCAGCAGCGCGCCCTCCATCGGGTCGCCTTCAACGATCCATGTGCTTTGGTGTTGTCTTAATGCTGCATCGTTGCACAGGGCTGCCGCTCGCCCGAGCTCGGCCAAGGTCGAATGATTGGCGGTGTCGATCAACTGATTCTCGAGATTGACGTTCCCAGCGGGTTGATAGCCCGCGCCATCTACCGTGAATGTGAGGTCACTGATGACGACCGACGCCACCATCATCTCGTTGCGGGTCAGGGTGCCGGTTTTGTCCGTGCAGATGACGGAGACCGAGCCCAGGGTCTCGATGGCGGGCAGGCGCCGGACGATGGCGTTGCGTCGGGCCATTGCTCGCACCCCGACGGCCAGGGTAATGGTGAGGACCGCGGGCAACCCTTCGGGAATGGCAGCGACCGACATGCCCACCACGACCATGAACATTTCGGTGAACGCGTAATGCACGACGAAATGTCCATAAACCAGCAACAAACCGGCGACAGCCAGAATCAATAAGGTCAGCCAGCGGGCAACGACGTTCATTTGCTGGACCAGTGGCGTGGTCAATGTCTCCACACCTGACAGCAGATGACTGATTCGCCCGATCTCGGCTAAAGGACCGGTGGCCACCACGACGCCGGTGGCTTGTCCGCAGGTGACCAGCGTGCCGCTGAACGCCATGCACGCCCGATCACCCAGGGCCGCTTCACTTCCCGCCGGTTCGGTGTGTTTTTCTACGGGAGCGGACTCTCCGGTCAGCAGGGCTTCCTGGATCTGCAGCCTGTTTGCGTGCAGCAGGCGCAGGTCCGCTGGGACTTTGTCGCCGGCTTCCAGCAGAACGATATCGCCCGGCACCAGCGCCTCGCCCGCGACACTCAAGCGTTCGCCGCCGCGAATCACTGCTGCCCGCGGTGCCAGCATCTGGCGGATGGCGTCCATGGCTTGTTCAGCCTTGCCTTCCTGGATATAGCCAATAAGGGCGTTTGCCAGCACTACCGCGAGAATCACTACCGTATCCCAGAGGTGCTGCAGCAGGGCGGTGATGGCCGCCGATCCCAGAAGCACATAAATCAAGATGTTGTGGAACTGCAGCGCAAAGCGTAGCCACGTCGGGCGCCGGGGTGACTCGGGGAGACAGTTGGGGCCGGCCTGGGCCAGTCGGGTCTGGACATCGGCAACGCTCAACCCGACTTGCTCACTGACCCCCAGGCGTTTGAGAACCTGTTCCGCCGGCAGGTTGTACCAGGCCTGCGGACGGAGTGGGGTGGTTGATGGGGTGTCAGTGGGCTTCATCGAGCAATTTTTCCCATGGAACCTGAAGCCTTGAATCGCCCAGGCGGTTAGCGACCAGTGCGCGATTAGTCGATCTGTTGCGGCGCAATCACCCATAAGCTGCACGGCATTTTGTACAACAGGCCCTCAACCGTGCTGCCGATCAGCTTGTCCAGACCGCTGTAGCGCACCCGGCCCATGACAATGACGTCGATATCATGGGAGGCCGCGTAGTTGACTAGAACCTTGGTTGGGTCGCCCATGATCATTCGCCGTTGTTGCGGTGCGATCCCGTTGCGTTCGACCAATGCGTCAAAGGCTGCGCCTTGGGATTCGTAGAGTTGTCGGGCCAGTGTCGAGGAGAAAAAGGTCGAACCGTTGCCAAAACCGTATTCGGCGGCGGTGATGGAGGAAAGGTCGTAGGCGTAGATGACTTCAAGTTCCGCATCGCAGCTGGCAGCCAGCTTGTTGGCTTCGGCCAGGATCCGGTCGTTGAGGCCTTCGTAGCGACCGTCGCGGTGAAAAGGGTCTATAGCGGCCACGATCTTGCGCGGGCGCGCATGGGCCACTTTGTTGACGAAGTGCAGCGGCACCTCGCATTCGCGCAGCAGGCGCACGTCCAGGGGGGTAAACATGAGGCGCGAGATCCAGGATTCAGGATCCACCGTCTTGATCAGTGCTTCCATCGGCGCTTCTTTGAGATGGACCAGGATTTCCTGCAGGGGGCGCTCCACCCACGCCACTTCCGTCGTGACCTCTATACCGAGCTTGCGCAGGGGCCTGGCTTTCTCCTCCAGCCAGTCCCGGTGGCGTTCAACGTAGCCCAGACGCATCTGCTCCAACGCCTGCTCGTTGACCAGGCTGGCCGTGGCGAGGCCTTCCAGGTAGTCAAAAGCGACAATGTGCAGCGCGGTGCCTTCGGCCTTGGCCAGTGCGGCCGCCCGGTCGAACGCCGGATTGTGTTCCATCAGCGGCGAGACGACTAGCATCAAGCGTGATTGAGTAGACATGGCAAACCTCCCGGACTAGGACTTACTGGGCACCGGGCGACCTTTTCCCGGCATGTGTCTGTCGGGATGATGATCGCCATCGGCGTTGGTCAATTGATCTACATCAAGCACCCTTCCATCACCTTCATGAAAAGCCTGCGTTCTTGGTCAATAGCGCTATGTTGGGTCAGGATTGCTCCCCCCGAGCTCCATGGGCCGCCCCGGAGCCAACCTCGTCCCCCTATGACCGTTTGACCTTGAACCTGCCCAACTCCCGCTGCATGAGCGCGGCCCGCTCCGACAGATCCTTGGCCGCCACCGCGCACTCCAGCGAGTTTGATTGATTTTTCTGCGTCACTTCGTCGATTTGCTCAAGCCCGATGCTCGCTTGCTGCAATCCGGAGGCCTGTTCGCTGGAGGCCTGGTAGATCAGCGACACCAAGTTGGACACTGCGCCAGTTCCATTGACGATATTTTTCAACGATTCGGCGGTGCGGCTAGCGATGACCATGCCGCGCTGCGTCTTGCTCGAGGAGTCGGAAATCAGCGCGGCGGTTTGCTGGGCGGCCTCGGCACTGCGCGCCGCCAGGCTGCGGACTTCGTCCGCCACGACGGCAAACCCCCGTCCCAGCTCACCCGCTCGAGCGGCCTCGATGGCGGCGTTCAAGGCCAGCAAGTTGGTTTGCGCGGCGATGTTGTCGATGGTGGTGATGATCGCCGTGATGTCTTTGCCCGAGTCGTCAATCTCGGCCATGGCGGCTATCAACTCGCCCATCAATTGATCGCTTTCTCCCGCATCGGCCCGTGATGCCTGGGATTGCTCATCCGCTTTCTTGGCGTTGGCGGCGTTGTCTCGGGTTTGAGCGGCCATTTGGGTCATGACCGCGCTGATTTCGGTAATGGACGACGCGGAGTTCGCCGCGCCGTCAGACAGCGACTGGCTGAGATCGGTGACCTGTCCTGAGCTGCCGGTGATCTGGGTTGCGCTGGACTGTACCTGTGAGATCAGTTGGTTGAGGTTACTGACCATTTTTTCCAGCGATTTGCCCAGGGTATCGTGGGGCGAGGACAACCGGACCTCCAGATCCAGGTCACCTTCGGAAATGCGCTCGGCGACTCGTACTTGCCGTTGCAGGCTTTCGGACATGTCGTTCAACGCCGCGGACAATTGTCCCACCTCATCTTCGGTTTCCTGCACCAGACGCCGCGAGAAGTCCCCCAGGCTGATGTTGGCCGCCAAGGCAGCGGCATCGCGGATTGGGCCGACAATTTTCGCGGCAGCGAACCACAACGCGACCAAGGCCAGTAGTGAGATGCCCAGACCGACAGAGACCTGCCAGATGCTGTTGTTGATACTGCGGGCCTGCAGCTCTTGCTCCAGGGCGATGGCCTGGCTCATGACCACGGCCTTGGGCAAACGAATCAGCACTGCCCAGGGTTTGCCGGTACGGCCAAGCTCAATGGGCATCAAGACTTCGATTTGTTGGGTTTGCGCATTGAGCAAGCCGTTACCGCGCCCGCTCTGGATGGTGCTCAGCACCGTTTCCCAAGACTCAGGCAACAACGCCTTGATGGGTTGGCCAATCAAGTCAGTGCGCTGACTGTCCGCCACTACCAAGCCCTGGTTGCTGAGGATCGATACCGAGCCTTTGCCGCCGTAAAGGTCGGCGGACATTTGCTCGCTGAGTTTCTGGATAAAGGCAATATCGAAGTCGGCCCCGACCACGCCCTGGAATTTGCCGTTGGCGACGATAGGGACCGACAGGGTGGTCAGCCAGACATTTTTTCCCTGGACCACGTAGGGAATGGGGTCTAGCACGCTTTCTTTCAGAGTGTCACGGGGGCCGCTGTACCAACCGCCTTTAGGCACGCCGTTGGGGTGGCGGTCCGAGGAGTCATACTCAACCAGCGGTTGCACCGCTATGTGGCCACCCGCGCTACGGGTCCAATAGGGCGTAAAGCGGCCCGTCGACGGATTGCTCCCATCCTGGGTCGCGCGAAACGCAAGGTCCTGCCCGTCCAGTGCATCTGGTTCCCAGCAGGAATAGGTCCCGTTGAAATCAGGGTTATCCTTGAGCACCCCGAGCAGTACGGTGTTGATCTGCTCTCGGCCCATCACCAGAGGGCTTTGCGAGGCTTTGCTCGCGGCAAAAGTGTTGGCCATGGTACGCGCAGCGTCCAGGGCATTTTGCAATTTGGCTTGGATGGCATTGGCGCGGGACTCCGCCAGGTTCTGGATCTCCCGGATAGTTGCGCGCTCAACCAAGGCAGAGACCTCGGCCGCTACGTATTGCTCGTTGGACTTGGCGGAAAAGAGCCCGTAGAGCACCAGGCTGAATGATGAAACAAACAGGCAGATGCCCGCTGTCATGCAGATTCTTACTTGCAGCGATTTGAGTTTCATAAAGCCTCCCAGCCCGATCTTTGGGCGCGCCGAGGATTACGGCGACAACCCTTGTGTTTTGCACGGTTCGGCCAATAACGTTGGGTTGCTTCGAACCCGATATGTCCAGTGCAAATGGCTGAGCTGGAGGATGTAGCGACGTTATTTTTCTGGCTCTGGCGGGAGGTCCTTTCCACGTTCTTTGATTTTGATTCGAACTGCAGGAGCGACCCGGTGAATATCCGGGCATCTATGAACGGGCGGATCAGGCACGTAGGAGTGGATTGTTGATGGCGCAACGGCATCAATAAATTGTACTTTGGTATCTTTTTCGTACAGGTTTTAGCGGCGTTATCCGCTGCCTTGTCTTTCCAATAGGTCCCTGCACCCCCATCGGCAATTAAGTGAACTTTTACCCCGCGGATTTTTCCACTGCTCAGACGTTGTGCGAAGGCATGGCGCTCGGATGTATGTGCGAAATAACATCACTCGGCAGAGCCTTCGATGAAAGTAGACACGTCACCCTCCAAGACCTCTTTGCGTCGCGCTGTCACGGGGCCGATGCTGTTTCTATTCATACTTGGCGATGTACTGGGCGCTGGCGTTTACGCGCTTGCGGGTACCATCGCCGGAGAGGTCGGCGGCGCGATCTGGGTGCCGTTGTTGATCGCGTTGTTCTTCGCAATGCTGACGGCAGGTTCGTATGCCGAACTGGTCTCGAAATATCCTCACGCGGGCGCAGCGTCCGTGTTTGCCGAAAAGGCTTTCAAGTCACCGCTGATATCTTTCCTGGTGGGTTTTTGCATGCTCGCCGCGGCGGTCACAAGTGCTGCTGGCCTCTCACTGGCCTTCGCAGGGGATTACCTTGCAGCGTTCATTGAAGTATCGCCCCACGTTGCGGCTCTGGTCTTCTTGTTGGCGATTGCGCTTTTGAATGCGCGAGGAATCAAGGAATCCCTGGGGGCGAATCTGGTGATGACCGTGATCGAGCTGTCCGGGTTGATATTGGTCATCGTCGCTGCGGGTTATTTTTTCAGCTCTGGCGAAGCCGAACTGGGGAGGTCGCTGGAATTCAAGCCTGGGGTCAGTCCAATGCTCGCCGTGTTGGGAGCTGCGTTGCTCGCATTCTATTCGTTCGTGGGTTTTGAGACTTCCGCCAATCTCGCGGAAGAGATCAAGGATGTTCGCAAGGTATACCCACGGGCCTTGTTTGCCGCGCTGATGACAGCGGGCGTCGTTTACATGGCCGTTGGGATCGCCGCTTCTTCAGTATTGGCGACGGAGAAACTGCTCGCCACCTCAGCCCCGTTACTCGAGGTGGTTCGGGCCTCCGGGCTTGACATCTCGCCTCGTCTATTCGCGTTTATCGCCCTCATCGCGGTTGCCAATGGGGCGCTGCTCACCATGATCATGGCCAGTCGACTCACTTATGGAATGGCCAATCTAGGGCTATTGCCAGATGTCTTGGGAAGGGTGCTGCCACATAGGCGCACTCCATGGGCGGCCATTATCGCAACGACGCTCGTAGCTATCGCACTGACGCTGACGGGGACTCTGGCGACGTTGGCGCAAACCGTGGTCCTGCTTTTGTTGTTCGTTTTCCTCAGCACCAACATGGCCGTGTTGGTGTTACGCAAGGACAAGGTTGGGCAGGAGCATTTTCGAATTCCCACCTGGGTACCCTTGCTGGCTATCGTGTCTTGTCTCGTATTGCTGAGTCAGCAAGACTTGGGCACTTGGCTACGAGGCGCGGCACTTATCCTGGTGGGGATGCTGCTGTATGTCTTTGCTCGAATGACCGCGCCTGTTGCCGTAAAACCGAACTAGCCGGGAAGGCGTTGCAGAGCGCGCGTGCTTGGCCACAGCAGCGCGGCCAGGCCGATGGCATAGACCACCGCAAACAGCACGTAGGCGATACGGGTGGAAAACAGCTGGGGCGTTTCTGTCGGCAATGGCGATACACCGAGCCCGAACAGGATAAGGAAGGTGATTAGCCCACCGCCGAATATCTTGCCAGTGGCGTTGCCGATGGCGGCTTTGCCGGCAAACAGCAGGCTTACCAGCAACAGGACCAGCGCCACCAGCCACAGGGTCGGGCGAAGTTCAAACAGCGTGAAGGCCACGGACGCCGCCACCCCGCCTAGCAGGTTGACCAACACCAAGCCGAGGGCGGTGCGGCTGCTCATGCCCAGGGAGAACTGGCTAAGCAGCGAGGCCACCGTAATGGGCACGACTATCGCCGTGGCCAGCCGTGGGTCGCTCAGGCACAGCGCAACCATCGCCAGCAGGATCGCCGCGCTGGCCAAGGCCTGGCGAATCACCAGCGTCAGCTCGTGCGGCTGGGCGAGTGCCTGGTCGGCATATTCACCTGCAGGGTCAGGTAGCAGCGCATGGGTGCCCCAGGTCAGCAGCAAACCCAGGCCGACCGCCTTCACCAGCACTAGTACGATAGATTCGCCCAGGTCGGGCTGCACGATATCGAGCATCGGCACCACAATCGCAATGACCAGCATCAGCGCCGGTCCCGCGCCGCCCAGTTGTTGGCCTTGGGCGATAAAACAGGCGAAATAAAACAGCCACAACAGCGGCAGCAGCACCCAAGGCCGCTCACCGAGCAAGCCGGTGACAAATACCAGCAGGGCGCCGGTCAGCATACTTACCAGCAACGTCGTCAACCCTTGGGACAGCGCTGGCGCGCGGCGGCTGGCCAAGAGGAACTGGATGGCGAACAAGGGCGCGAGAAACGGCAAGATATCGCCCAGGACCAGACCCGTGCACAAGCCCACGGTCACTGCCAGGGCGACGCGCAGTCCCTGGCGTTTGATCCGCAGCCGCTCCTGGGCAGCTTGCCCTTCAGTTGACATAGTTCAGCCAGGCGCCCAAGCGTGTCATGAATGCCCCCAGCGCGTTAGTCATGGGATTGTCGTCGGTATAGATCACCACGCTCACCTGTGAGCCGTAACGCGGGCCAACCGGGTGTGGTTCCTCCACGATCAGGCGTACCGGAAAGCGCTGAGGGTCACGCACCCAACCACTCTGGTTGCGCACCGAGGGCAGGGCCGAGTTGCTGCTGCCCTGTTGCGCGACACCCCAGCCGACGCTTTCAACCCGGCCTTTGAACACGCGGCCCGGCAATACATCGAAGACCAGCTCCGCCGGGTCGTCGGCCTGCACATGCTCCAGGCTGTTTTCCTTGAAGGCGGCAGACACCCATACGGTGCCTCTGTCGATGAAGGTCAGTGCCGGTTGGCCGGCGCTGACGACCTGGCCCACGGCGAGCTGGAGATGGGTGATCACGCCATCGGCGGGTGCGATGACTTCGGTACGCACCAAGTCGAGTCGGGCTTTTTCCAGCGAGGCCAGGGCTTGCTTGAATTGCGGGTTGTCGTTGCCTTTGGGCCCGAGTTGCTGGCGCGCCCGTTCCAGGTCGGCCTGGGCTTTGCTCACGGCCGCCTCGGCGGAGCCCAACGAGGCTTTCGCTTCATCCTGGCGGGCGGCGGCGAACACGCCACGCTCGACCAGTTGATTCACCCGTCGGGCTTGCTCGCGTATGTTGTCGCGCTGCGCTCGCGCCGACACCAGCTGCGCCTGGGCGGCATCCACCGAGGCGGTGCTCGCACCCACTGCCTGGCCGGTTTCCTCCAGCCGCGCTTCAGCCTCGCTGACGACAAGTCTGTAGGGTTGCGGGTCGATACGAAACAGCACCTGGCCGGCCTTCACCCGGGCATTGTCCAGCACCGCTATTTCCGTCACACGGCCACCCACTTCTGCAGCCATTTCCACCACATAGGCTTGCACCACGGCTTGCGACGTCGAGGGCGTGCGGCGCTCCATGAAAATGGAGAGGATGAACAGCACGGCGATCAACACCGCAACGCCCAGCGCAATGCGCCGTAGCGGATTGGCGGGTACAGGCTTTTCAGGAAGCGGTTCAGTGTGTAACTCAGGCTCGACGGAACGGGGCGAATCGGGCATATCGGCACCTGCAAGTCATGGCCATTGAAGAAAACTGATAGAGCGCCGGGGCGGCGATCCGGACGTTGTCTCAGATCGCGTCGGCGGTGGTGACCCGTGCGGAGCGGATAAACAGGGCGCGCAGTTTCTCCCAGAAATTGCCGCCCAGGACGAAGAAGCTGCCGACCAACAGTGCATCGGCAAGCAATTGCAACGCCCAGCTATTAGGACGTAGACCGGGTGCGAGGGCATCGACATAAGGTTCAAGAAACGAGCACACCAACGGCAGGCAGAACATCACCAGGCCAATACGGTGGCGGGTGGCGCTTACCTCCTGCTCAGCGCTGGGCACAAGGCCCGACACATAGCCGAACACCTTCTGCTTGAGCTCCTGAAAACCTGCCTTGCCCATCACTGCGATGACCAGCAGCAACAGCACCTTGTTGATGATGAACAGCGCGCCGGTGATCGCCGCGATGGTGGAGCGGGGTACATCCGCAGCCGCTGCCAGCGGTACCAACAACCATAACGCGAGCATCAGGCAAAGAATGGCGATGCCTGTCTTGAAGCGCCATTTCGCAGAACTTGACGTTGCCGGGGGCTGTACCGTGGCCATGCTGCGTTACCTTCTTGGAGTTTTTATTGGTTATGGTCTGGAGCGAAACAAAGCTTAGCAGCTGGACGGCCAATGCGTTGACTGGCGGCACCCCGCAGGATGCGAGTCTGTAAGGCGCCGCTGAGAGCAATCAGCCCGTTCGCCCATTACTTCGTCCAGGCCCCGAGCGAAGCGGGCACCTTGGGACTATGCTCACGGCCACTGCAGCACGTGAGAATGGCATGAACACTAAATCGATCAACGTCTTGTGGGGCATCGCCGGCTGCTTGACCGGACTGGCGATGATCGCCGCCGGTCCGGCCCGAGCTGCCGACGGCCCTACCGCCAGTCATAGCATCGCCTTCAGCAATTCCTACGCGGGCAGCGACTTTCGCAAAGTGATGGTGCGCAACTGGCAGGAGATTGCGGCCCAGGCGCAAAAGGATGGCTTGATCCGCGAGGCTCCGGTGGTCAGCGCCAATAATTCAGCGTCGGAACAAGCGGCGCATATCCAGGACATGATCGTCAACGGCGTCAACGCCATCGTCATCCTGGCCGCGTCCGACACGGCCCTCAACGGGGTGATCCGCGACGCTTGCAACGCCGGCATCGTAGTGGTTGTCATGGCCAGCCTGGTCACCGAACCCTGCGTCTATACCGTGGACTACAACTGGTCCGCCATGGGCCGCGTGGAAATCGACTACATCGCCGAGCGCCTCAAGGGGAACGGAACGCTGCTGGAGATCCGCGGCATTGCCGGCGATGCCACCGATAAAAACATCAGCGACGGCATTCGCAAGGCCGCCAGCGACTATCCGGGCCTGAAATTCGCCAAGACCGTCTATGGGAACTGGACGTCTTCCGTGGCACGCAAGGAAGTGGCGCTGGCGCTGCCGTCGCTGCCCAATATTGATGCCGTCGCAACTCAAGGGGGCGATGGTTATGGCGCGGCCATGGCGTTCAAGGCGGCGGGACGCCCTTTGCCGATCATCGTGATGGGCAACCGTCAGGACGAGCTCGCCCTGTGGAAACAAGAGCGCGACGCCAATGGCTACGAGACCGTCTCTGTTTCCGCCTCCCCAAGCGTCTCCCAAGTGGGGTTCTGGGTGGCCCAGCAGATTCTGGCGGGCAAGCAAGTACCGAAGTTCGTCGAAGTGCCGTTGGTGCGTATCGATGCGAAAGACCTGGACGCCTGGCTCGTCACCATGCCGGTGGGCGGCGCCGCCAATCCTTCCTATGACCAGGCTTCCGTCGTGGCGATGATCGAGGCGGCCAACAACAATACGCCGGCGTCTTTGCCCGAGGTGACGAAGCAGTAGTGGCGGGCAGGGTACGAGGCGCCATGTTGACATTCAAACCCACCACGGACAGGCCCATCGCCGTCAGGATCGGCCTGGCGGTCGCCGCGCTGGTGTTCCTGATGCTGACGGTGTCGCTGGTGAACCTCTACGGCTTGCGCGGCATGGTCCGTGCGGTGGATTCCGCCAGCCATTCCGCGGAAATCCTGGCCTCGGTAAACGGGGCCACCGGACGGGTAGAAAACTTCATTGCCACCCGCGACCAGGAAAGCCTGTCCCAGGCCGAAGGCATGGTGGCGACAGCTATCGCCGGCCTCACCGCCATTCCGGTGGCCGAGGCGCAATCGCTCAAGGGCAGTCTGGAAAGGCTCGCCGCGGCGATCGCCACCTTGGGCGCGGCGAGCCTGACCATGGATGGCGAAACGGAGAACATGACGGCTCACTACGGCCGGATGCGAGAGGCGACGATCCTCGTTGAACAGGGCATTGCCGATGGGCTGAAGGGGCTCGATTCCCGCGCCGATGATCACGAAGCGCGGGTGAGCAACATCGAAAGCGCCCATCGCATCCTGGATATCCTGCGTAACGGCGAACGTATCATCACCGCCAATGTGGCCAAGATGCTGGTGAGCGGTGATGAGGCATCGGCGACTGCGGCGCGCAACGCCTGCGCGGCACTCCAGCCCGTGGTCGAACAATTGCGCGAGGTGATGGGGGCACCACAGGAGAGAGAGGCCCTGGAGCAGTTGGCGACGGCGCTCGCTGCTGCCAGCTTGTCGGTCGAGCACCTTGGCGAGGCGCCCAAGCTTCGGGGAGGCGAGGCTCTACGGCATCTCGCTGCCGTCGGGGATATGGCCGAGCGCCTCGAGATAATGTTGGGTGACACGGATGGGCAGGTTGCCCATGACGCCAGCGACATTCAGGCAGCCACCGGTTTGCTGCAAAATGCAGCCGCGTTGTCCAAGCGTTTCGCCGAGCGTGTGGCCACCCTGGAAGCGCAGACCTTGTCGTTTCGCCTGTCTCCTTCGGCCGAGATCGCCAATTCGGTCGGTGCCATCCTGGACGAACTTTCCCGTCTATCCCGCGTTCTTCCATCGTCAGCAGGGCTGCAAAGCAGGGCTACATCCCTGACGGTCACCGATCAGATTGCCGGGTACCGGGCGGCATTCGCCAGGTTCCATCAAGCGAGCAACGCCTTGAGCGGCGCGCGTGACCAGGTTCGCAACGAGGCTCGAAGCGCCGGCCTGTTGGTGGCGCGCTTCGCGGGTGAAGCGCGCTCCGACGCCTTGGTCCACAATGATCGCGGCATGCTCGCGACGATAGTTGCCGGTACCGTCGCCATCCTCCTGGCGGGCGCCATCGCCTGGAGCACGTCGCGATTCGTCGCGCAGCCGATCGTGGCCCTGGCCTCGGTCATGCGCCGGCTTGCGGCTGGCGACCTGAACGCCGAGATCGCCAGGGCCGGACGCGGCGACGAAATTGGAATCATGACCCGCGCCGTACGGGTGTTCCAGGAAAATGCCCTGCGCATCCGGGTGCTGGAGGCTGAGGCCGAGGCCGAACGACAGCAAGTCCAGGCCTCCTTGGAGAGAATGGTCGCCGAACGGACCGACACGCTGCACCACCAGACCGAAGTGCTGGAGGCGCAAGCCATCGAACTCATACAGGCGCGCAACCAGGCCGAGACGGCTAACCAGGCAAAAAGCGATTTCGTTGCCACGGTCAGCCATGAACTGCGCACCCCCTTGACCCTCATTCTCGCCCCCCTGGAGCAGCTCTCGGCGGCGGCCATCCCGCCGGCGGACTGGCATGTGCAAGTCGAACGCGCCCAACGCAATGCGCTGCGCTTGATGAACCGGGTGAACGACATCCTCGATTTTTCCAAGGCCGAAGCGGGCAAGTTTGAGTTGTGTCCGGCGCCCATCGACTTGAACAAGATGGTGGGTGTGCTGGCCGAGGATGCCGCCATGGTGGCCGAGGGTAAAGGCTGCTCCTTGACCTGCAACATCGATCCTGCGCTGGGCACGGTGTTCCTGGACCCCCGGCACTTCGAGAAGATTCTTCTTAACCTTGTGAGCAATGCCATCAAGTTCACGCCCGCCGGCGGCACCGTGCACCTGGCAGTGACGCCCCTTGATGGCGAGCGATTTGAACTCGCGGTGCAAGACTCGGGCATTGGTATTGCGCCGGACAAACTGCCGTTGTTGTTCCAGCTTTTTTCCCAGATCGACAACTCCGCTACGCGTCACTACAGCGGCACAGGCATTGGTCTCGCCCTGGTCAAGGACCTGGTCGAACTGATGGGGGGCGAAGTTGGCGTCAACAGCGAGCCCGGACGGGGTTCGTGCTTCTTTGTCCGGCTTCCGCTGGGGGCTGAGCAAAACATCTTGCCGGCCGAAGCCAGTACGATGCATGAGCGATCGTCATTGAGCACAGCGAGTACAGCCGAGCAGCGCCACCTGCGTTTCGATGACGGGCGTCATGGCAGTGGCGATGACCGAGCTTCAATGGAAGTCCCGGATGGGCAACACCCGGAACGCGCTTCGCATTCCAGAGTGTTGGTGGTAGACGACAGCCCGGAAATGCTCAGCTACCTGGGCGAACTTTTGCAGAGCGACTACATCGTCGCCACCGCAACGGATGGAGAGCAGGCGTGGGCACTCCTGCAGCGTCGCCCCATTGATGTCGTCCTCTCGGATGTGATGATGCCGAAGCTCGACGGCTTCGGCCTGACCGCCAGGATCAAAGCCAGCGCCGGTTTCGCCCATTTGCCGGTAATCCTGTTGACCGCTCGCGGCGGCGCCGAGGCCTGCGTCTCCGGGCTGGAGAGTGGCGCCGATGACTACATCGCCAAGCCGTTCTCGCCACTGGAGCTCAAGGCGCGCATACGCGCGGCGCTACGCATGAGCCAGGTGCAAGCCGAACTGCAGGCAAAATCCCGCCAGGCGGGCATGGCCGAAATCGCCACCACTGTGCTGCACAACGTCGGCAACGTTCTGAACAGCGTGAACGTCTCGGCAGAACTGGTCAGCAGCCTGATGCGCACCTCCAAAGCCCAGGGGCTGGGCAAGGTGGCCCAACTGATGAACGAACATATTCATGACCTGAGCGACTTTCTCACCAAAGACCACAAAGGAAAGATGCTGCCTGACTACCTGCGCAAGCTGGCGGAGGTGGTGACGGCAGAGCAACAGGGCATCATCGAAGAGCTTGGACAGCTCACCAAGGGCATTGACCACATCAAAACCATTGTCGCTGCCCAACAGTCCTATGCCGTTGCTGTCAGTGTGGTCGAGACCGTGCCGGTCGCAGAGTTGATCGATGATGCCTTGCGCATGAGTGCCGGATCACTGGAGCGCCAGGGGGTGGCGGTGGTCAAGGAAGTTGCCGACTTGCCCCTGTTGTCGCTGGACCGGCACCGGATGTTGTTGATTCTGGTGAACCTGATCCGTAATGCCAAACAGGCCTTGGGCGGTGTGATCGATCGCAGCCCGTGCATCACGTTCAGCGCCGCTCTCACTGACGGGCCAGTGTTGCGTATCACGGTGGCTGACAACGGCAATGGGATCGCGCCTGAGCACCTGACGCGGATCTTTTCCCATGGTTTCACTACGCGCAAAGACGGTCACGGTTTCGGCCTGCACAGCTGCGCGCTGGCCGCGCAGGAAATGGGTGGCAGCTTGAGCGTGCACAGCGACGGGACTGGACAGGGCGCGACCTTTACCCTCGATGTTCCTCTTGATGCGCCGCTGGGTAAGTGATGAGCACCGAAGCGGCAGATTTTCCACTGGGTTGACCAGGCCTGGCTCATCAAATAGACAGCGCAGGCGGCAACGCGAGGAATGTTGCGCCGCCGCCCACGGTCGTCGATTGATGTCAGGACATCGATTCTTCGCCGCCCGGCCAATCTTTCGTCGGGATGTCGCTGATCGTGCCTTCTTTGACACCGTCGATGCCGTAGCGCTCGATCGAGCCGCCGAGCACTTGGGCGAAGTCATCGGCCTTGGCCTGTTGCTGCCCCTCCCTGACCAACCCGGGGATCAGCGCGGCGAGCACGGCGACGCCCCCGGCAAGGACACCCAAGACCCCGGCTGCACCGGCTATACCGGACATGTAAGGGATCAGCCGTGGCAGGCTGGCGCTGAGCAACCCAAGGCCGCCCTCTACGGCTGACGCCGCACCGGCCAAGGCACCCAGCGCGCTGGCCGTGATGCCGAAACCACCGGTCAGCTTGTCGCCGCGACGAATCGCCTGCACGCCGTCAAAGATCCCGTAGGCGCCCATCGCCATACCTGCCAGCCCACCCAGGCCTTTTGCGCTGTCCTCGAATCTGTTGGCAATGATCTTGGCGTTCTTGCCGTCCTTGACGTTGTCCTTGAGCTGCTGGAGCAAATCGCTGGGTAGCTTGCCGGTCCGCATGTCGTCGATCGACTGTTCTCCGTTCTTGATCGCGGTATCCAGATACTCCTTGTAAGCCTTGGTGCCGCCTTCGGTGAGCACGGTGGCGGTCATGACTGAGCCGGTGGCAATATCGACCATGTTCCTTTCGGTCAGCTTGCCTGCGCCCTGTACGCCACGGGCAATCGTCACGCCAGCCAGGAACAGGCCACTTACCCCGTGCAGGACACCGCTGCTGTACGCACCTTTGCCCTCGCCGCTGATATCGAATTTAGCCAGGGCGTTCATGCTGTCCAGGGACTTGATGCCCTGGCGGAACATGTCCCAGTTGCCGCGAAAACCCGCCAGGATCTGGTCGGTTGTGGTCATGGTGCCGTCTTTGTTCATCAGCAGTTCGGGTGATTCGCGACGTATCTCGTCAATCAGCTTGCGCACTTTTCCTTCGTCGAGCTCCGCGCCGCCATCCTTGCCGTAGGCCGCTTTCAGGTCATCGAAGGTTGCGCCCTTGAAGGCGTTCTCCTGGACGATGCTGGAGAAGTTGTCGTTCAGCTGCTTGTCGAGCGTGCCGGTGAACTCCGGGTCCAACGCGCCGTTGTAGAGCGCAACTTCCATGCTGAAAGCGCCGGCAGCCGCTTCCGGCGTTTCGGTCTTGAGCAGCTCGCGCAGACGATCGCCCGAGGCCAGCGTGTCTTTGTAGTAGGCCTTGAATTCTTCACTGTGGGAGGACTTGCCTACGCCTGCCTGGATCTCGTCGGCCTTGTCGATGCCCAACATCGTCTGGAGACTGCGCGCAGTGGCATAGAAATCCGCCAGCGCCTTGGGTTGATCAACCTTGCCGTCCTTGGTAGCGGCGTCCCAGGCTTTGTCCAGTGCCTTGCCGGATTTGATCTGGTCCTCGTAGGTTTTGGTCGCCGCTGCCTTGAGCTCCGGGCTGTCATCAAACAGCTCCTTCATGGCTTCATCGCCACGGGTCTGGAGAAACTCAGCCGTAGGCTTGTCCTTCTGGAGGATGGCGATGTGGTCGTTGATATCCTGCAGCACCTTGTCCGGTTCCCAGAACGCGCCGGAGCCGTTGGCAATGGCTACCTTGCCGTAGTCGTCGCCCCACATCCCGGCGGTGGCGCCGTCGACCACCAGTTTTTGCGCATTCTGCAGGTCCATCAGCACAGCGGCTTTTTGCTCTGCCGTGTATTTTTCGGGGTGCTTGAAGACATCTGGGCCCAGCTTGCTGGTGTCGACATTGTCGGTCACGTTGCCCGATACCACGCTCGACAGCATGCTGGTCAGCCCAGGGGCATCCGCCGGGGCGGTGTTCTTCAGCCAGGTTTGGATGTCGGCCTTGCTGACCTTGCCGTCGGCGCTATTGGCCAGTGGATTGCTGGCGGCGTCGAGCATTTTGAACGCACCCGGCTGTGACCAGAACTCCAGCGCTTCCTTCTCCTTGGCGCTGAGCTGGGGGTTGGCGTCTTTGTAGTCGCTGATGTTCTGTTCGGTCAATGTGCTGTCGGCGCCGGTCTTGCCGCGAATCGAGTCGTACTTCTGCTCCAGGATGGCGGCGTACTGGGCGATTTGTTTGGAGCCAGCGTCGGCGTCGGGTTTGGCTTTGAGAAAGTCCTTGTAGCTGGCGATATCCTCGCTGGCCTGGGCCTTGGGCAGTGACTCGAAGCCGAACTTGCCGAAATCCTGCAAACGTCCTGCCTCGGTGCCGTGTTTGGCTTCGCCGCTTTTGGTGAAGCCGTCGACACTGCTGTTGGCAACGTCGCCGCCGCTGAGAACCTTGCCGCTCTCATCGTAGCCAACCACGCGATCAAGCACCTGGCTGGCCCGGAACGCGGCGTCCGGGTCATTCTCGAAGTCGCCGACACGTTCCTTGAGGGCATCTTTTACGCCGCTCTGGTTACCGAGGTTTTTAAGCAGGGGATTGGCGTCGATGATATCGCTGGCAGAGCGCTTGTCGCCCTCCGGAAGCTCCCAGACGATGCCGGCTTTTTCACCTGCCTCGCGAGCCTTGGGATCGCTGCCAACGTTGGCGGCAGTTTCAAGTTTGCCATTGAGGCTGTCGAAGCCGCCCTTGCCGAAATCCTGCAGGCGACCCGCTTCAGTGCCGTTTTTGGCCTCGCCGCTTTTGGTGAAGCCATCGACGCGGTCGTTGTTTACATCCTTGCCCGCCAGGCGTTCGCCGTTCGCGTCAAACCGCACAATGTGGTCCAGCACCTGCTTGGCGCGATAGGCGGCGTCCGGGTCATTCTCGAAGTCGCCGACCTGCTCCTTGAGCATGTCTTTCACGCCACTTTGGTTGCCGAGGTTCTTCAATAAAGGGCTGTCGTCGATGATCTCCCGCGCGGAACGTTGGTCATTTTCCGGCCTTTCCCATTGGATGCCCCGTGCATCGGCCTTTTCACGCACGGCCGGGTCATCGGCCACCGCGTCGACGTTCTTGAGCTGGCCCTCGAGGTTATCGAAGCCATACTTGCCGAAATCCTGCAGGCGCCCGGCTTCGGTACCGTGCCGCGCCTCCCTGCGGCTGGTGAAACCGTCCACTCGGCCGTTGTTGACATCTTTACTGGCCACGCGGTTACCGCCTTCGTCCAACTGCTCGATGTGTTCGAGCACCTGCGTTGCGCGATAGGCCGCGTCACGGTCGGTTTCGAAGTCGCCCACTCGCTCCTTGAGCTTATCTTTCACGCCAGCCTGATTGCCCAGATTCTTGAGCAATGGACTGCCGTCGATGATCTCTTGCGTCGAGCGATGATCGTTCTCGGACAGTAGCCATTCGATACCGGCTTCCTTGGCCTTGGCGCGCTGAACCGAGCCGTCCCACTGGGATTCGGATTGGTTTTTATCCGGGGTTTTTGTCACATCCGTCACGGTGAGAGACATAGTCGGGCTCCTGTATCGATGAGTATCAAGGCTGTCACTATAAACACTGCTGATTAGCTGTTTATTCGCTGTGTTAAATATCAGTGACGCACAATGAGTAATGTGACGTGGCGCACATATTAGTCCTGAGAGTGGTATGTCTTAGGCGGCGCGCTTCAGTCTTCTGATCGTTTGATTTTTTCGGCAAAGTTGATCGTCGCAGCGACCGAAGCTGAACTTCGGTGAGACGGGGACATTATCAGAATGATGCGCAAAGGAGAGGAGGCGTCCGGAGGTTTCACAACGTTTCACAACGTTGCTTTCCTTAAAATCAAGCTCTAGCTTGAGGCTTAGAGGCGAAAGCATATTCACTGATATTGAGGAGCCAGTACTGAGTGGCAGCGACCACTAATAAAAATAAAGTTCCTGACAGCATCAATGGAAATGTTTTGAATTATATTTTGCAAATAGTTGTTGGGTGAAGGCTAAATGATATTGCGCAGCTGTCTGTTAGTTGTGGGTGCGAGGTTTCACAAGTTTTCACAGCCTTGAATAGTTTCATCTGCGTAGTATCGGTTCGTGCAGGGCGGTGAGCTGAAGTTTAATTGTAATAAAGCTTCCTTACTGTGATGCCTGAAGTATGAACACGCCGCGTTGCGGCTGAAGACATCCCATCTAAAGCAAGGAGATCCAACATGAGTGAAGTCCCTCCAGCAAGCTCCGGCGGCGGCGCAGATGCCGCAATCGCAAAAATGGAAGCCACGTTCAACATGGCTATCGAGAAGTCGGCAAAGATCACCGAGCTGACCACAGCCAAAAAAGCTGAGCTCGATGCGACCAAGCAACGTCCGCAGAACTGACGTCGCTGCGCGGGCAGCCGCAAGGCTGCTCGCCTACCTGGCCCTTACGCTGCATTTCACTCTACGCTTTTCGGTGTCTGACTCGCCCTTGCCTGCGCGCACCACTCGGGTAACCCGATATGACAGCCCTGATTTCCCTGACCCCGGCGCCTGGTTCATCGGCTGCGGGAAAGAGCGTTCCACTGCTCAGCATCACCCATGGCCTGCATCAAGGGGTAACGCTCACCCTCGACAAAGCCACCTACATTATTGGCAGTGCCGGTAGCGCTGATCTGTTGCTCAGTGACGCCGGCATTGCTGAGCGGCACATGGCCCTGCGTTTCGCTAACGGCCGAGTGGCGGTCGAAGCCCTTGGCGGCGATGTCATCGTCATCGGGCCTGATGCCCAGACGCTCAGGATTCCCATCGGCAGCGGCCATCGCACGGGGTTTCCGCTGGCTGTGCGCATTGGCGATGCTCGCTTGACCCTGAACAATGCCTGCAATCAATCCGAGCCTGCGGACCACGTCATGCGCTCATCGCGGCGGGCGCCGCAATGGATCATCGCGTTGCTGTTGATGTTTTTATGCCTCGGCGCGTTTGCCTTTCGCGGTGAACCCGTTTCACCCATGGAGCCGCCGACGCGCAGCCAACTGAGTGCGCCCGTCGATGCAAATCACCCGAGCACCGCAACGGCAGCGCAAGCCGCGACCTGGCTTGAGCAACAGCTGGCGGCAGCCCGTTTGAATCAGATAAACGTCAGCGAATCCGATGGCCAGCTCAACGTGCAGGGCCGCTACGATCCCGCGCAGAAAAGCCAGTGGATGCGCGTGCAACAAGCCTATGACGGCCGCTTTGGCCAACAAGTGGTGCTGCATGCAGATGTCGCTCCTCGCGCCGAAGTCGCCACGCCACGGGTACGTTTCCAGGCAGTCTGGTTCGGCACTAATCCTTATGTCGTCAATGAGAGTGGCAAGCGCTTGTACCCAGGCGCCGCCCTGGCCGATGACTGGACGTTGGAGCGCATCGAAAACGACCAAGTGATTCTCGCCCGGGGCGAAGAACGGTTCACCTTCACCCTATGAAAATCGATCCGCGTCCGCTGCTGCCGACCACTACCGGGAAAACCCCTGCGACCGACCCTGTCCAACCGGCGAACCTGCGTCAGGGCGCGCGTTTCGAAACGGTCCTGAGCAAGCGTGAAGTCCTGGCGCGTCGCTCATTGCGCGGCGACGTCGAGCAGTCTTCAAGTGTCGACGGTATCGCTGCGCAGCTGTTCGGCAGCACTCGTTCCCTGGAGATTCTCGAATACGTCCTGCACAACGTCCTGCCGGGCCTGGACGCAGAGACGGAGGTGAAGACCCTGGCCCATGAACTGATCAGCGAGGAAATCGACATGCGCCGCAGCCTGGAGCAACAGCGCGCCGAGGTGCAGGCCTGATGCGCCACGAAATGCTCAGCCGCCAAGAGCAGGACGCCGTCGAGTTGCTCAAGGGCATGGGCGAGCTCTATCGCCGTGGCGGCCAACCGCAAAAAGGCTTGGTGATGCTGCTGATTGCGGTGCATCTGGCACCGCGCGATCCCATGTTGCTGCGTGGCCTGGCGATGGCCTTCACCGACAGCGCCCAGCCGGCCCGCGCATTAAATGCGTTGGACCGGTTGGTGGCGGCCGAAGGCGAATCGCCGGGCGCGTTGTTGCTACGCAGCCGCGCGTTGTGGGGCGCCGCACGGAAGGAAGAGGCGCGCCAGTGCTTCAAACGTTATCTGATCGCCCGCAGGGCCGCTCGATGATGCGGGTCATGAACCACCTGAATGCCCTGGCACGCGTCGCCGCCACGCGCAGCGACGTGGTCATTGTTGCGTTCATGCTGATGGCCATCGTGATGATGATCATCCCGCTGCCCACTTGGCTGGTCGACGCGCTGATCGGCATGAACATTGCGCTGAGCATCCTGATCCTGATCGTCGCGTTTTATATTTCGCACTCGGTGGAGTTCTCCGCGCTGCCACCGCTGATCCTGCTCAGCACGCTGTTTCGCCTGTCCTTGTCAATCACCACCACGCGTTTGATTCTGCTGGATGGCAACGCCGGTCACATCGTCAAGGCCTTCGGCGATTTTGTCATCGCAGGCCAGGTTGTGGTGGGCCTGGTGGTGTTCTTGATCATCACGGTGGCGCAGTTCGTGGTGATCACCAAAGGCGCCGAGCGCGTCGCCGAGGTCGCGGCGCGCTTTACCCTGGACGCGATGCCGGGCAAGCAAATGAGCATCGATAACGACCTGCGTAACGGCGACATCGATCAGCCCGAGGCCCGTCGCCGTCGCTCGCGACTTGAGCGCGAAAGCCAGATGTTCGGCGCCATGGACGGCGCAATGAAATTCGTCAAAGGCGATGCGATCGCCGGGCTGGTGATTCTTTCGGTCAATCTGCTGGGTGGCATGCTGATTGGCATGCTCGAGCGGGATATGTCATTCGGCGACGCGGCGCATACCTACTCGCTGCTGACGGTGGGCGACGGGCTGATCGCGCAGATTCCGGCGTTGTTGATTTCAGTGGCGGCGGGGACGGTGGTCACCCGCGTCAACAGCGACAACGCCAGCGGAAACCTCGGCACGGAAATTCTGCAGCAACTGGGCGCCAGTCACATGGCGCTGGGGTTGACGGCGTTGATCCTGCTGGGCGTTGCGCTGCTGCCAGGTTTCCCGGCGCTGGTTTTCATTGGCCTGGCAGCGGTGCTTGGAGGCGCGGCATTCGTCATGTACCGCCGTGGCCGGGTGGTCGAGGTGCTTGCCGTTGAAGCTGTCAGCGAAGCGGCTGACGATCAAGCACCCGTGCCCGAACCATCCCAGCTGCTTGGCAAGCCGCTGGACAGCCGGCTGTTGCTCAGCATGGGCTCGGCGTTGGGCCAGGCGGCGCCGGAGCTGCCGCTGCGCCAGCGACTTGAAGCCTTGTGTCATGACATTCGCGCTGACCTGGGAATCGAAGTGCCCGTGCCCGACCTGTATATCGATCCGTCGATGGCGGCCAACCGCTTTGTCATTGAGCTGGAGGGCGTGCCGGTCAGCGAAGGCGACTTGCCCCCCGATTGCTTGTTGCTCAAGGACGATCCGGTGCATGCGCACTTGCTCGACATTGCGCTGCTGGAGCACGATTCGCCCCTCAGCCAGCGGCCGGCGCATTGGCTAGAACGGCATCATCAGGACAGCCTGCAAGAGGCCGGCATCGGTTTCATGCTGCCTGACGAGGTGCTGCGCGCCATGGTCGAGCGCACGGTGCGCCGTTACGCAGCGGATTTTCTCGGGATCCAGGAGACCCGAGCGATCCTCGAGCGCATGGAAGGCCTCTACAGCGAGTTAGTCAAGGAAGTGCTGCGCATCGTGCCGTTGCAACGCATCGCCGAGGCCCTGCGCTTGCTGATCGCTGAAGGTGTCTCGATCCGCAATCAACGCGCATTGCTCGAGGCAATGGTCGAATGGGGCGCGCGGCAAACCGATGCACCGGGTCTGGCCGAACAACTGCGCGCCGCACTGGCCCGCCAGATCAGCCACCAGTTCGCCGACCGCAACCGGGTCATCAGCGCCTTCGTGCTCACCCCGGGCCTGGAAGAACAATTGCGCACGAGCACGCGGCGTCTGGAGAACCCTGGCGATTCATTGCCCGAACACACCAACCGCGCGCTGCTGACGCAAATGCGTCACGCCTGTGAGCGCTTGCCTGAGGAAGGCCAGACGGTATTGCTGGTGCATCCCGAATTGCGGCGTGGCATGCGTCGCCTGGTGGTGCGCGGCGAGCTGGAACTGGCGGTCCTGTCGTTTCGCGAGCTGGCCGGCGAGTACAACCTGCAAGCACTCGGCACCATCAGCCTGAACGAAATCACTCATCGACGCCCAGCCAGCGGCGTCCCGATTACTCAGATGGCGAGCGCCTCATGACGTGTTTTGTGCAGTTTCGTGGCTTCTGGATAGCCGCCGTTGCAGCGTTGGCGCTGCCCGTGATCGCCTGTGCGCAGACCATCGCCGAAGGCAGTACCGGCAACCTTGACCTGGCGTCCGGCGAAGGGCGCATCTTGAGCTTCACGGCACCGGTTGACTCGGTGCTCGTCGCAGACCCCGGTATTGCCGATTTGCAGGTGGTGTCACCCGGGTTGATTTACGTGTTTGGCAAAGCCCCCGGGCAGACCAGCCTGATCGCCCTAAGCCCTGATGGCGAGCAACTGGCGGCGTTGAGCCTGTCCGTCAGCAGCGGTACCCAGGCCATCAGTCGCCCGCTAAAGGCGCTGCATCCAGGCAGCAGCGCGCAGATATCGGCAATCGGTAATCGAGTCGTGGCCAAAGGCAGCGTCAAGAGTGTGGGCGAGGCCACCGACTTGAACGCGCTGCTGAGTACCGAAGGCCAGGATTTCAAGAGCGCAATCAACGGTGCGTCATACGAGGGCTCGGCGCAGGTCAACATCCGCGTGCGGTTTGCCGAGGTGTCGCGCTCCGAACTGCTGCGCTACGGCGTCAACTGGAACGCATTGTTCAACAACGGCACGTTCTCATTCGGCCTGCTCACGGGCGGCGCGTTGGCGGCAGAGGCGGCCAGTGGTGGCTCCAACGTGATCAGCGCCGGGCTGACGTCGGGCAATGTGAATATCGACGCGATGCTTGAGGCGCTGCAAAGCAACGGCATCCTCGAGATCCTTGCCGAGCCGAACATCACGGCCATGACCGGCCAGACCGCGAGTTTCCTTGCCGGGGGTGAAGTCGCCGTGCCGGTGCCGGTAAACCGCGATCTGGTCGGCATCGAATACAAGCAATACGGCGTGTCGCTGCTGTTCAGCCCGACGGTCCTGCCCAACGACCGAATCGCCCTGCAGGTGCGTCCTGAAGTGAGCAGTCTGATGGCCTCCAGTACGGTCAGCGTGGGCGGTTATCAAGTGCCGTCGTTCAGGGTGCGGCGTGCCGATACGCGGGTTGAGGTCGGCAGCGGCCAGACCTTCGCGATCGCCGGGCTGTTCCAGCGCGAAAGCAGCCAGGACGTAGAGAAAGTACCAATGCTTGGCGACATGCCGATCCTCGGCAATCTGTTTCGCTCCAAGCGCTTTCAGCGCAATGAAACCGAACTGGTGATTCTGATCACGCCGTATCTGGTACAGCCGGTACGTGCGCGAACCCTTGCCACGCCACTCGACGCTCGACCTGCGGACACCACCACGGCATCGGCGGGGCCGCGCAACGGCGGGATGTTCGGCTTCTACATGAATTGAACAGGGAGCAACCATGAATCGTGTACTGCTGCTGATTGGCCTGGCGCTGACGCTGCTGGCGGGTTGCAAGACCCAGCTGACACCCGCGAGCTACTCGCCGGATTACCAGGCGCTGACCCGCGCCGACGGCCGGGTCGAACTGGTGCCGGTGGAATGCTTGAAGCCTTCGGTCGAGGATCAGTTGGGCGACGATGAAGAAACGCACGTGCCGTTATTGCCACCCGGCTGCGCCAACAACCTTACGCTTTTGCAGATGGTCGAGCAGCGTTCGGATTTGTTCCAGGGCAGGGCGACCGGTCCGACCATGGCCGCGCCAGTGGGGCGCGCGGCGCAGGTCTACATTGATGGTTATGACCGCGAGGAGCTGCGCCGGCGCCAATCCGAGCAGCAGGCAAGGGCCGACAAGCAGGAGCGCCAATGACTGTCCTTGCCCTAGTGAGTATCGACCAGCCCCAATTCGCGCGCCTGGGCTTGCGGGTCTTCCATGGCCTTGATGCGTCGCGCTTCAGCCAACAGCTTCTCGCGTTGCGCGTTGGAAATGTCGTCAAGGCCCAGGGTGCGGATGTCCTGTTCGCGGCCGGCGAGCACGCTGATCAACAGCGCGTTGCGTTGGTGACGGGGCAGGGCCCGTGCGGACTCGACGACGGTATGGATAGTGTCCAGCGCCCGTTGCGATTTGCCCCCCAGGGCGTAGGCCAGGGCGAGGTTGCAACGGGTGTCGAGGTCGTTGGGCGCGATCGTGAGGCTTTGGTTGAACGCCGCCTGGGCCGCGTCGGGTCGACCCCGCAGAATCTGCGCGATGCCCAGCCGGTTGAACGCTTCGGGTTGATCGGGTTGCGCACTGGCCTGGGTCAGCACCGTCACCGCGCGGTCCAGCTTACCTTGGCGCAGTTGTGCGCTGCCCAGGCCCAGCAAGGCGGCTGCGCTGTCCGGTTGGCGTTCCAGCGCTTGTTGATAGGCGCGCTCGGCGCCTCGTGCGTCACCGTTGGCCAATCGTGTTTCGCCCAGTTTGAGCCAGGCCTCGAGTTGCGCCTGCGGCAGCTGCGTGGCCTTTTCATAAAGCCCGGCGGCGGTCACGGTGTCGCCGCGTTGTTGCAGGTCGGCTGCCAGGCCCATGAAGCGTTCGTAACTGCCGTCGGAGGCGGGCGGGGTGCTGCAGGATACGAGCGTGACGCTGCCAAGCAAGATCAACGTGGGGGCGAAGCGACTGGGCATGGGAAAGACTCTTGGGTCGAGGACAGCGGGGCAATTGCTCGATCAGCTGCGGGGGCCGGTCAACCGAAACGGCTCACCCGACGCGAGCCTCATTTTATCGAGTTGAAGCGCAATAGCGAACGTTATGTGCGCGGTGTTTCCCGTTCCACCGTCGGCACCCGTGGGGGACGCCGTCATGGGTAATCCTTCATTCAAAAAATGGTTTTTCTCGGCACTGATGACGGTTCTGGCCTCGACCGGCATACGCGCCGCAGACGCGCCGGCCGGCGATGCGCCGCAGTGGTTCGCCGAGCCGTATGCCTACGTGCTGGTCGAGCAGGATGTGCGCGCCGCACTCGAAGAGTTCG
The DNA here is from genome assembly GCF_014268655.2 of Pseudomonas marvdashtae. Taxonomy (NCBI): domain Bacteria; kingdom Pseudomonadati; phylum Pseudomonadota; class Gammaproteobacteria; order Pseudomonadales; family Pseudomonadaceae; genus Pseudomonas; species Pseudomonas marvdashtae. The sequence continues at coordinate 2,267,526 of NZ_JABWQX020000001.1, forward strand.
GCCACAACCTGGGGCTGGTCGTGGTCATGTCGGACAAGGTTCGTGGCAAGTCTCGCAGCAAGGTTCGCGGCGAGTCGGCGGGGGATTTCCTGACGCAGCTGTGCAACGTCAACAGCCTGAGCTGGTACTTCGACGGCAACATTCTGTACCTGAGCGCCGATGCGGAAAACGCCACGCGCCTGTTCAAGGCTCAGGGGCACGACCTTGAGCAGCTTGAAGATTACCTGGGCAGCCTGGACGTCTACGGCAAGCAGCTTTCGTCCCGTGCGGGCCCCGATGGCGATGAGCTGTTCGTCTCGGGACCGCCGGCGTACCTGGGCATGGTCCAGCAGCATGTCGACCACCAGCAACGCCCCGTCACTGCGCCCGTCGCGCGTGAGCGCGGTGTGCGCGTATTTCGTGGGGGCGTGGTGACCCTTGAAGCCAGCCACTGAAACCCGACAAGCAAAAACAGCAAGCCCATAACCCACTGGTAAGGAGCAATACGATGTCAGTCAGCCCTGTCGACAGCACCACCCACATCACCGCCACGCCGGAAGCGCAGTTCAATGCCGCAGTGGACAAATCCAAGGCAGAAATGAGCGATGACGAACTCACCGAAGCCCTGATCACCCAAGCCGTTACCGTCGCCGGGCAGTTCATCATCATGCCCAAGGCCCAGGAAATGCTGAACGAAGCCCAGTCGTCCGAAGACGACGAAGAGTAGGCCGCCGCCATGACCGCAAGTCTCGCAGCACCCGCCACGGCGGCATTGCCGCCGTCAGGCGTACAGACCTCGCAGAATCTCTTCGAACACATGGCCGGCAATGCCAAGGGCATGCCCCAGGGCGCCAGCCCGCATCAGATAGGCGAAGGCTTGATGGAGCGCCTGAACGGATTCATCGACCGCTCACGCAGTTTTTCCGAACGCGCCGATGCCCTCACCAGCGGCTCACCGCCGGGCGCTGCCTCGGGGCCAGGTAATACGCCAGCGGCAGCGCCGGCACAAAACCACGCCAACAGCGGGCAGCCGCCGAAAAAGGTCGGTGAACAGCAGGTCGATCAGATCGTCCATTCGCTGGGCAAGATGTTCGACTATTCCATCGAGACGCAAATGGTGGTGCGCGGTGCAACGCAGATATCCGGCTCCGCCAACACGCTATTGAAAGGTCAATAAGCCATGTCCAACCGCTGTCGTGCCTTGCGTTTGACGATCGTCGTTGCCTTTGCTGGATTGTTGCAGGCCTGCGATATCGACCTGTACACCAACCTGGACGAGCGCGAGGCCAATGCCATGGTCGCCGTCCTGCTGCGCGACGGCGTTCCGGCCTCGCGCAAAGTACAGGACAACGGCCAACTGACGGTGGTGGTGGACGAAAAACGTTTCGCCCAAGCCATGGCGTTGCTCGATGAAGCAGGTTTACCGGGCCAGTCGTTTTCCAACCTGGGCCAGGTCTTCAAGAGTAACGGCCTGGTGTCATCGCCGGTCCAGGAGCGGGCGCAAATGGTCTACGCCTTGAGCGAAGAACTGTCCCACAGCGTGTCGGAAATCGACGGCATCATCTCTTCTCGGGTGCACGTCGTGCTGCCGGACAACGACTTGCTCAAGCGCGTGATATCGCCTTCCTCGGCATCTGTGCTGGTGCGCTACGACCCGGCCACCGATATCAATCAATTGATCCCGCAGATCAAGACGCTGGTCGCCAACGGGATTTCCGGCCTGAGCTACGAAGGCGTTTCGGTGACGGCCATCAAGGCTGCTGTCGCAGGCCAACGCAGCGGTGCCCAGCCGCGCCTGGCGAGCTTTCTGGGCATGTGGATGCTGGAAGACAATCTGCCCCGGGCGCGGCTGATCTTCGGTTTCCTGCTGCTCTGCACTCTGGGGCTTGCCGGCGTTATCGGTTGGCAGCATTGGCAGCGGCGCGGTGCCCAGTCGGTGTACGTGCTGGAAGACGCGCAATGACAGCGGTTCCAAGCCCTCTGCGGCAAGCCTGGCAAACCTTGCTGGACCAACCGCTGGCCTTCGTCAATACGCGCCATCTGCATGAGTGCTGGTCGCAGCCGCTAACCGCTCAACAGCATGCGGCGCTGTACACCATGCCGCGTTTCCAGGAGCGGCTGCTTCAGCAGTTGATGGGCCATTTCCGCCTGCCGGCGCTCGCGCTTGTGCCGCCGCCGGACGAACAGGATCTTGCGGTGCTGTTGCTCTCTCCCGAAGCGTTCAAGCGCTTGCCGCGTCTGTGCGGCGCGATCTGGCACGCGCAGACGTTGAGCCGCGAAATTCGCAGCGACCGGGTCAACTTATTGCGCGATGCGCTGGGCAGCGAGGTGTTCGCGCTGGCCCTCGCGCATCGCATGCTGGCGGGCGCTGCGGACCTGTTGCGCGAACCTGCCGAGTTGCTCGAAGCCATTGACCATGATGGCGCCCGTTGTGTGACGGCCTGGCTGCAGCGCCAGCCGGCCGGGTTGCGTGACTGGCTCCGGTTGCGTCTGGAGTTGACGCAGGTCGACGACTCGCCCAGCACGGCGGACCCGAACATCGTGCGCCGCGCCGCCGCGGCATTTGGCCCGCCAGACGGGGAGGTGGCCGGATGAGCGGACTACCCACCCGTCCCGCAGCGCGCATCCTTCGTGCCGAACAGGCCGACCTGTGGATCGATGGCTATGCCTTTGTCCAGGCCGCGAAGGAGGAGGCGCAGAACCTGCGCAACGACAGCGCGCGTTGGCTGGAGCAGGCTCGCGAGGCGGGCTTCGAAAGCGCTCGCCAACAGGGCGCCGAAGAAGTTGGCGCGTTGCTGGTCGAGACGTCGTTGAAGGTCGATACCTGGTTGTCCGGCCTGGAAGCGTCCATGGCCGATCTGGCCCTGGGCATCGTGCGTGAAGTGCTCGACGACATGGACGACGCTGAGCGAATCGTGCGTTGCACCCGCAAGGCACTGAACGCGTTTCGCCAGGATCAATCCCTGTGCCTGTTCGTACCCCGACAGGACGTCGAGGCGGTACGTCATCGCCTGAACTCAGAGCTGGACAGCCCGCCACTGATCACGGTCGAAGCTGACGATCAACTGGCGCCTGGCCAGGCGCGGCTGAGCTGCCCTGTCGGGTCTGTGGAACTGGGTCTGGAGGCGCAACTGAATAATCTGCGCCGCTACCTGCTGCCGTTTGCAGAAGGTCAGCAGTCGTGAGCGTTGAAGTGACGGCGATTATTCCACGCCTGGCCGAGCGCCTCGGCGAAGCGCGGCCGCGGCCCATGAAAGGCACAGTGCGCAGCATTCGCGGCGTGCTCTTGCGGGCCAGTGTCGCCGGCGTGCGCATCGGCGAGCAATGCCAACTGCGCGATCCGAGCAGCGGTCGCAGCCTGGCGGCGGAAGTCATCGGGTTTGAGCAGGACGAAGCCATTCTGTCGCCCATCGGTTCGATGGAAGGCCTGTCGACCCGCACCGAAATCATTGCCACCGGCGAGACGCTGGGGGTCAGCGTCGGCGACGCGCAATTGGGCCGGGTGATCAGCCCGATGGGGGATTATCTGGACGGCGACGGTGTCCTGCCCCTGGGAATCATGCGGCATTACCCGCTGCATGCCGAACCGCCGCCACCGTTTTCCCGACAACTGATCGTCAAACCCATGTCCCTCGGCGTGCGCTCAATCGATGGCTTGCTGACCCTCGCCCAAGGGCAGCGCATGGGCATCTTCGGCGAGCCGGGGGTGGGCAAGTCTTCGCTCCTGGCGAGCATTGTGCGCCACACCGACGCGGACGTGATCGTCATCGGCCTGATCGGCGAGCGGGGGCGGGAGGTGCGCGAGCTGTTGGATGTGCAACTGGATGCCCAGGCACGCGCACGCACCGTGGCGGTGGTCGCGACCTCTGATCGACCCGCCGCTGAGCGGGTGCGCGCGGCATACGTCGCCACGGCGCTGGCGGAATATCACCGCGATCAGGGCCGCAATGTGTTGCTGCTGATGGACAGCCTGACCCGGTTCGCCCGTGCGCAGCGGGAAATCGGCTTGGCTGTGGGCGAACCACCGACCCGGCGCGGGTATCCGCCGTCATTCTTTTCCGCGTTGCCGCGCCTGCTGGAGCGCGCAGGGCCTGGCCCGGTCGGCAGCATCACCGCGCTGTACACCGTGCTGACGGAGGGCGACGTATCGACGGACCCCGTGGCGGAAGAGGCGCGCTCGATTCTCGACGGACATATTGTGCTTAGCGCTGAACTGGCCCAGCGCAATTACTTCCCCGCGGTGGACGTGTTGCGCAGCCGCAGCCGCTTGATGGATCAGGTTTGCAGCGATGAGCAGCGTCACCTGGCCATGCGCATCCGCGAGCTGATGGCGCGGCGCAATGAAATCGAAATGCTTATCCGCGTCGGCGAATACGCCGCCGGCAGTGATCCGCTGGCCGACGAGGCCATCGCACGGCATGCCGCCATCGAAGCGTTCATGCGCCAGGGCGCGGCTGAACCGAGCGGTGCCGAACAGACGCTCAGCCACATGCGCAAGGTCTTGGCATGAATCCGGAGGCTTTATGAAGACCAATGATTTACGCACCTTGCAGGCCTTGCGTCAGCTGCGCGAGCAGCGTGCCGCCAGCCAGTTGGCCGCTCAGCAGCAACGGTGCAGCGACACGCATCATGCCCTCAATGACGCCAGGGACAAATTGCACTTGCATCGGGAATCGCTTGCTCGCGAGGCCGAGCGCATCTACGGATCTTTCAGTGATGGGCTGTCGATCAATGCCTGGCACGCCGCCCAGGAACATTTGAACGAGCTGGCGGGTAGTCGGCGTCAGTTGGAAGAATCAGTCGAGCAGGCTGCGCAGTTGTTCGAAGTACAGGAGCAGGAGCGCGAAGTGTTTCGCGCGGCCCGCATGGCGCGGCAGCGTCAGGCCGATGCGTGCGACTCGCTGCTCGAGGGGCGCCTGCGAAGCGAGCGTCGCGCTGGGGAATCTCGGGACGATGCCGACGATGTTCCTGCTGCGCCGAGGGGCGCGGCATGACCTGCCGCGAGCGCGAATGCTTGGCGCCGGAGCCAGGCACCGATACAGCACTGAGCGGGTTGCCCATCTACGATCCGCAATGGCTGACGTTGCACAATCGACTGCATCGCCACCGCGCACCCTGGCAGGGGCACTGCGCCGACCAGCCGGTCAGCGTGCTGTTGGCCGGTGTCACCGCGCCGCTCGAGCCATTGCTCGACATCCATTTATCGCTGGGTAATCACCCGCTTGTGTTGCAACTGCCGACTCCGGCGCTCGAGGTGCTCGGGTTGGCGAATTACCCGCTGGAGCATTTGCAGCGGTTACCCGGCGTGCTGCTGCTGGAATTGGCTTTGCTCAGCCTGATCGAACCGCTGGAGCAACTGACCGGCCAGTCGTTGCGGGTTGTAGAACCGGGGGACATGGCTGACTCGCCGCCTGTGCTGAGCCTGATGCTGCAGGTGCAGGTTGCCCAGCATTCACTGTGGGCGGTGCCGCTGCATATGAGCGCTGATGCCGCCCGGCTGATCGCCAAGCTATTGGATCAGTACGCCGCCCCCGCCACCCAATCATTGGCTGCGCTGTGTTTGCCGCTGGCGGTGGAGGGGGGCGAGACCTGGCTGAGCGTGGCCGAGCTGCGCAGCCTGCGGCCGGGTGATGTGCTGATGCTGGAGGACTGGCCCGAGGCGCAGGTTCGGCTGGCGCTGGGCGCTCATCTGCAAGCCCGCGCTGAACGCGATGGCGACACCTTGAAGTTGCTTGAACAACCGACTGCCGTTAACTCTTTGAAGGAACATCCCATGTCTGTAACAACCGTCGGGTCCGATTTGGACACTGCGCTCGACACCACCCTGGACGACTTGCCGCTCAAACTGGTGTGTCAGGTCGGCAGCGTGGACCTGTCGCTGGCGCAATTGCGTGAGTTGGGAGCGGGAAGCCTGGTGCAGCTGGCGCCGCAGTTGCACGCCGGCGTCGACCTTATGGTCAACGGTCGACGCGTCGGCCAGGGCCAACTCGTGAAGATTGGCGACGGTCTGGGCGTACGTCTTCTGAGCTTCTGCACGCCATGAATGGCTACCAGCCCAACCTGATCGAAATCATTCTGGTCGTTGCCACCATCGGCCTTATTCCGCTGGCCGTGGTGACCCTGACGGGTTTCATGAAGATATCCGTGGTGCTGTTTCTGATTCGCAACGCCTTGGGCGTGCAGCAGACGCCGCCGAACCTGGTGCTGTATGGCATCGCCCTGATTCTTTCGGTGTATGTGACCACGCCGTTGATTGGTGACATGTATCGCCAAGTCGAAGGGCGCAACTTGAATATGGAAAACGTCGAGCAACTCCGGGAGCTCGGTGATGCGCTCAGGCCGCCGTTGCAGGCGCATTTGTCGCGGTTCGCCAACGAAAGCGAGCGCGGTTTTTTCGTGCAGGCCACCGAAACGATCTGGTCGCCCGAAGCTCGTGCAGACCTGCGCGACGATGATCTGGTGGTATTGGTGCCGGCCTTTGTCAGCTCTGAGCTGACACGCGCGTTCGAGATCGGCTTCCTGCTGTACATCCCGTTCCTGGTGGTGGACCTGCTGGTCGCCAATGTCTTGATGGCGATGGGCATGTCGATGGTTTCACCGACGCTCATATCGATACCGCTGAAGATTTTTCTCTTTGTTGCCTTGAGCGGCTGGTCGCGCTTGATGCATGGCCTGATTCTAAGTTACGGGTGAAATCATGGGGCAGGATGTTTTTCTTTCGTTGATGAACAAGGCGTTGATGACCGTGCTGTTGCTGTCAGCACCCGCGCTTGGTATCGCCATCGTTGTTGGCCTGGGCGTTGGTTTGCTGCAGGCGCTGACGCAGATCCAGGACCAGACCTTGCCGCAAGTGGTGAAGCTGGTTGCCGTGCTGCTGGTGATCGTGTTTGTCGGGCCGCTGTTGGCCAGCCAGGTCGCCGAGCTTGGCAGCGAAGTGTTGGATAACTTCCCGTTGTGGACGCGCTGAGCCTACATGGATGCCAACGTCGCCAACGCCTTCCTCGAGGTTGCGTACCCGGTCATCAGCTCGGCGGCACTGGCGGCCAGCCGTGCCATGGGCGTGGTGCTCATTACCCCGGCGTTCAATCGCCTCGGCCTGACCGGGATGATCCGCGGCTGTGTCGCGGTGGCGATCGCCATTCCGATGTTCGTACCGGTATTCGGGGCTTTCACGGCACTACCCGAGCACGGCAGCTTTTTCCTTGCGGGCTTGATGGTCAAGGAGATGCTGATCGGCGTGCTCATCGGGCTGTTGTTCGGCATTCCGTTCTGGGCGGCCGAGGTGGCGGGGGAGCTGGTCGACCTGCAGCGCGGCTCGACCATGGCGCAACTGGTCGACCCGTTGTCGTCCGGCGAATCCAGCGTCATGGCGACGCTGTTGACGGTGATGCTGATTACGCTGTTCTTCATGTCCGGCGGCTTCATCATGTTGGTCGACGGCTATTACCACAGCTACCAGTTGTGGCCGGTAACGGCGTTCACCCCGTTATTCGCCAGCTCGGCGCTGATAGCCGTGCTGTCGATCCTCGACCAGGTGATGCGCGTCGGTGTGCTGATGGTTTCGCCGCTGATCATTTGCTTGCTGGTGACCGACCTGATGCTTGCGTACCTGTCGCGGATGGCGCCAAGTCTGCATATTTTTGACATGTCACTGCCGGTCAAGAACCTGTTCTTCACGGTGTTGATGGTGATCTATATCGGCTTCCTGATTCCGGTGATGCTCGATCAGTTGGGCGAATTTCGCGGTACGGTGGAGTTCCTCAAAACCCTGGCAGGTTCGTTATGAGCCCTTGTGCACCGCAGGCCTTGCGTGGGCGATAGCAGCGAAGAAAAATCCCAGCCGGCCACGGACAAGAAACTGCGTGATGCACGGCAGAAGGGCCAGGTCGCCAAAAGCCAGGACCTGGTGTCCGGGATGGTCATCCTGTTCTGCACACTCTGCATATCGATCCTGTTGCCGCGGGCGCAGGCTCAAGTGGCGGCGTTGCTGGACATGGTTGCGCTGCTGTACATCGAGCCGTTTCACTCCGTCTGGCCTCGGGTGCTGGATACAGCTGAACAGCTGGTGCTGACGATCACCTTGCCGGTGGTTTCGGTAACGGTAGGCGTGGTCATCGTCACCAACATCGTTTCAATGCGCGGCGTTGTATTTTCGGTGGAGCCGATCAAGCCGGATTTCAAACGCATCAACCCGGCTGAAGGGTTCAAGCGTATTTTTTCGATGCGCAGTTTCGTGGAATTTCTCAAGGGCTTGGTGAAGCTGGTCATGCTCGCTTTGGCATTTTATGTGGTCGGCCGGCATGCCTTGCAGGCGCTGATGGAATCATCGCGCTGCGGAGCCGGATGCATCGAATCGACGTTTTATCTGGTGCTCAAGCCCCTGATGCTGACTGTGCTGGCTGCCTTTCTGCTGGTCGGTTGCGTCGACGTGCTGATGCAGCGCTGGTTGTTCGGCCGCGACATGAAAATGACCCGCAGCGAGCAGAAACGCGAGCGCAAGGATGTCGACGGTGACCCGCTGATCAAGAGCGAACGTCAGCGCCAGCGTCGGGAAATGCAGGCGCTGGCGACCAAGCTCGGGTTGGGGCGTGCCTCGTTGATGATCGGCACCGGCGGCGGCTGGGTTGTCGGTGTGCGTTATGTCCGTGGCGAGACGCCCGTTCCCGTTGTGGTGTGCCGCGCCGAGCCGCAGGACTCGTCGGCCATGCTGGCGGAAGCGGCGACCTTGGGTATCGCCCACGGCTTGAGCGCCAAGCTGGCCGCTGAAATTGCCAAGCGTGCGGTGCCCGGTGAACCGGTGCCTGACTCTACCTTTCAGGCCGTGGCTGACCTGCTGGTAGCGGCTCGGTTGATTTGAAGGTTCAACTGGCGTTGCAGACGCGCGTCTTCAAACGGTCAAGGTCAGCCGCAATACGCGTCGACCAGAAATGCGCACCCTGGTTGTCAGCCTCGTTCCACGCATCCTGAAGCACGCGATGTGACAGCGGGTTGCCTTGCTTGAGCAGAAGCTGCGCCTTGATGCGCAACAGTTCCGGAACAAACCAGCGCTCCTCGCGGCTTCGAACGGTTTGCAGGGTTTCATCGACAATCTCCAGGCTGCGGTGCTCCAGCCCGAGCATGGCCAACCCCAAGGCGTATTCGCTGCGAAACAGGCTATACAGGGGGCTGCCACCCTGGTCCTGCAACTGCTCAAGGACTTCGCCCAGGCCCGGTACGCCGTCTTCCGCAGCGCCCTGGCGGATGAGCAGTATGTGCTCGAAACACCGGCTGAACTGGCGCCACAAATAAAGATCATGAGCTTCCAAGCTGTCTTGCAGCACCGACAGGTAGTAACGCGCCTTTCGCTCATTCCCCACCAATAAAGCAGTCGGAATCGCGCCAATGCACAACGTGTACCACAGCGTGGCTGGATGATTGAGGCTGATGGCCTGGCTCACGCTTTTTTCCAGTGTCGAGAGCGCCGCCGCGACATCCCCTTGCAACAAATGGATCTTCGCCTTCAGCGACCGCGCGGCGATACGTTGGTCGAAATGCAGGTCGATCAAGTGGGTGTTCGCCGAAAGCGGGGCGCTCAGGGCTTCGACCACCGAGCGTCGTGCATCTTCCAACCGACCCATGTGGAACTGCGCATTGGCACGCATGCGCAGGCCGAGCAACTGGCGGTCGCTGTGGGCCGCGCCTTGACTTGACGCCACATACTGATCGGCCAGCTCAAGTGCGGCAATGTACTGATTCGCGCAGCTTCTATCGTGCCACAGGCCCCACAGCGCACGCAGTTGATGCTCGGTGTCATTGAGCATCAGCGCGTCTTCGCTGACTTGCTGCCATGCGTTGCGGATCTTTGCACCGCCACCAAAGGTAAGCATCATGACGCTGGCCGAGGCGGTCAGTAACAGCATGCGTTGGCGTTGCTGGATGGGCGCACTGTCGTAGATGGGCTGCAGGCCTCGGTTGACCCAGTCGTAGTATTCAGCGCTGAGTGAAAGGCGCAACCAGAGCGGCAGGCTGGCCAGCGTCAGCTCCACCGCCAATCCGTAGTCGCCTCGCGATGAATACGCCCAGTCGAGCGCAGCGCGAACGCTGTCGACTTGTGTCCCATACCGAGCGAGCCAGGCTTGCGGGGGGGTTGTGACGAGGCCTTGTACGGACGCTTTCAACTCATCCAGCGTCCAGTTTGCGTGACGCCGCGCAGTGGTGTCGGTTGCGCCCTGCGCCGCGAGTTTCTCTGCGGCATAGAGGCGGGTGGTTTCCAGCAGCCGGTAGCGTCTGGCCGAGCCTTGCCCGCAGGAGGTCACCAGCGACTTGTCCACCAAGTTTTCCATCAGTTGCGCCGGGTCCTGGTTGTCGACGGCAATCACGGCCTCCACCGCGCGCAAGGTGAACACGCCGGTGAACACCGATAGTTGACGAAGCATGGCTTGTTCAGCGGCGCAGAGCATCGCGTGGGTCCAGTCCAGGGCGGCCCCCAGGGTGCGATGCCTCGGGAGCGCGGTACGCTGACCGGTCATTTGCAAGCGAAAGCTGCCGTCGAGCATCTTCACCAGCGGCTCGATGCCGAACGCTCGTACTCGTGCGGCGGCGATCTCGATAGCCAGTGCATTGCCGTCGAGTTTGCGGCAGATGGCGGCAACGGCAGGGACATCCTGATGCGTGAAAACGTAACCCAGATCGTGCGCTGCGATGCGTTCCACCAGCAACGCGATGGCGGGGTAGGCCAGCGCTTGCACCGTGTCCAGGCGGGCCTCCGGCGTTGGAAACGGCAGGGGGGCCAGGTCATGCACGAACTCGCCTTCGGCGTGCAGCGGCTCGCGGCTCGTGACCAGCACCGAGCATTGCCGGGCACTGCGCAGGATCGTTTCGATGGACTTGGCGATTTCTTCGAGGACGTGCTCGCAGTTGTCCAGAATGAGCAATGCCTTGCTGGTGGCGAGGCTACTGGCGATGACCATTGATGGGTCGTCGGCCGTGCAGTCGATTCCCAAGGCTGCGGCGATGACGAGGTGCACCGACTGACCGCGACTGACTGGGGCGAGATCGATAAAACTGACGCCTTGCGGATATCGGTGCCGCATCCGGTTCGCCAAGGCCAGCGCAACCGTGGTTTTGCCAATGCCTGCAGGGCCGGTGACGGTCACGAAGCGACGCTGCTCAAGCTGTTTTTCCAGCGTGTCCAGCAGTTCTTCCCTGCCGAATATCCGCTTTATTGTGCCTTGAAGTTCAGCGTTTTCAGCCTCGTCGGGCGGCCTGGTGGAGTTCGATGGCGCGGTTATCGGCGCGGCGAAACGATAGCCGCGACCCGGGACGGTGGCGATGTAGCCGAGGTCGCCATTGGCGCCGAAGGTGCGACGTAACGTCAGGATCTGCGCCCGCAGATTACATTCCTCGACCACCACCCTGGGCCAGACGAGAGTGAGCAATTGGGCTTTCTCCATCAGCTCACCGGCACGCGTGGCCATGGCGATCAACAGGAGCATTGCGCGGCTGCCAAGAGGGACGGGTTCGCCGTTTCTCAAGAGCAAATGATGCTGTGGGATCAGAACGTACGCGCCGAAACAGATCGCGTTGTCCGGTACAGGGATGTTCGGCCTGCTATCGCAAAGAGTTCTTTCCGGGCTGGGGCTGTCGAGATTCATCGTATACCTATCAGACTGACGTCTTACCAGCACATCGTGAATGCGCCTTTTCCATGTTCAGTAGGTAACTGGCAGCATCCGAGAGAATCATTACTGTTTTAGTATCGGCTGAAACATTGGCCGTTGTGGGCGTTCCCGAAATCCCGGATCTCAACACCTTGGAAATTGACGGTGAGATTTTCCGAACCTTCGGGTGCTCAAACGTATCAGAAGAGACAGGACAGGCGCTGAATGTAATCCCAGGGACACGTGAGTCGCAGGAAGCACTCCCCAGGAAGATCTCCCCAGGAAAATTCCAGAATAAGCCGCGGTTTGAAACCGTGAACATGCGACCGGGTCGCTAGTCAGGAAGTATTTATGGCGCAACAAAGCCGTACTGACAAAATCATCGTAATTGGCGCTTCCAGCGGTGGACTCGCGGCGTTACGCGAACTGCTCGCCCATCTTCCGAGCGACTTGCGCGCTGCGATCTTCATTACGATGCACATAGGCGATCGACAAAGTCTGTTGCCACGCCTTCTGGCGCAGGTAAGTGCCATGGACATTGATTTTGCGATGTCCGAGGAAGAAATAAAGAGCGGTCGTATTTACGTCGCGCCACCGGACAGGCATCTGCTGATCAAACGGGGAACGTTGCAGTTGGCCCGCAGCGCCAAGGAAAACCATTCCCGCCCGGCGATTGATCCGATGTTTCGATCCGCTGCCATCAGCTACGGGAATAGGACAATCGGTGTCGTGCTGACCGGTGAGCTCGATGACGGTGTCGTCGGCCTTCAGGCGATCAAGGCATACGGTGGCATGGCATTCGTTCAAGATCCGCAGACGGCCGAAGCCCCCTCCATGCCGATGAATACGCTTCGGCATGTTGAGGTGGACGGATGCTTGCCGCTCGATGAACTGGGAAAGACCTTGGGGCAGACCATCCAGCAGTGGGGAACCGAAGCTGACTCGCCTTGGCAGCCGAGACGTATCGAGCCTTTTGCCACGGAAAACGACCTCACTGAGGATCTGAGTTCTGGCGGCGCCCATGCCTTGGAGGCGGTAGGTGAGAAGGCTGGGATGTCGTGCCCTGAATGCGGAGGCGCGCTGTGGGAGCTGGGGTCCACACCGCTGCGTTTCCGTTGCCACACCGGCCATAGCTATACCTATACCGTTTTGTCTAAAGCCCAGAATGAAACAGTGGAAGAAGCGCTCTGGGTCGCGATTCGAGCGCTGCATGAAAAGCAGTTGCTGTTGGGCCGACTGATCCAAAACAGTAAGGACTCCGGACGAAACGCCGCCGTCCAGGAGTATGAACTGACCAGCGAAGGGCTCGAGAGCCATAAGGCGACGCTTCGAGCATTGCTGGCGAAGCTACGCCCCGTTTGAGCCATGTCTGCCGGGAGTCAGGCGCGCATCAGGGCAACGAGTGCAGGGACAGTGAGTACGGCGGTGTAATAGCCCATGAACTGCACCCCAATGTTGAACCCCAGGAAGCGTGAAAGAAATCCGCCCAGCAGCCCGATGGTGATGATGACCAGCAAACCCAAGAGGCCACCTTCCCAGATACCAATCACCAGGATCAGGCCAACGAACGTCGAGATCACAGCTTCGTGGCTGATTTTGCGCGACACGTAGGAGGCCGCTCTGTGCGCGTAATTCATGGTGAAGGGGTAGGCAATCAGGATGGCAATGACCACTGCCAACATGCCATACCCCAAGAACTCCCAAGTGCTCAGAAGTGAGTGCAAGTTGTGCACCTGACCGGTCGCTGTGTCGACGCTAAAGCGCGGGGGCGCATTGAAGAGTGGCGCTGCCGGGCCCGCCGCAACAGGGCTCAGAGGCAGACCAAAAGCGATCAGCGGGATCAATGCTTCCGCGATGTAGGTTGATTCGGTGACTCCGTTTCGCGCGGTTATGACGGTGGTCATGCGATGGTAGACGTGCTTGACCCTGGAACCGACGACTTCGCCCATGATGACGGTCATGGCAACCGGGCTGAACACGAAGGTGGCGCTGGAGACTACGGCGGTGATGGCGGTCCACATGCTTTGTTTGCTGTCCAACACCCTGAGCGGATTTGGAAAAAATCCGCCCCAGCTTTTTACGTCGGGCGATAAGGAAAAAGTGCGCACCTCTTGGCGTCGCATGGTTGCTCGCTCGGCAGGTGCGAGCATGCAGAACAGCGCGGCGATCAGCGGACCGATGGCAATGCCGAGGAAGTAGCTGACACTGAGCTTGACCCCATATTGCCCGGTAATGCTTTGCAGGCCGACGATCACCATGACGAAGGGGATCAGCGTCAACACAGCCGCCAGACGGCCTTTGGAGAACCATGCAATGGCGATCGCCGCCGCCAGGAAAACCCAAGGTGCCGCGCGCTTGATCATGTCACCGAACGGCGCGAGCATCACGGCGAACAGCACGGCCATCGGCACAGCGATCAACGCGGCAATGACCGCACCGGAGATCATCTTGCGCAGCGCAATGTGGGGGACGCCCAGGTTGCGCAGGAAGTTGGCTTCGCGCATCAGTGGCGTTGCCATGGTGTCGCCCGGAATACCCAACAGGGCCGTCGGTACGGCGTGGGTCATGTGTTTGGCCACGGCGCCCGCCAGGAAGAATGTCAGCACCCCTGCGGCAGGCACGCCCAGCAGAACGACCAGTAAAGTCAGCGGCGCGAGCGTGGTGGTTTCGTCGCTACCTGAAATGAGTCCGATCCCGGCGAACACAATGGCTCCCAGGATACCCATGCCCAACGCTATCAGGATCTGATCCAGCAACGGTTCGATCATGACCGACCCCCATTGATGCTCGCCGGGCTGACCGCGGCGGGAGCATCGAAGCCTTCCGCGGAGGTCTGAAGACCTTTCTCGTAGTCAGCGAACAGATCATGAAGGTCCAACTCACGCAGCTCCGCGAGCGTGGCGGGTGGCAGGTCGCTCAGACGGCCAAGGGGACCGTATTCATTCTGCAACTCGATCAGGATCTTTGAACGCCATGCCGGATCTGCCACAAGTTCTACGACATGACGCTTGGGTTTGAACAGCGCGGCACTGATGGCTCCGCCTGCCAGGCAACCGACAATACCCACCAGCATCGCGTACGCGCGGGCCATCTGCGCAGACTCGACCCAGCCGACAAGCAGGTGCTGCGCCACGAAGAAAGCACCCAGGCTGACGACTGCGCCGATGCCAATGGAGTACAGCAGGTGGCGACCGTCTACCGTGTCGCCCCATACTTCAAACAGTTCGGCTTTCATAAAGGTTCTCCCATCGCCCCTGCGGGCTTTTATTGTTATGAACGTGAAGAGAGATGTGACTTGGTTCGTTTCTACGAGACGGTCCTGATCATGACTGTGCACGCTTTTGCTTGAGCAGTTCAGCCGCTTTGTCTGAGCGCACGTCGCCAGACTCGACCATTTGCTTGGCCAGCCAGTTGACCTCTTCACCTCTGGCGCCAGCGGAAAGGGCGATGTTGCGCGCGTGCAACGCCATGTGACCGCGTTGGATTCCCTCAGTCGACAGTGCGCGCAGCGCGCCCAGGTTTTGTGCCAGGCCGACGGCCACAGCGATTTCGGCGAGTTCCTGGGCGGTCTTCACACCGAGGATGCGCAGCGACAATTGTGCCAGTGGGTGAGTCTTGGTGGCACCGCCGACCAGGCCGACAGGCATGGGCATTTCCAGGGTGCCGACGAGATGCCCTTTGGCATCTTTTTCCCACGTGGTCAGCGAACCGTAATGGCCGTTGCGGCAGGCATAGGCGTGTGCACCCGCTTCGACCGCGCGCCAGTCATTGCCCGTGGCGACGATCAGAGGGTCAATGCCGTTCATGATCCCTTTGTTGTGGGTGGCTGCACGATAAGGATCGATGACGGCGAAGTTGTAGGCATCGAGAATCCCTTCGATAACGTCCTCGCCTTTGAAGGCTGCAGTCGCAAGCAGCTCAGGGGCAATGCGGATTTGGGCTCGGGCAAGGCGCAGGTCGGCCAGGTTGGACAGAATCCGCAGTCGTACCTTACCGCCGGTAATTTCTTCCATCAGTGGCGCCACCGCTTCAGCCATTGTGTTCACGGTATTGGCGCCCATGGCGTCGCGCACGTCGACGATAAGGTGGGCAACCAGCATTGGCCCACGAGGGCTCTGGGCGAAGGTGTGCACTTCGATGTCGCGGCAACCGCCGCCCAGCTTGTTCAGCAGTTGATCCTTGCGGTTCGCCAGTTCGATGATTTGGTCTTTATGGCGCAAGAGACTCAGGCGTGCATTGAACGGATCTTCGATGTCGACAATCTGCACCTGGGCGCGCATCAGCGGCAGGGAGCTGGACGTCTGGAAACCACCGGCCTCGCGCGCCAGCTTGGCCATGAACGAGGCTGCCGCGACGACCGAAGGTTCCTCAACCACCAGCGGCACGATGACGTCGCGGCCATTGATCTGGAAGTTGCTCGCGACGGCGTAGGGTAGTTCGAATTTACCGATGACGTTTTCGATCATGCCATCGGCTATTTCCAGGGGCAGGGAGCCGGCATCGCGTAGCAGGGCAATATCGGCTTCTGGCAGCTCGAGCAGCTCTTGCAAGTGACCCAGGCGTTCGGCGGGCGACATGCTGCGGAACATGGGGAGGCGGGAGTCGATACTCATTTGACGAGTCCTGATGCAGTTATTGTTGTCGAGTGGCTGTCACCCTATGCGCATGTGTCTTGGCGAAAAAGGTACAGTTTGGACAGACAGTACCTAAGCTGTACCCTCTGCGATTCATTCACTCAGGATTCCTTTCGATGTCACGGCTGACACTTGCCCAGCAACTGGCGGCGTCATTGGTCGAGCAAATCGGCAATGGCACCTATCGAGTCGGTGACCGCTTGCCATCGCTGCGCGAGTGCATGCGCTTGTTTGGCCATTCGAAAAATACCGTGATCAACGCTTATGAATCGCTGGCCTCGCAAGGGCTTGTCGAAGCGCGCCATGGGCAGGGCTTCTTCGTCAAACAGGGCGCACCGAGCAACAACGAACCGGAAGAGCCGCTGCCGTTCACCCGGGCGATGGACACCATCTGGCTCATGCGCCAGCAATTTGTCCGTGAGCCCAGCCAATCGCCACTCGGTGAGGGTTTTCCGCCCGTCGAGTGGCTGATGGATTTGCGGCTGGACAAGTTCACCCGGCAAATCATGCGCATTGGGGTCACGACACTTTTTCGCTACGGAAATCGGCTAGGGAACGCCGCTCTTCGCCAACACCTGGTGCAAAAACTCGCGACCTATTCAATTGCTGCCAGCCCTCGCCAGATCGTTACCACCCATGGGGCGAACCACGCATTGGATCTGATCATCCGCCGTTTTATTGCCCCGGGGGATCACGTGTTGGTCGAGGATCCCGGCTATTACCCGCTGTTCGGCAAGTTGCAATTGCAAGGAGCGCTGATGCTGTCTGTGCCGAGATTGGCGGATGGACCGGACATGGAGGTGCTGGAACAGCATCTGCTTGTGCATAAGCCAAAGTTGTTCTTCATGCAGTCGGTCGGGCACAACCCGACGGGCTCCGATATTTCACCCGGCAAAGCCCATCGGTTGGTTCAGTTGGCGCAAGCGCACAACTTTATCCTGGTGGACGACGACGCGTTGGCGGATTTCAAACCGGCCTCGGCCATCAAGGTGTCCGCGCTGGACCAGTTGAGCCGCTCGCTGTACGTAGGCAGCTTTTCCAAATCGGTCTCTGCGGCATTAAGGGTTGGGTTTATCGCTGGCAGTAAAGATGTCATCGATGAATTGGGTGACCTGAAAATGCTGCTGCATACCAGCACATCCGAGCTTTGTGAGCGAACCGTGGATGCGATTCTGATGGAGGGGCATTTCCTGCGGCATCTGATCCGTCTTCAAGAACGGCTGAAGACTGCTACCACGCAAGGGTTGCAGATTCTGGACGAAATAGGCGCCGAGGTATTTGTTCGTCCTGAGCAAAGTCTTTATCTGTGGGTCAGGTTTCCTCACATTGACGATGCCAGGGAGCTGACGCGACAACTGCTTCCAAAGGGTTTCATGATCGCCCCTGGACACATTTTTTCACCGGAGCAATCGCGTATCAATCCATGGACGAGATTGAATGTTGCGTATCTGAATGATCCGTTGTTCAAAGCTGTCCTGGGCTTTCGGCCATAGGCAGTCCCAGGTCTTTCACCTCGTCAGATCCAGATCTGAGACCGTGCGCAAGAACTGCGAGCAATCATTCGATTTTTCATCACCGGCACGACGCTAGCGGTGGGCGGCGATGGGCTAGTTCTATCGGCCGTCATTGTCCATTTTGGAGATTTATCGCGGAAAAACGCCGAGCCCAAAGATGCCTTTCACGAAATTGACGAACAGTCGAATAGTCGCTTTGACTGGCGAGCGCTGCAACGGCGGCTTCCCCCAAAGCGGTAACGTTGTCCACGATCCAGACGCCCGGTTCCCGGTCTCGCAGGGCCATTTCACCGAAGCGGGTGGAGATGACGGGCAGGCCGAGGGCGCGGTACTCGTAGTATTTGATCGGATCGACCGAGGCGGTCAGGCGGTTGAGCTTGAACGGGATCAATCCCACCGAAAAGGTTGCCATGGCTGTAATTGCATCAGCGTAGGAGCACTCCGGGAGCAGCTCGATGTTGGCAGGCAGTACGCAAGGCGCCGGCGTGGCGAGGGGGCCGATCAGTTGGATGCGGTTTCCCGGATTGGCCTGCGCCAGGGCGATGACCAGGTCCCAGTCGAACCAGCGACCCAGCGTGCCGACGTAACCGAGTACCTGGTGTTTGGCACCCAGGTCCAGGCTTTCGACCGGCGCCAGTTGGTCAATGTCACACGCATTGAGGGCCAGTTTCACGTGTTCGGTCATCCCCATCAGTTTGTCGCGAAGGGGCGTTGAGGATGCCAGTACTTGGGATGCCCGACGCATGAGCTGAGCCTGGCGACGTTCCATGGACCGGCGTGACAGGCCCTGATAAAAGGCCGGGAAATCATCCATGGCATCGTAGAGGGCATGGCTTTGCGGAAACCGCGCCAGCAGTTGCAAGGCCAGTTCGGAAGGTTTTCCCACGCAGATCATGCTGGGCCCTGGCGCAGAAAATGCCGCGACCGTTTTGAACACGTTGCGCCACAGCCACTTGAGCATCATCGCCGAGCCAGGGATGGGCTCGATGGGTAAGCTTGGAGGTTTGCAGACCTGCAACCAGGGGGGAATGCTGGCGTTTGGCGGGTCGGCCACAGGCGGCTTGAGCCTGAAGTCGTTCAATGTGGGTAAGCGCGTCGGGTACGGATCGATCCACAGTACCGAGGCCCCGGTCTGGTGGTGATACCAGTCGACGAAATGGTGGGGACGCTGGCTGAAGCTCGCCCATGGCACCGGGGACAGATAGATCATGGGCATGCCTGGAAGTACTGCCTGAGAACATCGACGATGCGCGCTGCGGCCTTGCCGTCGCCATAGGGGGAGACCCCGCGTGCCATGGCCTGATAAGCCTGTGGGTCATCGAGCAGGCGCTGCGCCTGTTCGACGATGTTGTCCCGGTTGGCGCCGACCAGCTTGACCACGCCGAGGTCGACCGCCTCCGGACGTTCGGTCGCTTCGCGCAGTACCAGCACGGGTTTGCCCAAGGCCGGGGCCTCTTCCTGCACGCCCCCCGAGTCGCTGATGATCAGGTACGAACGCTTCATTGCGGCGATAAAAGGTGCGTAGTCCAGTGGTGCGCAGAGGATGATGTTCCGGGTCCGGCCGAGCAATCGGTGGGCGATATCCTTGACGTTCGGATTGGGATGGACCGGATAGAGAATCTGGATGCCCGGGTTCCGCTCGGCCAGGCGCTTGAGAGCCTGGCAGATATTCTGCAACGGTTCACCGAAGTTTTCCCGGCGATGGGAGGTCACCAGCACCAGGCGTTTGCCGGGGTCCAGTGGGATAGCCAACGCTGAGTCCTGGGCCGCAGTCATCAGCAAGGCATCGATCACGGTATTGCCGGTCAGGGCGATATCGCTGGCGGCGACACCTTCGCGCAGCAGGTTGTCGACGGCGCGCTGGGTGGGCGCGAAATGCCAGCGGGTCAGCTTGCCGGCTATCACCCGGTTGGCTTCTTCGGGGAATGGATTGCGCAGGTCCCCGGTACGCAGGCCTGCTTCGACATGGCCAAAGGGAATTTGCAGGTAAAAACACGCCAATGCGGCACTCATGACCGTGGTCGTGTCGCCTTGAGCCAGTACGACATCCGGTTGTTCCGATTGGAGCACACCGTCAAGTCCGAGCAGCAGGCGTGAGGTCAGTGCCGCCAATGACTGGTTCGGGCGCATGGTGTCCAGGTCCAGGTCAGCGGTGATGGCGAATCCCTGCAGTATCTGGTCCAGCAGGCCTCGGTGTTGAGCGGTGGCGAGCACCCGGCAATCGATATTCTTTTCAGCCTGGAGCGCCTTGATCACCGGGGCCATCTTGATGGCCTCCGGGCGCGTACCGACGATGCAGAGTACCTTTGGAGTCATGCTTTTCGATTCCCTATCGTTAATGCGAGTGAGCGCGCTATTCGGTCCGCGTTGGCCATGAGGGTCAGCGTGTGGGATTTCTCGGTAAGGCTGGGCAGGCAGGCTCCGTCGACGATATGCACACCACGAAGACCCGCCACTTCGCCAAGGCAATCGGTTTGCCCGATCCTGGGCGCCGAGTGCATGGGCAGGGTGCCTGCGTAATGGATATCCGCCCCTGGCCTGCCGACGGTAAAGCTCATGGGCATCAACAGCGCGCCCATTTTCCGATAGATCCGGCGCAGCTTTGCCTCGGCCATCTTCATGAGCGCGGGGAGCTCGGGATGCACATCGCCGTTGATGCTCAACCAGCCGTCCGGGCGCAAGATCGCGGTGTTGTTCGACAGCTGGCCGGGAAGGAAGATATTCCCGACCACACAGGCGCTGAGCAGGTTTTTCAGCAATTCGATGCTGTAGCGTTTGCCCAGGGGAATCCGGCTGACAAACTCGCTCATTGGCAATCCGGTGGTACTGAACGTCGAACCGAACGCCGTGGCACTGGACGTCAGCGCAAGAGCGAACGACAGCTGGCCCAGGCCAAATGCTGAAACCCGAGGGGTTCCGAGCATTTTCGGCAACCACAGC
This sequence comes from Pseudomonas marvdashtae, assembly GCF_014268655.2. NCBI lineage: Bacteria > Pseudomonadati > Pseudomonadota > Gammaproteobacteria > Pseudomonadales > Pseudomonadaceae > Pseudomonas > Pseudomonas marvdashtae. Next base: position 2,288,232 of record NZ_JABWQX020000001.1, read on the forward strand.
AGGAAGGCCGCCGTGGGCGATGACAGCAGCGGTATCGGGGCCAAATGGTTCAGGCGCTTGAGGGCGATCCGGGTCGAGGCCAGGGTGCCCGCCGCCAGCAACAATCGCGTACCGCCGAAGCGCCGGGCGGAGCGCTGGTCGGTGATTGTCCATGCACCGTCCTGGTTTAGCAGGTCGTCCACCAGAAAATCCTGCACGTGCTGGAAGCCGGGGTATTGCTTGAGTCTTTGCAACTCTTGCGACGCACTGTACAGGGCCTGGTTGTGGCAGCCCCACAAGCAGGTCCCGGACAGGTCACAGGCCTTGCGCTCCTCCAGAGGCTGGCTCAAGACGGCGACCCGGGAGCGGCCAAGGCGAAATCCCCGCTCGGGAAACCAAGGTCGGCGCCGGGAGTAGTCATCGAGCAGGCGTTGGTGCAGGGTGTCCAGCGGCAGGGGCGGTTGCGACCACTGATCGAGGCCGAAGTAGCCTGAGAGGTCGTCGTCGATCCGGCCACTGATCCCGATCCGGCGAGCCACCGTTTCGTAGGAGGCCTGCATCTCGGAATAATCAATGGGCAGCCCGGCAAAATCGCTGGCGCCGAGCGCTGCCACGCCGCAGCCCCAGGCATTGGACAGGCCTCCGGTTGCCAATGAGCCGATGCCGATAAAGTTGTCGGTCGCGATGCGATTGCCGGCGCTGAACCCCTCGAAGACGTGGGCGTGGGTCGGCGTCTTCAACTTGGGCGATACCGCGTCCAGTCGGTTCAACGCGTGGAAGTTTTCGCCGATCATCCATTTCCATTGATGCTCGTCGTTGGCCCTGGCATCGAGAAAAGAGCGGGTTGGCAGCATCGACGAACCGGCATCGGCCTGGGCATCGACCATGAGCACTCGCAGGCCAGCCTTGACCAGCGGATAGGCGGCTGACGTCCCGGCCGGGCCGCTGCCGACAATGATCACATCGAATTCAGGCTTCACGGGCTTCACGTCCAAGCAACAGCCGGCGGGCAAAGGGACGGCACGCCAGCGCCGCAAGCTCCCACGCCAACGCCTTGACCGAGGTAAGTCCCAACGCAACCAGCGTGGCGATCAGGCTGCGCCGTTGCAGGGAGCCTAGAAACACTTGGGCGCCCTGGGGGCTGGCTTCGGCGATTGCGAGTGCAACCTGCAGGCGCCAGGCCAGCTCCTGGCCGTCGGGCTTTTGCAGGACGCCGGGGTTGTCCAGGAGCGCGAGGAGTATCGGCCAGCCCATCAGCACGCGAGAGTGGATGATGTGGCGGGTTTTAGCCGCACGTTCCAACGCCCTGGCATAGCGCCTGACCAGGCTTTTTTGCGGCGGGTGTTTGAGCAGGTAGTGCAAAAGAACCGTGGCTTCCTGGAGCAGTCCTCGTCGTTGTCCGTGGCCAGAGCGATGCATGCCGTGGGCAAGGGGGCGCAGTTGGATCTCGAGTGTGTGCAGCGAGCGCTCGCTGTCCATGGGCGGCAAGCGGATGAGGGACAAAATCCGCTCCAGGCCCAGTTTCGTGCTCAAGGCCTCCCCGAGTAATCGGCGCAACAGCCTGAGCAAGGCCACCGGCACGGGGATGGGCAGGCGCGGGGCTCGGACCCGGTGCACTGCAATCAACCTCAGGAAGTGGCCGAAGGCAACCGGCTGCACGGCGCCGAGATGGAGGATCTCGGCAGGCACGTCGTCTCGCTCGACGACGGCCAGTATCGAAGCCGCGAGGTCGTCGACGTGGATAGGTTGCACGCGAGGCGCCGGCAACAGAATCGGAATGAACGGGCTTCGGCGAACCAGCCCTGACAGCAGGCCAAAGAGCCCACGTTCGGGGCCGCCATACACCTGGCCGGGACGGATCACAGTGCCTCCGGCGGCCAGCACGTGTTGTTCGATGCGCCATTTTGTCCGGCCATAAACGCTCGATGCGGTGGCTTCGGCGGTTTGACTGGAAATGAAAATGAACCTGGCCGAGCCTTGTTGGGCGCAACGGATCAATGCCTGGGCTGCCTCGACTTCTTCGTCTTCGCCAATGTCAGTACTTGTCGATGTATCAGCCGCCAGATGGATCAATGCCTGAACGCCCGCCGGGCATTTCGGAGCCGGACCCCGCAAATCATAGGCAAGCCAGGCACAGGGCGCGGGGCACGGCTGGCGCGTGGCGCAAATGGCCTCGTGACCGCTTGCCACCGCGAGGGCTGACAAGCGCTGTCCGATGTAGCCTGTCGCGCCGGTAATCAGTAGTTTCATCGTCATGCGCCTTCGACGCGGTCGGCGGGAACCGGCGGCTGCGTATCGGAATGAAACACGAACAATTTGCTGATCCAGTAGGTCAGGGCCACGCAGACCACATCGCAGAAAAATTTAATCGGGACAGGGTTATCGACGAAATACAGTCCAAGGCTGAACAGCGCCGAAGCGATCGGGATATTGATGGCGAGTAACGAGAAATAGCGCACCGCTTGCGCCTTGCTGCTGCCGTGGGTCGACTGGAAGGTGAAGTGCCGATGCAGGAAGAACGCAAACACCCCGGCGACGCTTTTGGCGGCGATGTTGGCCAGGACGGGTTGGTCCTCGAACAAGGCGATCAACAGCAAAAAGGCCCCCATGTCCAGCGCATAGGCTATGAGCTGGACGACGCCGTATCGGATAAAGGTCAAGAGGTCCTCCTGATGACCACGATGTGATGCAGCGCCAACACCCGTCTCAACGGATACAGCATTTTTTCGGCGATTTTGAGCACGGGGATCAGCGCGTCAGGCAACAGCTGGCGAAAGTTCAGGCCGCCGGAAACCAGGTAGCGCGGATAACTGCCGCACACTTCTTGGTGGACGATTTCCAGGCTTGGGTACTTGCGCTCGAATGCTTGCCTGTCGCGCACGAAGACGATGTAGCTAAGGGCCTGGTTGGCGCCGTTCATGGGGCCGCTCGACGGTGTTTCCCAAGAGGGGAAGTGCATGTCGAAGCCTTCGGACTTGAACAGGCGTTTATAGAGAAAAGCGGCAAAGGGGCCGTGATAAGGCTCGATCAAAATGGCGCCGCCGCCGATCTTGAGCGTTCTTTCCAACTCCGTGAAAAACCGCTCGGGATGAGGAAAGTGGTGGAAGCAGTTCTGGCCATAAAAGGCCCTGACCGAATGATCGTCCAGGCTCATCGCCTCGGCATTGAGCGCCATGTCCAGTTGTTCGGTGGCGACAATGTCGGTGGCCAATACCTCAGGGAACGAATTACGCATGGGCGCAATGCCCGCCCCCAGTTCCACCTCAAGGCCCTCGACCTCGAAGTAGCGGTCTGCCAGGCGACGAAACGCGTGGTGGAACTCTACGAAGACTTCCTGGAGCATGCGCTTGCGTTCAAGCACTTTGCCGTGAAGTTCGAAGCGTTCGCTGCCGTCGACATCGAATGCCTTGAGCGACGGGTCCGATAAAAAATCTCTCAGCGTTTTAATGAGTTTTCTTCCCGCAATGACGTTGCCTTACCACGCCTGGATTGTCGTGGCCTGCTGGGTACCGAGGCGATGTCGTAACCGAGGAACGCCATGATCAGTTGCAGCCCCATGAGCATGGGCAGCGCGCTGAGCATCACGGTTCCGGCTGGCGTGGCGATGCCCTGCTGCGCCGACTCATACCAGTGATAGCTGCCGAAGATGATGCCGAACAACAACATGAGGATCCCGATCGGTAATTCGATCGACGCCAGGGACATATCGCGCAAGTAGTAGTTGTACAGCACGCGCTTGGTGAAATTGCGCAGGTGCTTGAACAGGAATTCACCGACGATTTTCGAGATCTTGAGATGACTGACTTCGTCGCCGTAGCGGGCTTCCATCGGAATATCCACCACCACGGCGCGCACGGTGTTCAGGCGGAACAGGATGTCGGTCTCGAAAAAATAGCGCTGGCTGACCTTGTCCAGGGGCAGCAGCCTGGCGACGTCACGGTGAATCGCCGTGTAGCCGTTGGTGGGGTCGAACAGATCCCAATAACCCGTCGAAAGCTTGGCCATCAGCGACAACACGGCGTTGCCGAACAGGCGCAGCCGTGGCATCGATTGGACTTCTTCCAAGTTGAAAAACCGATTGCCCTTGGTGTAGTCGGCTTCTCCCGCCAGGATCGGCTCGATGAACAGCGGGATCAGGGTCGGATCCATCTGACCGTCCCCATCGATTTTGACGATGATGCTCGCACCGTCGGCGAGGGCCGCGCGATAGCCGGTCATGACCGCACCGCCCACGCCTTTGTTGACGTCGTGGGGCAGCACCTTGACCCGGTGATCGTTACAGCAGGCCTGGACGTGCCCGCCCGAACCGTCCGGGCAGGCATCGTCGATGACGTAGATTCGCCACACTTCCGGCCCGATGGCGGCTATGACGCCCGCGATGTGTGCGGTGACCCGGTAGCTGGGGATGACGACGGCGACGCGTTGTTCGTCCGTGAAAAGCGCTGTGTTTGAGTTCATCGATATCGCCCGTTATTACCGGAATGAAAGTGACCTGAACGCCACCGGAGTGTCGGTATGACCGGACGCATAAATGATCACGGACGTGGCATTGGCAGGGGCAACGACGTTCATCTCATGGGTCTCCCATTGCCTGGTGCAGTCAAACGTTTCGATGCTGGCAGTAATGAAATCGCCTTGGTCGTCCATCCAGTTGGCTTGGACTCTGCCGGCAGTAGGTGTCGCTGCGCAGCGAGCGGAAACGCTGTTGATATAGCTAAGCCCCGGTGTGACTTCGACCCGTTGTGTGGCCGGTGTCTTGACGTTGACGGTGAGAATCTTGCGCGACGCGTCATAGGATGAGGAGGACGTCAGGCTCCAGCCCTCGAGGCTGGATAATTCCGGGTTGAGCAGGAGCTCGTAACGTGTGACATCGAGTTTGCGCAGGTCCAGGTCGTCCAATCTGGCATACGACGTGGACACAGCGAGCAGCCGCTCGAGTGGCGCCTGGGGAAGGGATTTGAGGTCGATCAGCAGCCAGTTCACCTGGTGCTGGCGCAGGCGCTGGGTCAGCGCCGCGGGTGTGCGCGCGCCATCGAACTCGTTTTTCCATTTCAGGTTGTACCACGATGCGTAAAGGGCATCGCCGCGCAAACCCGCCATCAACGGCGGTGCAAAGACCGCCACGGGCTGATAGCCACTGTTCAAGGTGTTGACCGTGTCGACCATTTTTCGGATGGGCAGGCGTTCCAGCAGATAGGCCTCCCGGCCTGCCTGGCTCAACAGTGCCGAAGGGTTGATGTCGCCATAGTAAGTCGCGGCCTGAATGAAACGGGTATTGGTCAGGATCAACAAGGTCCCGGCGACGATGGCGAGGTTGCGCGGGAAGATCCTGGCATCGGAAAAGGGCAGGGCCAGGATCACTGAAAAGAGCGCGAAGGAGGGAAAGACATAACGCAGATACGCCGTTGAGTGAAACGTCACGAACATCGCGCCGACGCCGACCAGGAGAATGCCCAAGGCTTTTTTATTGCCGCTCAACAGCACGGCGACGGCAGCCGTGGGCAGCAACAGCCACTGAAAGCCGGCCGCGCCGACTCGCCCCTCAATGAACTGGGACGACTTGAAGACCATTCGATAAAGGGTGTCCCAGGTCATCCCTGTACCGAACGCGGCCGGCGGTTCGAAATTGATGTTCGGCCAGAGCGGCGAGTGGAAAATGGCATTGAAAAACGGGAACACCGGGTTTCCGGTCAAGTACCCGGCAGAAACGTACGGGGTGGCACCGGCCAATAGCAGGCCGGCGCTGCCGAGCAGAAGCGTCTTGCCGAGCCCCTGGATCGCCCAGGCTCTGTACTGCAACAGGAGAATCGCCAGCAGGACCGGCAGGACGCTCAGGGTCACGGCTTTGGTCGCCATGGCGAAGCCGAGCAGGACGCCGGCCAGGAGCAGTTGCGACAGGCGCTCACTGGGATCCGGCGTGAAGCTTGAAACCTTGAGGATCGCCAGGGTCCCGGCCAGCATGAAGGCGGTCCACGCCGACTCTACGTGCAGGCTGCTGCTTTCGGCGAAGGCGAGGGGGGTCGATAGGAAAATCAGGCTTGCCCAGCGGGCACTTGTCGCAGAGCCCCCGGCCCAAAGGGTCACGTTGCGGATCTGCCACGCCAGCAGCAAGGTGAAGGCGCTATTGCCCAGGCGCGCTGCCGTTTCGCCGGCCAGCATATAGACGATGCTGTAGATCCAGTCGGCCAGCATGGGCATGACCGCCCACACATAGGTGCTTGCATCGAACGACCACTGGTGCCGCTGGGCCAGGTGTGAGGGGACGAAGAGATGCATGGCCAGCGCGTCATGCCCAACCTCCGGCATGAAGGCTACCAGCACGTAAAGGCAGGCGAAGCCGCAGACCATGACGTCGAGCCCGGTCTGCAAGGGTGTTTGCGCTGAGCGGGTGGCCTGGATGTGCCTCAGCAGCTCACGACCTATCGCGCTGACGTGTGTGTGCCCCAACAAAAGCGGCAAGGACAGCAGCGTGCCATACAGCCAGGGGTAGTTGATCGGCAGGTACGCAGCCAGGCCTGTCAGCGTACCGAACGTACCGGCGCCCACCAGTAGATGGACGCTCCAGTCGGCCGAGGCTTGTTGCCTGAGCATCCACCGGCCGAGTACGGTGGCAGACAGTGCGAACACGGCGACGACAATCACAGGCCATGTTTGCCCGCAGGCGATGGACATGCACGCCAGCAACCCCAGGCAAAGAATGACCGGTGGCTTGCGCGTGAGAACGGTGAGGGCGGCCAGGCCCGCCAATGACAGCAATATCGTCCGGGTGCTGCTGTTCATGGGCGCCAGTTCAAGCGTCGAAAAACCGTACGCGCCGACCACGGCACTCGCCAGTAACACCAACAACACCACTGCGTATTTCAGGCCGAATCTGGGCAAAATATCATCTCGGTTGCAAAAGGGTGCTCATACATCCCGGTACGTGTGCGGGACCCACAGTCCCCATTTGCTTTCGTAGATCGCCCGGTTTTTCTCGAAAAGTGCCTGTTTTTTTCGCGCCCCCAAGGCGTTGAACGAGGCGGACAGGTGGTGGTGAACGAAGACGTCTTCGGCACAGGCCGCGCGCATGCCAAGACGCTGTACCCGGCGGCAGTAATCGTCATCCTCGAAGAACCCCAGGCCGTACTCTTCGCACAGGCCACCGATCTGTTCGTAGGTCGAGCGCGGGAACATCACGCAGAAGAACGCCAGGGTGTTGATCTCGAACCACTCGCCCATGCGGGCGCGGGTCATTTGCGCGGCTTCGGCGGGCATGTCTTCCATGCGGCTATAGCGGGTGCCCACTTTGGCCTCATTGCCGATGTTGTTGGTGATCGGGCCGATGATGCCGATCTCCTTATGATCCCGCAGGTGGCGGATCAAGCCCTTGACCCAACCGGCGGTGACGACCGTGTCGTTGTTCAGGATCACCAGGTAATCACCGCTGGCCGCTGCGAGGCCCAGGTTGTTGCCGGCGGCGAATCCTTTGTTGTCCGGGTTGAGGATCACGATCCGGTCTGGATGTCCCTCGGCCCAGGCAGTGAGAAAGGCTGGAGTCTGGTCGCTGGAATGATTGTCGACGACGATGATTTCAAGGTTCGGGTACTGGCTCTGGCTCAGCAGGCTGTCAAGGCAGGCCTTGGTCATTTCGAGATTGTTGTAGGTCAACACCACGACGCTGACCTTGGGCTGGGGCAATGTCGCGATGGCTTCGCGCAGGCTGGCGGCCCGGTGCTGCCAGGTTTGGCCCCGGGCGAACGATTGACGAGCCTCCAGCGTAGCGCTGGCCTCTGGCAATGTGCCGAGGACACCGCGTATGGCCGAGATGAACTCAGTCGGCTCTTCAACCGCCCAGACCAGTTTGCCGAACTGGCTCAACTCCGGCAGCTTCACCGACACCACCGGTTTTCCCGCGCTCAGGTATTCATAGACCTTGACCGGGTTGGTGGCGAGGGTCAAAGGCATGACTTTGAATGGAAGCAGGCAAACGTCCATGGCGTGAAGGTAATAGGGCAGGGAGCCATACGGGACTTCGCCTTCCAGGACCACGTTCGGGTAGGCCTTGAAGTGTTTTTTCGCCTGGACGATATCACTGCCGATCAACAGTACCAGGTGCTGCGGAAAGGACTGGGCGACTCGCTTGACCAGGTCCAGATCGAACCATTCGGCTATGACACCGTAGTAACCGATGATCTTCCTGTCGCCGGGGGGGCGGTAGACCTTGTCGGGACGTCGGCTGAAGAAACTGAATTCGCAGGCGTTGCGGATCACCTCTACATTGCGGTTTTCCCGCTTGCCGTGTTGTTCAATCCAGTCGGAGGTCGCCACCAGCAGATCGGCCCTGCGCATCAAGGCAATCTCAAGGTCAAGCAATTCCTGGGCAACGTTGCCGAAGCCTGCGTGATGATCCATGCAGTCATAGACCAGCGTGGAGTTGGGGACACGCCTTGCCAGCGGGAACCAGTAGGCGTGCTGGACGATGCAATCCACGGCTTCGACGCTCGCTGATCGCAGGAGCATGGCCAGGCCTTCGCACAACTGGCGAATCGCCGCCGCTGACGGCGGGGCATGATAGATGGCCGGTGCACCAAGCACCTTGAAACGGATCTGGAACAGTCGGTTGGATCCCCCCAGCGGCTTTGCTTCGAAGCCAGGAGCATCGTCGTCGATGAAGTTGTTCGAGATATAAAAAGTCGTTTGTCCGGCTCGGGCCAACTCCTTGGCCAGGTTCTGTGGACGCTGGATACGAAAATGCCAGTCAATTACACCGAACATCAGGATCACGGGCTGCCCGAGGGTGGATGGCACGGCAAGGTTTACGGGCGGTTGCAGCGGGAGGAAACCAGCGGTTGCCGCTGATTCGCCTGGCGTGGCCTTGCCGGGTTTCAACCAGCTTCGAAGCCGACGCGCCAGTTGGCTTTTTTGCTGTGCGGGAAGGGGCAACCAGGCGTAGACCCAGCGCGATAATTTATACAGCTGCTTGCGTATCGAATACCTCAGCGGTGCGCGTTCAATGGCGTTGCCCCAGTCGGAAAGCTTGAACAGCTCAGCCTGCTTCGCCGTCAGTTGGGCACTCAGATCCTGCGCCCGATCAGAAAGTGTGACGGCCTCGCTTTCTCTTGCCTGGAGTAATGCTTCGGCGTCCTTGAGGCGCTGTTCGGCGACCCGCAGTTGCTCGCGCAGTCGCCCGGTCTTGCCTTCCTGAAGTGACAGGCGCGTGCGAAGCGCTTTTGAACCAAGGTCCAGTTGTTTGATAAGCCGATCTCGACTCTCGATTTCCTTGGCCAATTGCAAGTTTTCAAGGGTTCTGGATTGGGTTGAGCGAGTCAGTTGGTCAATGCAATCAACAAGACGGTTGATCTGGTCCATGCGGTTATCTAGTCCTTTGGTACGGTTGCTGGACACGGCGCCACGGCTAACCCACTCATATGACGTCGGCAAAGCCGTTGCGTGTCCTCTGGAACCAGGCAAACCCGGAGCAGGCAATCAGCACCGAGACAGCCGAATACGCCGCCAGGTGCTCCCATTGCGGTGGCCTGCCCCAGAACAGTACATCGCGAACCATTTCCACCGGCAGCGTCAGGGGATTTGCCTGCAAGGCGGCCTGATAGCTTTGTGGAAGTATCGAAAGTGGATAGAAGATCGGTGAGAGAAACAGCATCGCGGTGATGACAATGCCGATGAACTGGCCGATATCGCGCAGGTAGACGCTGATCGAGGCGAGAAACCAGGAGACTCCCAGCGTCATCAACACCAACGGAAGAAGCACCAACGGCAACAGCAGGGCAGTTACCGGTGGGGTGCCGAACAGGACGACATAGAAAATCAGCCAGGCCAGTACGCTGACCGCCATGTGGAACAGCGCCGCGCCGAGCGACACCAGGGGGAGGGTTTCCAGGGGGAACACGATTTTCTTGACGTAGTTGGTATTGGCCAGCACCAGGCCTGGCGCACGGCTCAGGCATTCGGAAAACAGGTTGAAGACCAGCAGGCCAGCGAACAGCACCAGGGCGAATTCGCTCTTGGATTCATCGCCGCCAGACCAGCGGGCCTTGAAAACGACACTGAACACGAAGGTGTAGACCACCAGCATCAATGCCGGCGTAAAGAACGACCACAAGATACCGAGCACCGAGCCTTTGTAGCGACCGATGACTTCCCTGCGGATCAACACGTAGATCAGGATTCGATTGATCAGGACACTCTTGATCATGGCGGCGGGGGACGTGCTGAACGACTGCATCGGTGCTTGATCCTCAAGACTGTATCTGGAACTCCTTGAATCGCGTCCTCATGGAGGGTAGGCCAAGTGTCGATTCCTTCAAGTTTTTTCCCCCATCTGTGCTTAACTCATCCGCAGCGCCCAAGCAGGACTGATCGGTAGCGCCGCACTATTGGTTGCGATTCATGGAAGGGTTTTGCCGATGTCGTTTGAAGTGGCCATCAGCGCCAAAAGCCTGGGCAAGTGTTATCAGATCTACGACGCACCCAAGGACCGCCTGTTGCAGATGCTGGTGCGCGGCAGGAAGCGTTTCTACCGTGAGTTCTGGGCCTTGGACGATGTTTCCCTGACCATCGCAAGGGGGGAAACTGTCGGTATCATCGGCCGTAACGGCAGCGGCAAATCCACCTTGCTGCAATTGATCTGCGGGACGTTGATGCCCACTCGGGGAAGCGTCCAGTCGCATGGGCGGATTGCCGCGTTGCTCGAACTGGGGTCTGGCTTCAATCCGGAGTTCACCGGCCGGGAAAACGTCTATGTGAACGCGGCGGTGCTGGGCTTGAGTCGCGCGGAAATCGACGCTCGCTTCGATGACATCCTCGCCTTCGCCAATATCGGCGATTTCATCGACCAGCCCACCAAAATCTATTCCAGCGGCATGCTGGTACGGCTGGCCTTCGCTGTTTCGGTCTGTGTGGAGCCCGAAATCCTGATCGTCGATGAGGCCCTTTCCGTCGGTGACGCATCCTTTCAATTCAAATGCCTGAATCGGCTCGAAGCGCTGGCTGCCAACGGCACGACACTGCTGTTCGTCTCCCACGACATGAGTATGGTCAAGCGCTTCTGCCACCGGGTCATCTACCTGCGCGCAGGCCGGGTCGTTGCGAGCGGCTCGCCCGATGAAATGGCCGAGCTGCACTTGCTCGACATGCGTGACGAGCAACGTCGCTGGGCCAGTGGCGGGGTCATCCCGGTTACGCGCAAGTCATTCATGGGCGGGCAGGAGGGCATTGCCTTTGGGACTGAAGAAGGGCACATCAGCGCTGCCTGCTTCACCAGCACCCAGCAGCTATGCTCCAGCTACCTGTATGGCGACAACATCGAGATTTACGTCGAGGCGGTGCTGCATGAGTCGATCATGCAACCCAACATCAGTTTCACCATTCAGGAGGCGAGGCTGCTGGTGATTGGCGGGGGCAATTTCGCACTGCAACCGGGGCCCGTCGAAAACGGCTGGCGGCGTACGGCCATTACGGTGCGCTTCCCGGCCAACCTCGCGCAGGGACGCTATCATGTCACGCTCAAGCTGTTGCACGGGGCGACGGAAGATACCTCGCAGCTGATCGAGAAGCAGGTCGCGCCCTTGGCGTTCGATATGCTGCCCAACCCGAGGAATTTCTTGGGCATGGTTGACCTGGGGTTGCAGAGGATCGATCTACCACCGGTCGAGTCGCTGCCCAAGCCCTGCGGGACTCAAGGAACGAGGCTTTTGACGCAACAACGGGACGAACGCACTTGGCAGGTCGCCATATTTGGCACGTTCGACGTAGAAAACTACGGCGATCTGCTGTTTCCGATCATCGCCGAGGCGGAGCTGACCCGGCGCTTGGGCCCGGTCAATCTGCATCGGTTTTCCTATCACGGGAAAACCCGGCCGGAATGGCCCTATGCGGTCACGTCGTTGACGGAGCTGCCCCACATAGCGCCCAGCCTGGATGGGGTATTGATCGGCGGCGGCTTCCTGATCCGATTCGATAAAGTCGTTGCCCACGGCTATGGTCCGACAACCGACGAGATCCATCACCCTACCGGTTATTGGCTGACCCCTGCGCTCATCGCGCTGCAGCACGCAATCCCACTCATGTGGAACGCCCCGGGGATGCATTGCAACGCAATTCCCGACTGGGCCAGGCCGTTGTTGAAAATGGCCCTTGAGCAAAGCCAGTACGTGCGCGTCCGTGACGCACTGTCGCGCGATGCCCTCGGCGCGCTTGCCGGACAGGCCGAAATCGAAGTGCTGCCCGATACCGCGTTTGGCTTGCCATGCCTGATCGATGAGCAGCAGCCCTCGGCCGAGTTCATTCGCCTGCGCCAGCACGCCGGGTTGAGCGGGCCCTACATCGTGATCCACGCCATTCATGTGGTGGAACCCTTTGTAAGACTGTTCGAAGACCACGCCGAGGCGTTCCAGGGCTATCAGTTCCTGGTGGTGCCGATTGGCCCCGTCCTGGGTGACGATCCGTCGGTGATTGCCGCGCGCTTGCCTGGGGCTGTCACCTTATCGTTCTGGCCGGAACCGTTGCTGATGGCGCAGATCATCAGCCAGGCCCAAGCGGTGATCGGCCACAGCTATCACCTGGCGATCACCGCCCTGGCGTTTGGCGTCCCGGTGTTTTGCTCGGCGGACCTGACCACGGGCAAGTACACCGCGCTGGCCGGGTTCGACACACTCCATGCGTTGCCGGACGTGGCGACGGTCGATCCGCAATGGTTCCGCGCCCGCGTGGGCAAGACCCACCCATCGCCCGCGGCGCGTGCGGCGGCGGATCGGTTGGTCGAGCATTGGGACCGAGTCGCGGCGATCATTCGCCGGGGTAAAACGGCGTCCCAACCAGTGTTAGGGGCTTTTCTACAGCATCTGCCCAATCTGCTCGAGGCGGCGGCCGAGGGGCTTGAACCATCGCCTGCGGAGTGTCCGGCAAGCCCCGTTGTGCCGAAGCCGGACGTCATTGAACCTGCACAAAACCTTGCCCAGCAGCAACGGATCGTCCAGCTCCGTGAGCAACTGGCCCGCAGTGACGCCAGGATGCTGGAGCTACAGAACTCCCATTCATTCCGAATGACCGCACCACTGCGTTCCATCGCCCGTGGTATCAGAAACCTCACAGCGATCAAGAACTGACAATGCTAGATCTCTCGCGTCTCACGCCAGCGGCTCTAAGGACTCATCCCTTCACATGGGCTGAAATCGGCAACCTGTACTCGGCCGAGGATGCCGCCGCGCTGGCGGCGTCCTTTCCCCATGATCACTTCAAGACGGTGAGTGGTTATGGCGGCGAGAAAAATTATGACTACGAGGCTCGCGCCTTGCTGGGCATGGGCACCGATACCATCGCTTTTGCGCAGGAGCTGAGCGAGGCGTGGTTGCGGCTGGCGCAGGACCTTGGCTCGGCCGGCTATCGCGAGGCCATGTCGGAGCTGACCGGAATCGATCTGCGCAGCGTGCCGATGGAGGTCAATGTCTTTCATTACGGCCCCGGCGCGAGCCTGGGAGCGCATCCGGACCTGCCCGATAAACTGGTCACCCATATCCTCTATTTCAATGAGTCCTGGGACCGCAACGACGGCGGTTGCCTGAACATCCTGCACCGCAACGATCCCACTGCCGTGGCGGCGGAGATCGAGCCGCTGGTGGGCAATTCGGCGATCCTGGTGCGCTCGGATAATTCCTGGCATGCCGTCACGCCCGTGGTACGCGGCTGCCATTCTTCCCGACGCAGCCTGACTGCGACGTTTTATCGACCGGGTTCTGTCAGTTCCCTGTGGCCGCCGGGTGACGGCACTGCGCTGCATGAGTATCCACGTGCTTAAGCCTGACAGCCCCTTCATCGACCGCGACGCCGCCTTGGCTCAACGAGACGCGGCCATCAACGAACGCGACATCGCCTTGGCAAAAGTCGACTTCCTGCAAAAGACCCGTTCGTGGCGTTTTACCCGGCCATTGCGGTCGCTTTTCCGGGTGCTGCGTTATGGGTTCGCCGCCACCGAGGAATTACCCGAAACAACCGCTGCGATCGTCTACCCGGCAGCACCGGAGCCATTGCCGAACGTCGAGGTGCAAGCTGATTTCGGCACAAAAGGCCGCCTGGATATTCTCTGCTTCGCCAACATCGACTGGGCCGCACGCTTCCAGCGACCGCAGCAGTTGATGAGCCAGTTTGCGAGCAATGGCTATCGGGTGTTCTATATCGTTCCCTGCGAAGTGCCGGAACAGGGGCAGCCCTATCGATTGACATCGGTGGCGCCCAATATTTACGAAGTGGCACTGCAGCGCGATTTCCAGGAGGCGTATTACGAAAAAATAGTCACGCCTGAAAATCATCAGGCCTTGTTGCGTGCCATGGCTGCGTTGACCGCCGATCTGCAGATCAGAACCGCACTTTCGGTGGTGCATATCGCTTATTGGAGCCCCGTGGCACTCAGCCTGCGCACCAGGTATGGCTGGCGCATCCACTATGACTGCATGGATGACTGGGATGGGTTTCCGAACATCGGCGAACAACTGCTGAGCGAAGAAAAGAACCTGGTTGTCCAGGCGGATCTGGTGACTGTTTCCGCCGCGTTGCTTCACCAGAAATGGTGTGCCCATAACCCCCGCTGCGTGCTGGTCCGAAACGCGGTGGATTTCGCTTTTTTTCGCCAGCACTGTTTCACCAATGATCTACTGGGCGGGCTTGCCGGCCCGGTGATTGGCTACTACGGCGCCCTGGCGCAATGGCTCGATTATCCCTTGCTGGCGGCCATGGCGGACCGGCGGCCGGAATGGAATTTCATCCTGGTGGGGGATGTTTTCGTCGACGATATGGCGGGCCTGGAGCACAAGCCCAATGTGCAGTTGTTGGGTCGCAAGCCTTACTCGCAGATGCCGCTTTACCTGGATCACTTCGATGCCTGCCTGATTCCCTTCAGGCTCTACAACGTGACGCATGCGGTCGATCCGGTGAAGTTCTACGAGTACATGAGCGCGGGCAAGCCGGTGATCTCCACGCCACTGGCGGAAATGAACGTCTATAAGGACTTGCTGTACTTCGCCACCGGGGTCGATGAATTCATCGAGCAGATCGAGCGAGCCTTGGCCGAGCGCGACCTGGCGCTCAACAAGCGCCGCGTGGAACTCGCCCGGGCCAATGATTGGAAGGATCGATTCAACAGCCTGCAAATGGCAATCGCCGGACTGTACGAAAAAGTCTCCATCGTGCTCGTGACGTACAACAACCTCAACCTGACCATTCAATGTGTCAACAGCATTCTGGCTAACACCACCTGGCCCGATTACCAGCTGATTGTTGTCGACAATGGTTCGGACGACGGCACGGGTGACTATCTTGAACGCCTGCGCCAGGAAGTACCGACCGCGAAGATCATCCTCAACCCGGACAACCGGGGCTTCGCCGCGGCGAACAACCAGGGTTTGCGCGAAGCCGACGGTGACATCCTGCTGCTGCTCAACAACGACACGGTAGTGCCTGGCGGCTGGCTGGACCCGCTGGTCATGCATTTGAGGGACCCGAGTATCGGCCTGGTCGGACCGGTCACGAATGCGGTAGGCAACGAGGCGAAAATCGAGGTTTCCTACACCGACATCCAACAGATGCAAAATTTTGCCGACCGCCATACCGAGGCCCACCAGGGACAGTCGTTCGATATCTCGATGCTGGCGATGTTTTGTGTGGCCTTTCGCCGCAGCATCCTCGAAGAGGTGGGGTATCTGGATGAGGCATTCGGTATCGGGATGTTCGAAGACGACGACTACAGTCGACGCGTCCAGTCGGCCGGCTATCGGACAGTCTGCGCCGAAGATGCGTTTATCCACCACTACGGGCAGGCCTCGTTCAGAAAGCTGATCGCCAGTGGCGAATATCAGGCCCTCTGGGATAAAAACCAGGCGTACTTCGAAAGCAAATGGGGCGCTTGGCAAACCCATGTCCAGCGTGACGAGACTGGGGTGGGAGGGAAGGGCTAAGTCGAAGAGGCAGGCTCCAACTCAGCCCCCAGGCAAGTCCTCAGCCATCAGCTGAAAAGCCCTGGGAGTAAACCCGAGCCGGTCCCGGGCATCCGAATGGTCGAACACCAAATCCTCATTCATTCGCCCCACCAGCGCGCTGGAAAGGTGTCGATAGCGAGGCAGCCAGCGCATGATCGAAACGCCCCGGCTCAACGCCTTGGCGGGCAGGCGCAATGTCCGTTCAGGGCGGCCCAGGGCCTGGAAAATGCGTTGCACCATCGTGTGATAAGACAGGACTTCTCCCCCCGAAAGGTCGTAGCCGCCACTGGGCAAGTCAGCTGTGCCGATGGCGGACAGGCACGCCTGGATCACGTCATCGCCATGCACCGGCTGACGCAGCCCGGTACCGCCACCGATCAGCGGAAAAAAACCGAAGCGTTGAATGAACCGCGCTATTTCAGAAATGTTCTTGTCGCGACCAAAGCCATAGATCATGGTCGGGCGCAGGATCACCCATTCGATTTGCCGTTCGATCGCCCACTGTTCGAGCTGCTCTTCGGCATGTATCAAGCGTTGCGTCACCTGTCTTTCGCGAATATCAGGTGATGCTTGCTTGGCAAAACGGCTCGTGGACGACAGGACGACAACGCGTCTGATGCGGGTGCTGGCAAGGCGCCTTAAATAGTCGGCAAGCACCCAGATGGGCGCAAATGACAGGAAAACGTCCAGCTCCAGTGCGTGCCAGTCATCAGCCTTTCGCCACGTCACACCGGAGCAGGGCACCTTGGGTAGGCCTCGGGTGAAGGCGCTCGTTGTGTGACCGCTTTGGGCCAGCAACGGCAGGGCGCGCTCGCCCAGGAGGCTGGAACCGCCCAACATCCCTATCCGCAATTGAGGTCCCTTAGCGTAGATTCCATGTGCCTTTGAGCCGCAGAGTCGCATGGCGAAGGACCATCAGGCTGAATCGAAACCAGACGCCGATCACCACGCTGATCCAGAGGACGGCAGGGTATTTGCGACGGAAGTACTTGCGATAGAAACGCAAGAATCCCAGGTGCTTGTGCCATTCGACAAAATACGGACGGTGCCGACTGCAAACCCCGAATACATGCATGACCCGGGCACCTGGCACGAACAGAACGCGCCATCCGGCCTGATGAAAGCGCATGCACCAGTCCAGGTCCTCGCAATGAAGGAAATAGTCTTCGTCCCACAACCCGACGCTCTCGATGGCTTCGCGCTTGACCAGCATGCACGCCCCCGAGATGGCTTCAACGACAATGGGCGCGCTGGGCAGCGGCTCCTTGTGCAGTAGAAAATCCGACAACACCGACGGGAAAAAAGTTGAGAGCCGCGAAAGCCCGAAAGCCCGCATGAAGGCGCGCCTTGGCGTCGGAAACACCCGTCGTCCGCCGGCTTGCTCGCTGCCGTCCGGATTGCACAGGAACCCTCCGACCATGCCGATCTCCGGCGAGCTGCGCAGCGTCAGCAGCAATCGGCTTATCGCATCAGCGGCCAATACCGTGTCCGGGTTCAAGAAAAATAAATTGGGCGCCGCTGACAGGCGGGCTCCCTGGTTGCACGCCACGGCGAAGCCGAGGTTCGCGGCATTGCGCAGGATATCAAGCGAGTCGCCAGCCGCGTGGGTTCGTTCAAGCAGCTTCAGGCTGTCATCGCGAGAATCGTTGTCCACCACGATCACCCTGGACGCACCGGCGGCAAACGCCGACTCCACGCACTCCAGCAAGTATTCGCCAGCGTTGTAATTGACGATGATCACATCACACTCGCCACGTGGAGACGATGTGGCCAATTCATCAATAGCGAGCAGTTCCACTGCTTCCAACTTCGTCACTCCCTGTACGAACCTGAATACGTATGGGATCGCAACTACTCAGGCCTGTATCCACCATAGCAGGTCCTCGCCCGTCGACCAGTCCGGGCGCGGATGTGTGCTCCGTGGACCGTCACGTCTGGCCGCTTTAACGCTCAATCAGCTCGCGAACGTGCTTGGCGATGGCCAGGCACGACGTCAGCCCAGGGGACTCGATGCCGAACAAGTTGATCAGCCCCGCAACGCCATGCTCGCGCGGGCTGCTGATCAGGAAATCGCAGGCAGGCTCGCCAGGCGCCGAGATCTTCGGGCGAATCCCGCTATAGCCCGGCTGCAGGCTGCCGTCCGGCAAGCCGGGCCAGTAATTGCGAATGGCGGAATAGAAGCCGTCTGCGCGAGCTGGATCGACCTGATAATCCTCGGTTTCGATCCATTCGGTGTCCGGGCCGAAGCGTGCCTGCCCGCCCAGATCGATGGTCATGTGCACCCCGAGGCCATCGGCTTCCGGTGCCGGGTAGATCAGGTGCGTGAAGGGCACAGGCTTTGACACGCTGAAGTAACTTCCCTTGCACAAATAGTCACGTGGCACCGTGTCGGGCGCCAATCCAACGATGCGCCGGGCCAATGCCGGGGCCTGCAGGCCAGCCGCATTGATCAGTCGGCGACAGGCGAGCGCCATGGGGGCCTCCCCACCGACGTCAAGCAGAAAACCGTCGGCCGTCACTTTTGCAGCGAGCAATGGGGCATGGAACGCGATGCTGGTGCCGGCTGCCTCGCAATCCCCTTGCAGCGCCAACATCAGCGCATGGGAATCAACGATGCCAGTCGAAGGTGAATACAACGCAGCAATGCATTCAAGGGCCGGTTCCAAAGCGGTGGCCTGATGACGATCAAGCAGGCGCAGATCATCTACACCGTTCTCACGCCCTCGCTGGAGCAATACCTGGAGCTGGCCTACTTGCGCGTCAGTGTTGGCGACGATCAGTTTTCCTGTTCGACGCGTATTGACGCCGTGGCCGTCGCAATAGGCGTAGAGCGCATGCCTGCCCTCGACGCAGAGTCGGGCTTTCAAACTCCCGGGGGGGTAATAGATCCCCGCATGGATGACCTCCGAGTTACGCGAGCTTATGCCAATACCGATGGCTTCTGCGGCTTCGATCACCAGCACTTCGTGGCCGGCCCGGGCCATTTCGCGCGCGACAGCAAGCCCCACCACGCCCGCACCCACCACCACGCAATCGATATCGACACTCACGTCACAGCTCCTATGAATGCTCATGCACTTAAGTACAAATAAAAATTGTGTTTGTGAAAAATTTATATTGATTTTTATTAGGTTGGTGCGGCTTTAGCATAAATCACCTGCAAAAAAGACGTTGGGCAACGCGTGCAATGCCCAATCTCACAACCCCATGAATAGCTGTATCGGAGTCCTGATGAGTCTTTCTCCTTTCCATCTCGCAATCCCGGTTTATGACCTCGCTGCAGCCCGCACCTTCTACGCAGAGGTCTTTGGCCTTTGCGAAGGGCGCTCCAGCAGCCAATGGGTCGATTTCGACTTCTACGGTCATCAATTGGTGATCCACGAACACCCGAAGACCGCTTCTCAAGACAGCGTCCACAGTAACCCGGTGGATGGTCACGACGTACCGGTCCCGCATTTCGGGATTGTTCTCGAGTGGGCGCAATGGGAGGCCCTGGCTGAGCGTCTCAGGTCCTTTGGTACCGAGTTTGTGATTGAGCCCTACATTCGATTCAAGGGGCAGGTCGGTGAACAAGCGACCATGTTCTTGTTCGACCCCTGCGGTAACGCGCTTGAGTTCAAGGCATTCAAGGATATGAGTCAGCTTTTCGCGAAATAATACTGCCGATAGCGGGCTGCGCTTATCGTCTGGTTGCCGTGGGAGCCGTCAAGGCTTCTTCAAACCCTGTTCGGTAATCAGTTGGACCAGCGCTTTTACCGGTTCGGTGAGGCTGCGGCGGGCACGGTGCACGAGGCCGATATCGCGGTGGAACGTGCGCTGTTTCAGGTCTACGGCGCGGACCGCTGCCGGCCACTCCTGTAGGGTGGCGGTTTCAGGCACCAGGGCCACGCCGACGCCGTTGGCCACCAGCTTGACGATCGCATCCAGCTCGTCGAGCTCGCACACTTCGTGCAATACGACGTGGGTTTGTCGCAAGAAACGGTCTACCTGCCGGCCGCCGAAAGAAGATCGGTCGTAACGAATGAATGGCTGGGTTGAAACCAGCTCCGACCAGTCATCGCCCGGCATATCGGCCGGGACGATGAGGCGATAGGGTTCACGTGTCAACGTTGTCCAGCGCAAGTCACTTTGAAGCGAGAAGGGCGGACGGATGATCGCTGCCATGTCGATTTCGCCGGCATCCACCTGATTGACCAGTTCCATGGAAAGACCCGGAATGACACGTGTCCTGCATTGCGCAAACTGCTGATGAAAATGAGCAATCGCTTGCGGTAGGAATGAGCGTTGCACAGAGGCAATCGCGCCAATCGTTACCAGGACGCTGGTGGGCAGCCCGACGTTTGTCGTGCCCAGATTCTGGAACTGACGGACCAGGTCCTGCCCTTGCAGCAGCACCTGTTGCCCCATTCGGTTGAGCTGGGCTGATCGTCCTTTACGGTCAAACAGCTCGACGCCGAGCTCCGCCTCAAGGCGTTGCATTTGCGCACTGACAGCGGCCTGGGTGAGCCCTATCTTGCTGCCGGCCGCGGCGAAGGTTCCCTCTCTCGCCACCGCAATGAATGTTTTCAGTTCTTTGATCATGGTCAAAGAGTAATGATGTTTCTACGGTGAATACATTTGTTTTTTTGTTGGCGGGTAGCGGATCGTAAAACTTGCATATCGTTATGCAGTAATCACGACAGTTGGTGTCGTTCTCGCGGAGCGAAGGTCCCGCTCAGGCCCATCTGTCAGGCTGTCATTGCCCGATTCGCGGCAATAATTTGCTCATGGGTAAACTGACTGCCCGGGGCCATGAAGCAGGCCAGGAGTGCGTCCCGGTTGTGTGGCGCTTTTATTTTATCCGCTGCACACAAGGCCAGTTTCAGCTCCGGCAGTGTCAGTTCGGTGCAGTACGCCGGCGTGCCCGGTTGCTGACGCCATGAGTCCTCAAGGGAGCCCGCGGCAAGCGCGGTGAAGCCGGTGTCCTCGACAAGACCCTGCGCTAATGCCTCAGCCTCGGTGTCATCCCCCGCTACGGGGATGGCGATACGTGTCGAAGACCCGGCGGGTTGGCCTTTGTCGGCAAGCGTTGCTGCGAGCACGGCGTTCCATGCCTTGACCACCGGGCGGCCGATCTGCTCGCTCACCCAGACGCTTTCGGGCTTGCCACTGTCAATGTCCTCAATCGCCCCGTCACGTCCCGGGTAGTAATTGGAGGTGTCGATGACGACGGCTTTCTCGGAAGCATTGCGCAGCGTCTGCCTGAGATCGGGATATTCAGCGAATGGAACCGAGAGGATAACGGCGTCCACCTCAGACACCGCTTCTTCCCTGGTCACGGCGCGTACGCCGATTTCGTTGGCAAGGGCCTGAATACTCTGCGGCCCCCTCGAGTTCGCCAGTTTGACCTCATGACCGCACGCCGCAAGTTTACGGGCGAGGGTTGCCCCAATGTTGCCCGCGCCGATAATTCCGATTTTCATTTCAATGACCTCTTCACAGATAACAATTGTTGACCGTCACGCTGCCGGTGCTTTGTATTCCGCCAGCATTTTCAATACCTCATCGTGTGAACCGCTCGCTTCAGCAAACCGTAAAGGCTTGGCGCGTTCGACAACCAGTTCGCGCGGGGTAGGAGACAGCTTGAGCAGTTCGAAGATTTCATCCAGGAACTCCTCCAAAGGCATGGCATGTTCGTCGTTTTCCTGACCGAGCAAAGAGGTGCGCACACCCGGTGGCGCAAGCTCGATAACCTCGACTGACGAGGCTTGCAGCTGCACGCGAAGGCTTTGTGTGAATGAATGAACGGCCGCTTTGGTTGCGCTGTAGGTCGGTGTCGCCGGCAGTGGGACAAATGCCAACGCTGAGCTGACATTCACGATCGTGGCACTGGGCTGCTTGATCAGTTGGGGCGTGAAGGCATACACCATGCGAATCGTGCCAAGCAGGTTCGTTGCCACGATGTCTTCGGCTGTGCTCAGGTAGCCGGAGTCAGTCAAATCCTCCCAATGCATGATCCCGGCGTTGTTGACCAGGACGTTCAGATTCGGGTGGCTGACCGCAAGCGCTTCGCTGCTGCGCTGGATCGATTGTGGATCGCAGACGTCCAGCACTACCGATTCAATGCCTGGATGTTCCGAGACAATTTTGTCGAGCAAAGCCTTGCGCCGTCCCGCGATGATGACCCTGTTGCCCGCCTTGTGAAGCCTGAGCGCCAAGCCAAGGCCGATACCTGAGGTGCTGCCGGTAACCAGAATCGTATTGCCAGTGCCGTTCATAGTAAACTCCAGTGAGATGCTGAAACGGACAGATGTCCGCTTTTTCAAACTTAGCGGACAGCTGTCCGCTTTGCAATGCGCTCAAGGAAAAACTTTGCCCATGCCTGACGAATTGGTGATGCGTTCTGACGCCAGGAAGAACCGCGAACGGATACTGGAAGTCGCCGTGGTGGAGCTCACAAATGATCCTGCCGTTGCGCTGAGCACGATTGCCAAGAAAGCCGGAGTCGGACAGGGCACCTTCTATCGGCACTTCGCCACCAGGGAGAGCCTGGTATTCGAGGTGTATCAATTCGAAATGCAGCAGGTGGCCTCGTTGGCGGAACAGCTGCTCGCGACAAAACCGCCGAAAGAGGCGCTCCGAGAATGGATGGACTGCCTCGTTGAATATGCGATGACCAAGGCGGGACTTGCGACCGCGATACGCCAGGCCGCTTCCGCTTACGAGTTCCCTGGAAAATCCGGCTACGCGCCAGTCCAGGAAGCAGCCGAATTGCTTTTGAGGGCTAACGAAAAGGCCGGAACGATTCGTAGCGGGGTCACTCACGACGACTTTTTCCTGGCCACTGCCGGAATTTGGCAAATAGACTCCCGGAGCGAATGGCGCCCACGTCTCGCCAGGTTGATGGACCTGGTGATGGATGGCTTGTGCGCAGGCAGCCCCGAAAGCCTGAAGGCAAGTGCAGTTGATGACGGTCCCAGCGGTCCAGCCTTGAACCAAACCTGAAAACCCCACCGGTCATCGCCGTGCTTGAAACGCGATGACCGGAGTGTCGCACTGGTTACTTCTGCGCCAGTAACGCCTTTCGTGCCGCCTTGTCGTGTTTCATGGCAGCGATTTCACGCTCGCAGGCCTCGACGTCAAAAGAGTTGTCCCACTTGGCAATGGCGATGGTGCCGATGCCATTACCGATCAAGTTGGTTACGGCTCGCGCTTCGTTCAGGAACCGGTCGATGCCCAGGAGCAAAACCAGGCCTACCAGAGGGATTGAGTGAATGGTTGTGAGCGTCGCAGCGAGCGTTACGAAACCCGCGCCTGCAACGCCAGCCGAGCCTTTTGAGGTCAGCAGGAACACGCCCAGCAGGATCATCTGATCCACGAATGTCAGCGGTGTGTTGGTCGCCTGGGCGATAAAGATGGCGGCCATCGTCAGATAGATGCAGGTGCCGTCCGCATTGAAGGTGTACCCGGTTGGCAACACCATGCCCACCACGGATTTTTTGCAGCCGAGTTTTTCAAGCTTGACCATCATTCTCGGCAGCACGGCTTCGGTGGAGCAGGTGCCAAGGGTGATGAGAATTTCATCCTTGAAATAACGAAGAAATTGCATCAGCGGCATGCCCGACCATCGAGCAACCGTGCCCAGCACGACGACGATGAAAAACAAGGTGGTGATGTAGAGCGCGACCAGCAACTGGCCGAGCGACAGCAAGGTCCCAATCCCGTATTTGCCGATGGTGAAAGCCATGCCGGCACCGGCACCAATCGGCGCCAGGCGCATGACCATTGCGACGATCTTGAACAGGCCTTGCAGGAACAGATCGATGGTGTTGATCAGCGGCTTGCTGGTTTCGCCCATTTGAACCAGGGCAACCCCCATCAGCACCGAAAGCAGGATGACCTGAAGCATGACGCCATTGGAGAATGCGCCGACGAAGGTCTGCGGGATGATGTTGAGGAAGAACTCAACGGTGCCGCCTTGCTCACTCGCGACTTGGCTGTATTTGCTGATGGCGCTGCCATCCAGCGCGCCAGCGTTGATGTTCATGCCCACGCCTGGCTTCACGAGATTGACCACGATAAGGCCGATGACCAGGGCGATGGTCGAAAGAATCTCGAAATAGATCAGCGCCTTTACGCCAATCCGTCCGACTTCCTTGATGCTGCCCATCTTCGCGATACCGACAACCACCGTGCCGAAAATAATCGGCGCCAACAGCATCTTGATCAGTTTGATGAAACCGTCGGCAAAGGGCTGGAGCTTGGCGCCAATATTGGGCATGAAGTAACCGATTGCTGCACCGATCACGATACCGATCAGCACTTGCACATATAGCTGGCTGTACCAGCGGGACTGGGAGATTTCCACGGGAGCACCTCATTTTATTTTTGTGATGGGCATGTGGCTTGGCGTCGAGGGGACACCGGGTGCTGCGGCCTCTTTCAAAGAGACCGCAGATCGGCGCTAGTCAGCCTTCGCCCAACTCACGCATGACGGCATACAAGGCGGATTTGGCTTCAAAGCCGACACCGGGAATATCCGGCAGGCCGACATAGCCGTTTTCCACACGAATGCCGTCAGCGAAGCCGCCAAAAGGCTGGAACACGTCGGGATACGATTCGTTGCCGCCCAAGTGCAGGCCCGCGGCGATGTTCAGGGACATCTGGTGCCCGCCGTGAGGCACTACGCGGCGCGAAGACCAGCCCATTTCCTCCATCACTTTCAGGGTGCGCATGTACTCCACGAGTCCGTAGGACAGGGCGCAGTCAAACTGGAGATAGTCGCGATCAGGGCGCATGCCGCCGTGGCGCAGCAGGTTGCGGGCGTCCTGGTGGGAGAACAGGTTTTCCCCGGTGGCCATGGGCAATTCATAGTGATTGGCGAGCTCGGCCTGAAGCGCGTAGTCCAGCGGATCGCCGACTTCTTCGTACCAGAAGAGGTTGTATTTCTTGATGGCTTCGGCGTAAGCGATGCCTGTTTGAAGGTCGAAGCGACCATTGGCATCGACCGCCAGTCGACGACCGTCCCCAACCACTTCGAGTACCGCTTCGATGCGCCGGATATCTTCATCCAGCGGCACCGCACCGATCTTCATCTTGACCACGTCGTAGCCACGATCCAGGTAGCTCTGCATTTCTGCCTTGAGCTTGGTCTGATCCTTGCCAGGGTAGTAGTAGCCGCCCGCTGCGTAGACCCAGACCTTGTCATCTGCCTCGCCGTTACGGTAACGGTCCGCCAGCAGGCGATAGAGCGGTTTGCCTTCGATCTTGGCGACCGCATCCCACACGGCCATGTCGATGGTGCCCACTGCGACCGAGCGCTCGCCATGGCCGCCTGGCTTTTCGTTGGTCATCAGGGTTTTCCAGATGGCGAACGGATCCAGGTTGTTGTTTTCGTGGTCGACCAGCGTATCCGGGTCAGCTTCGGTGATACGCGCCAGGAAGCGATCACGCATCAGCGCGCCTTGACCGTAGCGGCCGTTGGAGTTGAAGCCGTAGCCGATGACCGGCTTGCCGTCGCGAATCACGTCGGTGATGACAGCGACAACCGAGCAGGTCATTTTCGAGAAATCGATATAGGCGTTGGCAATGGGCGAGGCGATGGAAACGGTTTTTTCACGAATGTCTACGATACGCATGGCGGGCTCCTCTTGTTGTTTGCAGCCCCACGTTATGCGTTGAGATGTCACCCGCCCAATGCTATTAATGCCGCACCCTATGCACAGGAGGCATGGCCCTTGGAACTGGTTTGGCTTGAAGACTTTTCAGCGCTTGCGGAGTACGGCAGCTTTGTTCGAGCGGCTGAGGCGCGGCACGTTACCCAGCCGGCATTCAGTCGCAGAGTTCGCTCGCTGGAGAGTTGGATGGGCGTGCAGTTGTTCGTCCGTACGCCTCAAGGCGCGACGCTGACGGACGCAGGGCGGCAAATTCTGCCCAGTGCCCAGGAGGCGGCCAGGCGCTTGTACAGAATCCGCAGCGAGGCTCAAGAGATCGCCGGAATGACAGCGAGGTCGCTGCAATTCGCGGCCACGCACTCGCTGTCATTTACGTTTTTTCCCAAGTGGCTTCGAAGCTCGGAGAACGGTGCGCCCATCGAGGCTGTGCAGCTGCATTCAGACAGCATGGCCGTCTGCGAGCAGATGCTGATTCATGGCCAGGTGCAGTTTCTGCTCTGCCATCGCCATCCCGACGTTCCGCCTCTGCTGGCCCCTGATCAGTTCGTCGGCAAGAAGGTCGGTGAAGACGTGCTCATCCCGCTAGCGAGTGCGTCCGCCCAATTCGGCACCTCGCCCGCGGCATTGCCCTACCTGGCCTACACCCACGAGTCTGGACTGGGACGTATCGTCGCCCATAGGCTGCGTGGTAAAGAAGATTACCTTCACCTCAAGCCCCTTTTCAGCAGCCACCTGGCAGCGGTGCTGATGTCCATGGCCCTGGAAAGCAAAGGCGTGGCCTGGTTACCCAAGAGCCTCACCGAACAAGAAATGCTCGACGGGCGCTTGGTCAGGGCGCTCGACGAAAGTTGGGACATACCGCTGGAAATTCATCTGACCCGTCCAACGGCACCGCTCAGTCAATCGGCCGAAGCATTCTGGGCCCGGGTGGGCACTTGAGGTTATTTGTAATGTTGTTCAAACACCGCCAATTGCTCGGGCTTGATCAACTGGAAGGGCACCCAGACGTCCGTTTCCACCGGTTCGCCCTTGATCATCTTGAGTGCTGATTGCACCGCGCTGGTCGCCTGGGCCTTGGGATCCTGGAAGACCGAGGCGACCAGCATCCCACGCTTGATCGCCGCCAGGCCGTCAGGCAAGCCGTCGATGCCGACAATCGCGACCTCGCCCTTGGCTTTGCCAGCCTGCTGCAAGGCCATGGCCGCACCAATGGCCATTTCGTCGTTGTTGGCGACGATGGCATCGAAACGACTGCCCGCCAGTAGCCAGTTGCTGGTCAAGTCCATGCCTTTGTTACGTTGCCATTCGGCGCTTTGCTGCTCGACGATCTTGATGCCGGGAAAATCCTTGAGCACCTGTTTGACCCCTTCGGTACGGTCGTGGGTGGCGTTTTGCGCCAGGTCACCCATGATGATTGCGAGGTTGCCCTTGCCACCGAGCCTTTCGGCCAAGTAGCGCATTTGCAACTGCCCGGCCTCAATGTCATTGGAGGCCACGGTGACGACGCCTTTGGGCAAAGTGCGCTCGTCCGGGTGACGGTTGACGTAGACCAGCGGCGTCTTCGCTTCGACCGCGGCGCGGGTGATGTTGGCGGTGGCGGAGGTGTCCACCGGCAGGACAATAACGGCGTCGACTTTTTGATTGATAAAACCCTGGACCTGATTGAGCTGGCGTACCACGTCGCCCTGGGCGTCCTCGAACTGGATCTGCACGTTTTCCTTTTTCGCGGCCTCATCCAGGCCGTTACGCACGTAGGTCATGAAGTTGTCGTCGACCCTGGCGATGCTGACGCCGATGCGATAGTCGGCGGCGGCCCATTGGCTGAAGAGCGATAGCAGGGTGGCGAAAAGCAGTGTGCAACGACGCATGATGGTTTTCCTTTTGTTGTTATGGGCTGAAACGTCATCAAGAGCAGAAATTTGCCGCGTGTGCTGATTACATGCGGGCCTCATCCATCAAGCGTGAAGGCCTGCCTGAAGCGCTCAAGCGCGACCTCGCTGTCACCGCTGGCCCAGCCTTCGAGGCCGACGACACCGCTGTATCCCATGCCAAACAAGGTCCTGGCAATGGCGGGGTAATGGATTTCGCCAGTGCCGGGTTCCATGCGACCCGGGACGTCGGCGACCTGGATTTCGCCGATGGCGCTGCCGGCGCGCTGGATCAGTTCGATCAGGTTTCCTTCGCCGATCTGTGCGTGATAGAGGTCCAGGTTCATCTTCAGGTGCGGGCTGCCCACAGCCTCGATCAGCGCCAGGGTCTCGTCAGCGCGGGCGAACGGTGTGCCGGGGTGGTCGACTTCGGTGTTGAGGTTTTCCAGCAGGAAGACCCGACCCGCGTCTTCGCCCAGGCGGGCGATTTTTTCCAGCGTCTTGCAGGCGTTCAACCACATGCGGCCGGTGGTCTGGATCACCGGTTTGACCGGCAGGCCTTGACCATCCAGGCCGGTGCCATGCAGGTTCAGGCTTGGGCAACCCAATTGAGCGGCGATGGCCAAGGATTCCTTGGCGCTGTCGAGCAGTTGCCGGATGCCCTCGGGATCGATCAGGTTGCCCTCGATGTAGCCGGTCATGGAGGTGAAATCCGCGCCGGTCGCCACCAGGGCCTGGATGTCTTTGCTCGTCCAGTTCCATATCTCGACGCTGAAGCCCAGGCCGTGGATGCGCTTGACCCGTTCGACGAAGGGCAGGTCGAGGAAGACCATCTCGGCGCTGATCGCCAGCTTGAACGGTGTGAAACTCATGAGAGCGCTCCTTGCACACGCACCGTTTTGCCTTGTTGGAAGGACTCGATACAGGCACGGGCAATCGCCAATGCCGCTCGCGCGTCTTCACCGCTGGCCAATGGTTTTTCACCACTGCGAACGCAATGGACAAAGTGGTTGAGCTCGGCCACATAGGCATCCCGCAGCAAGTCAGTGTCCATGCGCTGGGTGTCGGCCTGGACGCCATTGGCCAGGTACCGCAGCAAATCAGAGTCGTTGACGTTGCCCATGGTCAACATGCCCGCGCTGCCGAACACTTCGCCACGAACATCGTAGCCATACACGGCCTGGAAATTGGCCTCGGCCGTGGCGATGGCGCCGTTGTCGAAACGGATCGTGACCACGGCGGTATCAAGAAAGCCCTTGTCCTTGTAGGCGGGTGCGATCAGGGCGTCGGCCATGACAAATACTTCAACCGCCTCGGCGCCCGGATTCAGGTAGCGCAGGGTGTCGAAGTCGTGGATCAGGGTTTCCAGGAAGATCACCCATTGCGGCGACGCCGCCGGATTGTTCAGCGCCGGGTCGCGGGTCAGCGAGCGCAGCAGTTGTGGCGTGCCGATCCGACCGTCAACCACGTCCAGATGAGCGGTGCGGAAGCTCCTGGCAAAGCGCCGGTTGAAGCCGACTTGCAGCGTCACCCGTGCATCGGCAGCGGCGGCGATGGCGCGGTCCGCTTCGTCCAGGGTGATGGCCATCGGTTTTTCACAGAACACACTTTTGCCAGCCCGGGCTGCACTGATCACCAGTTCAGCGTGGCTGCGCGCCGGGGCGGCAATCAGCACGGCGTCGATGTCCGGGTCATCAAGCAGTTGCTGTGGATCGGTATAGATCTTTTGTACACCCAACTCTGCCGCCAGGCGCGCGGCTTGGCCGGAGGTAGGGTCGGTGATGGCGGCGAGGCACGCGCCGTGAATGTGCCGGGCGGCGGTCAAACCGTGAAAACTGCCCATGCGGCCGGCACCGATGAGGCCCAGGCGAAGTGGGTTGGATGTGCTCATGAACTTGACTCCCTTAATTGTTTTTACGACTCGGCGGTATGAATGTCCTCGTCTGTCCAGGCAAGGAGCAAGCGCTGTGCCAATAATTAAGTATTTGAAACACAAGAGGATTTACGGTGATCGCGCTTGAGTCGATGTTCATTTGCATGACATGTCTATACTGACATGTCGAAATTATGGACATGGAGCCGGACAATGAACGATCAGCCCGCAGCATTGACCGCCGAAGACCGCGATTACCTCACCGCGCTTGGCCCAGCGTCCTTGAACGAGGGGCCAAGCACTGCGCTGGATGAGGCCTGGCGCGCGTGCCTGGCGGGTGAGATTCATCGGCCCGGCGGGATCAGGCGAGTGATTTGGGAGTCCTGGTTGCGCAGCGTCGGTGCCGGCCTGGATCCGGAAGACGGCGAGTATCGTTTTGTCGCGCCCGCCGCCCTGACCGCGACACTGGCCGCCAACCGGCTGCTGATCGCCGCGGCGGCGCAAGTCATGCGTGGTTTGCTTGCCTACAACCCCAGGGGGCATATCAACCTGACCGATGCCGAAGGCACCACGTTGTACTTCTGTGGCCTGGACCTCACTCCCATAGGCAGCCGACTGTTGGAATCAGTGCAGGGCACCAATTGCACCGGGCTGGCGATCCTCGAAGACCGTTTGGTCTACGTGCTGGCCGAGGAAAACTTCGGGCTTGGCCTGCGTCAGCGCCGCATGCATTGCGCCGCTGCGCCCATCCGCGATGCCCAGGGCCGGACGCTGGGTATGTTGACGTTGACGGCGGAGCCAGGCTGGTTTCATTTCCATACGCTGGGCACCGTCCAGGCCGCGGCCGAGGCGGTCTCCAGGCAAATGGCGCTGCAAGCCTTGCTGGAAGAACAACAAACAGTCCTCGAGGTACTCAACGAGGGCTTGGTGGTTTTGGATGAGCAAGGCCGCATCAAGGCGCTCAATCATTACGCCCGACAGCTGTTTCGCGTGGGCCATGACTTGCTCGGCAGCCCGTTCGAGAGTCTGGGCAAGAGTGAGTTGACCGATGCAGTCCTGCTCGCAAGCGGGGAGACGGTGCGAGACTTGGATTGCACCTTTGAACTGCATGACCGCAGCCATCTGGCCTGCCTGGTATCGGTCTGCCCGCTGGAGCAAGGCGGGCGGATCGTTTCGTTGCGCGAGAATCGACGCATTCGGGAAATCACCCGGCGGATCATCGGCACCCAGGCCAGCTACACCTTTGAAACCATCCTCGGCCGTTCCCGGGCAATTCAAGA
The DNA here is from genome assembly GCF_014268655.2 of Pseudomonas marvdashtae. NCBI lineage: Bacteria > Pseudomonadati > Pseudomonadota > Gammaproteobacteria > Pseudomonadales > Pseudomonadaceae > Pseudomonas > Pseudomonas marvdashtae. The sequence continues at coordinate 2,318,850 of NZ_JABWQX020000001.1, forward strand.
TGCGATGCACCTGGCGCGGATTGCCAGCCGCAGTGATTCGACCACGCTGATCCTCGGCGAGAGCGGCACGGGCAAGGAGCTGTTCGCCCAGGCCATCCATAATGCCAGCGACCGTTGTGGCGGTCCTTTCGTGGCGGTGAACTGCGGCGCAATTCCCCGTGACCTGGTCCAGAGCGAACTGTTCGGCCATGTCGAAGGTGCATTCACCGGATCGGCTCGCGGTGGGTCGGCGGGCAAATTCGAATTGGCCGATGGCGGGACGATCTTTCTCGACGAAATCGGCGACATGTCTTTTGATGCGCAGGTCAGCTTGCTGCGTGTCCTGCAGGAAGGCGAGGTGACACGGGTGGGGGCGAAAAAATCGCTGCGGGTCAATGTGCGCATCATCGCCGCCACCCACCGCAACCTCAGCCAAGCGGTGGCCGAGGGTGCTTTTCGCGAGGACCTTTACTACCGCCTCAACGTACTGAACCTGACGGTGCCGCCACTGCGGATGCGCCGCGACGATGTGCCGTTGCTGGCGCGGCATTTTCTCGCCCGTTGTGCCCGGTCGCTACGCAAGTCGATGCACGACCTCTCTTCGGAAGCGCTGGACATGCTCAGCAGCTATCACTGGCCGGGCAATGTCCGTGAGCTGGAAAACGTCATTGAGCGGGCGACCAACCTGGCGATGAGCGAACTGATCCTGCCGGGCGATCTTACGCTGGAGATCAGGCAGCGAGGGCGGCCATCGACGGCGTGGGGCAGCGTCCCTGAGCCTCGGGCGGCTGCGGACCTCGGCACCCATGAAATGAACGCAATCATCGCCGCTCTGAAGGACACCCGCGGGAACATCCGCCTGGCGGCTCAGCGGTTGAATGTGTCACGTGGCGGGCTGTACAACAAAATGAGTCGATTCGGATTGAAGGTTGATGCGTTCCGTTCAAAGTCAGACTGAACGTCATCCAGATTGCTCGATTCCTCGCGCAACCCGTTTGACCGCGGGAACTTACCTGACGCCGGGGACCGACGGGAGCAGGAATTCAAGCGCCTCGTCAACTAACCGCTCCGGCACCTGCTCTGCAATGTAATGCCCTGACGGCAACGCTTTTCCTCGCACGTCAGTCGCCACTTTTTGCCATTCGCCGAGCGGATCGAAGCAATGGCCCACGGCGCCGTCAGCCCCCCATAACGCAAGCAATGGCGTTGAAAGTTTCTTCCCGGCTTGCAGATCGCTCTTGTCATGCTCCAAATCGATACTGGCACTGGCTCGGTAATCTTCACACACACCATGGGCGGCGCCAGGAAGTGCCAGGCATCGCAGATATTCAGCGAACGCTGAGTCGGTAAAAGGCGCCATGCCAGCGCTGCGAGCGCCCATGACGCTGCGCAGATACAGCTCTGGATCAGCCTCGATGAGCGTCTCGGGGAAGGGCGCGGGGCGAATCAAGAAAAACCAGTGCCAATAGGCCCGGGCGAAAGCTTCGTTGGTCTGTTCATACATCGCCAGCGTTGGAGCGATATCCAGGGTGATCAACCGCTTCACTGCGTCTGGATGGTCCATCGCCATGCGAAAGGCCACCCGAGCACCTCTGTCGTGAGCCATTACGTCGAACTTTACGAATCCCAGTTCGCGCATGAGACCCAACCCGTCCAGGGCCATCTGCCGCTTGGAGTAGGTGAGGTGCTCGGCGTCGCTTGCCGGTTTGTCGCTATCGCCGTAGCCGCGAAGATCCGCCGCGACCACGGTGAAATACTTCGCCAGGGGCTCGGCGACCTTGTGCCAGATGACGTGAGTCTGCGGGTGCCCGTGAAGCAGTAGCAAGCCATGGCCGCTTCCACCTTTGCGGTAGTTGACGGTTATACCGTTGACTTGGCATCGGCCCGATTCAAATGAGGCAAACATCGCTTGGCGCTCCTTCTGATTGTTGCGCCTATTTTAGAGCGAACGATCCTTCCTGCCAGGGCGCGGCGTGTGAGCGCTTTCTTCACGGATCGTGTGCAACCGCGCAGGGGGTGTGGCAGGCGTGGCACAGCTGTCCCGGCAAATGCGACAACTGTCGCATGCCGATGCAACCCGTAACCTGGCTTGAAAGCCCCGTAAAACGGGACCTGCGACGATTTTTAAAACGGTGGCATGGGGGTTGCTCCTCTTCTGGTGCGCAGCGCAATGGCTTCGCTACTAATAAGAATCAGGAGTTCCCCCATGACACAGATTGGCCTCGCCGTGCCTACTGCTTCTCGGAGCGCGCCCCTTCGTGTTCCGCTCAAGACGCTATTTGTCGTGCTGGCGCTGACTCTCAATGCCGCGCCGGGCTGGGCCCAGGACATGCCAGCGAATGTCGACGGCAAGCGCATCATCGCCGCCGATCAGGAGCCCGGTAACTGGATGAGCACCGGCCGCACCTACGACGAGCAGCGCTACAGCCCATTGAAGAAAATCAGCGACCAGAACGTCGGCCAGCTGGGGCTCGCCTGGAGCTACAAGCTGGACCTGGATCGGGGCGTCGAAGCCACGCCTATCGTGGTCGACGGCGTGATGTACACCACCGGTCCGTTCTCCGTGGTCTACGCCCTGGACGCACGCGACGGCAAGCTGATCTGGAAGTACGACCCCAAGTCCGACCGCAACCGCGCCGGCGAGGCGTGCTGCGATGCGGTCAACCGTGGCGTCGCGGTGTGGAAGGGCAAGGTCTACGTGGGTGTGCTCGATGGTCGCCTGGAGGCCATCGATGCGAAGACCGGCCAGCGCGCCTGGTCGGTGGACACCCGGGCCGATCACACGCGCAGCTACACCATCACCGGTGCCCCTCGCGTGGTCAACGGCAAAGTGGTGATCGGCAACGGTGGTGCCGAGTTCGGCGTACGCGGTTATGTCACCGCCTACGACGCCGAAACCGGCAAGCAGGCCTGGCGTTTCTTCACGGTGCCGGGTGACCCCAAGCTGCCGCCGGAAGACAAGGCCATGGCCATCGCCGCCAAGACCTGGCACGGCGATGCCTACGTTGCTCAAGGCGGTGGCGGCACGGCCTGGGACTCCTTCGCCTTCGACCCGGATCTGAATCTGCTGTACATCGGCGTTGGCAACGGTTCGCTGTGGGACCCGAAATGGCGCAGCCAGGCCAAGGGCGACAACCTGTTCCTGTCCTCGATTGTCGCGGTCAATGCCGACACGGGCGAGTACGCCTGGCACTACCAGACCACGCCCGGAGACGCCTGGGACTACACCGCCACCCAGCACATGATCCTGGCGGACCTGCCGATCGATGGAAAGCCGCGCAAGGTGCTGATGCAGGCGCCGAAAAACGGGTTTTTCTACGTGATCGACCGCGCCACGGGTGAGCTGCTGTCGGCCAAGGGCATCGTTCCGCAAAGCTGGACCAAGGGCATGGACATGAAGACCGGGCGGCCCATCGTCGATGACGAGAACGCCGCGTACTGGAAGGACGGCAAGCGCAAGTTGGTCACGCCCGCGTTCTGGGGCGCCCACGACTGGCAGCCGATGTCCTACAACCCGAACACCGGCCTGGTGTACATCCCGGCGCACATCATGTCCGCCTATTACGAACACATCCCCGAGGCGCCCAAGCGCAACCCGTTCAAGAGCATGTACCAACTGGGCCTGCGCACCGGGATGATGCCCGAGGACGCCGATGGGTTGCTGGAAATGGCCAAGGGCTGGTCGGGCAAACTCATCGCCTGGGACCCGGTCAAGCAGCAACCGGCCTGGGAAGTGCCCTACGTGACGATCTTCAACGGCGGCACCTTGAGCACCGCCGGCAACCTGGTGTTCGAGGGCAGCGCCGATGGCCGGGTAATCGCCTATGCCGCCGATACCGGCAAGAAACTCTGGGAGCAGCCAGCGGCCAGTGGTGTCATGGCTGCGCCGATTACCTACAGCGTGGATGGTGAGCAATACGTCACCTTCATGGCCGGTTGGGGCGGTGCCTTCTCGACGTTCGCGGGTGCCTTGTCCTTGCGCGCCGGGGTCCGGCCGTTTTCCCAGGTGTTGACCTACAAACTGGGCGGCACCGCCAAGCTCAACGAGCCGGCACCGCTTGCCGACACCCCGAAACCGCCGCCATTGACCGGTGACACCGCCGCGGTGGACGCCGGCGGCAAACTTTATGACGGCTATTGCTCGCAGTGCCACGGCATCCATGCGGTCAGCGGCGGCGTGCTGCCGGACCTGCGCAAGCTGACGCCGGAAAAACACCAGATGTTCCTCGGCATTCTCTTCGGTGGCCGAGTGCCCGACGGCATGCCGTCCTTTGCCGACGCCTTCACGCCGGCACAGGTGGAGCAGATTCATCAATACCTGATCAAGCGCGCCCACGACCTGCAGCAGGAAGGCGGCGTCTGGAAAACCTTTAGCGCCAAATGAACGCCCGCGATGCAGGGGGGCGGGGCGCCCCTGCATCGTTTTCGACACCGTCCGCGAGAGCAAGCACATGAACGAAATCATCGATTACCAGAACTTCATCGCCAACGCCTTCGTTCCTGGCGACCCCAGCATCGAAGTGCGCAACCCGGCCAACGACCGACTGTTGGCGCGGGTGCCCGAAGCCAGTGGCGAGCACGTTGAAGCGGCTATTTCCGCGGCGCGCAAGGCGCAGAGAAGCTGGGCGGCCCGACCGGCCATCGAACGCGCCGGCTACCTGCGCAAGATCGCCAGCAAAGTGCGCGACAACGCCGAACGACTCGCCCACATCATTACCGCCGAGCAAGGCAAGGTGCTGGGGCTGGCGCGGGTGGAGGTCAACTTCACCGCCGATTACCTGGATTACATGGCCGAATGGGCACGGCGTCTCGAAGGTGAGGTGCTGACCAGCGACCGCGTCGGCGAAAGCATCTTCCTGCTGCGCAAACCCCTGGGTGTGGTGGCCGGTATCTTGCCGTGGAACTTTCCGTTCTTCCTGATCGCTCGCAAAATGGCGCCGGCCTTGGTGACCGGCAACACCATCGTGATCAAGCCCAGTGAAGAAACCCCGATCAATTGCTTCGAGTTCGCCCGCCTGGTGGCCGAGACCGACCTGCCGGCCGGGGTGTTCAACGTGGTCAGCGGCACGGGGGCGACAGTGGGGCATCAGCTGACCAGCCATGCCGGCATTGATCTGATCAGCTTTACCGGCAGCGTCGGCACTGGCTCGCGGATCATGGCCGCGGCGGCGCCGAACATCACCAAGCTCAACCTGGAACTGGGGGGCAAGGCGCCGGCTATCGTGCTCGCGGACGCCGACCTGGAGCTGGCGGTCAAGGCCGTCACCGCGTCGCGGGTGATCAACACCGGGCAAGTCTGCAACTGCGCCGAGCGGGTGTACGTCGAAAGCAAGGTCGCCGATCAGTTCATCGAGCAGATTGCCGCGTCGATGGCCGCTACCCGGTACGGCGACCCGCTGGCCAAAGACGATCTGGACATGGGGCCGCTGATCAATCAGGCCGCGCTGGACAAGGTCGCGCAAATGGTCAAGAGCGCCACGGGGCAGGGCGCCGAAGTGGTGACTGGCGGCGCCGTGGCCGACAAGGGCCAGGGTTTCCATTACCAGCCAACCGTTCTGGCCGGCTGTGGCAGCGACATGGCGATCATGCGCCAGGAGATCTTTGGCCCGGTGTTGCCGATCCAGATCGTCGAAGACCTGGACGAAGCCATCGCCCTGGCCAACGACAGCGAATACGGCCTGACTTCATCGGTCTACACCCGCAGCCTGAGCGCGGCCATGCGCGCCAGTCATGAACTGGATTTTGGCGAAACCTACATCAATCGCGAGAACTTCGAAGCGATGCAGGGCTTCCATGCGGGCACGCGCAAGTCCGGTATTGGCGGCGCGGACGGCAAGCACGGCTTGTATGAATACACCCACACCCACGTGGTCTACATACAAATCTGATCCATGGCCTGGGCCTAAAAAAATGCCGGCGCCCTGCACGGGGCGTCGGCATTTTCTATTGGCGCGGACGTGGTATCAGGGCTGGTCGTTGGGCGCGACGACGCCGTGCTTTTTCATCTTGCGATACAGCGTCGAGCGCGAGATGCCCAGGTCCGTCGCGGCGGCGCTGATGTTCCAGCGATGCCGGCGCAGAGTGCCCAGCAAGTGGCGGGACTCTTCGCCGCCCAGTTGTTCTTCCAGATTGCCGGCCTGCGGCTTAACGCCGGTAGCCATTGGCAGCCTCTGCGGTGTCAGCAATTCGCAGGGCAGGCAGTCCAGATCGATCACGCCGCCTTCGGCCAGGGCCACCGCGTAGCGCAGGCTGTTGAGCAGCTGGCGAATGTTGCCGGGCCATGGGTAATCGAACAGGCATCGGCGGGCATCGGCGTCCAGCCGCAACCCGCGGGCGTCGGTCTGGGCTGCGAGCAGCGTGTCGATCAGCTCGGCTCGGTCACTGCGCTCGCGCAACGCCGGCAGCGCGAGGTTCATGCCGGCGAGGCGATAAAACAAGTCTTCGCGAAAGCGCTTCTCGCCGATCATGCTGTGCAGATCCTGATGGGTGGCCGAGATCACTTGGACGTCCAGCATCACCGGCGCCTCGGCCCCCAGTGGCGAAATTTCTCGTTCTGCCAGCACGCGTAGCAAGCGGGTTTGCAGGTGGGCGGGCATGTCGCCGATCTCATCGAGAAAGAGGGTGCCGCCGTTTGCCAGTTCCAGCTTGCCTTTCATGCCCTTTCGGTTGGCGCCGGTGAAGCTGCCGGCGCGATAGCCGAACAGTTCGCTCTCGATCAACGTCTCCGGGATAGCCGCGCAGTTCAGCGCAACGAAAGGTCCGGCGCGACGACTGCTGGCATGGTGAATGGCACGGGCAAAGGCCTCCTTGCCGGTGCCGGTCTCGCCGGTGATCAGGATCGCAATGCCCTTGTCGATCACCTTGCGCACGCGCCGCACGTTCTGTTGCAGCCGGGCATCGCTACCTGCGAGTTGTTGCAGTTCCGGGTGGGCCTGAAGGGCGGGGCGGGCGACGGGCAGCGGGCGGTGCTGTTCGGAGGGGATACGCAGGCCGACGTCCAGCAAGGCCTCATCACGCAGGCCACGCAAGCGCACCCCCTGGGCGCCACCCTTGGTCAGCTGGAGCAATTCGTCCACCGTGGTTGGGAGCAGGCTGTCGATGCGAGCGCCGAGCAATCTGGGATTGTCGGCCAGATCCAAGGCGACAAACGCGGCACGGTTGGCCCCGATGATGCGACCGCTTTCATCCAAAGCGAGCAGTTGCTCGTTGGCCAGGTCGGCGATTTCATCGATGGGTTTGAGGGACAGGGTCAGGCGGTCGCGGTAGCTCTGGCGAAAGTGTGCGTTCTCGATCAGGCGGGCGTACATGATCACCAGTTGCAACGTGAGGTACTGGCTTTCCCGAGGACCCTCGTTGTTCATGCAGGTCGCATTCAGGCAACCGCGCAACAAGCCTTGCGCGTCGAAGATCGGCGCCACCGAGCAGCTCAGGCGGAAGTTGGACGCCAGGAAGTGCTCTTCCCGGTGAATGATCAGCGGTTGCGCCGCCGCCAGGGTCGTGCCGATGCCGTTGGTGCCGACCTCCGACTCATCCCACCGCGCGCCCACCACCAGCCCGGATCGGGTGTAGGCATCGTGCTGGCTGGGCAGCCGGGAATCCAGGGTGATGCCGTGCTCATCGCTCAGCAGCACGGCAAAGCCGGCGGGCACCACGCGCCGGGCCAGGCCGTTCACACCCTGGCTGGCAATGGAAAGATATTGCTGATGCTGTTCCTGGTGACGACGGATGTCCTCGGCGCCAAGGATATTCTTGCGGCTCGCCGCGCCCGGATCCAGCCGGTGCTGCACGACGCTGCGGTACCAGGACTGTGCAATGACCCCATCGGGCCTGAGGCCGCGCCCGGAAAAATGGTCGTTGACGAACGCCGCGAGTTCGCTGGGGATCGTCTGCGTGTCATGCAGGGTCATGAAAGGCTCCATCAGCGGTGAAGCCCAAGAGGCTTCACTGGGATCTTGTTATTAGCTATCTACCATAGACGCTGAAGCGTGAATTTTCAGCCTCCCAGGTTTTACCCGCTTAACGCTGATACGCCAACAACCGCCGCTCTGCCAATCGGAACACCGCCACCAGCGCACACGCCAGCAGCATGTAAAGCAGGGCGGCGATGCCATAGGCCTGGAAGGTCTTGAAGGTGGCCGCGTTGACATCCGCAGCGATTTTAAGGATGTCGGGAACCGTCGCGGTAAAGGCGATGGCCGTGGCATGCAGGACAAAGATCACTTCGTTGCTATAGGCCGGGAGTGCCCGGCGCAGCATGCTCGGTATCAGCACCAGAATGAACAGTTGGCGGCGGGTCATGCCCAGGGCAAGGGCGGCTTCGATCTCGCCGCGTGGTGTCGTGCGTAGCACGCCAGCGAGGATTTCGATGGTATAGGCGCACGTGTTCAAGGCCAGGGCCAGGATCACGCAGTGCATGCCGTCACGAAAGAACCACCACAGGCTCGGTGATTCCCTGATGAGGCTCAGGCTCGCCAGGCCGCTGTAGATGATCAGCAATTGCACGAACAGCGGGGTGCCGCGGAACACCAAGGTGTACAGCTGGATCGCCAGGGCCAGCCAGCGGTTGCCGTAGGTGCGAATCAGCGCCAACGGTATGGCCACGAGCAAGCCGATAACGGCGGACGTCACCAACAGCCAGAGCGTGACGGCCAGGCCGCTCCAGCGATAACCGTCCGACCAGAGGAAGCTCGGTCCGAACTCTTTCAGGATCTCGATCATGACACTCTCCGCTGCGGCTCAAGGCTGTAGCGTCGTTCCAGATGTTTGAGCACCAGGTTGGAAAGGATCGCGAAGGCGAAAAATATCACCGCAACCACCAGATAGAAGAACATCTGTCTCGACGTCGCATTGCCCGCCTGTTTGGCCACCTGAACCATGTCGTTGAGGCCCAGCAGCGATATCAGGCCGGCACTTTTCAACAGCACTTGCCAGATATTGCCAATGCCGGGCAATGCGAACCGCATCATCTGCGGCAGGCGGATACGCCGCAGCACTTGCCAATGGCTCATGCCATAGGCGCGGGCTGCTTCGAGTTGGCCGAACGGAATCGCCTGGAAGGCGCCGCGGAAGGTTTCGGCGCAGTAGGCTCCGTAGATGAACCCCAACGTGCCGATCGCGGTGCCATAAGGGTTCAACTGGAACGATTCGCCGCCAAACGCTTCCGCCATCTGGTTGAGTCCGATCTGCGCGCTGTAGTAGATCAGCAGCATCAGCACCAAGTCAGGAACGCTGCGCACCAGCGTGGTATAGACCGTGGCCACCAGTCGTAAAGGTGCCAGTGGCGAAAGTTTCGCCAAGGCGCCGAGCAGGCCCAGGACCAAGGCGACACAGGCAGCCCACGTGGCCACCTGCACGGTCAGCCACGCGCCCTGGAAAATCAGATAGCCGTATCCCTCGAGAAACATGCTGTCAGGCTCCACTCGAGTGGTTCACTTCGGTGAGATATCGAAGTCGAAGTACTTCCTGGCGATGCGTTCATAGGTGCCGTTCTGGTGGATCCGTTCGAGCGCCTGGTTGATTTCGCCGGCCAGGGCGGTGTCGCTTTTGCGCATGCCGATCCCGGTGCCCGGGCCGAAGATCTCCGGTGACTTGACCACCTCGCCGGCATAACCGAAACCCTTGCCCATGGGCTTCTTCAACAAGCCTTCGGCCACCGCGATGGCGTCGTCGAATGCCGCATCCAGCCGACCGTTGATCAAGTCCGAGTAGGTCAAGTCACTGCTCTGATAAGGCACAACTTCCACGCCCTTGGCGCCCCACATCCGCTTGGCATAGACTTCGAAGACACTGCCCTGCTGCACGCCGATGCGCTTGCCACGCAGGGATTCGGCTGTCGGCTGCAACGGGCTGCCTTCAGGGGCGACCAGGCGTGCCGGGGTGTCATAGAGGGTGTTGGAAAAGGCAATTTCAGCTTTGCGTTCTTCGGTGATCGACAGGGCCGAGAGTATCCCGTCGAACTTCTTGCCCTTGAGGGCCGAAACCATGCCGTCGAAGGCGTTTTCCACCCACACGCAACGCCGTTTCAACTCGACGCAGAGGCTTTCGCCCAACTCGATATCGAATCCGGTCAGCGTGCCGTCCGGTCGCTTGGACTCGAACGGCGGGTAGGTGGGATCGACCCCGAAACGTAGCTCTTCGCTGGCGGCCCAAGTCATCAATGGACTGGCCAGGAGCATCAAACCGATCAGACATCTTTTCATCGACAGGGTATCCACGACAGGTGGGTGGAGCCGTCCCGGGCATTGGCCCGCGGCAGCAGGGTTCAGCCTTGAAGGTTCAAGGCGCGTTTGAGTTGTTGGACGCGCTCGGCGTCGACGGCTTGACCATGGCCAAAGCCGCCGTTCCAGCCACACACCTGTCCGGCGTAACCGACACCCTCTGACAGGCAGTCGGCGAGGCACTGGCGTGCCTGCCAGGCCAGCAGGAACGCGGCGATAAAACCGTCGCCGGCGCCCATGCTGTCAACGAACGTGCAGGGCAGCGCAGGTTGTTCGTACGTCCCTCGGGCGTCGACCGCGATGGCGCCTTGAGCCCCCCGCGTGATGACCACTACCGCCGGGCCCATGGCCCGCAGTGAGTTCGCCAACTCGACGGCTTGTTTTGAGGAGTGCTCGGCCGCCGAGAAAAAAGCGATGTCGACGTGCTGGATCAGCGCCTGCCAGTCGAACTCGACCCAGTTGTCCGAGAAGTCGAAGGACAGGCAACCACTGGCCTGGCGAACCTGGGCCAATTGATCTTGCAGGCCGCTGTAGAGGCTGCTGTGGGCCAGCCCAAACGTCCCGATATAGGCCAGGTCGTCGGCATCGAGCCGCAGTTGGCGACACACGCCAGGGTCGCTGCCGAGAAACACCCGCTCGCCATCGATACTGTCGACACACGCCCAGCCATTGTTTCCCGCCAGCATCCGGCAACGGGACGCATCGACGCCTTCCTGTTGCAGGCAGTCGAGCAGGTACTGGCCTTGCCGGTCATCGCCAACGCGGCCCAGGTAGGCACTGCGAACACCCAGCCGGGCGGCCATTACCGACACGTTGAGTGCATTGCCACCGGGGTATTCGATGTTCCGGTCCAAGTACACGTCCATGGTGTTGTCGCCGACCGCGATCAGGCTGGCCATGCTCAGTACTCCGTTTTCCACATGTAGCGGCGCGTCGACAGCGGCTGCTCGTGCCAGACCGCGAGATGAGCGGCGATGCGTTCCACGGCGATGCCGACGATGTAGGGCGCGACAATCGCGCGGATCTCGGGATCGATGCCCTCCATCGTGAAGTCCTTGGCGTCATAGACCATGACCCGTTCGGTGTAGCGCTGGCAGAACCGCACCACGCGTTCCATCTGCGCCCGGCTGGGGTCTTCACCCACCAACAGGAGCAGCGGCGTAGTCGCGTCGATGGCTTCGAACGGGCCATGGAAAAACTCGGCGGCCTCCACCGGCAGGCAGTGCAGCCACTGGCTTTCCATCACCACGCAAACGCCAAATACATAGGCCGTGGTGAACATCGGGCCCGAGGCGAGGAAATACATCACGCGATCATCTTTATACAGGCGTGCTTCCTCGGTGGCGCGCCGGTCGTTATTGACGGCGGCCTCGGCAAGGGCTCGCGGCAGTGCCTTGAGCGAGCGAGTGAGCTTGTCCAGCAACGGCCAGCCTTCGCGCTTGGCGAGGATCCCGCCGACCAGCGCCTGGAGGATCATGAAACAACCGAAATACGCCTCATCGGTACGCCCCAGCAGGAAGCAATGTTGGACCGCCTGGGCCAGCGGCAGCTCGGCGGTTTGCGTCACGCCTACGGTGAGGCAGGGCTTGTCCTGCAGGAAACGGGCGGCGGCGATGGTTTCCTGGGTCGTGCCGGATTTGGAGGCAAGGACCACCAAGGTGCGTTCATCCAAGCGCGGCGGATTGATGTCGATGAAGTCGGCCGGAAAATAACGCCGCACTTCCAGTGTCTGGCTGTAGCGCTCAAGCCAGTACTGCAAGCCGAGCATGATGCGGTTGGGGGCGCCGCAACTGACGAAGTAGATGCGGTCGATTCGCGTGGCCAGCTCTTGGCCGAACTGCTGGGCGTCGTCGACGATTTGCACGGATTGCTGCAAGGAAGAGATGAAGGCTTCCTGGTTGAACTGGATCGCCATGTGAGCTCCTGGGGCTTTGTTACGGTGAATCATGTGCTGTTCATGGTCACCATTTAGACCAAAAGCTATACCACGAAAAATACCATTACAAGGCTTTTCCTCCATGGTCTAATGAGCGCGCGGAGCGGTGCTGAACGCCTGCTCAGGGCCGTTATTTCGGTGGCATCTTAAGGTTGGCGGGTTTGCGACGGTTTTCCGCTGGGTGTCGTTGCAATGCCGTGGCTGAAAAAATAATCCAGGATGTAGACCATGAAAGTAGCCCCTCCGAAGTCCTCCGATGTGGCGCATCTGGCGCCCGAACGCAAGCAGGTGGCCTGGCAGGCCGTCCAGGCACTGCTGGAAATGCTCGAGCGCCCGGAGTTCGGGCCGACTGAGCGGATCCCGGCGGAACGGGACCTGGCCGAGCACTTGGGCATCAGCCGGATGACGCTGCGAAAGGCCTTGCAGACGCTGATCGACCGTGGGGTCCTGGAGCGGCGGGGCAACCGTGGCACCTTCGTGACCGCGCCCGGTGTCGAGCGACCACTCAATACCGTCGCGCGCAAAGGCATCGCCGAAGTCGTCGAGCAGGCGGGGGCGCGGCCCGGGAGTAAATTGCTCTACTTCGAGCAAACCCAGGCCAGCGCGCGCGTGGCGAAACTGCTGAAGATCCAGGAAGGCGACCCGTTGCTGACCATCAGGCGTCTGCGCACCGTGGATCAAAAGCCATTCTGCATCGAGACCAGCTACATCCCGGCCGCCCGTGTGCCGGAACTGGTGGCGGGCGACCTGATTGAGGGGGCGTCGCTGTACGCGTTGCTGCTATCGCGCTACCAGATCGAAATCGAAAGCGACGAGGGCACGCTGAGCATCGCCACGATGAACGATCAGGAGGCGCGCTTGCTCGACGTCGAGCCGGGGACGGCTGCGCTGGTCTATCGGGGCGTGATATTCGATCGCCAGGGGCGGCCAGTGGAATACCTGGTGTCGGTCAACCATCCCCAGCGGGTGGTGTTCAAGTTGGCCGACAGTCGGGTCAATAGCGACTTGCTGGTGGAACGATAGCAGCGGCGATGTCCCAGATTCGCCATATCTGGGTGGCAGCCGCATCAATCACCATCCCGGTAATAGGCCTTCAACGTATCGACGAATTCCTCGGCCAGGCGTGTCCTGGTTTGTGCGGCGGGCCAGATTACGTAGGTCGGAAAAAGGATATCCGGGATGAACGGTCTGATCACGATTTGCCGGTGCAGATAGTCCTTGGCAACCAGCGGATGGGCGAGGGTGATGCCCATGCCGAGCGCTACCATTTCACAGTTGATCGCACTGTATTGCGCTTCGACCGCCATCACCCGCTCGACGCCGGCCTGTTCGAATAACCCGTCCACCTGTGCGCGCGTTCCGTCGCCGTGGCAGAGCGAAACGAAGGGTTGCCCTTCGAGATCTTCGAAGGTGATCTGCGCTCGTTCAGCCAGCGGATGCGCGCCAGGCAACACGCACACGGCTGCTCGCTCGGCGAGCAACTCGACGTGCTGGCTGTTGACGTCGCCGGGATGGACCACGATGCCGATGTCGCAGAACTGCGATTTCACCCATTGCTCCACCGTCGGCGAAGAGTTCACGTGCAGTGACACCGTGAGTTCCGGCCGAGTGCTGGTGAAGTGCTTGATGACCGCCGGAAGCAAGCTCAGGCCAGTCGATGGTACGGCCGCCACGCGCAAGCGCCCGGTGCCCAGGTTGCGAATGTTCTTCGCCGAATGCTTGAGGCTGTCGAGGCCGACATAGGCACGTTCCACTTCATGAAAGAACGCCTGGCCTTCCTGCGTTGGGATCAGCCGTACGCCCGCGCGCTTGAACAGCGTCAACCCGGTGCTCAGTTCCAACTGGGCGATCAACCGGCTGACGTTGGGCTGCGAGGTATACAACACCTCGGCCGCCGCGGTCATCGAGCCCAGTCGCATGACGCTGCGGAATGCTTCGATTTGCCTGAGATTCACACCTGCCTCCCCATATCAAATATGAATAACTCGCCCGCATATTCTGATTTGACCCTATGGATGGTGCATCCAATACTCCAGACCAGCAACCCATAGCGCACATGAAGATGCGCCATCGGCGTGATGGATTCGCCGAACATGCAGCGTGCTGCATGGCTTCGATTGACGCCGAAGCGACTGACGCATTGTTCGATCTGCCCCACGCACTTCGGAGATAGTCTGTGAATAGCCATAACTCGCCTTCAGCCACATCGCCGTTTCGCCCTCTGAGCCGCCTCGCCGCCGCTGTCACCTTGGCCCTCGCCGGGTTGGGCAGCGGCGCCGCTTTCGCCGAACCGACGCTTTATGTCGCCGGTGTAGGCGGCTCCACCGAGCAGATGTACAAGACCAAGGTCATCCCCGCGTTCGAAAAGCAGCACAACGTCAAGGTGGTCTACGTCGCCGGCAACTCCACCGAAACCCTGGCCAAATTGCAGGCCCAGAAAGGACGCCAGCAGATCAACGTGGCGATGATGGACGACGGGCCGATGTACCAGGCGCTGCAAATGGGGCTCTGCGCAAAGCTCAGCGACGCGCCGATCTACAAAGACCTGTATCCGTTGGCGCGAATCAGCCCCGAGGCGACTGGGATCGGGGTGGTCGCCACAGGCATTGGCTACAACGAGGAGGCGTTCAAGCAGCGTGGCTGGACCCCGCCGGACTCCTGGGAAGACCTGACCAATCCGCGCTACAAACAGTTGCTGGGCATGCCGCCGGTGACCAACACCTATGGCTTGCACACATTGGTGCAGATGGCCCGGTTGCGCGGCGGCGGCGAGAAGAACATCGACCCTGGCTTCAAGGCCCTGAAGGACGAGATCGGCCCCAACGTCCTGGCCTGGGTGTCGGCGCCGGGTGAAATGGACGGCATGATGCAGAACGGCGACGTGGTCATGGCGGTGTATGGCAGTGGCCGTGCGGTGGCGTTGCAGGGCACCGGTTTTCCGCTCAAGTTCATCTACCCGAAAGAGGGCGGTATCGCCTTGCAGGTCGCCGCCTGCGGCATCACGCCAAACGCCCAGCCCGAGCTGTCGCAGCAATTCATCCAGTACGTCCTGTCTCCCCAGGTGCAAGAAATCCAGGCCCGGGAAAATGGCTTCGCGCCGGTCAACCAGACCGTCACCCTTGAGCCGGAGATTGCCGCACGGATGCCTTATGGGCCGGAGAAGGTCAATGCGCTGATCCAGGTCGATTGGGACACGATCAACCAGCAGCGCAGCGAATGGACGACACGCTGGAATCGCACGGTCGAACGCTAGCAGCCACTGGCTCGGATCCTTCTCGTAACCATTCTGGAGGCGCAGGCCCGGCCTGCGTGGCACGCCAATGGCATTTCTCACGCTCGAAGGCATCGTCAAGACGTACGGCAGTTTCAAAGCCATCGACGGCTTGGACCTGGAGGTCCGGCACGGTGAGTTCATCGCTTTGCTCGGACCCTCCGGGTGCGGCAAGACCACCACGCTGCAATCCATTGCCGGCTTCGTTCAGCCCACGCAAGGGCGGATCGTCCTCGACGGACGCGACATTACCCACGTGCGGCCCGAGCAACGGGGGCTGGGCATCGTTTTCCAAAGCTACGCATTGTTTCCGCACATGACTGTTGCGCAGAACATCAGTTTCGGCCTGGAAATGCGCGGCGTAGCCAAGGCCGAACGCAGCCAGCGCGTGGACGAGGCGCTGGCGCTGGTGCGCCTTGACGGCCTGGGCGAGCGTTACCCCAAGGCACTCTCCGGAGGGCAACGCCAGCGGGTGGCAATTGCCCGCGCCCTGGCCATCCGCCCGAACCTGCTGTTGCTCGACGAACCGATGTCCAACCTCGACGCCAAGCTGCGCGAAGAGATGCACATCGAACTGCGGGCGATCCAGCGCGACCTGGGTATCACCACCATCCTGGTGACTCACGACCAGGTCGAAGCCATGACCATGAGCGACCGCATCGCGGTGATGCAAAAGGGTCGGATCGTGCAGATCGACACCCCGTATGAAGCATACGAGCGCCCCCATTCACCCTTCGCCTCGGCGTTCCTGGGCAAGACCAACGCCTTCGCCGGTGCCGTGCAAACCCGTAACGAGCGGTGTTGCCACGTGCAGGTCAAGGACACGCTGTTGCATGTGCCCCATGAAGACCGGACGCTGGGCAATGAAGTCAATGTCTACATCCGCCCGGAGAAGATTCGCCTGGCGCAGGCCGGCCACGGGCGTCTGAACGGGCGTATCCGCTTGCGCGTGTTCCTTGGCAATCTTTGGCTGATCGCGGTGGAAACCCACTTGGGCATGGTCCACATGACCCAGCCGAACCTCGGCACTCCGCCGCCTGACGAAGGCCATGAAGTTGGCCTGGATTGGTCCGACGACGATCTGCGCCTGTTGGACCGGGAGGTTGCCCATGGCCAGGTATGATGCCGAACATGTCGGTGCCGTTCCCTGGTTGCTCAGCGGCCCGGCGTTGCTGGTATTCGTCGCGTTGCTGCTGGTGCCTTTGCTCCTGACGGCGGTGTTGTCGCTCAACCTGTTCAGCGACACCGAGGGGGTGTTGCCGACCTACAGCCTCGGCAACTACCTCGAGGTATTCAAGGACGGTTACTTCCACGACATCTTCCTGCGCACGGGCGGCCTGGCGCTGGCCGTCACCGTGTTGTGCGTGCTGCTCGGCGTACCGGAGACCATCATCATTGCGCGCATGGCGCCGCGCTGGCGCTCGTTGTTCCTGCTGGTGGTGCTCGGGCCGCTGTTGATTTCGGTGGTGGTGCGAACGCTCGGCTGGGCGATCCTGCTGGGCAACAACGGGTTGATCAACGATGCCTTGCAGGCGCTGGGGATTACCGACCAACCGGTGAAAATGCTCTTCACCCAACTCGGTGTGATCATCGCGCTGACCCATGTGCTGGTGCCGTTCATGGTGATTGCCGTGTGGGCCACCTTGCAGCGCCTGGACCTGCAAGTGGAGTGGGCCGGATTGTCCCTGGGCGCATCGCGCCTGACGGTGTTTCGCCGGATCATCCTGCCGCAGATCATGCCCGGCATTCTTTCCGGTTCGATCATTGTCTTCGCCCTGGCGGCGTCCGCCTTCGCCACGCCGGCGATCATCGGCGGGCGGCGCCTGAAGGTCGTGGCGACCGCGGCCTATGACGAATTCCTCGGCACCCTCAACTGGCCCCTCGGCGCCGCCATCGCAATGCTCCTGCTGGTTGCCAACCTGATCATCATCCTGGGTTGCAGCAAGTTGGCCGAGCGCCGCTTCAAGCAAGTCTTCGAGTAACCGGCCATGCACAAGAACGGATTTTTCTCACTGCTGTTCCATCTGTTGTTCATCACCTTCATCGTCGCTCCGCTGGTGGTAGTGATGGCAATCGCCTTTACCGACAAGGGCTACCTGTCGTTGCCCACCGACGGTTTGTCGTTGCGCTGGTTCCGGGCGCTGCTTGAAAACCAGGAAATGCTCGACGCCTTCTTCCTGTCACTCAACCTGGGCCTGGTGTCGGCCACCGCTGCGACGCTGCTGGCGGTCCCCGCGGCGTTGGCAATCAGTCGCTACGAGTTTGCCGGACGCAGCACACTGACCGGCTTCCTGCTCTCGCCGTTGATGATTCCGTCCGTGGTGCTGGGCATTGCGTTCCTGCGGTTTTTCTCGATGGCGCAGATTGGCGGCTCGTTCTGGGCGCTGAGCATCACCCATGTCATCGTGGTGTTGCCCTATGCCTTGCGGCTGACGCTGGCTTCGACCATCGGTCTTGAGCGCGACATCGAACAGGCGGCGTTGTCGCTCGGGGCGCGGCGCTGGACCGCTTTTTATCGAGTGGTGTTGCCGCGTATCCGTACGGGGGTGATCGGTGGCTGGATGTTGGCGTTCATCCAGAGCTTCGATGAGTTGACCATGACGGTATTCGTCGCCACACCGGGCACCACCACCTTGCCGGTGGCCATGTACAACCAGATCTCCCAGACCATCGACCCTCTGATCACGGCGGTTTCCACGGTCCTGATCATCGGCACGTTGTTGTTGATGCTGGTGCTCGATCGCATGGTCGGGCTGGATCGGGTATTGATCGGAGAAAGCAAATGAGCCAGGACAGGCACGACGTTGTGCAGTCGGACGTGATCGTCGTCGGCGGCGGACTGGTGGGAATGGCGGTGGCCTACGGCTTGGCGCGCGAGGGTGCCGAAGTTCAGGTGCTCGATCAGGGCGATGATGCATTCCGTGCGTCACGGGGCAATTTTGGCCTGGTCTGGGTCCAGGGCAAAGGCCATGACCTGACGGATTATTCACGCTGGACGCGCTCCTCGGCCACGCGCTGGCCGGCGTTTGCCCAAGCGTTGCTGGCCGACAGCGGCATCGATGTCCAGCTCAAGCAACCAGGCGGCTTCCATATGTGCTTCAACGACGAAGAACTGTTGGAGCGCCAGTCGCGCCTGCAGACCTTGCAGGATGCGTTGGGTGAATATCCTTTCGAAATGCTCGATGCCGCCGAGGTAAAAGCGCGCCTGCCGTTGATCGGTCCTGCGGTGATCGGCGCCAGCTATACGCCCCAGGACGGCCACGTCAATCCGTTGAAATTGCTTCGCGCCCTGCATGCCTCGGCGCAGGCCAAGGGCGCCCGATTGCAGGGTGGCGTGCAGGTCGAGCGCATTGATTATGCCCCCGGTGAGTTTCGTGTGAGGGCCGGGCGCCGCAGCTTCGTCGCGCCCAGGATTGTCCTCGCGGCCGGGTTGGGCAACGCGACGTTGGGGCCGCAGGTGGGCCTGCACGCACCGGTGGCGCCCAATCGCGGGCAGGTGCTGATCAGCGAGCGGGTCCGGCCGTTCCTGCCATACCCGACGCTTAACGTGCGCCAGACCGATGAGGGCACCGTACAGCTGGGCGACTCCATGGAGGAGGTGGGCTTCGACGACAGCACCTCCACCGAGGTGCTGGCCGCTATTGCCCGGCGCGGTGTCTCGACCTTCCCCTTGTTGCGCGACGTTCGGCTGGTCCGGGCCTGGGGGGCCTTGCGAGTGATGAGCCCGGACGGGTTCCCCATCTACCAGCAGTCGAGCGTGCATCCGGGGGCGTTCGTCGTCACCTGTCACAGCGGCGTCACCCTGGCCGCCGCTCACGCCCTGCGTATCGCGCCGTGGATCATGGGTGGGGCCCGGCCGGCGGAGCTGGGGGTGTTCAGCGGCGATCGTTTTCTAACTGACAAGGTATTTTCACATGCGCACTGATCCGCTCTTTCAACCGATTGTCAGCGAAGGCAGGCCGACGCGGACAGTGAGCCTGACCTTCAACGACCAATCGCTGAGCGTACCGGCCGGTACCAGCGTTGCCGCCGCCTTGCTGATGAGCGGCATCAGCCGATTTCGCGCCACGCCGGTGAGTGAGTCGCCCCGGGCGCCGTATTGCATGATGGGCGTGTGCTTCGAATGCCTGGTGGACATCGACGGCGTGCCCAACCGCCAAAGTTGTTTGGTGGAAGTGGCCGAGGGCATGCGCGTGCGCTCCCAGGAGGGCGCGCGGGACCTGGCCTATCAGCCAATGGATATCCAGGCCGTGGAGCAACCGTCATGAATCATGAAACCGTTGATGTGGTAGTGATTGGCGCCGGACCTGCCGGCATGGCGGCGGCGAGCCGGATGGCCGAGCTGGGTTTGCACGTGGTGCTGCTGGATGAGCAGGGGAGTCCGGGTGGGCAGATCTACCGGGGCGTCAGCCTGGCGCCTTTGTCGCGCCGGGACCTGTTGGGAGCCGATTATGCGCAGGGCAACGAATGGGTCCAGGCCTTGGCCGCTTCGAGCGTGCGTTATGAAAAAGCCGCATCGGTGTGGCAGGTGACGCGGGATCGCCAGGTCAGTTATCTGCGTGAAGGGCGCCTGTATACGTTGGACGCCAAAGTCGTGCTGTTGGCAACCGGCGCCATGGAGCGGCCGTTTCCGATTCCCGGTTGGACCTTGCCCGGTGTGATGAGCGCCGGTGCGGCGCAGATCCTCTTGAAAAGTTCGGGCCTGGCACCGAGCGAACCGGTGGTATTGGCCGGCTGTGGTCCGCTGTTGTACCTGCTCGGCTGGCAGTACCTGCGCGCCGGTGTGACGATCAAGGCCTTGGTCGACACCACGCGCGCCGAAGATTACTGGCGCGCCCGTCGTCACCTGTTCTCGGCCCTGCGAGCCTGGCCTTACCTGCGCAAAGGATTGGACCTGATGCGCAGCCTGCGTGCCGCCAATATCCCTCACTACAGCGGCGCCGAACACTTGGCGATTGAAGGCGACGAGGCGGCGCAAGCCCTGACATTCAGTGTGTCCGGCAAGACGCACCGCGTCGCCACGCGCTGCGTATTGCTGCATCAAGGCGTGGTGCCGAATATTCAGTTCAGCCAGGCGTTGCGCGCCCGCCACGAATGGGACTCGCAACAGCTGTGCTTCACCCCGGTCAGCGATCCATGGGGGGAATTGGATGTGCCGGGGGTCTACGTTGCCGGGGACGGCGCTGGCATCGGCGGGGCGCAGGCGGCGGCGTTGCAGGGGCAACTGACGGCGCTGGGGATTGCCGCGCAGCTCAAGGCGATCAGCGGCTCCGATCGCGATGAACAGGCGCGCCGTTTGCGCCTGCAACTGGACGCCAACCTGCGGATCCGGCCTTTTCTCGACGCGCTGTATCAGCCCAAGGAGCACAACCGGATTCCCGCCGACGGGGTGATGGTCTGCCGCTGCGAGGAAGTGACGGCGGGTGAACTGCGCGCCTTCGTCGCCCTGGGTTGCGCGGGTCCTAATCAGGCCAAGGCGTTTGGTCGTTGCGGCATGGGGCCTTGCCAGGGGCGCATGTGCGGCCTGACCGTGACCGAAGTGATCGCCAAGGCTCGCGGCGTTTCGGCGGCCGAGGTGGGGTACTACCGGATTCGGCCGCCGATCAAGCCCATCACCCTGGGGGAACTGGCCGGTGAGTAAGGCAAGCGAACGCGGGGCGGACGTGCTGATCATCGGCGGCGGCATCCATGGCCTGAGCACGGCGCTGTTCCTCGCGCAGGCTGGCGTCCAGGTGACCGTGCTGGAAGCGCAGTATTGCGGTCGCCACGCCTCGGGCGTCAACGCCGGCGGGGTACGTACCCTGGGACGCCACGCGGCGGAGATTCCATTGGCGTTGGCCTCGCGAGACCTTTGGCACAACCTTGAAAGCACCTTGGGCGATGACGGCGGTTTTGTCCCCAGCGGCCAGCTCAAATTGGCGGAAAACGCGGCAGAGCTGCTCGAGTGCCGGCACCGGGTCGAGCACCTCCAGGCGTTGGGTTTCGCCCATGAAGTGTTGATCGATCAGCATCAGGTGTTCGAGAAAGTGCCGAGCATTTCAAGGCATGTGACCGGCGGCATCTGGGTCGAGGACGATGGCTACGCGGTGCCTTACAGGACCGTCACCGCGTTTCGCCTGGCTGCGCAGAAGCGCGGGGTACGGATCCACGAGAACACCCCGGCGCAACGGATCGAACAGGCCGGCGCCCGATGGCAGGTACGCACCGAAAATGGCTGTTTTAGCGCCGAGCACCTGGTGGTGACGGCAGGCGCCTGGGCCGCCGAGCTGGCGGCACAAGTTGGCGAGCCGGTTCCGGCGCATCCCGAAGGCCTGATGTTGATGGTCACCCATCGGGTCGCGCCGTTCTGTGTCCCGGTGCTGGGCGCCACGACGAGGGCCTTGTCGTTCAAGCAATTCGCCAACGGCACGGTGGTGATTGGTGGCAAGCTGATCGGGTCACTGGATTTTCTCTCGCGCCATGGCGAGGTCGACATGGCGCGCTTGGGCAGCAGCGCACGGACTGTCACCGACTTGTTCCCGCATTTGCAACACCTGGGCGTCAATCGCGTCTGGGCCGGTGTCGAAGCCTTTACCACCGATGACCTGCCGGTGATCGGCGCCAGTCGCAAGGCCAGCAACCTCAGTTACTCATTCGGCTTTTGTGGCAGCGGCTTTCAGATGGGCCCTGGCACCGGCCAACGCCTGGCCCAACTGATCCTGGGCGAACACTCGGACATCTCCCTGGAACCCTTCGCCATCGATCGTTTCGACGTTGCCGCAAAAGCGGCAGCTTCAGCTATCCAACCCACCTCAACCCTGTCGCAACACTAAGGAGTTCACATGCTGGATATCACCCGGATTGAAACCAATCAACGCATGAGCCGTGTCGTTCAATGCAATGGCCTGACCTTTCTCGGCGGCCAGACGGCCACTGACCGGACCCAGGACATCAAGGGCCAGACCGCCCAGGTATTAGCGAAAATCGACAGCTACCTGGCCCAGGCCGGCCTGGACAAGACCCGCATTCTCAGCGCCCAGGTCTGGCTGTCGGACATCCAGGCCAATTTCGCCGGTATGAACGAGGTGTGGGACGCCTGGGCCCCGGAAGGTCATGCACCGGCGCGCGCCACCGTGGAATCGCGTCTCGCGGCCCCGGACCTGTTGGTGGAGATCACCGTTATCGCCGCCAGTTGATTGCCAGCGGCGTCATTGCTCACTGCCAGTCTTTCGCGACGTCGGTGAGCATTTCATGAATCAATAGCCCGAACCGTTGCGTGAGCAGGCTCTGCGGCCTGTCTGCCGGCAGCAGCAGGTAGGTCGAGAAGCGTATCTGCGGGCGGAACGGGCGGGTTTCGATGCCGGTGTGCAGGTACTCCAGCGCCACGATCGGGCTGACGATACTCACGCCCAAGCCCAGTCCCACCAGTGAGCAAGCGGTGGCTGCATAAGGTGTTTCCAGGCTCAGCTTGCGGTGGCTCCGGTCCTCGGGAAACGCCCGGTCGACCCGGGCGCGAGAGCCGTCATTTTGCGACAGCGAAATGAACTCCTCACCTTTGAGATCCTCCGGCCCGATGCACGTCAGCGCGCCGAGTCGGTGGCCCTTGGGAAACACGCAAACCCCTGGCACGTCGCAAATTGCCTTGGTCGTCACCCCTGGCATGTCCTCGCCGACGTACGACGCCAGCCCCAAGTCGCAGAACTGCGAGGCCGTCCAATGACCGACCATCGGTGAGTCGTTGGTATGCAGCGATATAGCGACGTCGGGGTTCTCCTGGCGAAAGCGCTGGATCACCCGCGGCAGCACCGTCAGCGACAGTGAAGGGACTGCGGCGATGCGCAAGCGCCCCGTGCCGGCGCGCCGGATGTTCTGTGCCGACTTTTCAAGGCTGTGCAGGCCGATGAACGCTCGTTCGACATCGGCGAACAGCGCGGCCCCCTCATCGGTCGGCAGCAAGCGTCCGGCGACCCGTTCGAACAGCTTGAAACCGGCGTTGCGCTCCAGCTGGGCGATCAATCGGCTGATGTTCGGCTGAGAGGTATGCAGGGACTCGGCTGCGGCGGTCATCGAACCACTCAACATGACCGCGCGAAAGGCTTCGACTTGTTTGAAGTTCATGGCGTCCCATATCAATTCGGTATGAATGACTAATGAATTGTCATTTGTTTGCATGAGCTACAGGCTTTATAAATTCATTACATCGACGTGAACGCCAAGGCGGGAACGGCGATGCGGTTCGAGCATACGGCAGTCATAAGCATAAAAAAACGCCGCTCTTTATCTCATTTCTGCCCTTGTATTTCATGGTGTCGTCCAGCCTCTGCGCCGTTCGATACCGATATGTAAACCAGGAGGCATCATGTCGTTTTCATTCAAGATTCTTGGCAGTGCGCTGACGTTTTCGTGCCTGGCGCTGGGTGGTCTGGCCCAGGTCCACGCGGCCGAGCTGCCTGCGGTTCCCGATGAGATCAAGGAGGCCGGCCAGCTGCGTGCCGGCGTGCGCTGCGATCAACCACCCTACGGCTTCCAGGACGGAGGCGGCCAGTTCGCTGGCGTCGAAGTGGAGATGGCTCGGCAGATCGCATTGTGGTCGCTGGGTTCGAAAGACAAAGTGTCGTTCACCTGTGTCACGGCGGAAAACCGCGTTCCGCAATTGCTTGGGCGCAAAGTCGATTTCCTGATTGCGACCCTCGGCGTCACCCCTGAACGCCTGCGGGTGATCGACTTCACCACGCCGTATCGGTGGGGCGCCAGCGACGTGGTGGTGAAGAAGGACAGTCCGATCAGGAAGATCTCCGACCTCAAGGGCAAGACCCTGGCCACCCTCAAGGGCTCGGTGCAGGCCAAGTGGTTCGAGGACCATATGCCCGAGGTCAAGACCTTGCGCATGAACAGCGCCGCCGATGCGCTGCAGACCTTCCGCCAGGGCCGGGCCGATGCCTACACCCACGATGCCGCGACGCTCGTGGTGGTGGCCGACAACGACAAGGACGCGCGGCTGCTCAACGAGCCGTTCCAGATCTCCGATGCCGCAATCGGCGTGCGCAAGAACGACGAGGCCTGGCGCGATTACCTCAGCGCCGCCATCGCGCGCATGCACGAGGAGAAGCTGTTCCGTGGCTGGATCCAGCAGTTCGTGCCACAGGGTATCCAGGGCTACTACATAAGCGTCTTCGAGCAGCCCAAGCCTGCCGAAGCCCTTTGAGCGGACGTCAGCCATGGATTTCGATTTCAACTACCTGCTGGCCCAGTGGCCAGCGCTGCTCGACGGCGTGCAGATGACGTTGCGAGTATCGGTGCTCGCCATCGTTTGCTCGTTGCTCATCGGTGTACTGGGCGGCGCGGCGCGGGTAATGAAGGTGCCGGTGCTGGCGCAGGT
This sequence comes from Pseudomonas marvdashtae, assembly GCF_014268655.2. Classification (NCBI taxonomy): domain Bacteria; kingdom Pseudomonadati; phylum Pseudomonadota; class Gammaproteobacteria; order Pseudomonadales; family Pseudomonadaceae; genus Pseudomonas; species Pseudomonas marvdashtae. Next base: position 2,343,611 of record NZ_JABWQX020000001.1, read on the forward strand.
CGTGGCGTTGTATGTGGAGCTGATCCGCAATACGCCGATCCTGGTGCAGCTGTTCTTCATATTCTACGGGCTGCCGGCCATTGGCATGGGCCTGTCGCTGTTCTGGTCGGGGGTGTTGTGCCTGTCGCTCTGGGCCGGGGCTTATCAGATCGAGAATGTGCGGGGCGGGCTGGCGACTGTGGAGCAGGGCATGCGTGAAGCCAGCGTCGCCCTGAGCCTCAAGCCGGCGCATTACTTTTGCCTGGTGGCCTTGCCCATCGCCTTTCGGACCAGTCTGCCGGCGATGTTGAACACCGCCATTTCACTCTTGAAGAACTCCTCCTACCTGCAGGCCATCGGCCTCGCCGAACTGACGTTTGTCGCGGTGGATCGCATCGCCACGGATTTTCGTGCGATCGAAATGTTCAGCGCCATCTGCGTGATCTACCTGGCGCTGGTGGGAATCCTGGCACTGTTGACGGGACGGCTCTCGGCCCGCTTGCAACGACCTTTCCAACACTGAGGCCGGCATGAATTTTCTGATCGAAAACTGGGCCTTCGTTTGCAAGGGCCTGTGGATGACCGTGCGCCTGGCGCTGGTGGTGCTGCTGTTCACCACGCTGATTTCCATTGTTCTCGGCGTGTTGGCGACCTTCAAGAGCCGGCTGTTGCGGTGGACGATCCACGCTTACGTCGAGTTGTTTCGCTCGATCCCGCTGATCGTCAACGTGTTCTTCATCTTTTTTGGCGCGCCGATGCTGGGGCTGGACCTGAGCCCGTTCGCCGCGGTGACCACCGGCCTGACCCTGTGGGGCAGCGCCAATGGCATAGAGATCGTGCGCGGTGGCCTGGAGTCGGTGGCTCGTCATCAATGGAAAAGCGCCTGGGCGCTAGGCCTGCGGCCCTGGCAAATCTACTTGCACGTGATCGCGCCACAGTCGATGCGCGCCATTCTGCCGGCGTACACCGGTCTGCTGACCATGCTGGTACAAGCCACGTCCCTGGGCGCGCTAGTGGGCGTCGGCGAGTTTCTCAAAGTCGGCCAGATCATCATCGAGCGCGACACCGTCATGACCGGCGTCAGCCCCGCGTTCACGGTCTACGGCCTGGTGCTGCTGGTGTACTTCGTCATCTGTTCACTGCTGAGCTGGCTCAGCCGTTATCTCGAACGTCGGCTGGGTCGCCCAGTGACGCGTGCCACTCCTAAAGAGGTTTCAACATGCAAGCATCCAAAGTCAGCCGGCGCCTGAAGGAAGCCACCGCGCCGGAAGTCAACGAATACATCTACCGGCCGCGCCTGCAGGGCTTCGCCGAAGGGTTCGACCTGCTGGGCAACATCAACAAGGCCCATATTGTGATGCTTGCCGAGCAGGGTCTGATCCGGAACGAGCATGCCGCCGTGTTGGCCAGGGGCGTTCTCGAAATGGAGGAGGCCGGACCTGGCGAGGTGACGCTCGACCCGTCCCGCGAGGATGCCTACTTCAACTACGAGGCGCACCTGATCGGGCGGATCGGCACCGACATCGGCGGTCGCCTGCACACTGGCCGCAGCCGCAACGACATCCTCGCCACGCTCGACCGGCTGCGCTGCCGTGAGGTGCTGATGGACTTGATCGATGCCTTGCTGGAAGTCCGGCAGACCGCCGTCAACAATGCCGAAGTGTTCGCCGATGTGGTGATGCCGGGCTATACCCACCTGCAACCGGCGCAACCGATCACCTACGGCTATTACCTGTCGGCGGTGGAGCAGGCGTTGAACCGCGATTGCAAGCGCCTGACCCAGACCCTGGAATCGATGAACCAGAGCCCGCTGGGCGCGGCGGCCTTCGCCGGGACACCGTTCAACATTGACCGAGGGCGTACCGCCGAACTGCTGGGTTTCGACGGCTACCTGGACAATGCCCTGGACGCCGTCGGCTCGCGGGATTTCATTCTCGAAAGCCTGTCGCACCTGAGTCTGCTGGCGGTGTTCTGGAGCCGCGTGGCGCAGGACTATTTTGTCTGGAGCACCCACGAATTCAGCCTGATCGATTTTCCCGACAGCGTGGCGGCGACGTCGAGCATCATGCCGCAGAAGAAAAACCCCACGGTGCTGGAATACCTCAAGGGCCGCAGCGGGCACATCGTCGGCCTGCTGATGGGGGCGAGCATCAGCATCAAGGGCAGCAACTTCTCTCACACCGGCGACGGCAACCGCGAGGGCACCCGTGGCTTTTGGGAGGCCGCCGAAGAAAGCCTGCGCTGCTTGAAACTGCTGGATCTGGTGTTGCGCACCGCGACGCCGAACATCGAGCTGGCCGTGCGCCGGGCGGGCGAGGACTTCTCGACCGCCACCGGCCTGGCCGACCTGATCGTGCAGGAAGCCGACCTGTCGTTCCGTGAGGCCCATCATGTGGTGGGCGCGGTGGTGCGCAGGGCCATGGATGCAGGCCTGTTGGCGCACCAGATCGACACCGCCATGGTCGACGCCTGCGCCTTGGAGCAACTGGGGCATGCGCTGAACCTGCCGGCGCAGAAAGTGCGCGATTGCCTCGACCCGACCGCCAACGTACAGGCGCGGACTTCCGCGGGCGGCCCATCGATGGCGTCACTCAAGCCGAGTCTGCTTCGCGCCAACGCCCGCATCGCCACGGAGCGTCACGCCAACCAGGCCCGGCGTGATCGCCTGGCGGCGGCCCATGAGCGTTTGCAAGCGGCGACCCGGGCGCAGGCGGGGTTATGAAAACGATGCTGACGGTACGCGGGCTGCACAAACGGTTCGGTGAGCACGAGGTGGTCAAGGGCGTGGACCTGGACGTCGCTGAAGGCGAAGTGGTGGTGATCATTGGCCCCAGCGGCTCAGGAAAATCCACGTTCATTCGTTGCCTCAACAGCCTCGAAGCGCCCTCGGCAGGCACCGTGGTCATTGGCAACGGCGAGTCGATCAAGGCCGGTGACCGCAAGGCGCTGGCGAAGCTGCGGGAGGAGGTGGGCATGGTGTTCCAGGACTACACCCTGTTCCCGCATATGTCGGTGATGGCGAACATGATCCTCGCGCCGGTCAAACTCAAGCGAGCATCGAAGGCCCAGGCCCAAAGCGATGCGCTGGCGCTGTTGGACCGCGTCGGGCTACGGCATAAAGCTGAAGGATATCCGTCCGAGCTTTCGGGCGGCCAGCAGCAGCGGGTAGCGATTGTCCGCGCCTTGGCCATGAAGCCCAAATTGCTGCTGTTCGATGAACCCACCTCGGCGCTGGACCCGGAAACCGTGGGCGACGTGCTGAACGTGATGAAGGGGTTGGCCGCTGAAGGCATGACCATGATCGTCGTGACCCACGAAATGGGTTTCGCCCGGGAAGTGGCGGACCGGGTGGTGTTCTTCGACGGTGGGCGGATTGTCGAGATGGGGCCGCCCGCGCAGATGTTTACCGCACCCAAGGAAGCGCGGACGCGGCAGTTCCTGCAAGCGGTCCTTCACTAGAACAACGGGGGGAGTTTGTGATGAATGAAGTGATCGAAAGCATGATCCGCATGGAGGGCGTGCACAAATGGTACGGCCAGTTCCAGGTGTTGAAAGACATCAACCTGAACGTTAGCCAGGGCGAGCGGATCGTGCTGTGCGGCCCGTCGGGCTCCGGCAAATCAACGACCATTCGTTGCCTGAATCGCCTTGAAGCGCACCAGCAAGGCAAGATCGTCGTGGACGGCAGCGAGCTGACCTCGGACCTGAAACAGATCGAGACCATCCGCCGTGAGGTCGGCATGGTGTTCCAGCACTTCAACCTGTTCCCGCACCTGACCATCCTGCAGAACTGCACCCTGGCGCCGATGTGGGTGCGCAAGATGCCCAAGCGCGAGGCCGAGGAAATCGCCATGCATTACCTGGCGCGCGTACGCATTCCAGAGCAGGCGCACAAGTACCCGGGCCAGCTCTCCGGCGGCCAGCAACAGCGCGTGGCCATCGCCCGTGCCCTGTGCATGAAGCCGAAAATCATGCTGTTCGACGAACCGACTTCGGCACTCGACCCGGAGATGGTGAAAGAGGTGCTGGATACCATGATCGGCCTGGCCGAAGACGGCATGACCATGCTCTGCGTGACCCACGAAATGGGCTTCGCTCGCACCGTGGCCAACCGCGTGATCTTCATGGACAAAGGTGAAATCGTCGAACAGGCCGCGCCGAACGACTTCTTCGACAACCCGCAAAACGACCGCACCAAGTTGTTCCTGAGCCAGATCCTGCATTGACCGAGATATTGTCGAAGTGCTTGATCAGCCACACCCACAGCGGCGAAGGCTCACTGAGCGCGCCTTCGCATTTTTTCCCAATACGCATGCCGGATGCTTTAGCTGCCTTGAAGTGTCCCGCTTTAAAAATCGTCCATTGATGGGCGGGGCCGCAGACGGTGAGATAGGCACGACAGCATTGCCTGTCGCCCGTCCACTCGAATAAAAAAGGTCTGCACCCCATGCGCTCGCTCGTCAAAATCTTCGCCCTTGCTGGCTTCACGCTGCTCAGCATTCCCTTCGCCACTCAGGCGCAGGACGCTCCCGAGGCGGCCAGCCCGGCATTCGTGGTTCACAAGCTGACGGACTTCCTCTACGCCATCGGTGAACCCCACTACTATCAGAAAAACTTCTCCTACCTGCTGGTGGGAACGAACCAGGCACTGATGTTTGATTCGGGAGCGAACCAGAAGGAAGACATCACTGAAGTCGCGCGCGGGATCACTGACAAGCCGCTGTCGATGTTGCCTTCGCACCTGCATTTCGACCACCTCGGCGGGTTGCATAACTTCCAGAGCATCTACCTGGTGGATACGCCGTTCACGCGTCGGTTCAAAAGAAAGGATGGCCTCTACCACGTTCCGGAACCGGTCTATCTCGGCAATATTGACCATATGGTCGTGCCCCCTTTCAAGGTAGCGCGGCTGTTACAGCCCGGCGAGACGATTGACCTGGGCGGTCTCAAGGTGCGCCTGATGAGCGTGCCGGGTCACACGCCGGACGAAGTGGCGCTGTACGATGAGACACACAACATTCTGCTGGCCGGGGACCACCTTTATCCATCCTGGCTGCTGGCGGGGAACCTGAAGGACTACGTCGCATCTCTCGACGCCACGCTGAAGGTGATCGATCCACAGACCGCCATCTATGGTGCCCACGCTGACGAGGATCCGACCCAGGTTCCGGCCATGACCTATGGCGATGTGCGGGCGATCCGCGACAAGATGGTCCAGATCCAGGCCGGGCGCGCCAAGGGTGAAGCCTTCAGCGATCCGGAACTGATCAAGAGTTCCGAGCTTTACAAGGTGGAGAAGGACATCAGCATCCTCACCAACATCCGTTTCAACGACGGCCGGGGCTACGGCTACTGATCGGACTGCCCGCTGGTGGTCAGCAACCAGTCGATGAACGCGCGGATTTCCGGGCGTTCGCGGGTCGCCTCGGAGCAGGCCACGTAGTAGTTGTGCACCGCTGGCACCGAGATCGGCAGCGGCCGTACCAGGCGCCCTTGATCGAGGTCCCGGGCGGAGACGAGTTCATCGCTCAGCGCCACGCCAAACCCGTCCCGCGCGGCCTGCAGGACCATGGCGAAGTCTTCGAAGTGGATATCTTCGACGCCACCACGGCTGAAACCGGCCTCGATCAGCCATTGCTTCCACTGGCTGCCATCGTCTTCGTGAAGCAGTCGGTGCCGTGCCAGGTCCGCAACTTCGTGAATGGCTTGGGGTCCGCGCAAATATTGCGGGCTGCACACCGGTGTCATGCGAATGCCGTGCAGCAGGCGCCACCATAAGCCTGGCCAGGGCGGCGTGCCATAGACCACCGCGACATCGGCGCGGCGCCAGTCCACTTGCGGCATGCCCGCCGCGGTGATCACGCTCACCCGCACCGAGCGGGAGGCTTCCATGAAGCGCAGCAGTGGCGTGGTAAGCCAGTCCACACCTTCGGCCGGGGGAATGGATAGGGTGATTTCGATCTGTACCGGTTCATCCGTGCTCCCGCTGCGCAGGGCATCCACCGCATCGCTGATCTCGCCCATGGCGTTGGCCACGCGCTTCTGTAGTTGGCGGCCATTGGTGGTCAACACCAACTGCCGGCCGCGTTTTTCGAACAACTCCACGCCGAGGCTGGCCTGCAGGGCTTTGACTTGCTGGCTCACCGCGCCGACGGTGACGTGCAGTTCCACCGCGGCCGCCGCCAGGCTGCCCAAGCGGGCCACGCTTTCGAATACCTTGAAACTGTGCAAGGGAGGAAGAGTCATCGCGTCTCTCGTGAGAACCGGGGCAGGAAGGATGTTACAAACTTAGTATTCCCTTTCGGGTTGATGACAGCAGAAGCGACTATCCTTGCGGACACTGAAGGTAAACGTTGCATCCATAAAAAAAAAGAGACGCCATGTCAGATTATGCTCGCGCCAGCGCCCCCTACCCAGGCATCAAACGTGATCGAACCTGTTTGATCAGGTCCCGGTTGCTCCGGATAGTTTCAATGACGCTTCTCGGTGTTTTTACAGCAATGCCCAGCTACGGCCAGGACCTGCCAGCCTCGGCGGGTGAGGAAAATTCTGCGGTGACCGTGGCTCAAGCGCAGGACATGGTAGCCAAGGCCACCCTCGGCGCCGTTCCCTGGAGCGGTCCTGAAACCGGCCCGCGCGCCCAGCGCGGCAAGAGCATCGCCATCGTCGCGGAAGATATGCGCAACGGAGGTATCGTCGGCGTCGCCCAGGGTGCTCGCGAGGCAGCCAAGGCGATGGGCTGGACGCTGAGGGTTTTCGATGGCGCTGGAACACCGGCCGGGCGCGCCAAGGCCTTTTCCGATGCCCTGGCGGCCAACCCCGACGGCCTCATCCTGTGCGGTGCCGATGCCCTCGAAAACAAGGCGGCGCTGGGCGTCTTCGCAGAAAAGGGCGTGCCGGTGGTGGGTTGGCACGCCGGGGAGCGTCCCGGGCAGATTGACGGTACGCCGATGGCCATGAACGTCACGACCGACCCGCTCGAAGTGGCTCGCATCACGGCCATGGCGGCGGTGGCGCAGTCAAACGGCAAGGCCGGCGTGGTCATCCTGACCGATTCCAGATACAGCATCGCCATGGCGAAAGCCAGGGCCATGGAGAAGGTCATTCGGGCCTGTCGGGAATGCACGTTGCTGGAGGTGCGCGATGTCGCGATTTCCGAGAGCCGCGAGAAGATGCCGGCGATCACCAAGGAACTGCTTCAGCGCCATGGCAAGCGCTGGACCCACGCGCTGGCCATCAACGATATCTATTTCGATTACTCGGTTGCCGCCTTGAGCAGCGCCGGGATACCGCGGGACGGCATCAGCCTGCTGTCCGCCGGTGACGGCAGCGCGTCGGCGTTCCTGCGCATACAGGAAAAAAATTACCAGACGGTCACGGTGGCCGAACCGCTCAACCTGCATGGCTGGCAGGTGATCGATGAATTGAACCGGTTGTTGGCAGGTCAGCCAGTGAGCGGCTTCGTCGCACCGGTTCACTTGGTCAATGCCGACAATATCGCGTTCGACGGCGGGACGAAGCTCCTGTATGACCCAGCCAATGGTTATCGAGACATCTATCGATTCCAATGGAATCGCTGAGACCTGGACGTTGCTCAAGGAAGAGGGGACTTGCCGTCTCCTTTGCCTTCAAGGCCTGTCGAAAATAATTTCACCCACCTGTCGATTCCGGCCGTTGCCATTCGATTAGTCCGTAGAGCCGCCACACGGGCGGCTTGATCCATCCATTCTCAGGAGGTTCGAGCATGCGATTTATGGTGATCGTCAAGGCCAGTCCGGAATCGGAAGCTGGAGAAATGCCCAGCGAAGAACTGCTGGCGGCCATGGGCGCCTACAACGAAGAACTGGTCAAGGCCGGGGTGATGCTCGCGGGCGAAGGCCTGCATCCCAGTGCCGAAGGCGTGCGTGTGCAATTTTCCGGCAACGACCGGACCGTCGTCGATGGGCCCTTTGCTGAAACCAAGGAGCTGGTCGCCGGCTTCTGGATCTTCAAGGTCCAGTCATTGCAGGAGGCCATCGACTGGGTCAAGCGCTGCCCCAATCCGATGGTCAGCGACAGTGAAATCGAAATCCGCCAGATCTTCGAACTTGAAGAGTTCGGCGAGACCTTTACCCCCGAGTTGCGCGAGCAGGAAGAACGCCTGCGGGCGCAGATATCCGGTCAATCATGAAATCGGAAACAGGAGATCCCACCATGAGAATCATCCCTTACCTGACCTTCAACGGCCAATGCAAGGAAGCCTTTGCGTTGTACAAGGAGGTGCTTGGCGGCGAGTTGTTTTCCATGTCCTTTGCCGAGGCGCCGGAAGATGTCGGCATGCCCAAGGACGCAAACCTCATCATGCACACTTGCCTGACCGTGGGCCATTTCAGCCTGATGGCCTCCGACTGCCCGCCGGGCCAGCCGTATGGCAAACCGCAAGGCGTGTCGGTTTCCCTCAATGTCGACAGCGCTGAGGAGGCCGAGCGGTTGTTCAACGGCTTGAGTGCGGGTGGCAGCGTGCAGATGGCCTTGGCAAAGACGTTCTGGGCGGAGCGCTTTGCCATGTTCGAAGACCGTTTCGGGATTGCCTGGATGGTCAATTACGAGGGAAAGCAATAAACAGGTATCCTGCGTCAGGCTGTGCAATAGCCATGTTTCCCATTACGCTGAAAACCCCGTACCCGGTAAAGCACCCAACAGCGTGAAGAAAATCATTCGAATCGATGACCTCCAGGTGTTCGTGACCACCACGGACGCCGGGAGCTTTTCGGCGGCGGCGCGGTTGTTGGACATCTCTCCGGCGTTGGCCAGCGTCGCGGTGCAGCGGCTGGAAGCGAGCCTGGGGGTGAGGTTGTTCGTGCGCTCTACGCGGCGGCTGCGTTTGTCGGACGACGGTGTGCGTTACCTGACCCATGCCCGGCAAGCGCTGGAGGCACTGGGGAATGGCGAGTTGGCCCTGGCACAGGGACGCGACGAAATTGCCGGGACGCTACGGCTGTCCATGCCTTCGGATATCGGGCGCAACCTGCTGCTGCCGTGGCTGGATGAATTCCAACAATTGCATCCCAACGTGCTGTTGCAGTTGCGTGTCAGCGACCAGGTGGCGGATCTGTTCACCGAGCACCTGGACGCGAGCATTCGCTATGGCCAACTGGCTGACTCAAGCCTCGTGGCCCTGGCGCTGGCGCCTTCCAACCGCAGGACTGTGTGCGCATCCCCCGGCTACATTGCACGCCATGGCCTGCCGAAGACCCCCGCGGAGTTAAGCCGGCACAATTGCCTTCGTTACGTGATGGGTGAACAGACTTTCGAGCGCTGGAGTTTTCAGACGCCCGAAGGAATGGAAATGGTCCAGGTCATGGGCGATCGCATCAGCGACGATGCCGATATCGTCAGGCGTTGGGCGGTATCGGGGCTGGGGGTCGTCTACAAGTCCAAGCTCGATGTCATGGACGATATTCGCGGCGGCCGCCTGGTGGAAGTTTTCCCGCCGGACTACGGCCAGCCGGCGCCGCTGCAACTGGTCTGCGCTCATCGAACCTCACTGACGCCCGCGGTCCAGGTGTTGAGGTCTTTCCTGGCCGCGCGCTTGGAGCGTTATATCAGCGGATGAGCGGGGCGCGAGGCCCCGCGCTTGTGGGGGAGCCCCGACAATCAGTCATGCGCGGCGAAAGCGGGCTCCTCGACACGTAACAAGACCCGGGTCACCCGACGCTCTTCAACTTCCACGACGGTCATGCGCCAGCCCTGCCAACTGAGGGTGTCGCCAATGATCGGCAGGCGATCCAGCAGGCTCATTACCAGCCCGGCAAGCGTCTGGTAATCCTCTGTCGCTTCAACCAGGAAGCCGATGTGCTCGCGAATCTGACTGAGATTCAAGGCACCGCTGACGAGAAAACCACCTTCCTGGGGGACGATGTTAGGGCCTTCGATTTCGCTGGCATCCGGCAATTCGCCGGCAATGGACTCGAGGATGTCGGTCATGGTGAGCAGGCCCACGAAGTCGCCGAACTCGTTCACCACGAACGCGATATGGGTCGACTCCTTGCGCATCTGTTCCAACGCGTTAAGGATCGTGAAACTGTCGAGCAAGTTGATCGTTTTGCGCGCCATGGCTTCCAGGTTCGGCTGGTTGCCCGCCAGTATTTCCTTGAGAAGTTCTTTCTTGTGGACGAAGCCCAGGGGCTCATCCACGCGTCCTTCCCGAATCAACGGCAAGCGCGAATACGACGAGTGCATCAGCGCCGTACGGATCTGTTCCGGCGTGTCCGCCAGGTCAATATGGTCGATTTGCGCGCGAGGCGTCATCACATGGCGGATCGGGCGCTCTGCCAATTGCAGCACGCCACTGATCATGACCCGCTCGCGTCGATGGAAAACCTGTTCGTGTTCACCGTCGGCCAGCATGTCGGCGATTTCTTCGCCAACTTCATCGGCACCCAACTGTTTGCCGCCCAGCAGGCGCATCACCGCATGAGCCGTACGCTCACGCATCGGCAGAAGGCCTTGCAGGCTTTTCTTGCGACGCGAGCGTGCCAATTGGTTGAACAGTTCGATCAGGATCGAGAAGCCAATCGCGGCGTACAAATAACCTTTGGGAATGTGAAAGCCCAGGCCCTCGGCGGTGAGGCTGAAGCCGATCATCATCAGGAAGCCCAGGCAGAGCATGATAACGGTGGGATGGCCGTTGACGAATTTCGTCAGCGGTTTGCTTGCCACAATCATCAAGCCGATGGAGAAAATCACCGCGATCATCATGACCGACAAGTGCTCCACCATGCCCACGGCGGTAATCACCGCATCCAGGGAAAAGACCGCATCCAGCACGACAATTTGCGCGACGATAGGCCAGAACATCGCGTAGGCGGCATTACCGGCGCGTTGCGTCACGTGGCCCTCAAGCCGCTCGTGCAATTCCATGGTCGCTTTGAACAACAGGAACACACCGCCGAACAGCATGATCAAGTCCCGACCCGAGAACGTCTTGTCGAACAGTTCGAACAGCGGGTTGGTCAGGGTCACCATCCAAGAGATGCTGGCCAGCAGGCCAAGACGCATCAGCAGTGCCAGGGACAGGCCGATGACGCGGGCACGGTCACGCTGCTCGGGCGGGAGCTTGTCAGCCAGGATGGCGATGAATACGAGGTTATCGATGCCGAGCACCAGCTCCAGCACGATCAAGGTCAGCAGGCCGAGCCATGCGGTGGGGTCAACGATCCATTCCATGGGTTATGCGTTCCCTTGGACGATCAGTACAAGGGGAGAGGGCTGCGACCGGAAGATACCCGGCGCTCGGGGGCGGAAAACAGTGTTATGGGAAATACGACTGGGAGGTTCCTGAAGCGTGTTCATACAGACCTGGCAATAATTGGGGAAGAAATCCTACAACGGTTTCCAACACTTCATACGAGACGATTTATTACAGAATCTGACGGAGCGACAGCCTGAAACTCTCGTCCAGGCAGTCCTCCGTCATTGGGGAAGACCATAGCGTTCCCCTTTTTACGATGCATTGCCGAGCATTCAAGCTTGGCCAGCGGCCTCGCGGACGAAATCATCGTAGGTGCGTAGAGGGCGTCCCAGAATGGCTTGCAACCGTTCGACCGTCCCGTCTTCGGCCTGCATGCCAAAGGCCTGGATGCCGGCCATCATCAGGCGCATGTCGTACGCCAGCCAGCTGGGGCCGAACGATGCCATCTGTCCTTCGAATGCGGCCACGTCGTCACCGCCATAAGCGACTTCGCGACTCAGTGCCAAGCTCCAGGCCTGTGCCACGGCTGCACCGGTCAATGCTTGCGGGCCTACAAGTTCCAGCGTGACGCGGTCGAGGGCAGTGGGGGCACGGTCCCGTCGCAGCAACTCGGCGACGGCGACATCGGCGATGTCGCGCGCATCGATCATCGAGACGCCCTTCGAGCCGATCGGCATCGGGTAGACGCCGTAGTCACGGAGGGTCTGCTGGACCATGAGCTCGTTCTGCATAAAGTAAGCCGGACGCAGAATGGTTGCCGGAACGCCGTGACTTTCGATCATCCTCTCGACCGTATGCTTGCCGGTGAAATGCGGAACGTTGGTGAACTTGTCGGCATGGATCACCGACAGGTAGACGATGCGCTCGATACCGGCTTCGCGCGCCAGGTTCAGCGTGATCAGTGCCTGTGTCACCTCATCGGGCGTGACGGCGTTCAGCAAGAACAACGTACGCACCGATGAAAGCGCGGCGCGCATGGACGGTACGTCGGTCAAGTCTGCGATGACTTCGGTGACGCCTGCAGGGAAGTCCCGCTTGCCGGCCTGGCGCACCAGCGCTTTTACCTCGGCGCCCGCTTCGGCGAGCCGCGCAGTGATAAGTGAACCAATGGTGCCCGTGGCGCCGGTGATCAAGATGCTCATATGAATCTCCTGTCGTGGATATAAGGGAATGTGTTCCCCGATGACAGGACGATAGGTTGTTGCAGGTGTAAAACGAAGACGCCAATATGTAGACACATTGTCCCGAAAATGGAACACCATGAACCTGAACGCGCTGATCGATTTTGCCTTGGTCGCCACCAATGAAGGGCTTGGAAAGGCCAGCCGGGCGAGCGGCAGGTCGAAAGCGACCTTGTCGCGGCGCATTGCCGACTTGGAGGAGCAGTTGGGCGTCCGGCTGATCGAGCGCAGCGCCCGTGGCTTGAAGCTCACCGAGGCTGGGGAAATGCTGATTGCCCGGACCGAAGGCCCGTTGGGCGAAGTGATCGAGGCCATGACGGCGGCACAGGAAGGGCTGTCCACGCCGCGCGGACGCTTGCGGGTGGCTGCCCCGGTGTTGTTTTCGCAACTGGCGATGGGGCGCATTGGGGCTGAGTTCTGTGCGGCCTACCCGCAGGTTTCGCTCGATGTCGTGGCGGAGGATCGGTTGGTCGACTTGGTGGAGGAACAATACGATGTGGCCATCCGGATCAACCCGAGCCCGGACAGCAGTCTGGTCGGAAGATGTTTCGCCAAGGACCGGTTGGTGGTCGTGGCCGCGCCAGGAATCGCCAAGCCGACACGCGGTGCGGTCAGGCCGGTTCCCAGTATCGTGTTCTCGAACTTCCAACCGACCCACTGGAATCTCGATGACGGGCGCTTGATCCTGGAGCCTGTCCCCAAGCTATGGTTTTCCTCGTTCCTGATGATTCGCGACGCGGCTATCGCCGGGGGTGGGGCGGCACTCATTCCGCAATCCATCGCCGGTAGCCAACTTGCACGTGGCGAGTTGGTTCAATGGGGGACGGTATCGGGAGTTGAAGCGCAGCTCTGGGTGTTGCACACGTCCAGGCGCCTGGCGGCACCGAAAGTTCGCGCATTCGTCGATTTCATGTGCGCCAGGTATCTGGACATGTCATTGGTGCTGGAAGGATAAAAGACTGCACGTCAACTTAGGGTTATGGCTGTTCCTTCACCTTCGTAGAGACGACCGCTTCGTAACTTCCCGCGGGTGCTACTTCGTTTGTCACCCACAACCGCTCACTGCGGCATTTATATTTAACGCCTTTGCGCGGCACCATTTCCCTGGCCGTGTCGACACACATTTGCCTGGAGGCATAGGTGGGTCCGGTTCTTCGCTCTTCGACACAGCCTTCCATGCCACTACAGATCGTCATGACAAGAAAATAGACAGTCATCATCTAATGTTGCTCCATCGAGCGATGCGGTTAGTTACGTCCTGTGTCAGCGCGGATGAGCGCCTGAACGCACAGTGATACCCGGCGGATGATGAGCTTCCCCCCGAATCTTCAGCAATGGACGCCAGCGCCACCTGTCGGAAAAATGGCACCTTATTTAAAAATTTTTATAGGTGCCATTTCTGTGACGGTTTGTTGGCGCCACGAAGGCTGCCATGAAGCATTTTTTATACCCCTGCGAGGCGGTGCTCAGCGGCATATTCGGGACGGTGAAAAAGCGGTTTTTATATAAAATAACTCAGCGTTCCTAACGTGAAGAAACGGGCCTTGGCGCCTATGTTTACACGTCCAATAGTTGAAGTTTCGGGTCGTTCGAAGTTATTCAATTAGCCTCGCGAAGTTACAGCGGAAGAGTCTTCGAGGACGGGGCTATATGGACAAAATCTGTCCACTTGTCAACGTGGTTTCAGCCCCTATTATTGGCGCACTGAATCGCCAAGAAGAGGGTGTTATGGGGCAGTTATTTGAAGGTTGCATAAAGGTGATCGTTCCTTGTGGTTCGTTGGGGGCGGGTGTTCGCGAAGAAGAAATTGCTTATGGGTTGGCGGCGGGGGCGCAAGTCATTGCTTCGGACGCCGGTTCCACCGATAGCGGTGCGGCTTATCTCGCTCTTGGAAAATCCAAGAACAACCGAGGCGCGGTCAAGCGCGACCTGACAATTTTAATGAAAGCCCAAGCGCAATCCGGCGTGCCGATAATTGTCGGCACCGCGGGGCAGGCAGGCGGTGATCTGAACTTGGATTGGACGCGAGATATTGCCCTTGAAATTGCTGCAGAGTTGGGCGTGTCGCCAAAAATAGCGCTCATCTATTGCGAGCAAGACAAGCAGACAGTTAAAAAACTGAACGCTGAAGGTCGTATCAAGCCGCTCCCGCCTCATGGAAGTCTGGAAGACGCGACGGTGGACAGTTGTGAACACATTGTCGCAGCGCTTGGGGTGGAACCCTTTCTCGCCGCCCTTGATGCTGGCGCGGACATAATCCTGGCTGGTCGTTCCACCGATACTGCGGTCATCGCCTGTTATCCCATCTGGAAGGGCGCGCCTTGGGGGCCTTCCTGGCACGCCGGCAAAACCGGTGAATGCGGCGTGCAATGCGCCGTCAACCCGACACTTGGATCGGGCATCCTGCTGAGTGTTGATGCGAATGGCTTCGAAGTCGAACCCTTGAGCCAAGACAATCAGTGCACCCCTCATAGCGTATCGGCCCACATGCTCTACGAGAACAGCGATCCGTTCCGGTTGATCGAGCCAGGCGGCATCTTGAATGTTGCCCAGGCGCGTTATACCGCTCTGAATGGCCGCGCCGTTCGAGTGGAGGGTTCGCGCTGGGAAGAAATGCCCTACACCATGAAGTTGGAAGGCGCCTCGGCTGGTTTATATCAAACGATCATGCTGGTGGGCATCCAGGATCCCGATGTGCTCAATGATATCGATGGTTTTCACGATCGCTTGCTCGAAGCCCTCCATATAAGAACGCGCCAGTCCATACCCGCCGAGGAACTGGGCGAGTTTCATATTTCCCTGCGGATGTACGGATGGAATGGCGTTACGGGTGCAGCGCCTGCTGTCGGGACATTGCCCCCGCCTGAAGTGGGTATGTTGTTTGTCGCAACTGCCGCGACCCAGGAAATGGCCAATACAATTGCTCAAGCCTGCAATCCTTATTTTTTCCATTACCCCAGTGTCATGGGCAAGGAACTGCCTTCCTATGGGTTTGCCTTTACACCGGCCGATATACCTCGCGGGCAGATATTCGAGTTCAAGTTGAATCACGTCGTGCAACTTGAAGATCCATTGGCGTTGGTGCGTCTGAAATGGATTGATCTATCAAACAAGTCGACGGCTATACAGGAGCTTGCACAGTGATCAAGTTGCGTGATGTCTGTCGGCATGTCCGATCCAAACAAGCGGGGCCGTTCTGGATTACTTTCGATATCTTCTTCAATGGGCGCGAGAACTTTGAGCGTTATTCCGATTGCGCCGCACTTTCTCCCGGGCAATTCGCGAGGCTCTACGGCACCGATCCCGAACAAGTCAAGCGCGTTGCCGTGCCCGACCTGGAAATGGTCAAGATCTCTTATCCGCGGGCAACGCCGCAGGGGGGCATGGTCGAGCGCGACATGCATGCCGGCCAGCAATACGTCCGCCTGCTCGACGTGATGGTCGAGTAAGACTCCCTACGCCCAGTGGCGCCTGGATTTGTTCGCCTCACGGACGAGGCCTGACCCACCCATACCTGAGGTAACCATGACGGACTCGACCGTTGCTATGCGGCTGGCGCAATACGCCCACGAATTCAGGAAGCAAAGGCTACCCGTAAAAATCATCCACCTGGTGCGCCAGCGCTTTATCGATAGCCTGGCCTGCGTGCTGGGCGCTTATGGGGCGGACCCGGTAACGGCTGCCGTGTGTTACGCCGCCGCCAACACCGCGAAATCCTCCAGCGTCTTCGGCACGGATTTAAAAACGACGCCGGAAATCGCCGCCTTCGCCAACGGCCTGATGGTCCGCTTCCTCGACTATAACGACGGCTACATGGGCAAGGAACCGGGCCACCCCAGTGACAACATTCCCGCCTGCCTCGCGGTGGCCCAGGCCGAGGGGGCAACGGGTGCCGAGCTGATTTCGGCCATTGTCCTGGCCTACGAGATCCAGATGCGGTTGCAGGATGCGGCCAGCTTGAACAAGCGTGGCTGGGACCACGTCAATTACATCAATGTAGCGATGGCGGTGGCGGCTTCGAACCTGATGAAACTCGACGTGCTCCAGACTGAGCAAGCGATCAATATTGCCCTGAGCGGGCATCTGGCGATGCGCCAGGTGCGCAGTGGGTCGTTGTCCGACTGGAAAGGTTGCTCTGCAGCCAATGCCGCACGCAACGCCATTTTCGCCGCCCAACTGGCGCGCCATGGCATGACGGGGCCGTCGCCGATCTTTGAAGGTGAGATGGGCTTCTTCAAGCAGGTTTCGGGACCGTTTGAGCTGGATACCGATCGTTTTGGTACGCCTGACAATGGCGATTACGCCATATGCCGCTCCCTGACCAAGACATTTCCCACCAATGGCGAGCTGCATACGGCTGTCTGGGCTGCGCTGGATCTACGCAAACGGATCGACGGGGTGGGAGAGATTGCCGCCATTACCATCGAAACCTCGGAATTCAACCGCCGAGTGCTGGCCGATACGCCGGAGAAATGGTTGCCGAAAACCAGGGAAACGGCGGACCACAGCCTGCCTTACAACGTCGCCCGGGCATTGCTCGATGGCGACATCACGATAGGCTCTTATTCTGCTGAAAAAATTGCCGACCCAGCGGCGATTGCCTTGATGGACAAGATTGTCGTCGCTGAGGATCCGGCGCTGACGGCACTGTTCCCACGGCACCTGGCCAATCGTGTCAGTGTGACCCTGCTGTCAGGCAAGCAAGTGGTGAGTGAGATGATCACCGGGCCCGGATCCGTCGAAACCCCGATGAACGATCATGATTTCGAGCGAAAATTCGTACGCATGGCCGCGCCGCATATCGACGCAACGGCCCAGGCCCGAGTGCTGGGGCTCGTTGCCCGGCTTGAAGAACAAGACGAGTTCGAATCGCTATTCGCGGCGATGACGGTCTCGTAACGGGATTGGCGCTCCCAACGGGGCTCGCAGGGAGCGGCCAAGCTGGGGCTCAACGGCGGCCGATTCTGGTCGCCGTCGGCAAGGTCCCCGTATACCGCGCGCGGGGTCGAGCGTCGTGGTGTTGGTTGTATTGCTCGCTGGCGTGGGCTATCCAACCGATCGAGCGACCGACGCCCGCCAGGGAAATTTCCTGCCCGCGCAGTCCCAGTTTCCGGCCAATGAAACTCACCATGAGAATGAATTCTGGTGGGTAGGCAACGAGTTCCGAGGCCACTGAAAAGGCTTTCTGCAGCTTGGCAAACTCGCTGTCGCCGTCGAATACCGCAGTCAACGCCGCCAGGAGATTGCTGGCGCGCGGGTCATTGATTGAATGGACATTGGCGCCGAACCCGACGATATGCCCCTCCTGGCTGTAGCGCTGCAGAATGGGTTGGGCCGGGTCTGGGGCCGTGCAGATTTCCTCGATCATCCTGCTGGCGGCTTCATTTCTTCCGTAGGCGACCTTATGGCCCCTGGCCGCTGCAAGCCCGGCGATCACCGCGTAATAAGGCGTAGCGCCGGTAGTGGCGGCGACGCGGACGCTGTGGGTGGCGTGGTCCAGTTCATGATCGATACTGAGAATCAGCAGGCGCCGGATCAGGTCGGCATGGGCAGGCGGGGCGCCGCAGGCCTGGGTGATGAATTCATGCAAGGGTTGCGTGCTCGGTTCGGTCGCACCCACCACCAATGCGGCAAACCATCTCACGACGTCGGCGCCCGTGCGGGCGTAACTGTCGGTGGAAAGATCGAACGCCTTCGGGTTTTCTCGCTGCACCAGGGGGAAAAGCGCGATGGCTTTCTCTTGTGCGGACATGTGCTCATAGATCTTCAACAGCTTGGCAGCATCGTTGGGGGCACGAGGCAATGACGTGCCGAAGGCCGAAGGCACTTGCCAGATCAATTCGGCGACCTCTTCAACCGTTGCGTGATCAGCCAATTCGACGACGTCGTGTCCCCGGTAGAACAGCCCGTCATCGGTGATCAGCGTAATCGCACTGTCCGACGGCGACAGCCGTTTCGCGGCATGTTTCTCGCCCGCCGGGACTTTTACCAAACGCTGGATGTCCTCGGCCCAGTAGCGACGTTTGGGCGAACCGGCAATCTTGATCGAGCGGATGTTCTTGCGGCTGACATAGGCGTACAGCGTCGCAAGGCTGACCCCAAGCAGGGCCGCGGCTTGCTCTGCCGAGAGGTAGAGGTTTTCTTGATCTGGCATGACGAATCCGATCAGGTTGATTGGGTTTTGTGCATGTTTATTAAATATACCGAGATTTCATCAATGTCTATCGGCGCGTCAATTTCTTTGGGATCAGGGCAAAAGTTGTACGCAGGGTTCGCAATCGATCCGCCGCCAAACAGCTGGATGTTGACGAAAAAAATCAAGATTTACAGCCATTCCACCCCTATGTAGATTTCGGCTGCGCAAGAGCTGTTCACATTGATTTTCGATGACATCGATAACAATAAAAACGAGAAGGTGACACGCATGGCTTGGTTAGGTTTCGCAATGGTCGTCACGTTTATGGCATTGATCATAAGCAAGCGACTTTCTGCCGTGACGGCACTCATCCTCGTTCCAGTTGCTTTTGGACTGGCCAGTGGGGCAGGGCCGGAATTGGGTGGCATGGTGATGAACGGCGTGAAACAGGTCGCGCCCACCGCACTGATGTTGATGTTTGCAATCTTGTACTTCGCAATCATGTTCGACGCCGGGCTGTTTGAACCCGTCGTGCGAAAAATCCTCCGCTACGTAGGCAATGATCCGCTTCGCGTGGTGCTGGGCACCGCGCTGCTGGCCACGGTTATTTCTTTCGACGGGGATGGCGCAACGACGGTGTTGATCGTAACGACGGCGTTCCTGCCGCTTTACCTTCGCCTCGGCATGAATCCGCTGATTCTCGCGCTGATGCTTCTGTTGACCAATACCGTGGTCAACCTTATTCCCTGGGGAGGGCCGGTGGCGCGAGCCGCCAGTGCGCTTCATCTTGATGTCGCTGAGCTGTTCCTGGGCTTGGTGCCAGCCATGTTGGCGGGACTGGCCTATGCGTTCGTCGTCGCCTTCTGGATCGGCCGCAAAGAGCGGCGGCGTTTGGGTTGGACGCCCGCGTCCAACGTCGCCACAGAGGCCGACCCCGCACTACCCATCCTGCAATCTGAAACGCATAGGCCTAAGCTTTTCTGGATCAACCTCGCGTTGACCGCGGGGCTCATGTACGCCATGGCGACAGGCCTGGCGCCTTTACCGATGTTGATGATGGTCGGTTTTTCCTTGGCGCTGCTGATCAACTATCCGCGCCTGGCGGAGCAGAAGGCCAGAGTCGCGGCTCACTCGGAAAGTGTCCTGATGGTCATCGCCCTGATATTCGCGTCAGGTGCATTCACCGGGATCTTGTCAGGCACCGGCATGGTCGATGGCATGTCCGAAAAGATCGTGCATTTGATCCCGGAAAGCGGCGGCCAATATTTCAGCATCATCACCGCGCTTGTCGCCTTGCCGCTTAATTTCCTGTTATCCAACGACGCGTTTTTCTTCGGGATCTTGCCCGTGCTCGGGGCCGCCGGCGCCGAATACGGCATCGACCCCATGCACATCGCTCGCGCATCGGTACTGGGTCAGCCGGTGCATGCATTGAGTCCATTGGTCGCGGCGGTTTATTTGATCAGCGGAATCATCAAGCGCGACATGGGCGACATGCAACGCTATTGCCTGCTCTGGGCCATAGGCAGCAGCCTGGTGCTGATTGTTACGGCTGTTATTACCCGGGCAATTATCTGATTCATTGATTCGCTACGCCAAAGTTTAACGGACGCCTTGTTCGCGTCTGCTCACGTCAAAATAAAAATAATAGATGAGGTGGTCGATGAAATCGATTAACGCCGTCGCGATGACGTTCCTGTCAACATTGTTTATGTCTGATCTTTGTCTGTCGGCGACGATCAGTCATCCGGAAAGGTTTCAGCAGGAGGGAAAGTTGAATGCCTATCTTCGCTCGATGTATATCAACACGCGGATCTCCAATGACTTGATCGAGGACCGTTTTGGTGGTTTTCCGGATGGCTCGGAGCTGGGTGGGACAGGGGTCGGCGCAATACTGGACTATAACTCCGGTTATTGGGCCGGGGTCGTAGGGTTTGACGCCTCGTTGTATGGCGTGGCGATGATTGATTCAAAAGACAATGGCCGAAACTTGTTTGACGATACCGACGGTACCAACGGCGGTTTCGCAAAAGTTGGGCAGAGTTACTTCAAGTTGCGTTATGAAGGCAACGGTTGGGATGCCGACACTCAAGTCGGCCGGGGCCGGTTCGATGCGGGGACATTGGTCACGCTCGATACTCGAATCGTTCCCGGTTCCTACCAGGGTGGCCGCGCCCATTTGAATTTTACCGAGATGGGGATCGGTCCGCTGCCCGGTACGCTAGGGTTTGAAACCGCCTACATCAACCGCACATCCCCTCGGGACAGGGAAGAATTCGAACACCTGCTGAGCCAGACAGGCGAGGAAATAAAGGATCTCTACACCTATGGCGTCAAGTACGACTTGAAGGCCATCGAGCTTGGTTTCGACCAAGGTGTGTCGCGAGACTTCAATAAGAACACGCGTTATGGGTTGACGCTCAAAGCGCCGCTTGGCGATAAAGCCGGCATCGTGTTCGACACTCAATATTATGAATTCGAAAAAGCCGGGCGGATCTGGGAGCGTGATTGGCAGTCCGGCCAGGCCGCCTATGACGATGATGCGACGTGGCTGAACATCAATGTCGGTTTGTTGCTCGACAAACTTCGCCTGGGCGTTTCATTTTCCGAGACGCACGCGCAGTTGAGCAATGGGCAACTGGGTTACGCCTACTTTGACCACGGCGATAACGTCGACGGAAGAATGGATGCGTGGACACGCTCGGGTAACGATTTTAATAACGATGGCGAACGAACCTGGCAACTAGGCGCCGAATATGACTTGAGCGGGAATTCGTTATTG
The DNA here is from genome assembly GCF_014268655.2 of Pseudomonas marvdashtae. Classification (NCBI taxonomy): domain Bacteria; kingdom Pseudomonadati; phylum Pseudomonadota; class Gammaproteobacteria; order Pseudomonadales; family Pseudomonadaceae; genus Pseudomonas; species Pseudomonas marvdashtae. The sequence goes on from NZ_JABWQX020000001.1 coordinate 2,364,922, forward strand.
GGTGCTTCATTGGACGGTTTCAAAGTCATGACTATCTACAAGCAAGGTGAGTTTGACGCCACCGATCCCTTTAGCGGCCGGCGCACGGACGTGACCGAGCGGCAAAATGAATACCGTCTCTATTACCGCTTCGATGAAAAAGAGTACGCGGGACTTTCGGTGGGCTTGATTTATATCGACTACCGAATTGACCAGGACTTCGTTGCACTTATCTCCGCGCAAGCCGACAACGTCGTCAGCGGCTCCGAGGCCCGCGTGTATCTGGATTACGCGTTTTGATCATTGGATACCGATATCGGGAGGCCCGAGATGTTTGAACCTCGCCATAAAGTAGTGGTGACACAGCGATTCTTCGACGCCATGGCTAGCGACTTCCTCAAGAGCCATGGCTGTGAGGTCGTCGTCGCGGAACTGGCTCCGGGGCAAGCCGACGGCGACCTGAGTGAACGCCAGCTGACGGACCTCCTGGCGGATGCCGACGGTTGGATCGTCGGGCACGCGAACATCACGTCCAGCCTGTTGGCTTCGCTCCCGCGCATGCAGGTCATCGCCCGTCGCGGCGTGGGCTACGAGCGGGTCGATACGGCAGCGGTAGCAGCGGCGGGGAAGGTGGCGACCATCGCTATCGGCGGCAACGATGCCAGCGTCGCCGACCACACCGTCGCGCTGATGCTCGCTGTGTGTCGTCAACTCAAGCAGTGCCAACTGGGGTTGGCCGCCAACGACTGGTCGATCCCCCTTGGGGGCGATTTGTACCGTAAAACCGTGGGCGTCATCGGGTTGGGCCGGATTGGCCGGGGCGTCCTGCAGCGCTTGTCCGGCTTTGAGGTCAAGCCGCTGATTTATTCCCCTCGCCCGGGTAGCACCCAAGCCGACGGTTGCTTTGTTGGCCTGGAAACACTGCTCGAGGAAAGCGATTTCATCACCCTGCACGCACCGCTCAATCCTCAAACCCACGGGCTGATCGATGGCCGTGCGTTGGCACTGATGAAGCGCTCCGCAGTGCTGATCAACACCGCGCGCGGCGGATTGGTACGCGATGTGGATCTACTCGATGCCCTGCGAGAAAAGCGCCTGGCGGGAGCGGGACTCGATGTTTTCGAAAGCGAGTCGGACCCCAGGTGTTCTTCGGTCACCGAACAACTGATCCAGCTCCCGAACGTCATCGTCACGCCCCATGCCGGGGCGTCCACGGTCGAGGGGCTCAACCGCACCAACCTGATTGCCGCCCAATGCGTTGCAGCCGTCCTGGAAGGCCGCAGCCCGCCCAGCCATTGCGTGATCGCTGACGGACGTCGCTGCGAAGGTCAGCCATGAGTCGCGCTGGAAGCCTGCCGGTGGACACACGGCCGCCGGTTCATGCTGATTTGCTCGCCGTGGCCACGGCGCTGCATGAACAAGGCTTGCTGCCGGTCGTTCAGGGGGATGTGCAAAGCGTCCGTGCGCAACTGGAACGGATCAATGCCTGGGCGGCACGCCGCAGCGTGCCGCTGTCCTACGAACGCACCTTGGGGTTCGCCGTCGATGGCCGGACGGTGCCCTGCAAGCTCTATTGGCCGGAAGGCGATGAGACGCCTTGCTTGATGTTCTACTGCCATGGCGGTGGATTCCGCCACGGGTCGCTCGCCGGCTGGGACGCGCCGCTGCGCCAGTTGGTGCGCGACAGCGGCCTGGCGGTGCTGTCCATCGACTACGCGTTGTCGCCGGAGTATCGCTTTCCGGTCGCATTCAACGAAGTGCTGGCGATCGTCAGCCGGGTCATCAAGCTGGGGACGATCACCGATTGCCCGGTACGCGGTTATGCCCTGGGCGGAGATTCGGCAGGCGCCAACCTCGCCCTGGGCGCTGCCATCGCGCTGCGTGATGCGGGAATCGATGCGCTGCGGCAGTTGTTGCTGTTCTACGGCAGCTACTCGCGGGACATGACCTCCGACTCCTGGCAGCGGCTAGGCGGATACGCTGGCCAGAACCTCTCGGTCGAGACGATGAGTGCCTATTGGGCGAGCTACCTGGCCAGTGATGAAGATGACTGGCGCGTGCAGCCGATCATCGCCGACTTGGCGGGCCTCCCACCGGTGCGATTGGTCGTTGGTGAACTGGACCCGTTGCTGGATGAAAACCGCGAACTCGCGAATCGACTGAGAAGCGCGGGCGTGGCGACGAGCCTGCAAGTGCTCGCAAACATGACCCACGGGTTTGTCCGGTTCAACGAGGTGGCCCCCGTCGCGCGCAACGTCATTGCTGCGCAGGGCAGCGCCTTGCGCAAGGCTCTTTCCGGTCAGGCGAAGGTTTCATGAATATTTTCCGAGTCGCGTTCCTCACACGAGTCTGCATCGGTGCGTTCGTTGTCGTGACGGCCAATGCCATGGCGGCCGGTACGCTGCCGGTCGGCCCCGCGGCAGGCGATATGACGCTGTCGCCGTTCTATCGCTGGGCAGGGCCGATGCCCGGATTACCCGGTGCCGTGCTGCGAAGCGAGACCCTGCCGGTGCAGCCGCAGATGCCCGCCGCCGCTCAGGCCTTGCGCCTGCTCTACAGCTCCACCGACTCACGCTGGCACTCCGGCCTCGTTCCGGTCAGCGGGGCGTTGTACCTGCCGGCGGGCAAGCCTCCCGCCGACGGTTGGCCGCTACTGGCCTGGGCCCACGGTACGCTGGGGATCGCCGATGTCTGCGCACCGTCCTGGGCGGGATGGCGCGAGCGTGATTCGGCCTATATCAACCGCTGGCTGGCCCACGGGTTCGCTGTTGTCGCCACCGACTACCAAGGCTTGGGAGGGCCGGGGCCGCATCCCTATACATTCTGGCAAGCCGAGGGACGCTCGGTGCTGGACTCGATCCGCGCCGCCCGGGCAATCAGGCCAGGGCTCATCGCCAAGCGCGTGATCCTCGCCGGACAATCCCAGGGGGCAGGGGCGGCGCTGGGCGCGGCGATCCTCGCTGGCAGCTATGCACCGGAACTCCCCATCTTCGGTGCGGTGCTCACCGCTGCGAACAGTACGTTCCCCCAAGGGCCGATTGCGCTGGCGCCACGCCAGTCCAATACCCTGTTCCTCGCGTTGGCGTCCGGCGCCCTGGGCGACGACGGGCCACGGATAGAGGAAATCCTGACGGACGATGGCCTGGAACTGCTAAGGGTCGCCCGGCAAAGTTGTACCCGGGACATCGCCGCCAAATCCAAGGGATTGCAGATCGGTTCATTTGCCGAGCTTCTGACCATCGCTCCCGAAGCGTTGACTGCGCTGCGCACCCCGATGACTGATATGCCCCAGGCGTCGGTTGCCTTCCCATTATTCATTGCCACGGGCCAGGCGGATCGAACCATCACGCCAGAGCGCCAGTACGCAGTCGCGGCGGCCTTGTGCGACGCCGATAACGACGTCACCTGGCGCACCTATGAAGGCCTGGGGCATGACGGCGTGCTCCATGGCTCGTTGGACGATGCCTTTGCCTTTGTCGAGGCCCGGCTCGACGGGTCAGGCCATGGCTCCAATTGCTCCACCCTGCAAAGGCCTGGTCCGCCGGGTGCGAGAAATCCGGACGCGCCGTTCAACGGTGATTGAGCGAGCAATGCGTTTTGTAGATGGATACACGATTGCAACGAATGTCGGTCCAAAGCCTCATATGACTAATAAGCGCCGGCCCTGAGCCCAGGGGCGGTGCGACTTTTTCATCACGACAGGCGATTTTTTTATGACGATGGCTGAGAAAAATCATGTCGACTGGCTGGTCGAACAATCGATGCTTCACGCTGCGAGACAGCGAGCCAAGCTTTACTCGGGGCATGGTCGCTTGTGGCAGCAGCCCTTCGCGCATACCCGTCCTCGCGATGCGTCTGCGCTTTCGTCGGTATGGTTTACCGCGTACCCGGCATCCATCGTCACCCGTGAAAATGGCACGGTGCTCGAGGCGCTGGGAGACGAAACCTTGTGGCATGCGTTGTCGAAAATCGGTATCCAGGGCATTCATAACGGGCCGTTGAAAAGGTCTGGAGGGCTTCAGGGCACCGAGTTCACGCCAACCATCGATGGCAACTTTGACCGCATCAGCTTCGACATCGACCCCGACCTGGGTACCGATGCGCAGCTCCAGGCGTTGACCCGCATGGCCGCCGCGCATAACGCGGTGGTCATCGATGACGTCATCCCGTCCCATACCGGCAAGGGCGCGGATTTCCGCTTGGCGGAGATGGCCTATGAGGACTATCCAGGGCTCTACCACATGGTCGAGATCCGTGAGGAGGACTGGCCGCTGCTGCCCGAAGTCGGGGAGGGGCGCGATGCGCAGAACCTCACCGCGCAGCAAGTGGACGCCCTTCGGGACAAGCACTACATCGTCGGCCAGTTGCAACGGGTGATCTTCTTCGAACCCGGCGTCAAGGAAACCGATTGGAGCGCGACACCGGTCGTCATGGGCGTCGATGGCAAGCCGCGGCGTTGGGTCTATCTGCATTACTTCAAGGAAGGGCAGCCGTCGTTGAACTGGCTTGACCCGACGTTTGCCGCGCAGCAGATGATCATCGGCGACGCGTTGCACGCCGTAGATGTCATGGGGGCGAAGATCCTCCGTCTGGATGCCAATGGGTTCCTCGGCGTGGAGCGCAAGCTCGATGGTACCGCCTGGTCTGAAAGCCATCCGCTGTCGATTACTGGCAACCAATTGCTCGGCGGTGCGATTCGCAAGGCAGGCGGTTTCAGTTTCCAGGAGCTGAACCTGACCTTGGACGACATTGCTGCCATGTCCCACGGCGGGGCAGACCTGTCCTACGACTTCATCACCCGTCCGGCCTATCAGCATGCGTTGCTGATGGGCGACACGGAATTCCTGCGCTTGATGCTGCGCCAGATGCACGCCTTTGGCATCGACCCGGGATCGCTGATCCACGCGTTGCAGAATCATGACGAACTGACCCTGGAGCTGGTGCATTTCTGGACGTTGCACGCTCACGATACCTACCTGTATCAAGGCCAGACCTTTCCCGGAAGCATCTTGCGCGAGCACATCCGCGAACAGATGTACGAGCGCCTGTCCGGCGAGCATGCGCCCTACAACCTCAAATTCGTCACCAATGGCGTCTCTTGTACGACAGCGAGCATCATCACCGCCGCCTTGGGCATTCGTGACCTCGATGCGATCACGGCGGCCGATATCCAGCAGATCCGTCAGGTCCATCTCCTGCTGGTGATGTTCAACGCCATGCAGCCGGGTGTGTTCGCCTTGTCGGGCTGGGATCTGGTGGGCGCACTGCCGTTGCCGGCGGAACAGGTCGAGCACTTGATGCGCGACGGCGACACGCGCTGGATTCATCGCGGTGCCTACGACCTGGTGGACCTCAACCCGCAAGCACCGTTGTCGGCCGGTGAGATGCCCCGACCGAAAACCTTGTACGGCAGCCTGCCGAGCCAGTTGAAGGATCCGGACTCGTTCGCTTCGCAACTGCGCCGGATCCTGGCCGCGCGCCGCGCCTACGACATCGCCGCCAGCCGCCAGATACTCATACCGGACGTCGAGCATCCGGGGCTGTTGATCATGGTCCATGAGTTGCCGGCCGGCAAAGGCACGCAAATCACCGCGCTGAACTTCGGCTCGACGGCCATCACCGAAACCCTGCACCTGCCCGGTATCGCACCGGGGCCGGTGGTGGACATCATCAACGAGCGGGTCGAAGGGGACCTTACGCCCGAGGGTGAATTCACAATTACGCTGGACGCATTCGAAGGCTTGGCGCTGCGGGTGGTGAGCAGTTCGCCGATGATCTAGGGCGCAGGGAAGCGAGGAAGTGTATGAGAGTCAAAAGGAATCCGGAAAAAAGTATCAATGTGCCACTAATGTTATTAGCGTAGCTGCCGACACAAGCAGCATCGTTTTTAATCATAAGGACTTGATGCATGTTTTCTCATACGCTTCGTACCCTGGCAGCATTGACTGTGCTTGCCTGCCTGACGCTCACCGGCTGCGCCCACGTCCAACCCCCGGTACCGCTGGACAAACAGTTCTGGGATGCCAAGGAACCGACCATTGGCGTGGCCATCAACGTGGTACCCGAACCCGTCCTCGCGCTGACCGGCAACCAGGGACTGCTGGACCTGGCCATCAACAAGGGCGTCAACAGCAAGCTCAGCGATAATGTCGAGAAATGGCAGGTGCGTGACCTCAACACATTGCCGGACGCGATTGTCGCCAAGTTGCAAGCCAAGGGTTACAAGGCCAAGCGCATCAACGAGCCGGTGGATCTGAGCAAATACAAGGAAGTGAGTTTCCGCGAAGGCTACACCGCCCGCGACCTGACACCAATCAAGGCCACCTACGGTGTCGATCGCCTGCTGTTGGTCAACGTGATCGGGACTGGCGCCACCCGTAGTTATTACAGCATCGTGCCGACCAGCGTGCCCATGGCACAGGTGTTTGGGCAGGGCATGGTGGTCGATCTGGCCGATAACAAGTTGTTGTGGTTCAAGCCGTTTGCTGTCGTGCAGGCCGCCCAGGGCGAATGGGACGAGCCTGACTATCCTAATCTGACCAACGCCTTTTATCAGGCCATGGACTCGAGCCGCCAGCAAATGATCACGCCGTTCGAACAATGAACCGTGGATTGATGGCGGTCGGCTTGCTCGCCCTGTTGTTGGTGGGGGGATGCGCTCAGAAGCCGGCACCGCAGGCCGGTTTCAAATCGGCGGATGCGGTGTCCTACGTCCAGGCCCATGGCGTCAAGGTGGATCTACAACTGCCGCAGGCATTTGTCGGTGCCAGCACGGTGGTCGACGCCGAGGCCGCGCAGAAGGCTGCGTCGTCGAGCCATGCCCTGGTCGCCAGTTCCGGCAACAGCGCCGGGCTCGCCGGTTTGCTGGTTGCCAGCCTGATCAATACCCAGATGGGCAGCGGCAGCTTGCAGCGCGATGCGGAAAATACCGCCGCCAAGGAATCGCGCCCGCTGGCGGATCTGCTTGCTGGCGTGCCGTTGCAGGAGCGCCTGCAACAGCGCTTCCAGCAGGCGTCGCTGGCGGCCGGCCTCAAGCAGGGGACGGGCGACATCAACGCCCGGCTGGTCATCGAGCCTAAACTGATGCTTACACCTGATCGTGGCAGCTTCGTGCTGATCAATCGGGTGCAGGTCCAGGATATCGCCGGTTCGGCGCTGTATCGCATGCGCATCGAAGTCTCCAGCCAGCCGATCAGGCGCTGCGGCAAGCGTTGCATTGATGACGGCGAGCTGGATCTGGCGCAAGTGACGACAGTGCTCGACGAATGCATTGACGAGTCGATGCGGGTGCTGGCAGCCGATCTGATGTTACCGGCGCCGCCGGAAGCGGCCCAGGAAACCCTGCGTTACGTGCTGGATGGACAGCGCGTGGTCGAGCGCGGTTATCAGCTGGCCAACAACGGCAATTACTGGCGTTATCGCAACCTCTACGGCGCGGTAAAATCGGTGCCGGTGCCCTTCGAAGACGCGCTGACCCAGGAGCAGTTGCAGAAGGTTTACGGTCATTGACCGTGAATCGTTGCCTTGGTCCGCCAAGTGTCAGCGTTGGTCCAGCCAATATCGGTTGACCCCACCCCGCGCGCCATACACCGGATCCCGCTGAGGAAACGACAGCGTGTCGATATTTGCCAGCTGAGCCTCGCTCGGCGCTTCGCGGCAGATGTCGGCCTGCTGGCCGGGTGGGTATGCGCCTACCACGAGGAAGTCGTCGCTGGAGCCCAGGTTGCAATGCCCGGTACCGGCGGGTAGCAGCAACACATCGCCGGCCTTGACGTCGAGGACTTGTCCACCCGGACCGCCGATCATCAGTCGCGCCTGGCCGCTGGCAACGCCCAATACCTCGTGGCCTTCGGTGTGATAGTGGTGAAAATCATAAATCCCATAGCGCCATTGCGGCGGCCAGCCGTGGCTGCGGAACGTCTCTTCCAGGTGGGCGGCCAGGTCCGAGGCCTGGGCCGAAACTGCGTCACGGTAAACCAACACCGGCAGGCGCGGGTTATTGGGCACCCAGTCATTGCGCTCCAACATCAGGGTCTGGATGGAGTCCGACATGGCGTTCAGTGTGCTCATCGAAAAATCTCCAGGTCTGTGCACCTATAAACTGGACGATGTTTTCGAAGGAGGAGTTCAACCCGGCTGACGGCTACCGCCCGTCAACGTTCCTCCTTCATGATCCGCGCCACTTCGCCTGAAGCCTTGAGCGCTTCGAACGCGCGTTGGGCCTTGGCGACAGTCTCGTCCGGCGTGCTCAGGCTGAAGGCCAGGTAAACCCGGTGGGGCTGCTCATCAAGGGCATAGACTTCCTCCAGGGCTTCGAAGTCCACTTGGGCATCTTGGCTCATGAGGCGTGCGGTGTTCTCAGGCATCGGCACGAGCTGGACCTGGCGGTTCAACAGTTTCTGGAAGTTATCGTGATTGTTCGCCGACACGACCAGTCGGCTGAAACCACGTCCCTGCAAATAAACCTGCTTAGCGTCATTTCGTACCACGCCGATGCTGTACTGCTTGGCCTCTTCGAGGCTGCCGACCGTGATGCGTTCACCGCCTCGCAGCTTGTAAAGCCTGCTGGTGGACCGATGTATCTCCCCGACCCACTTGAACAGCTGTTCACGGGCCGGGGTGCGATCCAGCGGAAAGATCAGCACGTTGGGCTCGTGCAGCGCCATTTCATAGGCCCGCGCCCATGGATACAGCGCCATGTGGTGGTCGCTGAGACCGGCCTGCTTCAAGGTTTCCGAGGCGATACGGATACCGGGTCCGACCAGCTTCTCGTCTCGCAGATAGGCGTACAGCGAGTCTTCGGTGACGACCTCGATGGTCTCGGCTTGGCTTTTGAAGCTGATCAAGGCCAGGAGCACGCAAGAGTAGAGCATCAGACGGTGGCGCATAGAGACCTCATGGCTGGCGATGATGTCAGAGGGAAACGCGATTGCGCCCCTGGTGCTTGGCTCGATACAACGCCTGGTCTGCGCGCTGCATCAGTTGATCGAAATGATCCATGGCCTCGGGGTCCAGTTCGGCGACGCCGATGCTCAGCGTGACAAACGGCGAGACCGATGAGCCGCTGTGGGGCAATTCCCGCTCGGCCAGGGCGATGCGCAGCCGTTGAGCCGCGTCGCCAGCCTGTTGTGCATTGATGTTGGGCAGTACGACGACGAACTCCTCGCCACCGATGCGCGCGACCAATTCGCCGGAGCGCCCGAACACGTCACGCAGGATTTCGGCAATCTGCTGCAAGCACTGGTCGCCGTTCATGTGGCCGTAGGTGTCGTTGTAGATCTTGAAAAAATCCACGTCGCACATGAGCACGGCCAACGGCGTATGGTGGCGGACCGCGCGGCGAAATTCGATTTCCTTCAGTTCGTCGAAATGGCGACGATTAGCCAGTCCCGTCAAGGCATCGTGACGCGACAAGGCTTCGAGGGCCTGGTTGGCTGCCCGGAGTTCCGCTGTGCGCGCCTCGACCAGTTCAACCAACTGATCGCGGCTGGCGGCGATCGCCAGTTCGTCCGAACGCTGGCGCTCCAGGTGGGCATGCAGATTGTCCTGCAGTTCGTTGACCTGGGATTCGAGCAGGCTCAGTTCGTCCTGGCGGTCCACCGAGCGTTGCAGCTTGAGGTGATGCTTGAGGGTCTGCGGAGCGAGCTCGCCCAAATGCCGGGCAATATGCACCACGTGGATCGTCACCAGGCGATTGAACATGGTCATGACCAGCCCGGCGAGCAGCATCGATTGGATGATCTGCGTGATGACGATGCTGCGCGCTTCACCCCACAGGCGCTTCCAGAGCAGTTGGTTATCGCCTTCGATGGTCAGCTCACCGACTTTTTCATGGGCTCCGAGATAGGGCTGAGCGATTAGCTGGCGCTGCAGCACCGGTGCCGCGCCCGCGTTGCCGGTGGTGTAGCGATTGCGCTCAATGGTTTCCGGCGAACGGCCGGGCCGCAGGACATTGAGCACTACGCGTCCGACCGGCGCGGCATTCGCGACACTGTTGAGCTGCTTGTCCAGGGATTCGCTGTCCATTTCCCAAATGGCATGGGCCAAGGTGTCCTGGAACACCTGGTCGATCAGGCCAAGCTCGGAATTCATCTCCGCCAAATTGCTTTCCCAGGCCAGCCAGGTGCGCCACGTCACCATCGCCAGGGTAAAAAACAGGCAGAACAACAAGGTCGCCAGCACCAGGCGCCGTCCCAGGGAGCTGAGTGCCTTGGTCGGTGATCGGTGAGAGGAGCCCGGTCCGAAGTTGCTGTCCATCTCATAACCACTTGCGCGCGATGGCGTCGTAGACGCCGTTGCGACGAATGGTCTCCAGGCCGGCGCGGAATTTCTCGACAGTCTGTGCCGGTGTGTTGCGGCTGAACGCCATGTTCAAGCCGTCAGCGCTGCTGAGCTCGGGCAGTGGCAGCGACTTGATCAATACTTTTTCCGGATCTTCGCCATTCTGGCGAGTCAGGTACAAGGCGTTGAGTTCGTTGGAAATCCACAACTCCACATGATCGACCTTGAGCTTGCGGTAGTTATGTTCGTATTTGCTGCTGGACTGCAATTCCTCGCCGATGCGAAAACCCTTCGAGACGAGAAATTGCTCCCCCACGTCCTGATTGACGGTCGCGATCTGGTGACCGTGGGCATCGGCCAGGGAGTTGAGCTTCACCGGCCGTTCGGCCAGCGAGTAGATATACCATTGGGTCGGGGCGATGGCGCCGATCCATTGGAACAGGGATTCGCGCGCGGGAGTGCGGACGATCGAATAGATCAACACGTTGCTTTCATTGAGCGCCAGTTCGTAAGCGCGCGCCCAAGGCATGGGCTGGATCGAAGCCTCGACGCCGATTTCCTTGAGCACGGCCTCGACCACCTCGGTGCTCATGCCCGTCACTCGACCGTTCTGGGTCATGTTATAGGGCGGCAATTCCTCCGTCACAATGCGTAACGGCGGCTCTGCTGCGAGGGCCGATGCCGATCCACCTGCAATCAGGAGCATCAAGGCAACCATCGTCAGTAAACGGTTAAGCTGCAGAACCATTGATCATTACCCTATTCAACCAGCAGAGCCCGGCGAGGCCGGAGGGCCGCCGTCATAAGGGTTATCGGCTGGGTGGGGGACTGCTTGAGCGGGCCTTCAAACGCATGGGGCGGACCGCTCTAGCACGTGGCCGCCAGAACGTATCCCCGGTGAACCTTGCGGCGATACAGCACTCACTTGTCAGGTAGCTGCCTTGGCTGAGCCAACTGTTTTTTGCCGATAAGGAATTCGCATGGATCAAATTTCGAGCCCGCACGTGCGCCCCGTAGAGCGCGAATTCAGCCCGCGCGCGGTGATCACGGGAATCGTGCTTGGCATCCTCCTGACGCCTTCCAATGTCTATGCGGGATTGAAAATCGGCTGGTCGTTCAACATGTCGATCATCGCCTTGCTGGTCGGCTATGGCATCTGGCAGGGCTTGGCCAAGCGCTCGACCGGACGACTGCCCTGGACGCTGCATGAAAGCAACATCAACCAGACCGTAGCGTCGGCTGCGGCGTCGATCATTTCCGGCGGGCTGGTGGCGCCCATTCCGGCGTATACCTTGCTGACTGGCCAGCAACTTGACGCGGTGCCGATGGTTGCCTGGGTCTTCTCGGTGAGCTTCCTGGGCATCTGGATCGCCTGGTACCTGCGACCGTCACTGCTCAACGACAAGGCACTGAAGTTTCCCGAGGGGATGGCGACCCTGGAAACCCTGCTGCATATCTACAACCATGGCCATGAAGCGGCGACGCGCTTGAAGGTGCTGCTGGGGGCGGCGCTGTTGTCCGGGGTGACCAAATGGGTCGATACCTTTTGGTGGGCCATCCCACGCTGGTCGCCCAGCGTGCCGTTGGAGCGCCTGACGTTTACCGCCGATCCTTCACTGCTGCTGGTGGGGTTCGGCGGCATCATCGGCATCCGCGTCGGCTTGACCCTGCTGCTCGGCGCATTGCTGGCGTGGGGCGGGCTGGCGCCATGGTTGCTGGACAATGGCCTGGTGCAGTTGCCGCCCGGCAGCAGTGGCCCGCAGTTCGCGGTGCTGGTGGAATGGTTGCTATGGCCGGGCGTGAGCTTGATGGTTTGCGCGACGTTGGCGTCCCTGGCGATTCGCTTGTGGGCGTTGCACACTTCCACCAAGGCCAGCGGCGGCGCGACCTGGGTGATCCCCAAGGCCGGGCCCGCCGTTGGTTTCCTGTTGGCCATTGTCCTGGTGGTGAGCCTGCAAGCACTTTTGTTCGGCATCAATCCATGGATGGCGCTGCTGACCATTCCCTTGGCCATCTGCCTGGCGGCAGTGGCGGCCCGGGTTGTCGGCGCCACGGGCATTCCGCCGATTGGCGCCATCGGCCAATTGTCCCAGTTGAGCTTTGGCATCGTCGCCCCGGGGCAGGTGCCGATCAATCTGATGAGTGCCAATACCGCCGGCGGATCGGCCGGGCAATGCACGGACTTGATGAACGATTTCAAGGTCGGCCGGGCGATTGGTGCCACGCCACGCAAGCAGTTGATGGCCCAGACCCTGGGCATTTTCATCGGCAGTATTGTCGGCGTGCTGGCCTATCTTGCGCTGATTCCAGACCCGCAAACCATGCTGCTCACCGAAGAGTGGCCGGCCCCGGCGGTCGCCACCTGGAAAGCCGTGGCGCAAACCCTGACCCATGGCCTGGACTCCTTGTCAGCCAGCATCCGCTGGGCGATCTTCATCGGCGGCGTTGCCGGTTTGCTGTTGGGCATTCTCGACAGCGTGCTGCCGGCGCATCGTGCCCGCTACCTGCCCAGCACGGCAGCCTTGGGCCTGGCCTTTGTCCTGCCAGCCTCGGTGTCGCTGATGATGGCCCTCGGCGCGGTGCTCACCTGGTTGGTGAGCTGCCGCTGGCCGAGCCTCACCGAACGCTTTGCGATTACGGCCGCGGCGGGGTTGATTGCCGGCGAGAGTATCACCGGGGTGGGGGCGTCGTTGTGGGAGATGGTCGGGAATCTCTGAAGGCCCTGTGGCGAGGGGATTTATCCCCGTTGGGCTGCGCAGCGGCCCCCAGACCAGCCGACCCGGTGTGTCAGCAAGATGGAGCTCACTGTTTTAGGGCTGCTACGCAGCCCAGCGGGGATAAATCCCCTCGCCACAGGAAGCGGGTTGGCGCATCTAGTCAATGAGAATGCCGCGGCTCCCCACTGCGGGCGATCACGCGCAAATGCAAGGTGGCCGGCTCCAGGCAGCCTCCCGTGGACAGCTGCCCAACCAATTGTCGATACAGTTCCTGCCAGGGCGTCTGCGAAGGCGGGATACTCGGGGTCCACTCGCTTCGGCGCCGCTCCATCTCGGCGTCGTCGACCAGCAGGTTCACGGTGCGGGTGTTCAGGTCCACTTGCAGACGGTCGTTGGTCTGCAGCAGCGCCAGGCCACCGCCCACGGCTGCTTCCGGGGACATATTGAGGATCGACGGGCTCGCCGATGTGCCGCTTTGGCGACCATCGCCGAGGCAGGGCAGGGAGTCGATGCCTTGTTTGATCAGCGCCGCCGGCGGGGCCATGTTCACCACCTCGGCGCTGCCGGGATAGCCCACGGTGCCGACGCCACGAATCACCAGGATGCAGCGCTCGTCGATGTCCAGCGCCGGGTCATCGATCCGTGCGTGATAATCCTCCGGTCCTTCAAATACGATGGCCCGTGCCTCGAAGCTGTTCTCGGCACCGGGCTCGGACAGGTAGGTCTTGCGAAACGCTTCGCCCACCACCGACATCTTCATGATCGCGCTGTCGAAGAAATTGCCGCTGAGCACGATGAAGCCGGCACGGTGCTTGAGCGGGGTTTCAAACGGGTAGATAACGTCGGCGTTGCTGGTCAGGCTGCTGCTGACGATCTCGCCAATCGACTTGCCGCTGACCGTGGCGCAGTGTTCGTGCAGGCGCCCGGCCTTCTGCAATTCATGCATGACGGCCGGCACGCCCCCGGCGCGGTGGAAGCCTTCGCCCAGGTACTTGCCGGCCGGCATGCAGTTGACCAGCAGCGGCACGTCTTCACCGATCCGTTGCCAGTCGTCCAGGCTCAACTCGACGCCCATGTGCCGGGCAATGGCGATCAGGTGCGGCGGGCAGTTGCTCGATGCACCGAGTGCCGAGGCGACGGCAATGGCATTCTCGAACGCTTCGCGGGTCATGATCTGGGATGGGCGCACGTCCTGGCGAACCAGGTCGCAGATGCGCTTGCCGGTGGCGTAGGCCATTTGGCCGCGCTCGCGATAGGGCGCCGGAATGCTCGCGCAACCGGGCAGCGACATGCCCAGGGCTTCGGCCAGGGCGTTCATCGACAGGGCCGTGCCCATGGTGTTGCAGTGACCCACCGATGGCGATGCCGCGGTGGTCATTTCCATGAAACCTTCGTAGTCGATTTCGCCGGCGGCCATCAGGTTGCGCGCATGCCAGAGCACCGTGCCGGAGCCGATCAATTCGCCCTTGTGATGGCCGTCGAGCATCGGCCCGCCGGACAGCACGATGGCGGGCAGGTCGGTGGTCGCCGCCGCCATCAGGCAGGCGGGGGTGGTCTTGTCGCAACCGGTGGTGAGCACCACGCCATCCAATGGATAACCATGGAGAATTTCCACCAAGCCCAGATAGGCCAGGTTACGGTCCAGCGCGGCGGTGGGCCGGCGCGACTGTTCGGCAATCGGGTGCACCGGGAATTCCATGGGAATGCCGCCGGCATCGCGGATACCGGCCTTGACCCGTTGGGCCAGTTCCAAGTGATGACGATTGCAGGGCGTCAGGTCGCTGCCGGTCTGGGCAATGCCGATGATCGGCCGGCCCGATTGCAGCTCTTCGCGGGTCATGCCGTAGTTCATGTAGCGTTCGACGTACAGGGCGGTCATGTCGGCGTGGGCCGGGTCATTGAACCATTGCTCGCTGCGCAGGCGGCGTTTTGGCGTGTCACTCATGATTCATTTCTCTCTTGTAATTGGATGAATCGACGATCTGTCGTGCTCAGCGGCCCAGCAGCCCTCGCGCGGCGAGGTTGCGCAGCAAGGCGCCGACGCCGAAGGTCCAGGGTGCGGCGTCACAGCTGTGGGTTACCTGATTGTGCAGGCCGCCAAGCAACGGGCTGCTGATACTGACCCTGTCACCCCGTTTGTGGGTGAAACCGCTGCCGACGTGGTCACGATCATCCGTGGGGGCGAACAGGGTACCGAGAAACAGCAGGAAACCATCCGGGTATTGATGGTTGGCGTTGAGCGTCTGGCCGGCCAAGTCCTGCGGGTCGCGGCTGATCTGGCTCATGGAGCTGGAACCGTGCAGGCGGTAGCCGTCTTCGCCATCTACCTGGAGATCGACTTCGCAGGCACGCACGTCGTCGAGGCTGAAATGCTCATCGAACAGCCGAATGAACGGGCCGATGGCGCACGATGCGTTGTTGTCCTTGGCCTTGCTCAGCAACAGCGCGCTGCGGCCTTCGATGTCCCGCAGATTGACGTCGTTGCCCAAGGTGGCGCCGTGGATCTGGCCACGGCTGTTCACCGCCAGCACGACTTCGGGCTCAGGATTGTTCCATTGGGAGGCCGGGTGGATGCCGATCTGGCTGCCACTGCCCACGGCGGCCAGGACCGGCGCCTTGGTAAAGATTTCCGCGTCCGGCCCGATGCCGACCTCCAGGTATTGCGACCACATGCCCTGTTCGATAAGAAAGGCCTTGAGGCGCATGGCTTGTTCGGAGCCCGGCACGATCGAGCGCAAGTTATCGCCGATCACGCTGTGCACCGTGGCGCGCACGGCTTCGGCCCGGGCCGCGTCACCGCCGGCCTGTTCCTCGATCACCCGCTCGATCATGCTCGCGGCGAAAGTCACGCCGGCGGCCTTGATCACCTGCAGGTCCAGCGGCGGCAGCAAAAAGGCTTTGGACAGATCGGCATGCAGGCCGGTGTTGGCCAGCAGCGCTTCGACGCTGGCGATGAAGGTGCCCGGCGTTTCTCTCACCGCTGCCAATGGCGAGGAGGTTTCCAGCAAGTCGCTCAAGGTCGCGAAACGCTCCGACAAGTCGAACACCCCGTCGCTGCGCAGCACGATGGGCGAGGGCCCGGCAACGGCGCCAGGCACCCAGGCACGACCAATCAGGGTGCCGGCGACGCCATCGACCGGCAGGGTGTTCTCGGGAGTAAGCATGAGCGACATGGGCGATCTTCCTGGTTCGTAAAGCTTTCACGCTAGGGCGCGCTGTCGATGAACTCCAATGAGATATATTCAGTATCTGATAACGTCTGGTTATTACACGTTGAGGAGCACCCATGTCCGACTTGTCCTTCTCCAGCTTCTGCGGCTGGCTCAAATTCCGCCATCTGCTGCTGATCGACACCTTGGGGCGTACCTGCAACATGCATCTGGCAGCCCAGCAGATGAACCTCAGCCAGCCGGCGGTGAGCAAGATGCTCAAGGAAATCGAAAGCCTGCTGGGCTTTGCCCTGTTCGAACGCCGCCCACGAAGCATGCCGCCCACCGCCCTCGGCGAGCACGTACTGCGTTATGCGCAAATCGCGTTGAACGACGCGCGTTCGTTTGTCGAGCAGATCAGCAGCCTGCGCGAAGGCGGTCATGGCTACCTCAAGGTCGGCGGCATCTTTGCCGCGACAGCGGTGGCGTTGCCCGAGGCGATCCTGAAGATCAAGCAGCGCTGGCCTTTGCTGTCCATCGAAGTGGTGGAGCAGACCAGCAACCATCTGATGGAAATGCTTGAAGAGAAAAAGCTCGACCTGGCAGTGGCGCGCTTTACCGATCAAAGCCAGCAGCAGCGCTACGATTTCCAGCCCCTGGCCCCGGAACCGTTCTGCATCGTGGTGAACAACCGCCACCCGCTGGCGGACGCCGGGCCAACGTCCTTGCAGCAACTGGTGGACCAGCCGTGGATCCTCTATCCGGTCGGTACGCCGATCCGCGCGCGCATGGAGCTGGCGTTCGCCGAGGCAGGAGTGGGCATGCCGCGCAACACCATCGACACCATCTCCATGCAGACCTTTCTCCAAGTCCTGAAACGTGGACCGATGATCGGCATGTTGCCCAATGCCATGGTCGATCCGCTGCTCGAAAGCGGCCAACTCAAGACCCTCGACACGCCGCTGCACCTGGTGCCGCAGGACTACGGCATCCTCACCCGAAAGAACGAGCCGCTGATAGGCGCGGCGCTGGAGTTCGCCGAGATCCTCAAGGACAACGCGCGCCTGAGCGGTTGAATCCCTGTGGCGAGGGAGCTTGCTCCCGCTGGGCTACGCAGTAGACCCTTTGGATTCCGATAACAACTGGTTATCAACTAATCCAAAAATGCCATTGGGAATGAATCGATTCCCAACAGTAGAGTCCTCGTTCAATCGCCGGATGATTCGCTCATTCGACGTGACCCAATAAAAACAATCAGGGGTTACTCATGCAAACCATCTCCGAGCATTTGCCCGCACAGGCTCCCGCCGGCGGACTGGATTTCGAAGACCGGACCTACCGCAAGGTGATCTGGCGGATCCTGCCCGTGTTGCTGTTGTGCTACATGGCCGCGTATCTCGATCGTGTGAACATCGGCTTCGCCAAGCTCGACATGCTCAACGAATTGCAGTTCAGCAACACCGTGTACGCCTTGGGCGCCAGCATGTTCTTCTGGGGCTACTTTCTCTTCGAAGTGCCCAGTAACCTGCTGCTGCATCGCTTTGGCGCGAGGTTCTGGATCGCGCGGATCATGCTCAGTTGGGCGGTGATCTCCATGGCCGTGGCCTACACCGTGCCGCTGGCGGGTTTTTTCCACGTTGAATCGAGCACGATGTTCTATGTGCTGCGCTTCCTGTTGGGGATCTGCGAGGCGGGCTTCTTTCCTGGCGTGATTCTCTACCTCAATTACTGGTTTCCGACTCATCGGCAGAGCCGCGTGATGTCCGGATTCCTGCTCGCGTTGCCGGTCAGCCTGACCCTCGGCGGGATCCTGTCCGGCTGGTTGATGAACAGCATGCAGGGCGTGCACGGCATGTCCGGCTGGCAGTGGATGCTGATCATCGAGGGCATTCCTTCGATCATCATGGCCTTCGTGGTGATCGTCTGCCTGGCCGACAACATCGACAAAGCCAAGTGGCTCTCGGCGGCGGAGAAAGCCATGCTCAAGGCCAATCTGCAAACCGACAACCAGGGCAAGGCCACGCGCCTGAGCGAAGTGTTCTTCAACCCTCGGGTGTGGTTGCTGGTGCTGATCCTGCTGACCTTCAACACCGGTTTCTACGGCCTGGCCTTCTGGATGCCGTCGATCATCAAGAGCACCGGCATCTCCAACAGTCTGCACATCGGCTTGCTGACCGCCATTCCTTACTCGGTGGCGATCGTGGCGATGCTGCTCAACGCACGCCACTCCAACCGCACTGGCGAGCGGCGCCTGCACGCGGCCATTCCGGCCTTCATCGGTGGCGCCGGGCTGATCCTCAGCGCGTTCTTTGCCGATAACCTGGTGCTGTCGGTGCTGTTCCTCAGTGTCTCGGCCTCGGGGATCCTCAGCCTGATGCCGATCTTCTGGACCCTGCCAGGCACCGTGCTGTCGGGCGTTGCCGCCGCAGCCGGGATCGGCATGATCAACGCCATCGGCAACCTGTCGGGCTTCACCGGGTCGATGATCACCGCCGTGGCGGAAACCCTTACGGGCAATATCAATAACGGTACCTATGTGTTAGCCCTGTGTCTGTTGGTCAGCGGTGGGTTGATCCTCGCCATCCCTGCGTCGATGCTTGGCAGGACACCCAAGACCGCGCCCACCGCCGCGCAACTGGAGACTGCATGAGCCTGAAGAACAAACGAGTCCTGGTGACGGCGGCGGGGCAAGGCATCGGCCTGGCCAGCGCCATTGCCTTCGCCCAGGCCGGTGCCGAGGTGTTTGCCAGTGATATCGACGTCGGCGCACTGGCGGGCATCGATGGGATCACGCCGATGATCCTGGATGTCACCTCGGCCGGCGCCATCGACGCTGCCCGTGACCGTATCGGTGGGCTGGACGTGCTCTTCAACTGCGCCGGCTATGTGCACAGCGGCAATATCCTCGACTGCGACGAAGCTGCCTGGGCGCGCTCGATGGACCTCAATGTCACGGCCATGTACCGCATGATCCGCGCGTTCCTGCCGGGCATGCTGGCTTGTGGCGGCGGATCGATCATCAACATGTCGTCGGTGGCTTCCAGCGTCAAAGGCGTGCCCAATCGTTTCGCCTATGCTGCCAGCAAGGCAGCGGTGGTGGGGCTGACCAAATCTGTCGCCATCGATTTTGTCAGCCAGGGCATCCGCTGCAACGCGATATGCCCCGGCACCGTGGATTCTCCTTCGTTGCGCCAGCGTATCGCCGACCAGGCGGTGCGCCAAGGCCTCGAGGAGGCAGCGGTCTATCGACAGTTTCTCGACCGCCAGCCCATGGGACGTATAGGTGATACCCAGGAAATCGCGCAATTGGCGCTCTATCTGGGCAGCGACGCGTCCGCCTACACCACCGGGACGGTGCACGTCATCGACGGTGGCATGAGCCTCTGAATTTTCACTTGAGCAGGAGCACTTCATGAAACTGTTGCGTTACGGCGAAAAAGGTTCGGAAAAACCCGGACTCCTGGATGACGACAATCAGATCCGCGACCTGTCCGGCCACGTGCCGGACATCGCCGGGCAGGCCTTGGGTGCTGAAAGCCTGGCAAGACTCGCTGCCATTGATCCACGCAGCCTGCCGCTCGTGGAAGGGCAGCCGCGGATCGGTGCCTGCGTCGGCCAGGTCGGCAAGTTCATCTGCATCGGCTTGAACTACGCCGACCACGCTGCCGAGTCGAACATGGAGGTGCCGAAGGAGCCGATCATCTTCAACAAATGGACCAGCGCCATCTGCGGGCCGAACGACAACGTCCAGATTCCCCGCGGCTCGCTGAAGACCGATTGGGAAGTCGAACTTGGCGTGGTCATCGGCAAGGGCGGGCGCTACATCGACGAAGCCAATGCCATGGAGCATGTCGCCGGTTATTGCGTCATCAATGATGTGTCGGAGCGCGAGTGGCAACTGGAGCGCGGCGGCACTTGGGACAAAGGCAAGGGCTTCGACACCTTCGGCCCGCTTGGTCCCTGGCTGGTGACCCGGGACGAAATCGCCGATCCCCATACGCTGGACCTGTGGCTGGAAGTCGACGGCCATCGCTATCAGAACGGCAACACCCGGACGCTGATCTTCAGCGTGCCGCAACTGATCGCCTACCTGAGCCGGTGCATGAGCCTGCAACCCGGCGACGTGATCTCGACCGGCACGCCTCCGGGCGTTGGCCTGGGCATCAAGCCCAACCCGGTATTCCTGCGCCCCGGCCAGACCATGCGCCTGGGGATCGAGGGGTTGGGCGAGCAGCGTCAGGTCACGGTGCAGGCGGACTGATAGTGGACTCGCTGGCGCTATTGCGAGCGTGCTC
Organism: Pseudomonas marvdashtae; assembly: GCF_014268655.2. Taxonomy (NCBI): domain Bacteria; kingdom Pseudomonadati; phylum Pseudomonadota; class Gammaproteobacteria; order Pseudomonadales; family Pseudomonadaceae; genus Pseudomonas; species Pseudomonas marvdashtae. Next base: position 2,385,343 of record NZ_JABWQX020000001.1, read on the forward strand.
GCGATAGCGCTGGTTCAGTGACCGGGATTCAGGACGTGGGTTATGTCTTGAGGGGTACTGTCCACGCCCCGAAAAATCCTCGAAGATGCGCGACTGATTCGAGAGAACGACCCGATCCATGAGCGACGACTCCCACGCACGGTTCTTCCGTTTTCAAACCCCGGATCCCAGCATCGCCCCCCGAGAGCAGGCACCCATGCTCCCGCAGGAGCTGGCTTGGGCGCGCGAGCGTGCATTCATGCACCGCTTCAGCTGGTTCGTGGTCCTGCTGCCGCCATTGAGCATGGGCCTGGTGCTGCCGGGCTTGGTGTTCTTGTCGAGCTTGGCCCTTGTCCAAAAGTTATTCGCCCCGGACATGGATATAGACCGGATCGTCGGTGACTCCTTGGGCTGGCTGGCGCTGGCGACGCTGCTCTTCGTGGCGGGCTGGGCACTGTCCAATTACCTGCGCGACTCGCGGGACCCGACCCACCATTATTGGCAATCGATGCCCGATCACGGGCTGGTCGAGCTCGAACGCCATGCGTTGGTATCGGGCGTCAGCCTCTGGGCCAACGACTTTGACCCGGATTGCAACAGCCTCATGCTCTGGAAGAACGACAAACTGGTGCGCGTGCAAAGCTCCGGCGTGTCGCAGTGGGTCCTGGCCATGACCGAGGCCGGCCACTGGCTGGTGCTCAAGGACGAGTTTCCCGGCGATTTCTGCTATGGACGGGTGGGGCAGATGCCCGCGCCCGAGAAGCAGATGCAACCCCGGCAGCAACTGGCGATCGCCTTCGCGCCCGGAACCCAGTTGGCACTTGGCCGACGTTTTGACGGCGCGCCTTTGCCAATGACGCAGACGTCTTATTGGATGTCTGCCGATGAGATCAAGCGCCTCACCGAAGCCGCCCATCACTGGGTCTTTTTCCCGCCCGATCGTTACGCCGTGGTCAACGCCCACGACGCCGGTTGGGTGCAACGACTGGTGGACCGGGCCCAAGCCAGCGTCGGTCCTCAGCCAGCGCAGCGCTTCCTCGACGAGCGCACCGCCCGCCGGGAAGCCTTCAAGGGCAAGTAGGCCTGCAGCGCCTCAATCGGCTTTGCGACGCCTGACCCGCTTCATCACCACCACGAAAAACACCGGGACGAATACTATCGCCAACGTGGCGCTGATCATCCCGCCGATCACGCCAGTGCCAATCGCCTGCTGGCTCGCCGAACTGGCGCCCGTGGCGATTGCCAGCGGGACCACGCCGAGGATGAACGCCAGCGAGGTCATGATGATCGGCCGCAGGCGCAGGCGCGCGGCCTGGAGCGTGGCGTCGATCAGGTCATGCCCCTCGTCGTACAGGCTTTTGGCGAACTCGATGATCAGGATCGCGTTCTTTGCGGACAGGCCGATGATGGTGATCAGGCCGATCTTGAAGAACACATCGTTGGGCATGCCGCGCAACGACACGGCCAGCACGGCGCCGAGCACGCCCAGCGGCACCACCAGCAGCACCGAGGTCGGGATCGACCAGCTTTCGTACAGCGCCGCCAGGCACAGGAACACCACCAGTAGCGACAGGCCCAGCAGGATCGGCGCCTGGCTGCCGGACAAACGTTCCTGCAAGGACAACCCGGTCCACTCCTGGCCCAGGCCCGTCGGCCCTTGGGCCACCAGCCGCTCGATTTCGGCCATGGCTTGCCCGGTGCTGTAGCCGGGCGCCGGTTCGCCGGAAATGCTCACCGCTGGATAGCCGTTGTAGCGTGTCAACTGCGCCGGTCCCTGGGTCCAGCGGGCCTGGACAAAGGCCGACAACGGCACCATTTTCCCGCTGCTGTTGCGCACGTGGATCTTCAACAAATCCTCGACCTGGCTGCGCTGGTCACCCTCGGCCTGGACCACTACGCGCTGCATCCGCCCCTGGTTGGGGAAGTCGTTGATGTAGGCCGAACCTACTGCCGTGGACAACACGCCGCCGACGTCGGAGAAGGAAATGCCCAAGGCATTGGCTTGCTTGCGGTCGACTTCCAGTTGCACCTGCGGCGCCTCCGCCAGGGCGCTTTCGCGGACATTGATCAGCACCGGGCTTTTTTCGGCAGCGGCGAGCAACTCGCTGCGGGCCTGCATCAGCGTGGCGTGGCCGAGACCGCCGCGGTCCTGCAAGCGGAACTCGAAACCACTCGAAGTGCCCAGGCCGTCCACCGGCGGCGGCAACACCGAGAACGCCATGGCGTCCTTGATCTGGCCGAAAGCCTGGTTGGCGCGGTCGGCGATGGACGCCGCCGAGTCTTCGGCGCCGCGTTGCGACCAATCCTTCAGCGTGGTGAAGGCCAGGGCCGCGTTCTGCCCGCTGCCGGAGAAACTGAAACCGAGGATGACCGTGCTGTCGCCGACCCCCGGCTCACCGGCGTTGTGGGCTTCGATCTGCTCCACCACCTGCACCGTCCGGTTTTTGCTCGCGCCCGGTGGCAGCTGGATGTCGGTGATGGTGTAGCCCTGGTCTTCCACCGGCAGGAACGAAGAGGGCAGGCGACTGAACAGCAGGCCCATGCCCACCAGCAGCACGCCATAGATCAACAGATAACGGCCGCTGCGTTTCAGCGCATAGGCCACCCATCCTTGATAGCGATCGCCGAATCGGTCGAAGCTACGATTGAACCAACCGAAGAAACCGCTTTTGCCGTGGTGATCACCTGGGGCGACGGGTTTGAGCAAGGTCGCGCAAAGTGCCGGGGTCAAGGTCAGGGCGAGAAAGGCCGAGAACAGAATCGATGTCGCCATCGACAGCGAGAACTGTTGGTAAATCACCCCCACCGAGCCCTGCATGAACGCCATCGGAATGAACACTGCCACCAACACGAGGGTAATGCCGATGATCGCCCCGGTGATCTGGCCCATGGCCTTGCGCGTCGCCTCCTTGGGTGACAAGCCTTCCTGGGCCATGATTCGCTCGACGTTCTCCACCACCACGATGGCGTCGTCCACCAGGATGCCGATGGCCAGCACCATGCCGAACATGGTCAACACGTTGATCGAGAACCCCAGCGCGAGCATCGTCGCGAAGGTGCCCATCAACGCCACCGGCACCACCAATGTCGGAATCAGCGTGTAGCGGATGTTCTGCAGGAACAGGAACATCACCGCGAACACCAGCAGCATCGCCTCGCCGAGCGTATAGATCACTTTGGTGATCGAGACTTTGACGAACGGCGAGGTGTCGTAGGGGATCTTGTATTCCACGCCGGCCGGGAAGTAGCGCGACAGCTCGTCCATCTTCGCCCTCACCAGGGTGGCGGTGTTCAACGCATTGGCTCCCGGCGACAGTTGCACCGCCACGGCGGTGGACGGCTTGCCGTTCAGGCGCGTGGAGAACTGGTATTCCTGGCTGCCGATTTCCACCCGCGCGACATCGGCGATGCGCACCGTCGAGCCGTCGGGGTTGGCCTTGAGCACGATGTCGGCGAATTCCTCCGGCGTCGAGAGCTGGCCCTTGAGGACGATGGTCGCGGTGATTTCCTGGGTGCTGCGGCTCGGCAGGTCGCCGAGGCTGCCCGCCGACACCTGGGCGTTCTGCGCCACGATGGCAGCGTTGACGTCCGCCGGGGTCAGGTTGAAGCCCACCAGCTTCTGCGGGTCGATCCAGATGCGCATGGCTCGCTCGGCACCGTACAACTGGGCCTTGCCGACGCCGTCCAAACGCTTGATCTCGTTCATCACGTTGCGTGCCAGGTAATCGCTGAGCGCCACGTCGTCGAGCTTGCCGTCGCTGGAGGTGAGGGTAATCAATAACAGGAAACCGGCGGAGACCTTGTCCACCTGCAAGCCCTGCTGGGTGACCGCTTGCGGCAGGCGTGACTCCACCGCCTTGAGGCGGTTCTGCACATCGACCTGGGCCAGTTCCGGATTCGTGCCCGGTTGGAACGTTGCAGTGATCGTTGCGCTGCCAAGGCTGCTCTGGGATTCGAAGTACAGCAGGTTGTCGGCGCCGTTGAGTTCTTCCTCGATCAGGCTGACCACGCTCTCGTCCACGGTTTGCGCCGAAGCGCCCGGGTACAGCGCGTAGATCTCGATTTGTGGCGGCGCCACGACCGGGTATTGCGCCACTGGCAGTTGCGGGATGGCCAGGATTCCGGCCAGCAGGATGAACAACGCGACGACCCAGGCGAACACCGGACGGTCGATAAAAAACTGCGGCATGGCTTAGTGTCCTGCCTGTGGCCCGGGAACCTGGGCAAGGGGAAGAGGGGAGTCATCGACCTGGACTTGTTCACCGGGGCGGGCGTGCTGGACGCCTTCGACGACCATGCGATCGCCCGGTTTCAAACCGTGGGTGACGATCCAGCGATCCTTCTGCGAAGCACCCAATTGCACCGGTTGCTGGCTGACTTTTTGTTCGGCGTCGAGCAGCAACACCTGGGCGACGCCGGCACTGTCGCGCAAGATCGCCCGTTGCGGCACGGTGATGCCCTGGCTGTCGACCGCCTGTTCCAGGCGCACGCGAATGAAGCTGCCAGGCAGCAGGTCCAGGTCCGGGTTGGGAAACTCGCTGCGCAGGGTGATCTGGCCGGTGCTCGGGTCGACGCTGAGGTCGGTGAACAGCAGTTTGCCCGGTAGCGGATAGAGGCTGCCGTCGTCCTCGATCAAGGTGGCCTTGGCTTCGCCCTGGCCGACTGCCTGCAGGTGCCCGGCACGAAAGGCCCGGCGCAGGTCGTTGAGTTCGCGGGTCGATTGGGTGAGGTCGACGTGGATCGGGTCCAATTGCTGGATCAGCGCCAACGGCGTGCTTTCGTTCTGTCCCACCAGCGCGCCTTCGGTGACCAGGGCGCGACCGATGCGTCCGGAAATCGGCGCGGTCACGGTGGCATACCCAAGATTCAGTTTCGCCCGCTCGAGCGCGGCCTTGCTGGCGGCGACGTCGGCGGCGGTCTGGCGCACGCTGGCCCGGGCGTTGTCATATTCCTGGCCGCTGATGGCTTTGTCGTCGACCAACTGAGCGTAACGCTGCTCTTGTAGACGGGCCTGGAACGCATTGGCCTCGGCCTTGCGCAACGCCGCCTCGGCACTGTCCAGGTCGGCCTTGAACGGCGCCGGATCGATGCGAAACAGCACCTGGCCCTGCTTGACATCGCTGCCTTCGCGAAACACCCGCTGCAGGACCACCCCAGCCACCCGCGCCCGGACCTCAGCCACCCGTGGCGCTGCGATCCGGCCGCTCAGCTCGTTGCTGATCGACAGTGGCCGGGCCTGGACGGTTTCGACACGCACGCTTGCCAGCGGGGTGGAGGCTTCCGGGTTCGAGGCGCTATCACAACCACTGAGTAGCAGCGCGCCGACCAACAGGCCCAGTGTGACGAAAGGAGTCTTGGACATGGTGCTTCCCCAATATTGAACCCGGCATGGTAGGGGGCTGGGGCAATGGCAGGGGTGAAGCTTTGTAAGGGGCTGTGAATTTGTGTAATCCCCTAAATCCGGAAAACGCTGGAAGACCTCAAGCCGCATAGAGTCCAGGCGATGGCGATGGCCGAGTCTGGTGCTTGGCGGGACGACCCTGCCATACGTCTGAAACCTGCCCGCACCTGTAAGTTCTGACAGTAGCGCACCCCGACAAGGCGCGCTTTGATACTCACCTCAGGACGTATTCAGTTCCCCCCTTATGCGCGAGCCCTCGTGAGGTCATGTCCATGTTCAAGTTCCCTCCGCGCTATGTGCCCGACAACAAGGTACTGGCGCTTGATCCTCCTTACTTCCCCGCATGGACCTTTCCCCTGCTGAACGAGCCCCATGATGCCGGCATCCCGGCACGGGCAGTCGAGGGGGGGCTGCGCTGTATCGTCGATCCCTGGGGGAGCATGGACGTCGGCGATGAGTTCAAGCTGTACTGGAAGGACACCACAGCACCTGTGTGTAGCATCACAATTGATGCGGATCAGAAGAACAACCGCCTGGTTTTCGACATCGATGAGAGTCATATCCTCAATGGCGATGCGTCTCCGGTGTACTACACCGTCAAGCGCATCAGTCAGGATCCCGAGGAACCGGATACGAAGTGGAACCTGCTGGTCAAGCTTGACCGACCCGGCGGTTTCGATGATGACCAGGCAACCCCGGGGCACTCCGGCCTGCTCTATTCCATCCCCCAGGACATCATCGACCACGGCGTTGGATCCGGCGATGCGGCGGCGGGGGTGCCAATCACCATCAAGCCCTACGAAAACATGCGTCGCAATGACCGGATCAACCTGGCCTGGGGCTCCAAGAATGTCTACCACACGGTGCTCGATGGCCAGGTGGACAAGGAAATTATCATCCCCGTTTCCAAAGAAATCATTGAAGCAGCCGGTGATAGCAACGGAGTCGCCATCGCTTACCAAGTGGTGGACGTGTGCGGGAACTACCCGGGCGGCGCCTCGACCTGGTCAGCGGTGACTAAGCTGCTGGTCGATCTTGGCAACAACCGCCTTGAGGCGCCGCTGGTACTGGTCGGTGGTTTTCCCGTCGAGGAAATCGACTTGGAGGTGTTGGCTGGTGCCGATGCCATCGTCCGCGTCACCCCCAACAGAACCGACCACGCTGTTGGCGATACCTTGCGCATGACTTGGATCGGTACCCCCGCCGAGGGGACGGCAGTGATCGTAGGCCCCTTGGATCTGCCCGTCACAACGATCCCAAGCTACTGCGATTTCACCATTCCGTATGAGTATGTCGCCGCTATCGCCAAGGGCCGGGCCTCGGTGAACTACGTGCGCATCCGTAGCGGCGAGGCCGATCGCCCTTCCAAAAGCGCGGCGGTGACCGTGATCGGTGAGTTCCGCCGGTATGTGGCCCCCAATATCAACGAAGCGGTGGGAAACACCCTCGACCCGGCGCTGAATTTCTACACCATCAGTGTTCCCTATTATGCGGGACGTAATCCGGGGGACGAACTCTTCATCGTTTGCGAAGGGCGAACCGCCAGCGGCGTTCCGACTTACTACGACAACTATGCCAGCGTGGGCGATGAGGCGGTGGGTGCACCGGTACCGGTCAATTTGCCCAAGGCGGAAGTTCAGCGCCTGGATGGCGGTTCGCTCACGGTTTACTACAGCGTCAATGGTCAGCCGCCTTCGGATGAGTTGACCCTGTCGGTGGGCGTCGCGGCGCCCTCGCTGGCTATCCCGACGGTCGTGGAGGCCGATGCGAACGATGTGTTGAATCCGGACGATGTCAACCCCGCCATTGGTGCCAATGTCATCGTGACTTACACCCAGACCTTGCCCGACGACAAGGTCGTCTTGCACTGGCGCGGTTCGTCAAGCAGCGCACCGGATGCTTCCAGAGACCTGACGGCGAACACGGCGGGCAAGCCAGTGCCCTTTACCGTGCCGTTCACTTATGTCAGTGGCAACCTGAACGGGACGGTGGACGTCAGCTATGCCATCACGCGAGGGATAAACCTGGTGGGCAAATCCATCGTCCGGAGCCTGAGAATTGGTGGGGGCCTGGACCTCATTGCTCCAAGCGTCAAACAGGCCACCGGCAGCGCGCCGACCCAGCAACTCAACCCGGTGGCGGCCAAGGACGCCCTGACCGTGGTGATTCCGGATTACGGCGTCCAGCCGGGCGATAAGGTCAGCGTGACCTGGGCCGGTGCTGCTGGGGACGGTTCTCACATCACACCGGCAGGCGATTTGCCTGCCAATCAAGAGATTGCACTTCCGGTTCGCATGATCGCCTACAACTTGGACCGTTTGGTGACGGTCACCTACACCGTGATCCAGAACGGCAGCGAGTTGCCGCCGTCGGATCCGCTCAGCCTGACTGTGCAGACACTTATTCAAGACGATCTGCTGGCCGCCAAGCCGAGAATCCTGCAAGCCGCCAACAATGGCGAAGGGCCGGAACTGGATGTGGCGACCTTAACAGTCGGCGCCACCATACGTATCGATAACTGGCCGCTTATTGCCCAAGGCCAGTACGTTTGGCTGCGTGTGAAGGGCATAAAAAAAGACGGAACGAACTACGAACGCACGCTATGGCAAGCACCTGGCAGCCGAGTGTCCAGTGGATGGGTTTCAGATGGTTACGCCACCAACACCGTGCCACTGAGCGATTTGCGTGAGCTGCGTGATGGCAGTACGCTCACGGTGGAGTTCAAGACCACCTTCAATCAGAGCACTGATGAAGGTCAGGCAATTACCTTTCCGCTGCGGACTTATACCGTCAAGGCAATTGAGTTGATAAAGCCGGTTATCAGCTCAGTGAAAGGCCAGTCCAGCAATGCCGACATCCCCAACGGTGGCAACACCGTCGAAACCTCGGTGATTCTCAGTGGCACGGCCACGGCGGGCATGAGCGTCGAGATCTTCGACGGCACCACTTCCAAGGGCACCGCGGACGTGAGCGCCGCCGGCGACTGGAGCAAGCAAGTCACCGGACTGGCCGTGGCCGAGCACCGCTTCACCGCCAAGGCGCTGTATGGCAGCGAGCTGATCTCGGCTGTCTGGGTCGTAACAGTGGCTCGGGCCCTTGGGATCCTTGTCGGCTATTACCCTTTTTGCCATGCTGCCAGTCCCGACGGGACCCATGTGTACGTAACTGTTCCTGACAGCAAGTCAACTGCCATCGTTAGTACTGCGAACAATTCCGTAGTCAAGAGGATTGCTCCGTTCGAATCAGGAAACCTTCTGGGAACGGTTGCCGTTGCCCCCAATGGGACACGCGCCTACATTGTGAATGGTAAATGGAATTCCCGCCGAAACATCGTGCAGATAGTCGATACCTCGACCCAATTGGTAGTTGACCAAATAGAGATAGATCCAGCTCGTACAATGTATGAAATGGCGGTAACGAGAAACAGTAGTTATTTATATGTATACACTTCCGGCTATATATTGGTTTATGACACCGCTACACATGCTTTGATCAAAAGCATTTCCTTTTACGGCCACAGCGGGCACACGGTCATGAGTCAGGTTGCTGATCGCGCTTATTGCGTCGGTTGGCAATCGGGAAGCGGAAAAAGTATTTTTTACGTCATTGATACGCTGAATCACACTGTGATTCATGATCTGTCTTCTGGCTTGCCAATCTATGTCCACCGCATTGCGCTCAGTCCAGATGGAACGAAGGCCTATATCATCCATTCTGGGATCGACATACTTCAGGTCTTCGATATCGCGACAAACCAAATTGTCAAGTCCGTGAGCCTGCCAAGCGATGGCAAGGGGGCGTTTTACGGGCTTGCTGTCACTCCCGACGGCGCTAAGCTTTATATTTGCAGGGGGAGGCGCCGTGAGATAATGGTTTTCGATACGCGGACGCAGACACTCCTTTCGAGCATCGTCATCCCGGATGAGATAGACGGCACAGGCGCAACGTCCATCACGCTGAACGGGGTCGGTACGTCGGCATATATTTCGATGAGTGAAGGACTCCATCTTGGATATATTTCTCTCGTCTGAAGTACATTCAGCAATTGATCGAGCTTGGCGAACCGAGCGCTGGATAACCTCGAATCGCGTAGCTGCCATCATGTCCCGTGGCGAAGGAGTTATGTGCCGCTTATAACAGGCTGCACTGCATCGAAAACCCCAACGCCACCGACTGCCCTTGCTCCAGCAAACGCAACCCCGGCCGCCCGGGCAAGTGGTGGGCATTGACCGGGTGGCTGACCGGTTCGATGCAGAAAAAGTCCAGCCCGACGGGGCAGTACAGCAGGAAGTATTTGCTGCCGCTGGCGCGGCATTCCAACTCATAGCCCGTGCGGGCGGTGCGTGGAAAATACGGATGCAAGCCCAGCCCATGCCAGGCAGGCTGTTTGGCTGTGTGGGTAACGAGCATGGCGATCTGCAGTTGGCCGCCACTGAGGCGAATCCGCAAGCTGGCGCAGTAGGCGAACGGGTGCAGGCTGTCGAGTTGCAGCAATGCTTCCTGGCCGCTTTGCTCGATCACTTGCCACGGTTGCTGCCAGGCGCTGCCATGGATCGGAAACGGGTCGTTGGGGCTGTTGGCTTCCAGGGCCAGCCAGCCACCGGGGCAATCGAAACCGCCCTGGGCGATCCGGTTCGACCAGGGAATCAAGGGGAAACAACCCAGCTTGCCCGGCAGGCCATTTTCCAGCGCTTGCGGGGCGGGCGGACGCAGCAGCGGGGCGCCGGTGCTGCGCAAGGTCCATTCAACGAGACTGGCGCCCAAGTGCGGGGCCAGATCATCCTGCGCGACCCGGTCAGCGGCGTGCTGTGCGGCGGGACCGAACCCCGGGCGGATTCACACATTGCCGTCTGGTGAGAGCTGCCCCACAGGTTTGCTATTACCGCCCATGCCAGCCCAATTGACTGGAAATCTGTTGGCTGGCATGCATCAGCTGCTTGACGTAATCCTGCTTCAATTCTTCCCTGAAGCGAAAGCACGGGAATGAAACGCTCATCCCGCCGATCACGTGGCCAAAACGGTCGCGGATCGGTGCCGCCAGGCAACGCATGTTGTCTTCGAACTCTTCGTGATCCTCGGCATAGCCTTGCTGGCGAACAATTTCCAGTTCCTGCAGATACGCCTCGACGGTGGTCAAGGTATTGGCTGTGCGACGCTCGAAACTTTCCTGCTCAAGGTGCGCCAGCAACTCGTCTTCTTCGAGCCAGGCCATCAGCACTTTGCCAATGCCCGTGCAGTACAACGGCGCCCGGCGGCCGATGCGCGAGTACATGCGCAGGTTGTACTTGGAGTCGATCTTGTGCACGTAGACGATGCTGCCTTCGTCGAGAATCCCCAGGTGGACGGTCTCGCCCGTCAACTCGTTGATCCTGCGCATCCCGGGCTCCGCCTCCCGGACGATGTCCAAGTGGGGCAGGGCCTGGGCACCCAGTTCGAATAGCCGGACGCTGAGACGATAGCGATCTTCGGCATCCTGCACCACATACCCACGCGCCTTCAGCGACTGCAGGAAGCGGTAGACCGTGGCCTTGGACATGTCCAGTTTGGTGGCGATTTCCGAAACGCCGCTTTCTTCCGGATGTTCGGCCAGCGCTTCGAGCACGGCCATGGTCCGGCCGACCGCCGACACCAGATCGTTGTTTGGGATGACGCTGTTGTCCATGAAGGCTCCAACGTAAAAGTAAAACCCAAGGATATACGCAAGCAGAACAAAACGCTGTTTCATTTTTGCTTGACGAGGCGAGAAATCTGACTAGACTCGGGCCTTGAGATAAAAATGAAACGCCGTTTTAAAAACAACAAAGGCGCGTAATGATGGATGTAACGCTTAACCACGACCCGCAAACCCGTTTCGACCGTTCGTTGAAAGTGGCGCTGCTGGGTGAGTGCATGATCGAGATGCGCGGTGAGCCGGGTGCGGCAATCACGCAAACGTTCGGTGGCGATACGCTCAACACCGCAGTCTATTTGGCACGATTGAGCCCACGGACGACGATCAGCGTGGATTACCTGACGGCGGTCGGCAGCGACGCGTTCAGCGACGCGATGCGCCAGTCCTGGCTGGACGAAGGTGTCGGTGACGGCCATGTCCGGGTGATCGAAGATGCGTTGCCAGGGCTGTATTTCATCCAGACCGATCCACAGGGCGAGCGGCGTTTTCTCTATTGGCGTGGGGAAGCGGCGGCACGGCGCATGTTCGACGGCCCCGAGGCTGAGGCCATGCTTGATGCGCTGGCCGATTACGACTTCGTCTACCTGAGTGGCATCAGCCTGGCGATCCTCACGCCAGAAGGGCGCGCACGCCTGATCCAAGCCTTGCAGGCAGCTCGCCGAGCCGGCACGCGCATCGTCTTCGACAACAACTACCGTCCCCATCTATGGCCCGATCCCGAAACGGCTCGGCAGGCCCACCGCGACCTGTTGCGCCTGACCGACCTGGCCCTGATCACTTGGGAAGACGATGTCCTTTTGTTCGGTTATCGCGACGCGGATGCCTTGTTCATTGATTACGCCCAAGTGGGAGTCGGCGAAGTCGTCCTCAAGCGTGGCGCCGCCAGCTGCTTGATCCAGTGCCCCGCCGGGCGTTTCGAAGTGCCCGCGCAAACCGTCACCCGTGTCGTCGACACCACCGCTGCCGGTGATTCATTCAGCGCTGCCTACCTGGCCTGCCGCCTGCGTGGCGGCGATCCGGAGCAGGCTGCCCGTTGGGGCCATCGCCTAGCGGCCCAGGTCGTCCAATACCGAGGTGCGCTGATTCCCCAGGCGGCCATGCCGACCATGGGCGCGTCCTCACTTCCTTCAGTTGCACAGGTCTGACTTTATGAAAATCGTTGAAGCGCGCGTCATCGTTACCTGCCCGGGCCGCAACCTGGTCACTTTGAAAATCGTCACCGATGAAGGGATCTACGGCATTGGCGATGCAACGCTCAATGGCCGCGAACTGGCGGTGGTGGCTTATCTGGAGGAGCACGTCCTTCCTGCGCTGATCGGCCGCGACGCCCACCGCATCGAGGACATCTGGCAGTACCTGTATCGCGGCGCGTATTGGCGCCGCGGGCCGGTGACCATGACCGCCATCGCCGCTGTCGACGTCGCACTCTGGGACATCAAGGCCAAGGCCGCGAACATGCCCTTGTACCAGTTGCTCGGTGGCAAGAGCCGTGAGCGGGTGATGGTCTACGGGCACGCTACCGGCAAGGACATCGAGGGGTGCCTGGACGAAGTCGCCCGTCACGTCGAGCTCGGCTATAAAGCCGTGCGGGTGCAATGCGGCGTGCCCGGCATTGCCACCACCTACGGCGTCGCCAAGCGCAGCGGCGAGCGCTATGAGCCGGCCGACAGTGACTTGCCTGCCGAACACGTCTGGGACACCGCCAAATACCTTAACTACGTGCCCAAGCTGTTCGCCGCCGTGCGCGAACGCTTTGGTGACGACTTGCACATTCTTCACGACGTGCACCATCGCCTGACGCCCATCGAAGCCGGGCGCCTGGGCAAGGCGGTGGAACCGTACAACCTGTTCTGGCTGGAAGACTGCACGCCGGCTGAAAACCAGCAGAGCTTCCGCCTGATCCGCCAGCACACCACCACGCCGTTGGCCGTGGGCGAGGTGTTCAATTCCATCCATGACTGCCGGGAGCTGATCCAGGAACAGTTGATCGACTACATCCGCACGACGCTGGTGCATGCCGGCGGCATTACCCATGTGCGGCGCATTGCCGATTTCGCCGCGCTGTTCCAGGTGCGCACGGGCTTTCATGGGGCCACCGACCTGTCACCGGTGTGCATGGGCGCGGCCCTGCATTTCGATACCTGGGTGCCCAACTTCGGCATCCAGGAACACATGCCTCACGAAGAGCGCATCGATGAAGTCTTCCCCCATGCCTATCGCTTCGAGGACGGCCACTTCACGCCGGGTGAAACACCAGGGCATGGCGTCGACATCGATGAAGACCTTGCCCGCCAATACCCCTACAAGCGCGCCAGCCTGCCGGTCAACCGCCTTGAAGACGGCACGCTGTGGCATTGGTGAAGCGGTTCCAACTATTTGAGGAAAACGGGGCGAACGTCCCGTCAGGAGTGACCCGATGAAAGCGTTCCAGGTAAGAGCACCCTTCGAGTTCGGGCTGGCCCAGGTCGACCGCCCCGAGGTTGCCCATGGCGAGGTCCAGGTCGATGTGGCGTATGCCGGCATCTGTGGCTCGGACATGCACATCATTCATGGGCAGAACGCCTTCGTGCGTTTCCCCCGTGTCACCGGCCATGAGTTCTCCGGGGTGATCCGGCAAGTCGGTGAAGGCGTCGAGCACCTGCAGGTGGGCGACCGGGTGTGCATCGATCCGGTGATCAGTTGCGGGACCTGTTACCCCTGCCGTATTGGCCGGCCCAACGTCTGCACGCGGCTGCAAGTGATCGGCGTGCACCGCGATGGCGGCTTCAGCGAGCAGGTCTGCGTGCCAGCCGAGAACGCCCACCGCTTGCCCGATTCGATGTCCCTGAGCCACGGCGCCCTGGTCGAGCCTTATTCCATTGCGTTGAACGTGCTCGACCGCATGCAGCCGCATCCGGGCGACAGCGTGTTGATCTACGGTGCCGGGGTGATCGGCCTGACCTTGGTGCAAATGGCACGGGCGCTGGGATTGACCGATATCACCGTCACCGACGTGATCGACAGTCGCCTGGAAACGGCGCGGGCATTGGGCGCCAGCCGGACCCTCAACGGCCAGCAAGTGGATGTCGAGGCCACCATGCGCGAACTGACCCAAGGCGAGGGCGTGCCATTGATCGTCGATGCCGCCTGCATTCCAGCACTGATGCCGCAGATGGTGCGACTGGCCTCGCCGGCCGGGCGCATCGGATTGCTGGGTTTCAATGCCACGCCCAGCGATCTTGTGCAGCTGGAAATGATCAAGAAAGAACTCACCTTGGTCGGTTCGCGCCTCAACAACCGCAAGTTCCCCCAGGTGATCGAACTGATCGCCAGTGGCAAGTTGCAGGTCCAGGACCTGATCAGTCATCGCGTCACCTTCGACGAAATGCCCGGCGCCATCGACCTGATCGAAAAACACCCCGAGCAAACCCGAAAAGTGCTGGTGGAGCTGACGAACGCCCATCAGTGAGCCGTCGGCGCCACCGGTTTCACCGTGCCTGTCATGGGCACCCTCACCGAATAAACACAACAAGCGGGAGGTTCCACCATGTTTGGTCAAGGACGTAGCTTAATCATCATCATGCTGTTCCTGGCCGGGGTCATCAACTACCTCGACCGGTCGGCATTGTCTGTGGCGGCGCCTTTCATCCAGAAGGACTACGGTCTGAGCACGGGTGAGATGGGCATGATCTTCAGCAGCTTCTTCGTCGGTTATGCCGCCTTCAACTTCATCGGTGGCTGGGCCGCCGACCGTTACGGCGCCAAGACCACGTTGCTGCTGGCCATGGTCTTGTGGTCGTTGTTCAGCGGTCTCACGGTGCTGACGGTGGGCTTTGCTTCGCTGGTGCTCATCCGGATCCTGTTCGGCATGGGCGAAGGCCCGCTGAGCGTCACCACCAGCAAGATGGTCAACAACTGGTACACCCCCAAGCGTAGGGCTCGAGCCCTGGGTGCCTCGATGTCCGGCACGCCGCTGGGCGGGGCGATCTCCGGTCCGGTGGTGGGCTTTATCGCTGTCACCTACGGTTGGAAAGTATCGTTCATCATCATTATGTTGGTCGGTCTGATCTGGGCGGCGGTCTGGTACAAGTTCGTCAAGGAGAAGCCTGAAGGCGAGGGCGCCGAGGACATTCTGCGGGCCGAGGGACAGAGTGAACTGGCGTCGCAACCGGTGTTCCCGCTGCGGTTCTACCTCAAGCAACCGACCGTGCTGTTCACCTCCCTGGCGTTCTTTTCCTATAACTACACGCTGTTCTTCTTCCTGACCTGGTTCCCCAGCTACCTGACCATGGCCCATGGCCTGAACGTCAAGGACATGAGCATCGCCACGGTCATCCCTTGGCTACTGGGTTTCCTCGGGCTGGCACTGGGTGGGTTCATTTCCGACTTCGTGTTCAAGAAGACCGGGCGGATCATGTTCTCGCGCAAGGTGGTGTTGGTGACGTGCCTGTTGGCCTGCGCCGGCTGCATCGGCGTCGCCGGGGTGGTGAAGACCTTGTATCCGGCCGTTATCCTGGTGGCCTTGGCGGTGTTTTTCCTCTATCTCACCGGGGCGATCTACTGGGCGATCATCCAGGACACCGTGCCTGCAGCGCGGGTAGGCGGGGTCAGCGGCTTCATGCATTTCCTGGCCAATACCTCGGGGATCATCGGGCCGACCTTGACCGGCTTCATCGTGCAATTCACCGGCTCGTTCACCAGTGCTTTCCTGCTGGCGGGCCTGCTGACGATCATCGGTGCACTGTGTGTGGCGCGTTACGTCAAGCCGCTGGCGGTGGCGGGTGTCGCACCGCAGGCCGACGGCGGCGCCGAGCCACGTCCAGCGCTGAATCATCCCTGAAAGGAGGACGCCCATGTCGCTCATCCAACGGATCCCCGCCACGGGCCAGCCCAGTGAAATCGGGATCGTGCACCTGGGCCTGGGAGCCTTTCACCGGGCTCATCAGGCGGTGTACCTGCAACGCCATCTCAATCGCCACGGCACGAGCGAGTGGGGGCTGTGCAGTGCCAATATTCGCTCCAACCGCACCTTGGTCGAGCAGTTGCGCGACCAGCAAGGCCGCTACCACGTGGCCGAGTACCTCGACAGCGAGCAGGTGGTGCTGCGGGAAATCAACGTACTGCGCGAAGCCTTGTACGCCGGTGCTGGCGCCAATGAGCTGGAGCAGCTGTTACAGCGCATGGCCGCGTCGCAAACGCGGATCGTCACGCTTACGGTCACTGAAAAAGGCTACTGCTTGAGTCCGTCCTCCGGGCAATTGCGCAGCGAAGATCCATTGATTGCCCATGACATCGAACACCCACACGCGCCGCGTTCGGCTCCCGGCATTGTCCTGGAGGCGTTGCGTCGCCGTCGCGCCGCCGGCGTTCCCGCCTTCACCGTGTTGTGCTGCGACAACATGCCCGACAATGGCCAGCGCACCCGCCAGGCGGTCAGCGCGTTGGCGGCGCTGCAAGATCAAGCGTTGGCGCAATGGGTCGAGCAAGAAGTCGCATTCCCCAGCTGCATGGTCGACCGCATCGTGCCCGCCATGGACGACGAATCTTTCGGTCGGCTGGAGCAACAACTGGACTGTGACGATCGCGCGGCGGTGGTCTGTGAAAGCTTCAGCCAGTGGGTGATCGAAGACAATTTCCCCCTCGGCCGTCCGGACTGGGAAGTCGACGGCGTGCAGATGGTCGACGACGTGCGCCCGTTCGAAACGATGAAGCTGCGCATGCTCAATGGCAGCCATTCGTTGTTGGCCTACGTGGGGCTGCTGGCGGGCCATGAATCGGTCTTCGAAGCCGTCAGTGATGGGCGGTTGGCGGGCCTGATCGGACGCTACATGGCCGAGGAAGCCGCGCCGACCCTGGACATGCCGGCAGGCATCGATCTTTCGGTGTATGCCAACGACCTGCTGGCGCGTTTTGCCAACGACAGCCTGCAACATCGGCTGCGCCAGATCGCCATGGACGGTTCGCAGAAACTGCCGCAACGCTGGTTGCTCGGCGCGCAGCAGTTGCTCGACCAGGGGCGCGGCATCGACTGCACTGCGCTGGGCGTCGCGGCGTGGATTCACTACTGCACGCAGCCGCTGCCCGGTCGTGCGGCGCACGTGGTCGACGATCCTTTGAGCGCGACCTTTGCCGATCTTGCCGGACGATTCGACGGCGCGGCGCGGGTGGACGCTTTTCTTGCCCTGGACGAAGTCTTCCCGCCAGCGCTGGTGGATGACCCGGCGTTTCGCGAGGCCGTACACCGCGCCTACGGCGCCTTGGCCCGAGACGGCGTCGATAGCCTGTTGCACAGCTTTGCCACACCCAACTGACAAAAAGGAAAACAACATGGAACAGACATGGCGTTGGTTTGGCCCCAAAGACCCGATTTCCCTGGCGGACGTTCGCCAGACCGGTGCGACCGGCATCGTTACCGCGTTGCACGAAATTCCTAATGGTCAAGTGTGGCCGGTGGAGGCTATCGCGGCGCGCAAACAGATGATCGAAGCGGCCGGCCTGAGCTGGTCAGTGGTGGAAAGCATTCCGGTGCACGAAGACATCAAGCGTGGCTGTGGGCGGCGCGACGAGTACATCGCCAACTACCAGCAAAGCGTGCGCAACCTGGCGAGCTGCGGCATCGATATCGTCTGCTACAACTTCATGCCGGTGTTGGACTGGACCCGTACCGACCTTTTCCATGAGCTGGCGGATGGCGGCTGGGCATTGCGTTTCGATCAGACCGCGTTCGCCGCCTTCGATCTGTTCATCCTCCAGCGCCCCGGTGCGCAGGCCGAGTACAGTCCCGAGGATATCCAGCAGGCCAAGGCGTACTCCGAGCAACTGACGCCAATTGAGCGCGAAACCTTGGTCAACACCCTGATCGCCGGTTTGCCCGGCGCCGAGGAACATTACAGCCTGGACAACTTCCGGGACTTGCTGCGGACCTACGCCGACATCGACGAAGGCAAGTTGCGTGAGCACCTGGAGTATTTCCTGCGGGCGGTGATCCCGGTCGCGGAGGAGGTGGGCGTGCGCATGGCGATCCACCCGGACGATCCACCCCGGTCGCTGCTCGGCTTGCCGCGCATCCTCTCCACTGCCGCAGACGCCCAGTGGCTGCTGGACGCCGCGCCAAGCCCGGCCAACGGCCTGACGTTCTGCACCGGTTCCTATGGCGTGCGTGAAGACAACGACCTGGTGGCAATGGCCAAGCAGTTTGCGCCATACATCTACTTCACCCACCTGCGCTCGACTCGCCGGGAAGCCGACCCGCGCAGCTTCCATGAAGCCCATCACCTGGATGGCGACGTCGACATGGTGGGGGTCATCAGTGCCTTGGTGGCTGAAGAGCGCCGGCGCGAGCGCGAAGGCGGCCCACGCTTGCCGCTGCGCCCAGACCACGGCCATCAACTGCTCGACGACCAACAACGCAAAAGCAACCCCGGCTATTCATTGATCGGCCGCCTCAAAGGCCTGGCGGAAATCCGCGGCGTAGAACTGGCCGTGCGTCGACAGTTGGGTTAATCAGGAATACAGGGCTTTCAGGTACTGAGCGCTATTGTGGCGAGGGGATTTGATCGTTCCCACGCTCCTGCGTGGGAATGTCGCCAGGGACGCTCCGCGTTCCGCTTCTGGGGCGTGACGCAGAGCGTCACGGGATGCATTCCCACGCAGAGCGTGGGAACGATCAAGCGTCTTCCGGCCCCAGCGCTTGCAGCCAGCGGTTCTCCGAGCAGTTGAGATGCTGGCGCATCGAGGTCTGGGCGCCGAACACGTCCTTGTTGGCGAGGGCGTGCAGGATCGCCTCGTGCTCGGCGACCGCGGCTTCCCATGTCTGGGTGTTTTCCGAGTGTTTGCTCAGGTGAGCCGAAATCGGCGTGTGTCGTTCATCGAACAGAGCCGTGATGATTCGAACCAACGCGGAGTTGCCGCTCATTTTGGCCAAGTGATGATGGAATCTACGGTCATCCTCCAGCGGCGGCTGGCCGTTGGCGATGCTGGCGCGCATGGCGTCGATGCACGCCTGTAGGTAGCGATAGTCGCTTTTCTTGCCATGCAGGCACGCCAGGACGACCGATTCGCCTTCGATCAGGGCGCGCGCCTGCATCAGTTCCGAGGGGCTCTCGCCCAAGGTCATGCTGCGGTTTTTTCCGCTCTCGGGCCTGGCTCGCACGTACACGCCGGAGCCCATCTTGATTTCAATTTCACCGTCTATCTCCAGGGCGATCAGCGCCTCGCGCAGCGAGGGCCTGGAAACCCCCAACAGCTGGGTCAGATCACGTTCGGGTGGAAGCCTGGAACCCGTTTTGAAATCCCCCTGGGCGATGTAATTGCGCAGTTGATCGGCGATTTTCTGATACGGCTTTCGTTCGGCGGTGTTGATCGGTGAGGCCATGGGCTGGTGTCCATCGGATAGTCCGCAAAGGCTACCATAGGCTTGCTTGGGGTAAGTTCGTCTGCCTCGTCATTCACATCACCGCGCCGATCTGCCAGGGCAGGAATTCGTTGTCGCCCAGGCCGTTTTCCTCGCTGCAGGTACGGCGACCGGAAGCGGTTTCCAGCATCATTCGAAACAACCGTTCACCTGCCTGCGCCACGGACTCGAGGCCATCGGCGATGCCGCCAGCGTTGAAGTCCATATCAAGCTCCATGTGTTGGAACAGGCGGGTGTTGGTCGCGATTTTCAAAGAAGGCGTGGGCTTGCAGCCGTAGGTCGAGCCGCGACCGGTGGTGAAACAGATGAGATTCGCGCCGCCCGCCACCTGGCCGGTTGCAGACACCGGGTCGTAGCCGGGCGTGTCCATGAACACCAGGCCTTGGGCATCGATTTTCTCGGCGTAGTGATAGACGCCCATCAGCCCGGTCGAACCGGCTTTCGCCACGGCACCCAGGGATTTTTCCAGAATGGTGGTGATGCCTCCGGCCTTGTTGCCCGGCGAAGGATTGTTGTTCATGTCGCCGTCGTTGTGGTGCACGTAGGTTTCCCACCAGCGGATCCGCTCCATCAGCTTTGTCGCGATGTCGGCGGATGCGGCGCGGGCCGTCAGCAAGTGCTCGGCCCCGTAGATCTCCGGCGTTTCCGAGAGGATCGCCGTGCCGCCCTGTTGCACCAGCAAGTCCACGGCCGCGCCGAGTGCCGGATTCGCCGTGATGCCTGAATAACCATCCGAGCCGCCGCATTGCAAACCCACGCACAGGTGGCGGGCGGAAACGGTCGTCCTTCGGTACTGGCTGATGATGGGCAGCATCGCGTCGATATGGGCGATGCCCTGTCGCACCGCTTCGCGAGTCCCGCCTTCGTCCTGGATGATCAGGCTGGCCTTTAGCACCGGGCAACGATCCCCCAGTTCGTTCATCAACGGCGTGAGCTGGTTGACTTCGCACCCCAGTCCGATCAACAGCACGCCGGCGAAATTGGCGTGATCGGCATAACCGCGCAAGGTTCGCTTGAGAATGTCGATGCCTTCGCCTTTGGCCCCCATGCCACAGCCGCTGCCATGGGTGATCGCAACGACGCCATCGACGTTGGGGAAGTCTTTCAGGCGCTCGGAAGAGAACGCGTTGGCGATGTGCTTGCAGACGGTCGCCGAGCAGTTGACGCTGGAAATCACGCCGATGTAATTGCGCGTACCGACGCGGCCACCGTCCCGTACGTAACCTTCGAAGGTCGCGGGGATTTCGCCGAGCGGGGTGGGCACGTAGGTGTTTTGTACGGGATGCCCGGCGTTGGTGGCGGGCATCTGCAGGTTGTGCACGTGGACGTGATCACCGGGCTCGATGTCCCGGGTCGCCTGGCCGATGGTTTGCCCGTACTTGAGCACTTGCTGGCCGGCCAATACCCTGCGCAGGGCAATCTTGTGGCCGGACGGAACCGGTTGCCGGGCGACCAGGGTGAGGCCGTCGGCGCCGAGGCGTTGGCCTTCGGCGATATCGCCCCGGGCCACCGCGACATCATCTCCTGGTGTCAGCACAAGCAAAGAAGAGGGTGGGTTCATGGCACGTCCTCCGATTCCTAGCACTCGATGATTGCCTTGACGACGCCCTGGCTGGGGTCGAGCAATGTGGAGAAGGAATGGGCCACGTCACCCAGGCTCAGTCGATGGGTGTTCAGGGCTGCATCTGGAATCAATCCGTCGCGCAAGCATCGCTCGACATGCTGGAAGTCTTCGTGGGTGGCGTTGCGGCTGCCCATCAGCGTGGCCTCGCGCTTGTGGAATTCGGGGTCGGAGAAGGTGATGGAGTCCCGCACCACCGAAATCATCACGTAGGTGCCGCCATGAGCGATGAACTCGAACCCGCGCTCCATGGCCCGGGCATTGCCGGTGGCGTCGAACACTACGTTGAAAAAATCACCCCCGGTCAGCTCCGCCAAGGCCTGCTTGTCGCCCTCGCCGATGTGGACGGCCGCATGGATGTTCAAGTGCTGCTTGCAGAACGACAGGCGATCCTTGCGCGTATCCAGGACCGTCACTTTCGCCCCGCGCAGGCTGGCGAAGATCGCCGCCGCCATGCCGATCGGGCCGGTGCCGACCACCAAGGCGTGCGTGTCCGGCTGGACGTTCGAACGCCGCACGGCGTGAGCGCCGATCGACAGGAATTCGATCATCGCCGCCTGGTCGAGGGAAATTCCCACGGCCTTGTGAACGAATTCCTCGGGGACGCTCAGGTATTGGGTGAACGCGCCGTCGCAGTGGACTCCCAGCACCTGGATCCGGGTGCAGCAGTTGGTCTTGCCCTGGCGGCAGGCAATGCAGTTTCCGCAGGACAGATAAGGCATCACGTAGACGACGTCGCCCACCGCCAGGTCGCTGGGGTGGTCTATGTCTTCCACGATCCCGGAAAACTCATGGCCCATGACGCGCGGGTACTCGAGGTACGGTTGATTGCCGGTGAAAATGTGCAGGTCGGTGCCACAGACACCGACGCGCTTGACCCGGATGAGGATTTCGCCGGGTTTCCTGGAGGGTATTTCACGTTCGATGGCGGTGAGCGAGCCGGGTTCGTTACAGATGACAGTCAGCATATCGATGCTCCTTTAGCGAGCGTGCAGGCCGGGGGGCTTGCAGGCGGGAGGAGGGTTGTGAGCGCACGGCTGCCGGGACCGGGGCTCTCTTTCTTGTTGTGCGCGCACAGTGACCTGCGCCGCTGATATTGGCTCGAAACTACACGCGGGGAAAAATATTGGCAAGACCAATCTATAAAAAAATGGATTGGACTGACCAGTGTCAGAGGACGGGTGTTGTCTAGCCGAAGACCGTCACCCGATTGCGTCCGGTCTTCTTCGACGTATACAACGCCTGGTCGGCCCGGGCGATCAGCTCGGCGTGGTCATTCGAGGGCTCGCTCAGGTCGGCGACCCCCAGGCTGATGGTGAAACGGATGTCCTGGCCGTTGTATTGCACCACCAGCTCCTCGACGGCTTTGCGCAGGCGCTCGGCGAAAACCCGGGCGCCGTCCTTGTCGGTGTCTGAAAGCACGACGCCGAACTCTTCGCCGCCATAACGCCCGGCCACGTCGGACTCACGCACATGCTCATGCAGCAGCCTTGCGACGTGCTCGATGACCTTGTCGCCCGCCTGGTGGCCGTAGGTGTCGTTGACTCGCTTGAAGTGGTCGATATCGAGCATCACCAGGCTCAACGCATTGCCGTAGCGCTGATGCCGGGCATAGGCGGATTTCAGGCTGCCTTCCCAATGACCACGGTTGTACAGCCCCGTCAGGCGATCGGTGCTGGAGAGCAGTTGCAGTTGTGCGTTGGCGGCCTGGATCTGGTGCCGGTTGGTGGCGACGTCGGTGACGTCATAGATCACCAGGCAGATATGGTTGATGCGGTTGTCGGGCGAGCGCAGTGGCAACAACGTGGTGTTCTGGTACATGAACTCTTCCTGGCCGGTGATCGGCTGGTAGCTCTTGAACCGCATCAGGTAAGGGCGCTGCTCCCAGACCGTGAACGCGGGCGTGCCGAGGGTCGCGACGCTCTCTACCTTGCGGGTGAACCATTGGCGATCGATCTCGGGGAACAGATTGAAGAAGTTCTGGTTCTGAGCGTCCTTGGGCTGGACCCCGGAGCGGTTCTCCATAAAGGTGTTCCAGACCTGCACTTTGTACTCGCGGTCGAGCACCACCACGCCGACGTCGATACTCTGAACGATGGCCAGCAACCAATGAAATTCGTTCAGATCAATGGAATCGGTCATGGGCTCAGTTCATCAGGTAGGCGAGTTTGTGGGTCAACCGTTCGATGGAGTCTTCCGTGAACAGCAGCAACAGGTCGAAGCGAATATTCTGCCCTTCCAGGCTGTAGCTGATTTCCACCGCCAAGGTCTTTTTCCAATGGGTGCGGTTGGCGCGGATCAGTTCCTCGATAGCCGCGTGTTGACCAAGGATCTGCGGATGGCCTTGGGAGAACACCACGTCTATCTGCTCGGCGATGCTGCTCAGGCAAGCGCCGATCAGGATGCTGGACAGGTCCACCAGCATTTCCAGGTCCGAATAATCAGCGCTCTCGCGATGCATCAAGTGCCCAATGTCGGCGATCTCGGAGTCGTGGAAGATCAGCAGGGCTTCGCCGGCGATGCCGCCGCCGATAAACCCCTGGCAGATGGCAGTGAGCTGCTGGGAGCTGCCGACGTCATTCAACGCCATGTGCAACTCGCCGACTTCGAGGATGTTCACGTTCGGCACCGGCAGTTGCACGAAGACGCCCAACACCTGGGCGATCAGTGCCGCGGCCTGACCGATGGCGACGTTGACGGTCTCGCGGAACGCATCCTGAAAGCTGATGGCCGCGTCCGGTGCCGATCGACTCTGCGGTGTTGCCTTGCCGGGTTGCGTCAGTAGCCCCACTCGGGTAAGCGTCTGGCGCAGCTCGTTTTCATCGAACGGTTTTTTCAGGAACGCCAGCGCACCCAGTTCAAGCACGCGGCGCACCGCCTCATCCTGCACGTCACCGGAAATCACGATGACCTGTGCGTTGAGCCCTTCGGCCCGCAAAGCGCTCAAGACTTGGTAACCGTCCATCTCCGGCATGGTCAGGTCGAGCAACACGACCTGCCCCAGGCCTTGGCGGATGGCTTCCATCGCTTGGCGACCGTTGGCGGCCTCGGTGATCGATACCGGCCAATCTGACGGCAGCGCACGCAGTACTTGCTTGCGCGCCATGGTGGAGTCGTCACACACGACCAGGGGAATCAGCGGCACTGGAAAGTCCAAAGCGGTTCAATGGCGGGGGAGGTGTTTCGTACATCGTTCATAGGCAGCATCGGCCCTCTGATTGTCGAACGGGGAGTTCCGAACGGGGTATCAGCCATAACGCCCTGTCTTTTAAAAACTGGACCATTAAGTCAAGGACGTCAAATGCACTTCGTCATCTGGCGCAGCTGCGCCGGACTCACCCCAAGGCGCTGCTTGAACGTCGTCGTCATGTGCGCCTGTGAGCTGAAGCCGCAGGCGAGGGCGATTTGCGTCAGTGTAGTTGATGTGTCGCGTATCAACGCCCGGGCCTTGGCCAGGCGTCGATCGATCAGGTAACCATGGGGGCTTTGACCCGTGGCGTGTTTGAAGGCCCGCATGAAGTAGCCTTCGGACAGTCCCAGCAGTTGCGCCATCGCCGGCACGCCCAGCGGTTGGTCGAGGCCCGCATCGATGAACTCATCCAGCAGGCGCATCCGGGCGTCGGTCATAGAACCTTGGAGCGTCGCTGGCGAGCGCTTGCCCGGCGCCGTGCATTCAGCCAGCGCCAGGGCCCACGCCTCCCAATCGTCGTCGATCGAGCCGTGCAGCAGCGCGCGCCGCATGTGTTGGGCGAGGGCGATGGCACGGGGATCGAGGTGATTGTTGAAGGCGCGGTCTCCCGCCAACGCCTGCCCGTCGGTACGCAGCACTCGCAGATACTCGCCGCCCTGGGAAGACTCCGAATAGACGTCACACTGGGCCGGGACGAACGCCAGGCCATTGGGCATGGCAAAGAAAGGCTGTATCCGGTCGCTGCCGATGGCGTGCACGCCTCGCTGGCTGTCGAAGGCAAAGCCGATCGCCGCCTGGGTCGCGACGTAGCGGGCGGCATAAGCGCAGCCGGGAAGCAATTCGATTGCCCAAGGGCCGACTTCGATACGACGGATCGATTCAGTCTGGCGCGGCAACGGCGTGCGGTTTCGATGGCCCATGGTGTTCATAGTAGTGAAGCAGCGCCGCAAAAGTCAGGTCAGTTTTTTGAAAGCCCGGATTCGGTGTCCCTGGCTAGACTCGGCGAAACCCCAGGAGGTCCACCATGTACGCACTGACTTATGACGAAATTGAACAAGCCGCCCGCCAGGTCTACCAAGTCATGCCCGCCACGGCCCAGTACGCCTGGCCCTTGCTGGCGCAACGGCTGGGTTGCACGGTCTGGGTCAAGCATGAAAACCATACCCCCACGGGCGCTTTCAAGGTGCGCGGCGGTATCACCTTCATGCATTGGCTCAAGCGTGAGCGCCCGGAGGTGAACGGTATCGTCACCGCCACCCGGGGCAACCATGGCCAGAGCCTGGCGCTGGCAGCCAGCGCGGCGGGGCTGAAGGCATTGATCGTGGTGCCGCAAGGCAACTCGGTGGAGAAAAACAATGCCATGCGCGGCTTCGGTGGCGAGGTGATCGAATATGGTCGCGATTTCGATGAGGCCCGTGAAGAAGCAGCACGTCTGGCGCAGGCACAGGGCCTGTATCTCGTACCGCCATTTCACACCGAGTTGGTCAAGGGCGTCGCCACCTACGCCCTTGAGTTGTTCAAGGCTGTGGCAGACCTGGACACCGTCTACGTGCCCATTGGCTGCGGCTCGGGCATCTGCGCGGTCATCGCTGCACGTGACGCCTTGGGCCTTAACACGCAGGTGGTGGGCGTGGTGTCCACCGAGGCTACGGCGGCGAAACAATCGTTCGAGGCGGGCATGATCTGCGAAACCGCCTCGGCCAACACCTTCGCCGACGGCCTCGCCGTGCGCAAACCGATACCTGAGGCTTTCGCCATCTATCGCGCCGGGGCGGCACGGATCGTTGCCGTCAGCGATCAGGAGATTGCCGAGGCGATGCGGGTCTATTACACCGACACCCACAACCTGGCAGAGGGGGCCGGCGCCGCGGCTTTGGCGGCACTTATCCAGGAGCGAGGGTTGATGAAGGGGAAAAAGGTCGGGGTAATCCTGTCGGGTGGCAATGTCGACAGGTCGGTGTATGCGCAGATCATTGGTTAACTGGAGCAACCGAGCGCCAGCGCTCGGTTGCTCCGCCGGTCATACCGCGCGCTTGACGTTTCGTTGTACCCATTCCTGATCGCTTTGCAACTCCAGGATCTTGTGATGGAAACCTTCCAGCGAAGCGTTATGGCCGACGCTGACCAGGATCGTCTCCGGTAAGGACTGCCTGAGCAACTGGTAGCAACGCGCCTCATTGGCCGAGTCCAGCGCCGAACTGCTTTCGTCGAGAAACAGCACTGTCGGGCGGGTCAGCAACGCCCGGACGAACGCGCAACGCTGCTGTTCGCCGACGCTCAGGGTCTGCGACCAATCACGCTCCATGTCGAGTTGTTCGCCCAGATGTTGCAGTCCGACCTGTTCCATGGCCCGCTGCAAGGCAGCGTCCTCGTGACCGAGAGGTGCATGGGGATACCACAGCGCCTCGCGCAGACTGCCCAATGGCAGGTAAGGCTTCTGCGACAGTGTCAGGGCGCGCTCCCGGTCGTAGCGGCTCGAACCGCAAGCATGGTGCCAGAGCCCGGTGATCGCGCGGATAAGAGTCGATTTGCCGTAGCCCGATGGTGCGCTGATCAACAGGCTGTCACCGGCTTTAAGTGACAGGTTGAAACCCTTGAACAATTGCCGGCCGTTCGGCAGCCAGACATCCAGGTTCTGCACGTCGAGCCCTGAAGCTTGCTGTCCCAGCCTGACCTTGGAATCGATGTCGACCGTGTCCAGGCGATCCTGGAATCCGATCAAGCGGTCGATCACTGATTTCCATTCCGACAGTTCCGGGAATACTTCCACCAGATAAGCGATGGCGGCGTGCACTTCGCCGAAGGCGGCGCTGATCTGCGTCAGCCGACCGAGGGGGAACGCGCCCGCAAAAAACTGTGGTGCCATGATGAACATGGGAATGACCGTGGCGCTGCGCAAATAGAGCGTCGAGTAGCCCATGATCAGCTTTTGCTTTTTCACCAGGGCCCAGAAGTTCTGCAGTGCTGCCTCCAGGCGATGGTCGAAGCGTTGTTTTTCTGCTGCCTCTCCTCGGTATTGGGCGACTGAGTCGGCGTTTTCCCGCAGGCGGATGAGTGAGAAGCGAAAATCCGCTTCGCGTCGCTGCTGCATGAAATTGAGGCCAGGCAGTGCGCGTCCCAACCAGAATGCGACGCCGGTCCCTACGATTGCATACACCAGCGCCACCCACACCAGCAACCCGGGGATGACGAACGATTCGCCGTTGAAAGGCACGCTGACCAGGCTGGAGGCCTGCCAGAGAATGTGCAGGAACGAAAACAGCGACACCACCGACGTCAGTAGCCCCAGGCTCAACTTGAGGGACTTTATGATGAACAGGTCGATGTCTTCGGCGATCCGCTGGTCCGGGTTATCGACGTCCGTCTCGGTCAGTTTCAGTTTGTGGTAACGCTGGCTGCCCAGCCACTGATCAACGGTGTTGCGCGTCGCCCAACGCCGCCAGCGCAGCGTCAGCTTCTGTTGGAAGTGAAACGCGCCTACGGTAAACGCGGCGGTGCCGATCTGCAGCAGAATGAACTGCAAGCTGCCTATCAGGAAACCGTGGTAATCCAAGGCCTGCAAGGCGTTGTAGAAATGCAGGTTCCAGAAATTGGTGAGGATGTTGATGCCGACCATGCACAGGGTCATCAGCACGGTGGCGCACAACAGCAACAGGGCCGGGTACTTTTCCTCGGATGCCCAGAACGGCCGCGCCAGACGCCAGAAATTGCGGAGTGTTTGCATGTGGTCTTGATGAGCCCGGTCGCTGACGACGTTGAGTTTGCAGGGGAGGGAGGATAGGATCAGCCAATGCTAATCGTTTGCATTAGTTAGGGAAAGCCATGGGGGCCACGTTATCGAATTTCCAGAATGGCTTGGCCAGGCTTGGCCGCCAATAACACGGGTCATTCGACAAGAACCCGGCGATCAATCGTTTGTGGGGTTAAGTCATGTTGCCGACCCTGCCGTGCTGAGGCCGTTGCTGTCCCGGTTTGCCCTGCAATACCCAGGCGTGAATCGCGCGGCGGTGGTCTCGCAATGGTCAATGAACTACTTGAGCATCGCCCTGCCGGCCGCCTTGGCGTGTGTGCTCACGCGTGATGGCTCGATCGATTTCTGGGGCGAGGAGGCGGTGCTGTTCCACGCTGACGGAGAACCCATGGCGTTGGGCTTGAATGCCCGGTTGATGCCGCTGTCACCTCAAGGGCGTGCCGACTACTGGAATCGCCTGATTCATGAGCACCTGGCCCCGCTGTTCGTGGCCTTGGCCGCCGCCGGTGGCCTGGCACCAAAAATACTCTGGGCCAATATGGTCGCCATCTGGGACGGCGCCTTCGCCAGGATGGACCCCGAGCTGTCGAGACCGGGGTTCGCCGAGGCACACCAATGGCTGGAGCAGGTCACGGTCAACGACGGGCGCCTGAGGCTGCGAGGCTTGCAACGCATGGTCGAATCACCGGCGCCGCTGATTTGCCCCCGCCTGCCATTGCGCCGGCATTGTTGCCTGCATTACCAATTGCACGAAGCGGTAGAAGGCCAGATGCCGGTGCTTTGCGAGTCCTGTCCCAAGTTGCATCGCCTGCCTGTGGAAGTGCAGGTGAGTTACCTGCACTCCATCTATCAGGACGGCTAATGGCAGCGGCGTCGCGATGCCATTAGGCGTAAGCGGCCTGGGCTTCGACTTGGGTGAGACGGCCGTTCTCGACTTTCAAGACCCGGTCGGCCTGGGAGAAGTAGGCGTCATCGTGCGTGATTACAATCACGGTCTTACCTCGGGCCTTGAGCTCCGGCAACAGCTCCATGTAGAACACCCGCTTGAAGGTCGGGTCCTGGTCGGCCGCCCATTCATCGAACAGGTAAAACGGTTTGTCGTCCAGATACGCTGACACCAGCGCCAGCCGTTTGCGCTGGCCGGTGGAGAGTTCCACGGTGGAGAAGCGATCATCGACGATGCTGACCTTGTGTCCCAGGCCGAGCGCCTTGACGTAGCGTGTGGCATCGGCTGTGCGTTGTTCGGCACCCGGGCCGTCATCTCCCAACAGGTGTTCAAACAAATGGAAGTCGGCGAATACGGCGGCGAAGTGCTGGCGATATTGTTCACGGTTGTCGTCGTCCACCTCCACGCCGTTGAGTACGACGCAACCGGCTTCCGGCGCATACAACCCGAGCAGCAGCATGGACAGCGTGGTCTTGCCGCTGCCGTTGCCGCCGACGACGAACACCAGCTCGCCCGGTTCCAGCGTCAGGTCCACTGGCCCGAGCAGGAAAGGATGGTCCTCATGTTCGCCCGGGTATCGATGACATACCCCGTTAAGCAGCAGGCGCATCGGCCCGTTGCTGGCAAACGCGTTACCGACCGGCGCCGCCATTTGTGCTTCGGTGCTCAGTTCGGCGTCGAGTTGGCGAATGCGGGTCAGGGCGATACTGGCTTGGCGCAAAGAGGGCAGCGCGATCATCAGGTCGGAGATCGGTCGCACCAGATAGAGCAACGTCACCGTGAAACTGGTCAGCACGGTAATTGATTGCGGCAGCCAGAACGGCACGACAAAGAGCAGTACGCCCAGGTTGAGGTAAAACAGTAACGTGCCGAGGTTGGCCACCACCGAATACCCGGCCATCCCGCGCAGGAATCGTACCCGGAACTCATCGGCGCCCGGACGGATGACGCGCTCCACAAACGCTTCGCCACGAGCATTGCTCAGTTGCAGCTCCTTGCTGCCTTCGATCAGGCTGCGAAAGTGCTGGTAAAGCACATCCTTCTGTTGCCGCACCCGTTCCAGATGGCTCAACGGTCCGCGTTCGGCCAGGTGAAACGCGATCAGGCCGACCAGCAGGAACAACGCCAGGATCAACAGCAATGACCACGACAGCCAGGCCAGATAGGCGAAGCACGCCAATGTCACCACGGCGTTGACGAACAGCAGCGGCACCCACTCGAACGCAGCGGTGAAGGTGTGCACGTCTTCGGTCAGAATCACCAACAAGCGGTGCTTGCCCATGGTTTGCAAGCGCTTGAGCGGGGTGGCGAGCAGTTTGCGCGACAGATCGATGCGCATCTGGAAGATGGCGCTTTGGGTCAGGTGCAGCAATGACAGTTCCGAGCAGAGTTTGCACAGCAACATACCCGCACACAGTCCGAAGAACCCCAGGGCCAGGTCCGGCAATTGAGTCGGGTTAGCCAATCCACGGTTGATCAGGATCACCAACCCCGCGCTGGCCAGGCCGCCGAGGGCGCCGCTGATGGAAGCCAGGGCCAGCAGGCGTGCCGATTGGCGGTAAAGATAAAGAATCAGGTTCATGCGACGGTTTCCGTCGAGGCCACGGCCAGCGACTTGTTGAGTTGTTCATGGAAGGCAGGCTGCCCAAGGATCGTGTCGTGATCGGCAACGACCCGATGATGACAGGTTCGCAGGCTGATGGCGTCCCACTGCGCAGGCAGGGTCGGGCGTTCGACCAGAGTCTGCTCGGCCCACCATAGCTGCAGGGTCGCCTGCACGGTGGGCACGCGATAGTCATCGACCCAACGGCGTGCGTCAGCCATCACGTTCAATGTTTGTTCGACGTACGCCAGCGGCGCATTGAGGCTCAGGCCGTTGGCATTCGTCCAATGCAGCAGGGCGAAACGCAATTGCTCCACCCGATCCAGACTTGCGGTGGCCGTGCGCAATTGCGCCAGGTGTTCCGGAGCGAGCGTGGCCAGTCGCTGGCGGCTGTCGCTGGTCAATTCCTGCTGCACGGTTGAACACAACGCATCCCAGGCCAGCGCTTCGTCCTCGGCGTGGAACGTGCTGTCGAACAACCCCAGCCATTCGACCGTTTGCCCCAGGGCTTCCAGTTGTCGAGTCAGCTCCAACGCGAGCAGTCCGCCCATGGACCACCCGCCCAGGCGATACGGACCCTGCGCCTGAATCTGGCGGATCTGCGGTACATAGGCGTTGGCCAATGCAACGAGGTCCTGGTCGCGTAGCGACTCGGGCAACGCTATGCCATACACCGGGATCTCCTGGGACAACCCGTCGACCATCGGCAAATAATGATGAACCCCGCCCGCCGGCTGGTGCAGGCAGAACAGCGGTGTCTGGCCTGCTGCGCCGGGCTGCAAGGCGATGACGGCTGAGCGGTCACGGGGTAGGGCAATCTGCTCGGCGAGCTGGATCAGCTGCGGGTGTTGGAAGATCACGTTGACCGGCACTTCGATACCGAGCAGGGCGCGCAGCCTTGCGGTCATGCGCACCACCAGCAACGAATGTCCACCGAGGGCGAAAAAGTCGTCGTGGCGACCGATGATCTCGACCTCCAGCAGCTCCTGCCAGATCGCCGCGAGCACCTGTTCGACATGACCTTCAGGCGCGGCATAAGCCGCAAGACGGTGGTTCGGCTGTCGGGCCAGCAAGGCACGATGATCGACCTTGCCGTTGGCGGTGCGGGGCAGTTGCATCAGCCACTGGATGTCGGCGGGAATCATGTGCGCCGGCAAAAGTGCCGCAAGGGATTCGCGCACGACGCTGGCCTGAAGCGCGTTAGCCGACTCAACGAAAGCGCGCAAGCTGGGTTCGGCCTGGGTGGTGTCCAGCAACACCACCGCGAGTCTGGCACCAGTGACCTTGCACAGGGCGGTTTCGATCTCGCCGAGCTCGATACGGTAGCCACGCAATTTGATCTGCGAGTCGCTACGCCCGAGGAACAGCAGTTGCCCGTCCAGGTCCTGCCAGGCGAAATCGCCGGTGTGGTACAGACGTTGGCCGTCGAGTGCCGGATGGCTGGCCTGGATAAACTTCTCGGCCGTCATCTGTGGCAGCCCCAGGTAACCTTCGGATAACCCGGGCCCGGCGATGTGAATTTCGCCCTTGAGCCCCCGTGCAACAGGCGCGCCGTCGCTATCGAGTAGATACACCCGCGTGTGGGCAATCGCTCGGCCGATGGGCACGGGACCCGTACCGTGATCGGGTTGGCAGAGGGCGACGGTGCTCCATACCGAGGCTTCGGTCGGGCCGTACTCGTTGTACAACTGCGCGCCGGGCTGGCGGCGATAGTGATTGTCCACCAGCGCCGGCGGGCAGCTTTCGCCGGCGACAATCGCCGTGTTCAGCGGGCTCGGGCTGTCGCCCAACTCATCCAGCAACAACGCATACAGCGAAGGCAACGCCAGCAGGTGTGACACATCGTGGCTGCGGATCAACCGGGCCAGTTGCAGCGGATCTTTTTGTTCGGTTTCACTGGCCAGGTGCAGGCAACCGCCCTGGGCCAGGCTCCAGAACAGCCCGGCGATGGAACTGTCGAAGGCGAACGACGACAGCAGCAGGAAGCGTTGCACGGGATGTGGATAGCCCGACAGCCGCGCCGCCAGCGAATGCAGGGCGTTGGCATGACTGATAAGCACGCCCTTGGGCTGACCGGTGCTGCCCGAGGTGTAGATCAGATAGGCCGGTTGATCTCGCGAAACCTGCGGCTCGTCCTGAAGCGGCACCACCGCCGTTGCTTGATCGATTGCCAGCGCACTCGGCTGCCAGTCTGTCGGCAGGTCTTGCATTCGAGCCTGAAGGGTAAGCACCAGGCGTGCCTGGCTGTCACGCAAGATATGTTCGATGCGCTCGGTGGGGTAGCTTGGGTCGATCGGTACGTAACAGGCACCGGCGCGCAGAATCGCAACCAGTGCCACCACCGCATCGACGTCGCGCGGCAGGAAATGTGCAATCCGCGCACCCGGCTCCAGGCCCTGGGCGAGCAGTTGCTGGGTCAGGGCGCTGACGCGTTGGTCCAGCTCGGCGTAGCTCAAGGTGCCGCTGGGCCCGCTGACTGCCGGGCGCTGGGCGCGGTCGGTGGCGTCGAGGGTGAAGCAAGCGGCCAGGTTGGGCAGCGCGAAGATAGCGGCATACAGCTGTTCCTGCGCCGGACTCTGGATTGGCGAAGCCGCCAGCGCGCCGGTGACACGCTGCTGCTCGGCGGCGTTGCAGGTGGCCAATTGGCCCAGGCTGGCAGACGGCTCATGCAGGCTGTGCTCGATCACGCTCAGCAGTTGCTCGGCGAGGATTTCGACGTGGGCCGACGTGTAGAGCGCGGCGTCGAAATGCAGTGACAAACCATTGGATGACGACGGCTGATATTGCAACAGCAGCGCGCAGCCGGCACTGACACTGTCAGCCTGTTCGATCCGCCACCCGGCATCGTTCAGGGCACTGTCCGGCGTCACCGCAAGTTCGCGAAAACCTACGCTCGTCAGCGATGGCGCGTCGCTCAAGTGGCTGGGATAGCTGTCCCGGGCGTCGTTGAGCGCGCCAGCATGTTCGCTCAGTTGCCGACACAACGCGGCAAACGACAACCCGGACGCGACGTCGATCGTCAACGGCAGCGGTTCGGAAAACAACCCGAGGGCATCGCCGAGCACGTCAGGACGCACCTGGCTCTCGTAGGCGAGCGTCAGGCATTCAGCTTCGCTGTAGCGGTGCCACAAGGCGACCCAGGCGCCGAGCAGGAAAACTCCCGTGCTGACACCGAGGTTGTTCGCTTGATGTTCAAGGCGCAGCAGGATTGAGTCGTCGAGTTGCAGTTGTACTCTGCCAAGGTTGATCGCTGCGGACGACGCCGGGTTCTGGCGCTGCCAAGGTAACGGCACGTCCGCAATCATGGCGTTGAACTGCGCATCCCAGAACCGGCGGCCTTGCTCGTCCACCGACTCCAGGCGCCAGGCCGCGTAGTCGGCGTACTGCAGCGGTGGTTCCCCAGGTGCTGCTTGCAGGTAGCACAGCGCCCATTCTTCGGCGAGATAACCCAGGCTGGTGCTGTCCAAGTGCAAGCTCGGCAAGTGCAAGGTGGCCGATTGAGCGTCCACTTGCAGTTCGATGCCCAGCGCCTGCCAGTCGGCGGCTGATTCGTCGATCACTTGCATCGGCAGCAACAGCCCCGGCAGTTGCGGATAGCGGGTGCGCAGGATCTCGTGGCGTTGCACCAGTGCCAATAAACTGTTCGTCAGCCGTGCACCGTCCAACGGTTGCTCACTGCGAATACGCAGCGTGGCCCGCTGCGCTGCCGCCGATGCCAAGCGGGTTTGGTGCAGGCGCCACAGGCGGGCCTGTTGCGGTGACAGTTCGAAACCTTCGACGGACGTGTCTTCGTGGGACTGAGTCATGCTGAGACCTGTACAAAAAGGTTGGAAATGAGCTCGGGGGCGATCATTGTTCGGCATCCTTCACGACAGTGCGACGACGGGCCTGGCCCAGGGCACTCTGACGTGCGCTGCCGGCTTCGCGCAGTGCGGCCTGGGCCTGTTCACGACGGGTCTGTTGCAGCTGATTGAGTGGCTCCAGCAACTGGGCGACATGGGTGTCGGCGCTCAGGCTGAGTTGCTCCAGCAGGCAAACGAACAGGCAGTCGAACAGTTCGATGTAGTCGCGGGTATAACGGCCGGTGTCGTAGTCGTACACCACCAGCAGTCCCGCACCGTCATCGACGACGTTGATCAGCAGGTCCACGTCCGAGGCCTGCGGCTCCAGTTCCCGTTCGCTGATCGCCAGCCCCGGCAAATGCAGGTCCTGCTGACGGGTGTTCTGCACCACCAGTTTGACCTGGAAGAACGGCGTGTACCGCGCGTCCCGCTGTGGCAGCAGGTCAGCCACCAGCGCATCGAACGGCAAGTCCTGATGGGCAAACGCATCCAGCGCCACGCGTCGGGCATCGCCCAGCAGTTGTCCAAATGTCTGCTGTGGGGTGACGCGGCAACGCAGCACCAACTGATTGACGAAGAATCCGACCATATCTTCGG
Organism: Pseudomonas marvdashtae; assembly: GCF_014268655.2. Taxonomy (NCBI): domain Bacteria; kingdom Pseudomonadati; phylum Pseudomonadota; class Gammaproteobacteria; order Pseudomonadales; family Pseudomonadaceae; genus Pseudomonas; species Pseudomonas marvdashtae. The sequence continues at coordinate 2,420,336 of NZ_JABWQX020000001.1, forward strand.
TCTGTTGCTGATGGCGGTTGGCGATATCGGTACCGACCAACAGGTCTTCACGTCCGGTCTGCTGATGCAGCACGACGTTCAGCGCGCTGTGCAGCACCATGAACGGCGAGGCCTCGCGAGCTGTCGCCAAGTCGCTGATAGCCCGGGCCAACGACGCCGGCAGGCGGCTGCGATGGCGGGCGCACCCGCCGTGATCGCGGGTCTGGGCGCCTGGCAACAGCAACGGTGCCGGACTGGCTTGCAGCTGTTGGCGCCAATAGGCCAGTTGTTGCTGCCAGACCGGGCCCGGCAGATGCTTGCGCTGCCACACGGCGAAGTCGGCGTACTGCAGGGGCGCGGGGGCGATGCGGGTCGCGGGGTTGCCAAAACCGGCGTAATCGCTGGCCAGTTGATCGACCAGTTGGGCGATGGACCAGGCATCCACGGCAATGTGGTGCAAGGCGATGGCCAGCACATGGGTCTGTGGGTCTAGCTGCAATAGCCGTGCGCGAATCAGTGGCGCTTGGGTCAGGTCGAACGGCTGGCCGAAGACCTCGGACAATTGCGCCTGAATGGCCGACTCCTGTTCCTGCGCCGGAACCTGTTGCAGATCGGTGATTGGCAGCGCGAAGGCCTGCGCCGCTTCGATCCGCTGCCAAGGCTCGCCATGGTCGCTGTGTACGGTGCTGCGCAGCACTTCATGACGGGCAACTAACTGCTCGAAAGCCAGGCGCAGGGCTTCGACGTCCAGCGCTCCGGTCAACGTCAGGGCGAACGGAATGTTGAAGCCGCTGGAGCCAGGATTCAGTTGTTCGAGGAACCACAAACGCTGTTGGGCAAACGACAGCGGCAGGGCTTGCGAGCGATCTGCCGGAGTGATGGCCGGCAGGGCCAGAGGTGCTGTTTGCAGGCGGGCGCTGTCGATGGCGCGGGCCAGGTTCGCCAATACCGGATGATCGAAGACTGCACGCAGCGGCAGGTCCACCGCGAGCTGGCCGCGAATCCGCGAAACCACCAAGGTCGCCAGCAACGAATGTCCGCCAAGGGCAAAGAAATTGTCGTCAGCCCCGATCGCTGGCACGCATAGAATCTGCGCCCAGATGGCGCCCAGTTGCCGCTCGGTGTCGCTGCTCAACGGTCGTTGTTCGATCAGGTCGTTGTCCAGCGTTCGCGACGTCAAGCCTTTGCGGTCGACTTTGCCGTTGGCATTCAACGGCAATGCCTCCAGCTGTTGCCAATGGGCCGGCACCATGTACGACGGCAGGCGTTGGGCCAACCATTCGCGCAGTACCGCCACCGGCGTGTCGTCGCCCGTCCAGTACGCGACCAGTTGCAGATCGCCGCGCTGGTCGGCGTTGACGATCACGGCCACGGCTTGCACGGCGGGATGACGACCCAGGTGATCTTCGATTTCCCCCAGTTCGATACGGTGGCCACGGATCTTCACCTGCTGATCGCGGCGACCGAGGAACTCGATCACTCCATCTGCACGCCAGCGGCCCAGGTCACCCGTGCGGTAGAAACGGGCCTCGGGTTCGAACGGGTGCGCGACGAACGCGGCCCGGGTTTTCTCCGGATCGTTGAGGTAGCCGCGACCGACCCCCACGCCACCCACGCAGATTTCCCCCGGCACACCCACCGGCACCGGCCGCAGTTGCGCGTCAACCAGGTACAGATGGTTGTTGGCGGTCGGCCGGCCGATCGGCATGGCATTGCCGCCTTCCTCCGACACACGGGTCAGCGGGTGGAACGCCACATCGTCCGAGCATTCCGCCGGACCATAGGCGTTCATCAACGGTACATGGGCAAAGCGGCCCAGCCAGGCTTGGGCCAGGGCCGGAGGCAGGGCTTCGCCGGTGGGCAGCAACCAGCGCAGTGCCGACAGTCGGGTGTCGGCGCCCGCGAGGTCGAGCAGGGCGCGGATCATCGTCGGCACGGCTTCAAGCACCGACAGTTGTTGGGTTTCCAAGGCCCCCAGCAGGCGCTCGGGATCATGGGCAATCTCGTCCGGCAGGATGTGCACGGTGGCGCCGAGAACCGGTGCGGCGAGGAACTGCCAGACCGAAATGTCGAACGCCGGGGAGGCGGTCTGGGCAATTCGGTCGGCGCTCGACAGGCCCAGCGTCGGCACCTTGCCGAAGATGTTGTTGAGCATGCCGCGCTGTTCGATCATTGCGCCTTTGGGTGTGCCGGTGGAACCCGAGGTGAAGATCACATAGGCCAGGTCGTCAGGGCTGCCCGCCACTGGCAATGGCGTCGCATCGCCGCTCAGCCAGAGCGCTTCGGTGCGCAGGCGTCGTGGTGTCGCGGTACACGCGGCCAGTGCCGGGTCGATGACCGAATCGGCGCTGTCGCTGGTCAACAGGAGCGTCGCCTCGGACAGTTCGAGAATTTCACTCAGGCGTTGTGGCGGATGCTTGATGTCCAGCGGCAAGTAGGCGGCACCGGCCTTGAGCACGGCGATCATCATGCTCAGCAGCGCCAGGCCACGTTCGCTGGCCAGGGCCACCAGGGTGTCACGACCGGCACCGGTTTCCACCAGTGCACGGGCCAGGCGGTTGGAACGCTGATCCAGCTCGGCGTAGCTCAGGCTGTCGGCGCCACACACCGCAGCGATGCGCTGTGGATGCGCTGCCACCTGACGGGCGAACAGCTGGGCGTAGGTTTGATCCAGTGGGAAGTCCAGCTCGCTGCGGTTCCAGTCCACCAGCAGGGTCTGGCGTTCCTCCGGCGTGAGCAACGACAGCGCGGCCAGCGGTGCATCCGGTCGGGCAACCATTTGAGTCAACAGCTGGCGCAAGTGGCCGAGCATGCGCTGCACCGTCACCGTGTCGAAACGTGCGGCGTCGTAGGTCAGCCGAATGCCCAGGCGATCGCCAGGATAAAGCACCACCGTCATCGGATAGTTGGTGTGTACCCGGTCTTCATAGATGTCGATGTTGAAGTCGATTTGACGATCCGACAGGCCCGCGTCGAACGGCGCGTTTTCGAACACCACCAGGCTGTCGAACAGCGAACGACCATGCTCGATTTCACTCCAGCGCTGGATATCCAGCAGCGGTGCGTGTTCGTAGGCACGCAACTCGACGTTGTGTGCGAACAGCGCTTGCAGCCACGGCACCACGATTTGTTCATCGTCAACCTTGACCCGCAACGGCAGGCTGTTGATGAACAGGCCGACGATGTCTTCCACGCCGGGCAGGTCGGTTGGACGGCCTGACACCGTGACGCCGAACAGCACGTCGTCGCTGCCACTGTAGCGCGACAAGAGCAGGGCCCACGCACCTTGAATCCAGGTGTTGGGCGTGAGTTGGTGCTGTTGGCACAACGCGGTCAATGCTCGGGTGTCGGCAATCGACAGGGTGACGTCGAGGTTGGCCACGGTCTCGACCGCTTGCTCGGCCTCGGCCGGGCGATCCACCACCAGCGGTGTCGGCGCGCTGAAGCCGGCCAGTTCGCGGGTCCAGAATTGCTCGGTGATGGACGTGTCCTGGCATTGCAGCCAATGAACGTAGTTACTGAACGACGGCAGCAACGGACGCGCCACCGGCTGGCCGAGCACGCGCGCCTGGTAGTGGGCGAAGAGGTCGGCCATCAACAGGCCGAAGCACCAGGCGTCGGTCAGGATGTGGTGGAAGCTGCGTACGATCAGGAATTCCCGGTCGGCCACCTGGAACACCCGCAGGAAGGTCAAGGGTGGCCGGCGCATGTCGAAACCCTGACGGCATTCAGCGTCCAGCACAGCGTCGAGTTGACGCTGGCGGCTCGCCTCGTCGAGGTGCCGCCAGTCGTACCAGGCGAAGGCCGGATCGGTGTCGTGGTAGACGCATTGCAGCGCCGCCTTGCCGTCCTGCCACCAGAAACCGGTACGCAGCATTGGATGCCTGGCCAACTGTTGTGCCCAGGCATATTCGATGGCACTGCGGTCCAGTTCGCCGTCCCAGCGATAACGTTGCTGCATCAGGTAGATGCCGCTGTTGGGGCGCAGCAGGGTGTGCAGCAACATGCCTTCCTGCATCGGCGACAGGGGTAGCAAGTCGTCGACGCCGGCCCAGTCGAAGTTTGCGCCCAAGGCAGTGAGGTCGTGCCCGGCGGCGCGGCACAACGGGAACGCATGGGCGCCGGGGATGGCGTGCTCGGCTTCGGCGGCCAACAGGGCCAGACGTTGTTCCAGCACCTGGGCCCACTGTTCGGCGCCTGGGCCACGGCAATCGATTTTCAGCTGACCGCGTTGCAAGCTGACGGATAAGGTCAGTCCGGATGCATCGATCGGCGTGCTGCTGGCAACGACGTCGCCCAGCGGCCCTTCATGAGTTTGCCATTCGCCGGCCATGGCGATATGCACGGTCGGCCGGGGCAGGCTCAGCAGCGGGTCGCGCAAGTAGTCGTTGTCCGCCAGATAACGCAACACGCCATAGTCGTCACCGGTGTTCGGGGCAGCGGCCAATTGCGCGTCAACCTGCGCCAGCATCTGTGCGGCGCTGGCAGTCGGTGCCAGGGTCACACGCAGGGGAACGGCATGGCTCAGCGCGCCGATGACGGTGGCCGGGTCGAAGTCGGTTCGGCTCAAAGCGCTGGTGAGCGGTAGGCGATCGCGCTCGCAGCGACCACGATCCAGGCTGAGCCAGACGTCTTGATTGGCGCTTTGCTGTGCCAGTTCCGCTGCGACGGCGGTGGCCACCAGCGAGGCCCAAGGCGCGTGGCTACGGCGTTTGAGCAGGTTCAGACGTGCGCTGAGGGACGGCGAAATCTGCACGCGGCTTTCGCTGGCCGGACCTTCATGTTGCGGGGTGGGCGGCAGGGTTTCGCCGGCGTATTGCAGCCAGTATTCCCACGCGGGTTCCAGTCCGTCCTCGTCCTTGGCGCGGGTATTCTGATGTTCAGCCCATTCATCCAGATTGCCGCCGTGATGCGGCAACTCGATCGCACGACCGTGCTGTGCTTGAGCCACCGCCAGCGCCAGGTCGGTCATCAGTAACGCCCATGAACTGGCGTCCAGGCGCAAGGCATGCGCCACCAACAACACAGCGTCGCCCTGCTCGCCAAGGCAGGCATGCCAGCCTTCGCCTGCGGGGTGGTCCAGCCTGGCCAGGGTGGTTTCAGCCAGCTCGGCCAGTGCATTGACGTCGTCAGTGTCCAGCGGTTGGCGACTGACGCTGGCCGGTTTAGGCGCGGCCGGCAGGGTTTGCACCCAGGTGCCGTCAGCCTGTGGGGCCAGACCCAATTGCAGCGCCCGGTGCCGCTGTTGCAGGGCCAACACGGCGCGGCTCAATACCTCGACGCTGATCGGCCCATGCAGCGCCACGCAACGCCAGTCTGCCGTCAACGGGCCGGCTTCGAGGCGGGCATGCTGGCCCGCAGTCAGCGGTACATTGTGCGCCTCGCTGCCGGCATCGCGGCTGTAGTTCGCGCCTTGGCTGATCACCGCGGAGATCTCGGCAATGGTACGGTTGTCGAACAACTGCTTGGGCGTCAGCTTCATGCCGCGTTGATGGGCTCGGGCGATGATCTGCAAGTTGAGAATCGAATCACCGCCCAGGGCAAAGAAATTGTCGCGAATGCCGACGCGTTCCACCCGCAGCACATCCTGCCAAATCTCGACAAAGGCGCTTTCCACCGCATCCCGCGGGGCTTCGTAGGTGTCCTGGCTGGCTGGTGCATCGGGCAAAGGCAGGCGGGCGATGTCCGGTTTGCCGTTGGCGTTCAGCGGGATTTCATCCAGCGCGATGAAATCTGCCGGCACCATATAGTCCGGCACGCGCAGGGCCAGGTCGTGGCGCAACTTGTCGGTGGACAGCGAGGTGCTGGCGACTAACCAGGCGATCAGGCGTGGCGTCTCGTTGGCCGGTTGCACCACGCGCACCAGCACTTGCTGGATGTTGCTGGACAGGTGTTTGATCTGCGCTTCGATTTCACCCAACTCCATGCGATAGCCGCGCAGTTTGACTTGGTTGTCGAGGCGCCCGAGGAACGCCAATTCGCCGGATTCCAGCCAGCGCACACGGTCGCCGGTGCGGTAGGCCCGGGACAGGTCGGCGACGGCGGTGAAACGCGCAGCGGTTTGTGCCGGATCGCCAAGGTAATCGATGGCCAGGCCTTCACCGCCCACCCACAACTCGCCCGGCACACCGACGGGCACGGCGTGGCCCTGGTTGTCGAGTACCCGCAGTTGCCGATTCGGTTGCGGGTGGCCCAGCGGTTGCACACCGGCCAGTGGTTGATCGATGCGCGACAGGCAAATGCCCACGGCGCTTTCGGTCGGACCGTAGTGGTTATAGACAGCGAGCTGCGGACACAGCGCGCGGACAGTCTCCAGCAAGGTGCCTTGCAGCGCTTCGCCGCCTAGCAACAAGGCACGGCGCGGGAGCAGATTGGCGTCGGGGTGAGCGGCGAGTAAACCGTGCAAGTGGTTGGGGGTGAGCTTGATCAGGTCCGGGCTGAATTCGGCAAAACACTGGGCCAGGGCGTTCGGATCAGCGCGCGTGTCGTCGTCCACCAGCAGCAGGCTGCCACCGCTGACCAGCGCGCCGAACAGCTGGGTGTAGCCGAGGTCTGCCGCCAGGGTCGAGAGCAGCGCATGGCGCCAGGGTTGTTCGGCCTCGGCGCAACCCAGCTCGGTCAGAATGCCGGTGATATAGGCGACGATCGCCCGATGAGACAGGCGCACACCTTTCGGCGTACCGGTGGAGCCGGAGGTGTAGATCACATAGGCGCAGGCCAGTTGATCCAGCGCAGGCAGGTCGATGTCGGTGGCGCGGGCCGAGGCCTCGATCACTTGCGCGGAGGCGCTTTCGAAGGTCGGTGTGCCAATGATGAAATCGACGTCGGCACTGGCGATCAGCGCACTCAGGCGCGAGGCGGGTTGACTCAGGTCGAGCGGCAGGAAGCAGCCACCGGCCTGCATCACCGCCAACAGCGAGATGACCGCGTCGTTGCTGCGGGGCAAGGCCAGCGCGACTCGATCACCCTGTTGCAGGCCACGCTGGCGCAAAGCCTTGGCCAGTCCGGTCGATGCTTCAAGCAGTTCGCCGTAGCTCAAGACACCGTTGGCGTCGCGCACAGCTTCTCGCGCGGGATGGCGGCGCGCCTGGGCGGCGATCAGTTCGTGCAGCGGCGCTACAGGCAACGGGAGGGGCGCACCGTTGCCCCAGTGGCCGGTCAGTTCCAGTTCCTGCGCCGGGCACAGCGGCACGTCGGCCAGTAGTCGATTGGCGTCACGGCTCAGCTCCTCGACCAGCGCGGCCAATTGCTGCAGCAAGCGCGCGCCTGCCGCATCGGACAAGCGTTTGCGTTGATGCACCAGATGCAGTTGCAAGCAGTCGCTTTCCATCGACGCGATCAGCGACATGGGGTAGTTGTTGCGCCCGCCGGTGTGGCGCAATGGCGCGGCGTGTTCGGCGTCCGGTAGTCCGAACAGGCCGTCGTCGATCTGATCCAGTTCCTGGGGAAACGGGAAGTTTTCGAATACCAGGATCGCTTCGAACAACTCGCCACCGGGCGGCAGGGCCGTCAGTGCCCGCAGACTGGCCAGCGGCGTGTGCTCGTGCTCGCGCATCTCGGCATTCCAGTCCTGGATGCCCGCCAGCCATTGGCCAACGGTCGGTGCATCGTCCCAACGAACGCGCAACGGCAAGGTGTTGATGAACAGACCGACCATGCGCTCGACGCCGCTCAGACGCTGGGGGCGTCCGGCCACGGTGACGCCGATCAGGCTTTCGTCGGTGCCATTGTGGCGGCCCAGCAGGTAAGCGTAAGCCGCTTGCAGCAAGGTGTTGACGGTCAGGTTGTGGTTCCGGGCGAAGCCGGCCAGGCGAGCGGTCGTTGCGGCGTCCAGCCTCAGCGAATGCTCGGTGCAAGGCAGGTGCGCGTCTACCGGATCGGCGAGCAGGCCACGGGGGTCCGACTCGGGCACGCGCGTGGTGTTGGCGAAGTCCGCAAGGCGGCTGCGCCAGAACTCATCGGCCGCTGGGCGCTCGCTGAGGTAGGCCACGTAATCCTGGAACGGTCGCACCGCTTCCAGCGCCGCGTGTTGACCGCGCCGTGCCGCGCGATACAGATCACGCCAGTCCGCCAGCAGTGAGCCGACACTCCAACCGTCGAGCAATAAGTGGTGGTGTGTCCAGACCAGCGACCATTGTGCCTGTCCGTTCACATCGTCCAGTCGCGCCAGGGTCAGGCGCATCAACGGGGCGCTGCCCAGTTCGAAGGCCTGAGCGCGGTCTTCGGCCGCGAGGGCTGCGACGCCTTGCGCGTTACCGCGTAAATCGACTTCACGAAGGGGCAAGTCGACTTCCTTGAGAATGACCTGATAGGCGTCGTCCAGCTCTTCCCAGAGAAACGCCGTGCGCAACACCGCGTGGCGTTGCATCAGGGCCAGCCAGGCCTGGCGGAACGCATCGAGGTCGAGTTCACCGGCCAGGCCGATGCTCATCTGCTGGTAATAAACCCGGGACTCGGGCGCATAGGCCTCGTGGTACAGCAGGCCTTTTTGCAGCGGGGTCAGCGAATAGATGTTTTCGATTTGATCATGCATGGCGGCAGTGTTCGATCCAGAAAAACGGGGAGACACGTGCGCCGCTAACGGCGCACTTCGAAGTCAAATACAGGTCGTGCCGGGGCTCACTTCTTCGGCCCCAGGCGTTTGAGCAAGGTGTCGAGGGTCGCCTGGTTCATGCCTTTTGCCAGTGGGAAGTCCGCCGGCATCAGCGAACCGGCCTGCGGGTCGAGGCAGTGTTCGACCAGCGCCTGCAAACGTTCCAGCAGGCGAGCAGGCAAACGGCTGTCGGCTTGCGGCGTGATGCTGTGCCATTCGACACGCAACACGCCGTCCTCCAGCCAGGCCACCACTTCCCGGGCATGGGTCACTCGGTTCACCGGGGCCACGTCCGCTGGCGGGACCAGGCTGCTGGCGCGCAACCAGCCCGCTGGCGTTTGCTCATGCCCCAGGTAGTTGAACAGCACATCGCCGTGGCTGGCCGGCAACTCGCCGCGCTGGCGCAGCAAGCCGTAGCCCAGGCCCTGGCCAGGTACGTCACGCAAGGCTTGCTTGGCGTTGCGCACCTGGTCGCCGGCGGCGCCGCTGGCACTCACGCGCAGTGGGTAAAGAGTGGTGAACCAGCCGACGGTGCGGCCGACGTCCAGCCCGGCAAACGGTGCGTCACGCCCGTGGCGTTCCAGGTCCACGACTATGTCACTGCGCTGTTCAACCTCAGCCAGGGTCGCGGCGAGGGCGGCGATTAGCAGTTCTTCCGGTTGCGTGCGGTAAGCGGCGTGGGACTCGGTCAACCATTGGTGCGTGCGGCGGGCATCCCAGCGCGCCGACAGGGTCTGGCGTTCGGCAACCGTGGCCATGGGCGGCCGGTTCGCAGAGCTCTGGGCACTCCAGTAGCGCTGCTCGGCGGCAGCTTTCGCGGCATGGGCTTGCAGGTGCTCGGCCCATTGACGATACGAGGTGGTTTTCGCCGGCAACGTTGGCTGCTCGCCACGCTCCAGGGCGGGGTACAACTGTTGGAAGTCTTCCAGCAGCGGCGTCCACGACACCGCATCGACCACCAGGTGATGGGCCACCAGGTACAGGCGTTGCGGCGTGCCGTCCAACAGGGCCGCGGCGAACAGCGGGCCGTGTTGCAGGTCCAGGCTTTGCGCGACTTCCAGCAGTTGTTCCGGGTGCTCGCAGCAGGTCAGTTGGGCCGGTGCCACTGGCGCGATGTGCGCCTGCCATTGGCCGTCGACGTCGGTGAAACGCAGGCGCAGGGCGTCGTGGTGGGCCACCAGCCGGTCCAACGTGGCTTGGACGATGGCCGGTTCCAGGCGACGGTCGCTGTCGGCCAGCACCGATTGGTTCCAATGCGCGGCTTGGACCTGCTGCTGGTCGAAGAACCACTGGTGCAACGGCATCAGCGGCATCGGCCCGGTCACGTCGCCTTGGTCGGCCTGGGTCAGCAGGGCCGTGGTCACATGGGCCAGGGCCGCCGGGGTCGGCGAGCGGAACAGGTCCCGTGGCGTGAGCGAATAACCCTGTTCACGCAAGCGTGAGATCAGTTTCAGGCCGAGGATCGAGTCACCGCCCAGGGCGAAGAAACTGTCCGAGGTGCCGACTTCACGGCCGCCGGTCAAGCTTTCCCCGAGCATTTCGCCGAACAGCTGGCAGAGCAGGCGTTCCAGGTCGTTGCGCGGTGCCGCGTAGTCTTTCTGGGTATCTGGCAAAGGCAGTGCGGCCAGAGCCTTGCGGTCGATCTTGCCATTGGTGCTCAGGGGCAGGGCCGGGATCTGCACCCATACCGCCGGCACCATGTAGGCCGGCAGCTCGGCCGCCAGTTGGGTGTCGAGGTCCGATTGCGCGGTGCTACTGCTATAGAACGCCACCAGGCGGTTGTCGATGACCAGGGTGCAGGCGCCAGTGATGACCGGCAAGCTCAGCAGTGCCGAGTCGATTTCCCCCAGCTCGATGCGCTGGCCGCGCAGCTTCACCTGATGGTCGAGACGCCCCAGGTACTCGATGTTGCCATCGGCCAGGAAGCGGCAGCGGTCGCCGGTGCGGTACAGGCGATCACCGGCCGCGAACGGGCTGGCGAGGAAGCGTTCTTCGGTCAGGTCCGGGCGTTTCAGATAACCGCGGGCCACGCCGACGCCGCCGATGTACAGCTCGCCGATGCTGCCAATCGGCAACGGCTGCATGGCTTCATCGAGGATGTACAAGCGCAGGTTGGCGATGGGCTTGCCGATCGGCACGATGGCGTCGTCCGCCGAGCAGCGCCAGACCGAGACGTCGATGGCCGCTTCGGTCGGGCCGTACAGGTTGACCAGCGCCGCCGGGTGTTGGCCCATGAAACGCCGCACCAGGTCCACCGGCAAGGCTTCGCCACTGGCGAAGACCTGGCGCAGGCTGTGGCAGTCGGTCAGGCTCGGTTCCTCGACAAAGGCACGGAGCATGGAAGGGACGAAGTGCAGCGTCGTGACCCGTTCCTGCTGGATCAACTGGCTGAGATAGGCCGGGTCGCGATGACCGTCCGGACGGGCGACCACCAGGGTCGCGCCGGTGATCAGCGGCCAGAAGAACTCCCACACCGAGACGTCGAAGCTGTATGGGGTTTTCTGCAAGACGCGGTCGTTCGGGCCAATCGGGAAAGCGTCCTGCATCCAGTGCAGGCGGTTCATCAAGGCGCCGTGTTCGTTCATCACGCCTTTGGGTTGGCCGGTGGAACCGGAGGTGTAAAGCACGTAGGCGAGGTCGTGGGCCTCGACGCTGATCGGCTCGCCAACTTCAGCGTTTGGCAACGCGTCCAGCGTCCAGGCGTCATGCCCGGCTGGCAGTCGCGACAGCCACTGGGTTTGGGTCAAGGTGACCTTGGCATCGGCGTCTTCGATCAGGAAGGCCAGGCGTGCGGCCGGCAATTCCGGATCCAGCGGCAGCCACGCGGCACCGGCATGGACGATGCCAAGCAAGGCCACGACCATGTCCACCGAGCGTTCCATGCACACCGGCACGATGCTGTCGCTGCCCACGCCGGCGGCGCGCAGGGCCCGGGCGACAGTTTGTGCCCGCTGATCCAGCTCGGCATAGCTCAGCCGCTGGCCTTCGAACACCAATGCCGGAGCGTTGGGGCTCAGGGTCGCTTGTTGGCTGAGGGCGGTGTGCAGGTTGGTCGGGCCGCTGTAGTGACGTTCAGTGGCGTTCCAGCGGTCGAGTTGCTGCTGATCCTGCTGTTGCGGGAACAGTTCGATCAAGGTGCGCCCAGGGCTGGTCACCAGGGCGTCGAGCAATGCGCACCACTGCGCGCTCCAGCGTTGCATGGTCGTTTCGTCGAACAAGGCCGATTGGTATTCCAGCGCCAGCGTCATGTCGCTGCCGTCGTCCTGGACTTCCCAGCTCTGTTCGAATTTGGCGTCGATCACCGGCAGCATCTGCTCTTCGACGTTCAGTCCCGGCCATTGGCTGCTGTCGACGCGGCCATAGTTGAGGGAGAACAGCACCTGGAACAGCGGTGTACGGTTCAAGTCGCGGTTCTGCGCGACGGCACCGACCAGGGTGGCGAACGGCAGGTCGGCGTGGGCCTGGGCGGCGCGCAGGTCGGCCTCGAGGCTGGCGAGCAGTTGCTCGGCCGGGGCCCGTTGATCGACGTCGCTGCGGATCACCAGGGTGTTGACCAGGCAGGCCAGCAACGTCTGGGTTTGTGCGTGCTCACGTTGGTCCGCCGGGGTGCCGAGGCGAATCTCCCGCTGGCCGCTGTAGCGGGCCAGCAGTGCGCTCAGGGCCGTGGCCAGCACCACATAGGGGGTGGTGCCGCGCTGACGGGCGAACTGGCGGATGGCTTCGGCGCGCGGGTGGCCGAGGCGCACGCTCAGTTGCCGGGCGCGACGGTCGGCTTCGGCGCCACGTGGATGGTCGATGGGCAGGTCGAGCTGGTAGTCGTCCTGGCCCAGGTGGTTTTTCCAGTAGTCCAGGCTGGCACTGCGCTGGGCCTGGGTGTCCGGGTGCTGCTGCCACAGGGCGAAGTCGACATAGTCGATCTCCAACGGCGTCCAGGTGGGCGACTGCCCCTTCAGGCCGGCGGCGTAGGCCTGGGTCAGCTCGTCGATGAGCAACTGCATGGCCCAACCGTCGGTGGCGCTGTGGTGCAGGCACACCAGCAACCGGTGTTCGTCGCTGCCCTGGCGTTGCAACAGGTGCGCACGCCAAGGCGCGGCGGCGGCCAGGTCGAACGGGGCCATCAGTTCGTCTTGGGCGCTGGCGCAGGTCGCGGCCCAATCCTGGGTGGCGACGCCAGTGACCGTGAGCGCCGGTCCATGATCGTCAATCAGCAATTGCGGCTCGCCGTCGACCTCGACGATCCGGCTGCGTAGCACCAGGTGACGCTGGCTGACCTGCTCGAAGGCTTCGCGCAAGACCTCGACTTGCAGCTCGCCGCGCAAGGCCAGGGCGAACGGCATGTGGTACTCGCGGGACTCCGGCACCAGGCGGCTGAGCATCCAGAACCGGCGCTGAGCCAGACCCAGGGGTAACTGCGCCGGGCGCGGTTGCGCGGTGATCGACTCACCGGGCAGGGCCGCACGCAGGTGCTCGGCCAGGGCCGCGACCGTCGGTTGGGCGAACACCAGCGGCAAGGGCAGGGAAACCCCGAGGCGCTCACGAACCTGGCTGACCAGGCGCGTGGCCAGCAAGGAGTGGCCGCCGAGTTGGAAGAAGTGGTCCTCGATGCCGACATCTGAACAACCCAGCACTTCGCCGAACAGTTCGCAGAGCACGGTTTCAGTGGCATTGCGTGGCGCGATGCGTGGCTGGTCGCTTTGGCTCTGTGGCAGCGGCGTGGCGGCCAGGGCCTTGCGGTCGAGCTTGCCGTTGCTGTTGAGCGGCAGGTGATCGAGCGGCACGAAGAGGCTGGGTTGCATGTGCGCCGGCAGGCTGTCGGTGAGGTCGGCACGCAGGGTCGCCTCATCGGCATCACCGCACCAGAAACTCACCAGGCGCTGGTCCAGCAACAAGGTGGCGGCGTCGCGAACACCGGCCTGGGCCAGCAGCACCGAGTCGATTTCCCCCAGCTCGATGCGCTGGCCGCGCAGCTTCACCTGATGGTCGAGACGCCCCAGGTACTCGATGTTGCCATCGGCCAGGAAGCGGCAACGGTCGCCGGTGCGGTACAGGCGATCACCGGCCACGAACGGGCTGGCGAGGAAACGTTCCTCGGTCAGGTCCGGGCGTTTCAAGTAACCACGGGCCAAGCCGATGCCGCCGATGTACAGCTCGCCGATGCTGCCAATCGGCAACGGTTGCATGGCTTCGTCGAGGATGTACAAGCGCAGGTTGGCGATGGGCTTGCCGATCGGCACGATGGCGTCGTCCGCCGAGCAGCGCCAGACCGAGACGTCGATGGCCGCTTCGGTCGGGCCGTACAGGTTGATCAGCGCCGCCGGGTGTTGGCCCATGAAGCGCCGGACCAGGTCCACCGGCAAGGCTTCGCCGCTGGCGAACACCTGGCGCAGGCTGTGGCAGTCGGCCAGGCTCGGTTCCTCGACAAACGCACGCAGCATCGATGGTACAAAATGCAGTGTCGTGACCCGTTCCTGCTGGATCAACTGGCTGAGGTAGGCCGGGTCGCGATGACCGTCCGGACGGGCAACCACCAGGGTTGCACCGGTGATCAGCGGCCAGAAGAACTCCCACACCGACACGTCGAAGCTGTACGGCGTCTTTTGCAGGACACGGTCGTTCGGGCCAATCGGGAAGGCGTCCTGCATCCAATGCAGACGGTTCATCAAGGCGCCGTGTTCGTTCATCACACCTTTGGGTTGGCCGGTGGAACCGGAGGTGTAGAGCACGTAGGCGAGGTCGTGCGCCTCGACGCTGATCGGCTCGCCAACTTCAGCGTTTGGCAACGCGTTCAGCGTCCAGGCGTCATGCCCGGCTGGCAGTCGCGACAGCCACTGGGCTTGGGTCAAGGTGACCCTGGCATCGGCGTCTTCGATCAGAAAGGCCAGGCGCGTGGCCGGCAGTTCCGGATCCAGCGGCAGCCACGCGGCACCGGCATGGACGATGCCGAGCAAGGCCACGACCATGTCCACCGAGCGTTCCATGCACACCGGGACGATGCTGTCGCTGCCCACGCCGGCGGCGCGCAGGGCCCGGGCGACAGTTTGTGCCCGCTGGTCCAGCTCGGCATAGCTCAGCCGCTGGCCTTCGAACACCAATGCCGGGGCGTTGGGGCTCAGGGCTGCTTGTTGGCTCAGGGCGGTGTGCAGGTTGGTCGGGCCGCCGTAGTGACGTTCGGTGGCGTTCCACTCGATCAGTTGGCGCTGACGCTCCGCTGCTGGCAACGGCGTCCAATCGCCGAGGCGGGTTTGTGGTGCGTCGAGCATGGTTTCCAGCAGTTGTTGCCACTGCTCCAGCCAACGTCGGGCGGTGGTGTCGCTGAACAGCGCGGCGCGGTATTCCAGCAACACCGACAGCACCTCGCCGTCATACACTTCCCAGTTCAGGTCGTACTTGGTGGCCTGGGCGGTCACGGCGCGTTCCCTGACCTGCAACTGCGGCCATGGCTGGCTCGACGAGTCGGCGTTTTGCATGGCGAACAGCACTTGGAACAACGGCGTCTGGCCGAGGCTGCGCGACGGCTTCAGGTGCTCGACGACCTGGTCGAACGGCACGTCCTGATGCTGCTGGGCATCCAGCACACGGTTGCGCACTTGGTCGAGCAGGCCTTCGAAGTCCAGCGCCGGATCCAGGTCGGCACGCATGACCACGGTGTTGACGAAGCAGCCGATCAGCGGTTGCAGCTCGGCGAATGGACGCTGGGCCACCGGGCTGCCGACCCGCACGTCGCGTTGGTTGGCGTAGCGACCCAGGAGCAATTGCGCGGCAGCGAGCATGAGCATGTACAGCGTGGCCCCGCGTTGCTGGGCGAACTGCCGCAGGCGTTCCACCAGGGCGGGCGGCAACTGCAATTGCACCGCGTCGGCCGTCGGGTCGAGCTGGTTCGGGCGGCCCTGTTCGGTCGGCAGGTCCAGCAGGTAGTCGCCGTCCTCCAGTTGGTTGCGCCAGTAGTCCAGTTGGCTGCTGAACGCGGTCTGTTGGCCGGGCTCGCGCTGCCAGAGGGCGTAATCGGGGTATTGCAGCGCCAGTGCCGGCAGTGTCGCCGGGGTGCCTTGGCACTGGGCGGTGTAGAACTGTCGCAGTTCCTCCAGCAGGTTCTGGCTGGAGGCGTCATCGATGGCGCAGTGGTGCACGCTGAGCAAGAGCAACGACTGGTTGCCGCCGCTGCGTTGCAGCAATTTGGCCCGGACGGGTATTTCGGCGGCGAGGTCGAAACGGCGGCCGGTTTCTGCGTGAATTACCGCGTCGGTCAGTGCCTGCCATTGCTCGTCACTGGCGGCCTGCACGGGCTTCACCTGCACGGTGATGTCGACCTGCGCGTCGATAACCAACTGCAATTCGCCGTCGCCATCGCGCACGATGCGGCTGCGCAGGATCTCGTGGCGTTGGACCACGCTGTTCAGGGCCGTTTGCAGGGCCTGGGCATTGAGTGCGCCGTCCAGCTGCACGGCGCTGACTACGTTGTACTCGCCACCGCCGGCGCTCAGTTGTTCGAGGAACCACAAGCGTTGCTGTTCGAACGACAGCGGCAGGCGCGCCGGACGAACCGCTGGGACGAAGGTCGCCGTCGGGGCTTGCAGGGGATCGCCCAGCAGCGCGGCCAAGGCCTCGAGGGTCGGGTGTTCGAACACCGCCCGCAACGGCGGCACGCTGGCGAACTGTTGGCGCAAGCGGGCGAACAGCGCCGCCGCCAGCAGCGAGTGACCGCCAAGGTAGAAGAAATGGCTGTCACGGCCGACCTGCGTCGTCGGCACGTTCAGCAACTCGGCCCACAGGGCCGCCAGTTTTTGTTCGGCGGCGCTGCACGGCGGGTCGAGGGCGTCTGGCGCGGCTTGGATATCCGGTGCCGGCAAGGCCTTGCGGTTGAGTTTGCCGTTGTCGGTCAATGGCAGTTCATCGAGCACCACAAACGCTGAGGGCACCATGTAGTCGGGCAGGGCGGCGCCAATGGTTTTGCGCCAGGCGTGGATGTCTGCCTGCTGGTCGCAGGTCACGTAGGCCACCAGGCGCTTGTCGCCGGGCACGTCTTCACGGGCCAACACCACGGCCTGGCGCACGCCCGGCTGGGCACCGATCAGGGTTTCGATTTCCCCCAGTTCGACGCGGAAGCCACGGATCTTCACTTGATGATCCATGCGTCCCAGGTATTCGAGCTGGCCGTCGGGCAACCAGCGCACCAGGTCGCCGGACTTGTACATCCGCGCGCCTGGCTGCGACGAGAACGGGTCTTCGATGAACACCTTCGCCGTCTGCTCGGCGCGGTTGAGGTAGCCCAGGGTCACGCCGGCACCGCCGATGTGCAGTTCCCCCGGGACGCCCACCGGCATCGGGTTGAGGAAGGCATCGAGCACATAAGTGCGCACGTTGGCGATGGGCCGGCCAATGATCGGCCGCTGCGGGAAGTCATCCACCGCGCAGCCGGTGGCGTCCACGGTGCATTCGGTCGGGCCGTAGGTGTTGAAGAAGCGGCTGCCGGCAATCGACGGCAGGCGTTGCCACAGCTGTGCGTCCACCGCATCGCCACCAAACAGCACGAAGCGCGGCAGGTACACCTCGCCCCGGCGAACGCCGTCGCTTTCGAGCAGGGCCTTGAGCTGCGCCGGGGTGCACTCGAAGGCGTCCAGGCGGGTGTCGCGGAAGAAGCCGGCGAGGGCCTCGGGGTCGTAGCGCACGTCTTCCGGGGTCAGGTACAGACTGTGGCCGTCGAGCAACAGGATCAGCTCCGCCACCGAACTGTCGAAGGCGAACGAGTAGTTGAAGCTGGTGCGCATCGGCTGGTCGGTGTAGCGACGATACAAACCGTGGATGCGCGCCCAGGCCAGGTTGACCACCGAACCATTGGTCACCAGAGTGCCCTTGGGCTTACCGGTCGAACCGGAGGTGTACATGATGTACGCCAGGTCTTGCGGCCCGGCCAGTGGGGCCGGGTTGCTGTCCGGCTGGTTGGCGAACAGCGCTACGTCGCTGTCCAGGCGCAGGCGTGGCAGTCCGGCCCCCAGCTGTTCCAGCAGGCCCTGCTGGCCGAGGAACAGTGCCGGTCGGGCGTCTTCGAGCATGTACGCCAGGCGATCCGCTGGGTAGGTCGGGTCCAGCGGCACATAGGCGCCACCGGACTTGAGAATGCCCAGCAGGCCGACCAGCAGCTCCAGCGAACGCTCGACACACAGCGCCACCGGGCTGTTCGCGCCGACGCCACGGCTGCGCAGGTAATGCGCCACTTGGTTGGCGCGACGGTTCAGTTCGCCGTAGCTCAGGCTGCGGCCTTCGAAACACAGCGCGTCTCGCTCAGGGGTGCGCTCGGCCTGTTGTTCGAACAACTGGACGAAGGTCAGGTGCGTCGGCACCGCCATCTCGGTACGGTTCCACTCGACCACGCTGCGTTGCCACTCCGCCTCCATCAGCAGCGGCAAGGCGGCGACCGGACGCTGGGGCTCGGCGAGCATGTGTTCGAGCAGATGTTCCAGGCGTGCGAGGGTTTGGCGGGCGCTGTCGGCGACGAACAGGTCGAGGGCGAACATCAGCTCCAGCTGGATCGGCGCATTGGCCGGGCACAGCACGTGCAGGTCCAAATCGCATTCGGAGTGCCGCAGCGGCGTGTCCAGTGCTTCGAATTCCAGCCCGGGGAAGCGCAACCGCGACTCCATGGCCAGTTGCTGGGCGACCATCACCTGGTACAGCGGCGCATGGCTGAGGCTGCGTGGCAGTTGCAGGCTGTCCACCAATTGCTCGAACGGCAGGTCCTGATGTTGCAGGCCACTGCGCAGGCGCTCGGCCACTTGCTTGACCAGGGCAGTGAAGTCCGCTTGCGGCTTGAAGTCCGCGCGGATCGCCAGGTTGTTCAACAGGATGCCCAGCAGGCCTTCGGTGCCCGGCTGTTCACGGTGGGTGACCGGGGTGCCGAGCAGCACCGTGGCGTCGCCGCTCAAGCGGTGCATCAGCACGGCGAAACCGGCGAACAGGACGGTGAACGGCGTGGTGCCGAGGCGACTGGCGAAGGCTTGCACCCGGGCGCTGAGGTCGGCGCTGAGTTCACGCTGTACGATCCCGGCGCGGTAGCTTTGCACCGAGGGCCGTGGATGATCGGTGGGCAAGGCCAGCAGCGGGCTGGCGTCGCTGTCACGGCGGTCGAGGGTGGTGGTCCAGTAATCGAGTTGGCGCTTGAGTTCGGCGCCTTGCAGGTGTCCGCGCTGCCACAGGGCGAAGTCGGCGTATTGCAGCGGCAGGGCCGGCAGTTCGGCGGGGGCGCCGTTGCAACGGGCTTCATAACCCAGGGCCAGTTCGCGCAGGGCGATGGTGGCCGACCAGGCGTCAGAGACCAGGTGGTGCAGGGCAATGCCGAGCACGTGCTCGCCCGGCGCCAGGCGCAGCAAGCGCGCCCGCAGCAGCGGCGGGCTGGTCAGGTCGAACGGCTGCTCGAAGGTGTCTTGCAGGGCATTGAACTGCGCGCCTTCGCGGGCGGTGGCGGTCAGGCCCGACAAGTCTTCGAAGGGCAGCGCGATGGCCAGCGCCGGGCTGATGCGCTGGCACGGCACGCCGTCGGTGCTGTGGATGCCGGTGCGCAGGATTTCGTGGCGCACCAGCAGGTCGTTGAGGCTGGCATGCAGGGCCTCGATGTTGAGTTCACCCTTGAGGTGCAGGGCGAACGGAATATTGAACAGGGTGGTGCCGGGCGTCAGTTGCTCGATGAACCACAGGCGCTGTTGCGAGAACGACAGCGGCAGGAGCGTCGGGCGTGGCTGGGCCTTGAGCAGGCCGGGGGCGTTGGCTTGCGGTGCGGCGGCCTCGGCCTGGCGGGCGCCGATGGCCACGGCCAGCAAGGCCACGGTCGGCTGTTCGAACAACACCCGCAGCGGCAGGTCGAGCTTGAACTGGGTACGCAGGCGCGCCACGATCTGGGTCGCCAGCAGCGAGTGCCCGCCGAGGGTGAAGAAGTTGTCTTCCACGCCTACCGTGTCACGCCCGAGGACTTCGGCCCAGATGGACGCTACGGTGGTTTCCAGCGCGTTGCGTGGGGCGATGCTTTCCTGGGTGTCGGCCTGCCAGTCCAGCTCGCGCGCAGCGAGGGCCTTGCGGTCGACCTTGCCGTTATTGTTCAGGGGCAGTTTGTCCAGGCAGACAAAGGCCGCCGGCACCATGTATGGCGGCAGTTGCGCCCGCAAGTGTTCGCTCAGGCCGTCACTGCCCTGGGTCTCGTCATGGGCCGACCAGTACGCCACCAACCAGGCTTCGCCGACGGTGTTTTCCCGCAGCAGGACGGCGGCTTCGCGCACGTTCGGGTGCTGGGCGAGGCGGTGTTCGATTTCCGTCAGTTCGATCCGGTGCCCGCGCAGTTTCACCTGCTGGTCGCGGCGGCCGAGGTACTCGATCACGCCGTCTGTACGCCAGCGTCCCAGGTCACCGGTGCGGTACAGGCGACCCTCGAGCTGAGGGTGGTCGATAAAGGCCTCGGCGGTGCGTTGCGGGTCGTGCAGGTAGCCGCGGCCGACGCCGACGCCACCGACACAGATTTCCCCGGCCACGCCAACCGGCACCGGGCGCAGGGCTTCGTCGAGCACATACAGGCGGTTGTTGGCGGTCGGCTGGCCGATGGGCATGTGGCTGACCTCGGCCCCCGGTGCTTCGACGATCGGCTGGAAGGCTACGTCGTCGGCGCATTCGGCCGGCCCGTAGGCGTTCATCAAGGCGATGTCGGGGAAGCGCGCGAACCAGTCCCGGGCCACGGTTGGCGGCAGCGCTTCACCGGTGGGCAGGACCCAGCGCAGGTCCGGCAGCTGCAAGTCGCACGGGCACAGCGCGAGCAGGGTGCGCATCAGGCTCGGGACGATTTCCAGCACGTTCAGGCGCTCGCTGGCGAGCACTTGCAACAGGCGTTGTGGGTCGTGGGCGACGTCATCCAGAAGAATATGCACAGTGGCGCCGAGCACCGGCGCGGCGAGGAACTGCCACACCGAAATGTCGAACGCCACCGACGCGGTCTGGGGAATCCGGTCGGCGGCGCTGAGCCCCAGGGCCGGCACCTTGCCGAAGATGTTGTTGAGCATGCCGCGCTGTTCGATCATCACGCCCTTCGGCGTGCCGGTCGAACCCGAGGTGAACAGCACGTAGGCCAGGCTGTCGGGGCGGGCGAGCACCGACAATGGCGTGTCGTTGCCGCCGGTCCAGCAGGCCTCGGCGAACAGCGCCTTGGGCGCCGGCTCGAGGCCGCTGAGCAGTTGATCGAGCAGGCCGTTGCAACCTTCGCTTGCGACCAGCAACGGCGCGCGGGAAAGCCCGAGGATCTCCCGCAGGCGCTCGGGCGGGTGATTGACCTCCAGAGGCAGCATCGCCGCGCCGGCCTTGAACACCGCCAGCATCATGGTCAACAGCGCCAGGCCACGGGGGGCCACCAGCGCGACCAGTTGACCCTCACCGGCGCCGGCCTCGCGCAGGGCATGGGCCAGGCGCGTGGAACGCAGGTCCAGCTCGGCGTAGGTCAGCGATCCACCGGCGCAGATCGCGGCGACCTGATCACCGCGCTGGGCGACCTGGGCGGCGAACAACTCGGCGTAGCTTTGATCCAGCGGGAAGTCGTGAGGGTTGAGTGCCCACTCGCCCAACAGCTGTTGACGTTCGTCGGCGGCCAGCAGGTCGAAGCTGGCCAATGGCGCGTCGGGCGCGGCGAGCATGTTGCGCACCAGACTGGCGATGTGGCCCAGCAGGCGCTGCACGGTGGCGGCTTCGAAGCGTTCGCGGTCATAGGACACGCGGATGCCCAGCTGTTCGCCCGGCAGGATCACCACGGTCAAGCCGTAGTGGGTGTGCACGCTGTGGTCCATGCCTTCGAGGCTGAACTGGAAACCGCCTTCGAGGATCTGCTCGTCGATGGGCGCGTTTTCGAACACCAGGATGCTGTCGAACAGCGTCTCGCCCCGGGGGAAATCGCTCCAACCCTGGATGTCGGTCAACGGCGTGTGCTCGAAGTCGCGCATGTCGACGTTGAGCTTTTGCAGGTCGCCCAGCCAATTGCCGAGCGCGGCGTTCGGGTCCACCGAGACCCGCAGCGGCAGGGTGTTGATGAACAGGCCGATCATTTCCGCGACGCCGGTCAGGTCGGCCGGACGCCCGGCCACGGTAACGCCGAAGACCACGTCCTGCTGCCCGCTGTAGCGCGACAGCAGCAACGACCACACGCCTTGGAAAAACGTGTTCGGGGTGATCCGGCGACGGCGGCAGAACGCTGCCAGCGCCTGGGTTTCCTGTTCGTCGAGGTGAATCAGCTGGTCGTCCACCAGCACCGCATCGGTGTAGCGGTCGCGCGTCACGCCGTTGTCCACGGTCAGTGGCGTGGGCGCATTGAGGCCTTGCAACTGGCCGCGCCAGAATTGCTCGGCCTTGCCGGCGTCCTGGCGTTGCAGCCATTGGATGTAGTCGCGAAACGGCCGAGGGCTTTTCAGCTCGGGCGTGCGGTCGTTGCACAGCGCTTCGTAGACTTTGAGGAAGTCCACGGTCACCAGGGAAATACACCAGGCGTCCATCAGGATGTGGTGGAAGCTGCGAATGAATTCGTAGGACTCGTCGGCCAGGCGCACCAGCCGGAAGCGAATCAGCGGTGGCTTCGACAGGTTGAAGCCGACTTTCTGCTCGTCTTCCAACAGCGTGCGGATCCGCGCTTCCTGCTCATGGGGAGCGAGCCCGCGCAGGTCGAGGGTGTCCAGCGGCACCTTGACCTGGCGATGGATCACCTGCACCGGTTGCTTCTGGCTTTTCCACTGGAAACTGGCGCGCAGGGAAGGGTGCAGCGCCACCACCTGGCGCCACGATTCGAGGAACGCCCCTTCATCGATGGCCCCGCCGATGCGGTAGCGATCCTGCATCAGGTATACCCCGGAGTCTTCGTGCAACAGGGAGTGGAACAACATCCCTTGTTGCAGCGGCGACAGCGGGTAAATGTCTTCGATCGGGTTACCGGCGGTTTTATCGGTGGTCATTTAAAGCGTCCTGCGTAAAAAGGGGCAACGGTGATGGCGTAGCAACGCAAGGAGCCGTTCACAGGTCGGCCTCGTTCAGTTCGGCCATCAGCGCTTGCATTTCATCATCGGACAGGCCCGAGGCGCTGAACTCGGTGCTGTCGGCTTGCGGCTCGGCGGCGCTCGGGTCCAGCGCTTGCGCGACCTCGGCCATGGCGGCGATGGTCTGGCGTTCGAAGACTTGCTTGGCCGAGAGCGCGATACCTTGCTCGTGGGCCTGGGCCACCACTTGCAGGCTCAGGATCGAGTCGCCGCCGATGGCGAAGAAATTGTCGGTGACGCTCACCGTGGAAAGCTTCAAGACCTTGGCAACGATGGCTTGCAACGTGGTTTCCATGGCGTTGCGCGGCGCCACATGGGCGCTTTCGTCGAGCTGGTCCGGATCGGGCAACTGGCGGGTGTCGAGCTTGCCGTTGGGCGTGCGCGGAAAACTCGCCAGGGTCAGCACCAGGGCCGGCACCATGTACGACGGCAGGCGCTCGCCGAGGAAGCGCTTGATTGCCTCCGAATCCGGTGCGTAGCCGTGGGCGGCCAAGATGTAGGCGAGCAAGCGTTTGCCGGCGGCCTGTTCCTGGACGATCACTGCGGCTTCGCGCACGTCGCTGTGGTTGCACAGTTGACGCTCGATTTCACCCAGCTCGATGCGGTAGCCGCGCACCTTGACCTGATGGTCCTTGCGCCCCAGGAACGCCAAGCGCCCGTCGGCCAACCAGCACGCCAGGTCGCCGGTGCGATAGGCGCGAGTGCCGTCAGCCAGAGTGACGAAGGCCTTGGCGGTTTCTTCGGGTTTGTTGCGATAGCCGCGGGCCAGAGTCGGGCCAGCGAGGACGATTTCACCCGGTTCGCCAATGGCGCAAGCGGTGTCGAATTCGTTCAGCAGGCGCAGGTCCATGCCGGCGATGGGGCGGCCGATGCTGACGTTCCGGCTCGGCTCCAGCACCTCATAGGTAGCCCAGACCGTCGCTTCAGTGGGGCCGTATTCGTTCACCAGCCGGGCCTGTGGCAGGGTCTTGCTGTGTTGCGCGATCAGCGACGGCGGGCAAGCCTCGCCGGCGACGATCCAGCAGGCGAGGGGATGGGTTTCCCCGCTGCGCTGCAATTGATCGAGCAGGGCCTGGTACAGCGACGGCAATGACAGGCCGTGGCTGACCTGATGTTGGACAATCAGCTGCGCCAGGCGGGCCATTTCAAGTTCTTCACCCGGCGCGGGCAACACCAGGCGTCCGCCTTGGGCCAGGGTCCAGAAAATCCCGGCGACCGAGCTGTCGAAGGCAAACGACGACAGCAGCAGGTAGGCGCGCACCGGGGCTTCGTACGTGGCCATGCGCACCTGGGTCGAGTAGCTCAGCGCGCCGTGGCTGATTTCCACGGCTTTTGGCGCACCGGTAGAGCCGGAGGTGTAGATCAAGTAGGCGAGGTCGTTCGCGTCTGGCAGGGGGAGCGCCGGCATATCGCCGAGATCCTGGGCTGTCAGGTCACTCAGCACGAAACGCTGCAAACTGGCCGGCACACTGTCGGCCAGTTCGGCGCTGACCACGATGTGGGCGATGGCGCTGTCGGCAAGCATGTAGGCACGGCGGTCGGCCGGGTAGGTCGGGTCGATCGGCACGTAGGCGCCGCCGGCTTTCAAGACGGCGAGCATGGCGACAATGGCCGCGTTGCTGCGGGCGAACAGGATGCCGACAGGCACTCCCGGGCTGATGCCGGCGGCGACCAGTCGATGGGCCAACTGGGTGGCGCAGGCATTGAGGCGGCCATAGCTCAGGTCGCCGTGCTGGTCGCTGAGGGCGATGGCGTCCGGTTGTTGGCGAACCTGGCGGGCAATCAGTTCCACCAGTGTCACGGGTTCGATGGATGGCACGCTCGCACCGGTGCCGATCAGTTGCGCTTGCAGCGCACCATCCAGGGACAGTTGGGCCCAGGCCCGTTGCGGTTCAGCCAGGGCGCCTTGCAATAGTTGCAGCCATTGCTCGGCGAGGCATCCTGCGGCTTCGGCACTGAGGGCATGGCGGTCGTAGACCAGCTGCGCGTGCAGGTTGTCGGGCAACTGGCGTACGTTCAGGCACGCCTTCAGCGGGTTCATCACCGCGCTGGCTTGGCGTTCCCGGGCATCGCCCGAGCGCCAGGCAAAGGCGTATCCGGCATCGAGGGTGCCGGTGTAATAGTCCTGCCAGCCAACCGCTCGTTCCAGGGCGACGGCCATTTGCACGCTTTGTTCCTGCAAGGTCGCCTGGGCATCCAGTTTGATGCACACGGGCAGGCACTGCTCGAACAGGCCCAGGGTGTCCGCCAGTTCCGCGCCGCGACTTTCATGGATCAGGGTGAGCGGCACCTGTTGCTGGCCGGCCAGTCGTCCCAGCACCGCTGCCCAGGCCGTCAGCAGCATATCAGCCGTCAGGATCGGATTGCGGGCGAGGGCGGCAGGCAGTGTCAGGTCCAGTCGGGTCGGCGCAAATCCCTCTCCGAAGGTCGATTCGAGGGGCAGTTGCAACGTGGCCTGTTCGGTTTCCCCCGACGGTGTCCAGAAGCTCACGCCCGGGTGGTCCGGCGCGTCTTCAACCAGGCTCCAGCGCCATTCGGCGTAGTCGGCGTACTGCAAGGTTTCGGATAGGTCCGGTGCGGTGTCGTGCAGCAATCCAGCGGCCAGCCATTTCAGGCTGGCAAGGTCGAAATGGCTGCTGGCCGCGGCCAGGTCCAGGACAGTTTGCTCGTCGTCCAGGCGCACCAGGGTCACGCATAAAGGGTTCGTCCAGTCGCGAGGCTGGGTGGCGAATTGAGCCAAGGCCGCGTCCTGGTCGGCGCGGCTGTGCTGACGCAGGTCTTGGAGGTTCACCGCCAGCGAAGCGGTTTCGTCGATTACCTGCACTGGATGGCGCAGGCCAGCCACGGGCATCAGGCGCGTGCGCAGGATTTCACTGCCAGCCACCAACGCCTGCAGGCGGTTGTTCAGGGCGTCGAGATCCAGCGGTTGTGACAACGTCCATTGCAAATGACAGCTGAACGGGTGCTCCGCCGCGCCGTTGATGTGGGGATACACCGATGCCTGTTGCGGGGAAATACGAAAACCTTGAAGTCCGCTCATGTTCATCTCGACTAGAAAAGGGCTTGCGCCAGGTCACCACGCAGGCACTGGGGCTTGCTGGACATGCGTCGGGCAAGCCACCTGCGCACGGCGGGTGGCCTCGTTGAATGTCAGACGGCAACGTCGCTCGACAGCAGGGCTTCAGCCATGCCGGTCATGATGGCGCGCTTGCCGGTAAAGGGTTCGCGACCGTGCACGGCGAGCATGTTGTCGATGAACAACACGTCCCCCTGCTGCCAGCTGAAGCGCACCAACGAATTGAGGTACGCCGCACGCAGCGATTCCAGGACTTGCGGCTCGATTGGCTCGCCGTCGCCATAAAAGGTGTTGGTGGGCAGGTCGAGGTCGTTGAAATTGCTTTGCAACGAATCGCGAATGCGCTCGGGCAGAGTGCTGATGTGGAAGAACGTGGCGTGGTTGAACCAGACCTCTTCGCCGGTGCGCGGGTGGCGTACCACGGCCGGCCCGCGTTGACGGGTGCGCAGGCGATTGTTGTCTTTCCATTCCACTTCGATGCCGACGCTGGCGCAGTAGGCTTCCACTTCGCCGCGGTCTTCGGACTGGAATACGGTCTGCCACGGCAGGCCGAAACCGTCGCCGTAGTTGCGCACGTATAACACGCCTTTTTCCCGGAACCGCGCTTCAATCTGCGGGCTGATCCTGGCCTTGACGGCGCGGGTCGAGCCAATCGGTGTTTCACCACCGGTTTCGGACGGAAGATGGCAATAGAAGAACAGCCGCAGGGGGAAGCGTGGTGAGTAGGAATGCTCGTTGTGGGGAAAGATCATCTGGTCGGCCGGGTAGTCGGTCGAGGTGTAGATATTGCCGCCGACACGTGTCCGGGGCGAGGCGCGGAACATGTATTCCAGCGCGCCAGGGGAAAGCGCGGCGATCACTTGGTCGAACTGCTCGACGGACGTGACGTTGAAGCCGCGAAACAGCAGGGCGCCATATTGCAGCAGTTTCTTTTCTAATGACTCGCGTTCCCGTGCGGCCCAGGCAACCAGGTCGACACCGCTGACGGCTGGCTCGATCACCAGCGGCAGGGCGTGGTCCGGGCTGAGCAGGCGCTCGGTCACCAACTGTTGTTCCGAGACGTTCATGGCTTTGCGACGCACTGCGCCGAGGGCGCGTGGCGATGGGGGCACGATAGACATAGCGGCATCCGACTCGGTTAAAGGGACAAGGAGCGACGTTTGGCTTGCATTATCTGGCTGCGACCGGCCTGCGCCTGGGACTGTTGCCGCTCACGGGCAAAGGCCTGGTCCCAGCTGCCGATGCGCTCGGCCAGCGCCGGCAGCGGCTCGTCCAGCAGGGTGGGGAGTTGCTCCAGCAGGCACGTCCACAGATGTTGCAGGCGCAACGCACGGCTTTGGTCGAAGTATTCGCCGCGATACTTGAGGGTTGCGGCGAGGCCCTCGCTGCCATGCACGAGGTCGAGCACCAAGTGAAAGTCGCCCGGTGCCTGGGCCACGTCCAGCGCAGACAACTGCGCGCCGGCAATGGCGGTCGGGGACACCCGCGACGGTTGATAGTTGAGCTTGACCTGGAACAGCGGTGAGTGACCGGCGCGGCGCTGCGGCGCGAGGGCCGAGACCACCAGGTCGAAAGGCAGGCCTTGATGGGCGTAGGCCTGGCGCGCTTCATCGCGAACCTGCTCGAGGAAATCGGCCAGGGTCGGTTCGCCGCGCAGGTCACAGCGCAAGGTCAACTGGTTGACGAAGAAACCGATGACGTCGTTGTGCTCGGCCAATGGCCGGCCGCTGACGTCGGTGCCCAGCAAAAATTGCGCTTGCCCGCCCAGTTGCTTGAGCACCAGTTGGTAACTGGCGAGCAGCAGCATGAACAAGGTCATGCCTTGTTCGCGGGCCAATTCAGCCAAGCGCTCGCAGCGGGCCTGGGACACGTTGAAGTTCAGGCTGTGTTCGCCCGGGGCCGGGCCGCTGCCACCGAGTTCCAGGGTTTGTGGCATGTCGGCCAGGTATCCACGCCAGAAGTCCTGCTCGCTGGCGATCCGCTGTTCACTCCAGTGCCGGGCTTCCCATTGAGCGAAATCGAGGTATTGCCCCGGCAGCCCGGCGCCCACCGTAGCGGCCAGCTCCGCCAGCAGCACTTGCGCCGAGCGTCCGTCGAAGGCGATGTGGTGCAGGGTCAGCAGCAGGTCATGTTGTTGGTCATTTCTGCTGAGCAACTGCGCGCGCAGCAGCGGGCCGGCTTGCAGATCCACCGGAGTGGCGTGTTCATCGGCCAAACGCTGGCTCAGCGCCTGCTGTTGCTGGGTTTCGTTCCGGTCACGTAAGTCATGCTGGACCAGCGCTACAGGCGTGGCTTGCAGCACCTGTTGTTGCGGGCCATCGACGCCGTCGCGGTACACCGTGCGCAACACGCCGTGACGCTCGACCAGCGTGTTCAGGCGCAGGGAGAGCGTCTCGATGTCCAGTGGACCTTGCAAGCGCAAGTGCAGTACGAGGTTGTGGCGCGTGTCGTCCGGGTTCAGTTGGCGCAGGAACCACAGGCGACGCTGGGCGAACGATTGATGCGCCTGGCTGAGGCGGGCCTGCACGGACGCAACCTCGGCTGTTGGCGCCGGTTGATTCAGGAAGCCTTGCAGGGCGAGCGCCCATTGTCCGAGGGTGGTTTCCCCAAACAACTCATGGGTATCGAGGCTCCAGCCCAGGTCCCGGTGCAGGCGCGCGGCGAAGTCGGCGACGCCGATGGAATCCAGGCCCTGGCCGATCAGGCTGCGGTCGAAGTCGGCCGAAAAATACGGGTTGACCGCGTGAAGCGTCTGTTCCAACCATTGACGGCAGGCGATTTGGGCCTGTTGCGGTGTTTCAGTGGCCAGGCGCTTGAGCTGGGCAAGGTCAAGGGCTTCGTCATTCGAGGCCAGGGTCCCACCGCTCTGGGCGATGATGCTCAACGTGCCCGCAGCGAGTTGTTTACGCGCGCCTTGACGGGCGATCTTGCCGCTGGTGGTCATCGGGATGGTGCCGGCTTGCACCAGCACGATCTGGTCGATGCCACAGTCGGCGGCTTCGCGCACGGCGTTTTGCATCGACGCGAACAGCGCCGGGTGATGGGCCGGGTCAACGAATTTGCGCTGCGGCTCGGCGACGATCACCAGCTTCTCGCGGCCCAGTGCCGGGTCCATTTCCGAGAAAGCGGCGATGCGTCCGGTGCGGATGCCCGGCTCGGCGTCGGTAATGGCGAATTCGATGTCGTGGGGATAGAGGTTGCGCCCGTTGAGAATCAACAGGTCCTTGAGCCGCCCGCAGATCACGACCTGGCCTTCGTGCATGAAACCCAGGTCGCCGGAGCGCAGGTAATGCTCCGATGAGCCGGCGATCCGCGCCTCAAAGGCTTCGCGAGTGGCCTCGGGATTCTTCCAATAGGATTCGGCGTTGCTCGGGCCCTTGAGCCAGACTTCGCCGATGCGGTCAGGGGCGCAGCGCTCATAGGTCTGCGGGTCGACGATGGCGATGCTGTGCAAGGCTTGCGGGTAGCCGCAGGCGACGAACTCCACGGCGGCAGCACCGGCCGCCGCCAGCGCCACACGGCCGGTCTCCAGCACGGACTTGTCCAGGCGCAGCACCACCGGCAGCGCGTCGGCCGGGGTGGCGCTGACGCACAGGGTCGCTTCGGCCTGGCCATAACCGGGGCTGATGGCCAACGGGTTGAGGCCACAGGCGGAAAAACGCTGGACGAACGCTTCCAGGGTGCCGGGATGGATCGGTTCGGCGCCGTTGATCGCGTGTTTCCAGGCGCTCAGGTCAAGCTGCGCGATCAGGTTGTCGCTGACCACCCGGTTGCACAGGGCGTAGGCGAAGTTAGGAGCGAAACTGGCGGTGGCACGGTAGCGACTCAACGCCTGCAACCAGGCCGATGGCGCATTGACGAAGGTCTGGGAAGCCATCAGATAACAAGGCATGCCGCTGTAGAGCGGCGCCAGCATGCCGCCGATCAGGCCCATGTCGTGGTACAGCGGCAGCCAGTTGACCATGGCGCCTTGTGCATCGAAACCATAGGCCTGGCGCATCAGTTCGACGTTGGCGATCAGGTTGCGTTGACGCACCTCGACACCCTTTGGCGAACCGGTGGAGCCGGAGGTGTATTGCAGGAAGGCCACGGTCGAACCGTCGATGGCCGGGCGTAGCCACTGGCTGGCCGGTGGCGTGCCAAGAGCCTGGACGGTCAGCACATCGACGCGACCCTCCGCCAGTTCCAACAAGCCTTCGCAATACTCCGCCGGGGCGAGAATCAGCGCCGGCTCGGCATCCACCACTACATTGCGGACGCGGTCGAGGTGACGCGGTTTGCGCGACGGCGGCGGGAACAACGGCACCGCGATCAGGCCGGCATACAGGCAGGCGCAGAAGGCGCGGGCGTAGTCGAGGCTGCTGGGCAGCATCAACAGCACGCGGTCGCCCGGTGCATAGCGCGCTTGCAGCGCGGCCGCCAGGGATTGGGACTGCTCGTGCAATTGGAAGAAGGTCAGGGATTCGCCGATCTCGACGCCGTCTGGCAAAAAGTGCAGTGCGGCGTGCTGAGGAAAAAGCTGGGCGTTGGCTTCCAGCACGTCGATCCAGTGTTCGAAGGAAAACATGTTCAATTCACGCCATGGCCACGATGACTTTACGGTCACCGGTAAAAGGATTGCGACCGTGTGCCACCAGTCGGTTGTCGAGCATCAGGATGTCGCCGGGCTGCCAGGGGAAGCTGACGGCAGTCTGGCGATAGACTTCGCGCACGGTATCGAGCATGTCGTCGGCAATGGCCGAGCCGTCGCCGAAATAGACATGGCGCGGCAGGTTCTCCTCACCCACTGCCGCCAGCAGACTGGCGCGTACGCTGGGTTCGATGGCCGAGACATGGAACAGGTGCGCCTGGTTGAACCAGACCCATTCGCCGGTCTCGGGATGCTGCTGCACCGCGGCGCAACGCTGGCGGGTGCGCAGGTCACCATCGGCTTTCCATTCCCACTCGATGTCGTTGTCCTGGCAGTAGCGTTCGACCTGGGCGCGGTCCAGGGTGTTGAAGACTTTTTCCCAGGGAAGGTCCAGGGCGCCACTGTAGTTGCGTACATAAAGCAGCTCGCGGCTGGCGAACAGCTCGCGGATCTCGTCCGGTATGCGCTGGTAGATCAGGCGGCTGTCGGCAATCGGCGTCTCGCCCCCGGTTTCACTGGCCTTGATGCAGTGGAACCAGATGCGCGAAGGCCAGGGCCGGGTGTACGCCTGTTCGTTGTGAAGAGGGATGAATTGATGGGCCGGGTATTCAGTGGAGCTATAGACCCCTGCGAAGACTTTGCTACGCGGCGTGGAACCGAATTCGTAACTGGCCAGTGGTGCACCGAAGCTGGCGGCGAAGCGCTTGAAATCGATGGGCGTGGCAACGGCAAAACCGCGGAACAAAACCCCGCCAACCGTAGCCAGGAGGTGGGGCAGGCTGTCGCGAGTCGAGGCGTCCAGATCGTGAATCGACTGACCTGGCGCCGCCTGTACCAAGACGGGCAACGATGGTGCGCCTTCATCCATGGAAGCCACTGAAATAGGCGCAGGACGCCCGTCCAAGTGTTCGATTGAGGTCATCCTTGTGCATCCTCTTTTATCTTCTTCGACCAGTCACAAGACCTTGAAAGCAGCGCAGCGGTCGGGTGTGTAGGACTCGTCTGTAATGTATCTGGATAAATACAAGACGGCATATTAGGTACAAATGAGAGAGATTATCAATACTGTTTATTTATATTTTTTTTTGGATTAGACTCCGCTCCGCTGGTACCAACAGGCGGTCAGGCCGGCTAAAAAAACCAAAAATATCTGTCGCAGGGGAGCGGGGCGTGAATTTCAAAAAGAATACAATTGCGTTGGCTGTAGGGTCTGCGGTAGGCCTGGCCAACTGTGCTTGGGCAGCTGAAGAGTCCAACGCGATGGAGCTCGCTCCGATCACCGTTTCGGGTGAGAAAATCGACCGCACCCTCGAGAAGACCCAGTCCAGCGTGGTGGTCGTCACGGACAAGAATCTGCGCGAGCACGGCGACAAGGACTTGGTGGATGTGTTTGCCCGCACGCCCGGTGTCTATAGCCAGGCCGGCAACGAGAACTGGGGCATTCGTGGCGTGCCGGTGTCCGGTTTTGACGATCAGGGCCCAGCGACGCTCAATGGTGCTGTGTCGGTGTATGTCGACGGTGCCGTGCAACCGAACCGCGCGCTGACCCTCAGCCCGGTCCCGCTCTGGGATGCGGAGCAGGTCGAGGTGTTCCTTGGCCCGCAATCCACCACCCAGGGGCGTAACTCCCTTGCTGGCGCGGTCGTTATCCGGACCAAGAACCCCACCTTCGAACCGAGCTTCTCGGCGCAGACCAACGTGGGCAACGACGGCGAGCGCGGTGCGGCCGTGGCCGGAGGCGGGGCCATCGTCGATGACAAGATCGCCGGGCGTATCGCGGTGGACTATGGCGAAGGTGACGGTTACATCCGCAACACTGCGCTCAATGATGACGCCAACCCGCGTCGCACCAGCAACACACGCGGCAAATTGCTGATCCTGCCCAATGATGACACCGACGTCCTGCTGACCTACGCCCACAGCGAGCACCGTCAGGGCGACCGTTCGACCATGCGCGTCAACGGCAAGCCGAGCTATTACGACATCTCGTCCAACACCAAGGCCTTCGACAACCTCAAGCAGGATACGCTGAGCGCCAAGATTGACTACCGGCTGAACGATGCTTGGACGTTGACGAGCATGACCGCCAATACCCGTTCGGACTATAGCGCTCGACTGGATTTTGACCAGAGCGCTCTAGCCAACGATGTCATTCTTCGCAAACAGGACGGCGACCTGTTTAGCCAGGAGTTGCGCCTGAATTACGCCTCGGACACGGTGAAAAGCTTCGTTGGTGCGTACTACGGTCGTAGCACTAATAACTTCCATGACCGCTTGTTGTCCGGCGCTGATCTATTTACGGTCAAGGGTGATACCAAGATTGAAAACAAGGCTGTATTCGGCGAAATCAACTGGACGTTTGCTCCGCGCTGGACATTGATCACCGGCCTTCGTTATGACCATGAGACCAACGACACTGACATCGAAGAGGACGCTTTTTCCAGTTCGGGAAAAGTCAGCAAGTCGTTTGACGCGGTACTGCCGAAGCTCGGTGTCGATTACGAGTTGGCCACCGATCAATACCTCGGTTTCATGGTGCAGAAAGGCTATCGTGGCGGTGGCGTCAACGTGCGAGCCGGTGGCGGTCATGAAGCTTACGATCCGGAATACACTACTAACTACGAACTTTCCTACCGTGGCTCGTTCTTCGACAAGACGCTGCGTACCCGTGCCAACCTGTATTACACCGACTGGAAAGATCAGCAAGTCAGTGTTCTGGAAAGGGGCGCTAGCTTCGCACGCATCTACAATGCGGGCCGCAGCGATATCAAGGGTCTGGAAGTCTTCGTCGAAAAAGACCTTACCGAACAGCTGACCCTGAACGTCGGTGGTGCCTACACCGATGGCAAATACAAGGATTTCGTCACCGGCGAAGGTCAGGACATGAGCGGCGAATCGTTCCTTTATTCGCCCAAGTACAAGATGTCGGTGGGTGGTGTCTATCGCTTCGACGACCGTCTGATATTCGGCACGGACGTTGTCTACCAGAGCGCCGCGCCTTCGGAGTACGAGTTCGATGCCAGCGGCAACGTCACCGGTGAGCGCCGCAGCGACAACTACGTGCTGGTGAACTTCAATACCGAGTACAAAGTCACCAAGAACGTCGCGGTGTCCGCCTACGTGAAGAACGCGTTCGACAAGGAATACGTCACCAACAACCGCAACGACACCATCATCGACGTCGGCGCACCGCGCACGGTGGGGATGATCCTTCGCTACGACATGTAAGCTACGACATGTAAACCCGCGGGCGCGGGAAGGCAATCTTCCCGCGCCCGGCCTGTTGCTCCCGGATGTTTGTTCCAGGCTGTTTGTCCCTTCCAAACCCAGCCTCCATGGAGGAAATCATGAGTGCTTCTTCGAATGTCACAGCAGGTGGCGCGCAACAGCTACGCCTGTTGCATACCGGTCTGTCGAGCCCATACTGCCTCGATCCGACGCCGCTGCTGGAGCGTCAGCAACAGCAGGAGTCCAACGCCCGCAGTTACCCGCGGCGCATTCCCCTGGTGCTTGAAAGGGCCTATGGCATTTATGTGCAAGACAGCCGGGGGCAAGTATTCGTCGATTGCCTGGCCGGTGCCGGAACCCTGGCGCTGGGGCACAACCACCCGGTAATCATCGAAGCTATCACGCAGGTCATGGCTGCCGGTGTGCCGATGCACACACTGGACCTCATGACGCCGGTGAAGGACGCATTCGTCCAGGAAATTTTCGCCTGCCTGCCCAGCGAGTTCGCGCGTAACGCACGCATCCAGTTCTGTGGCCCGAGTGGGGCCGATGCGGTCGAGGCCGCGCTCAAGCTGACCCGTACCGCCACGGGACGCCATTCGGTCTTGGCATTCGAGGGGGCTTATCACGGGATGACCCTCGGCACCTTGGCCATCAGCGGCAACCTGTCACCAAAGAATGCCCTAGGCGCCTTGATGCCGGGTGTGCAGCGCTTGCCATTCCCTCACGATTATCGCTGCCCATTTGGTGTAGCGGGCGATCAAGCCGTTACGCTGAATGTCCGTTACCTGGAGCACTTGCTCAACGATCCGGAAAGCGGCGTAACTGCTCCGGCGGCAATGATCCTGGAACCAATCCAAGGGGAGGGCGGGGTGATCGCCGCGCCGGACCGTTGGCTGCAGGAGCTGCGCCGGTTGACCCAGGCTCATGGCATCCCGCTGATCGTCGACGAGATCCAGTGCGGCATCGCCCGTAGCGGCCGGATGTTCGGGTTCGAGCAATCGGGTATCACGCCCGACGTCATCACCCTGTCCAAAGCCATCGGAGGCGGCTTGCCGCTTTCGGTCATGGTGTATAACGACTCACTTGACGTCTGGCAGCCGGGCGCTCACGCCGGCACGTTCCGCGGCAATCAGCTGGCGATGGCGGCGGGCACTGCGACCTTGCGCTTCATCCGCGATGAAGGCCTGGTCCAGCACGCCGAAACGGTGGGCGCCCACTTGCGCAACCAACTGCAGGCGCTGCAAAACGAGTTCGCCTGGATCGGCGATGTGCGTGGGCGCGGCCTGATGCTCGGGATGGAAATCGTCGACCCACAAGGCGCCCCCGACGTGCAGGGCCATCCACCGGCGGACTCGATACGGGCCAAGGCCTTCCAGCAAGCCTGTCTTAAGCACGGCTTGATCGTTGAGCTTGGCGGGCGTCACGGCGCAACTGTGCGCTTCCTGCCGCCGCTGATCATTACCGAAGAGGAAATCGATTTCGTTGCGCAGATACTGTTTCAGGCAGCTCGCTCGATCAGCTAGTTTTTTTCGTTGATTTCCAGGCGGCCGACGTTGAGTCGGCAGTCCTGCCGAGCAAATTCTGCATCGCTGTTAGTGACGATATCTTGCATGGGTCATGAGTTGTCACCGACCTTGCGGATGCGTAAGCTGCCCCCATGAACCAGCCATCAGTTATTTCCCCCGGCGCTCGCGGCCCAGTCGATCACGACATTCGAGATCAGATCGTCGCGGCAGCCAATGAACATTTCAGCCAGTATGGCTATGGCAAGACCACGGTTTCCGACCTGGCCAAGGCCATCGGCTTTTCCAAGGCGTACATCTACAAATTCTTCGATTCCAAGCAGGCGATCGGCGAAGCCATCTGTGCCAATTGCCTGTCGACTATCGTTGCGGCCGTCGAGAAGGCCATCAACGAAGAGGGCCTGTCAGCAACGGAGCGTTTTCGTCGGCTGGTCAAGACCGTGGTGGCCACTGGGGTGGACCTGTTCTTCAACGACCGCAAACTTTATGACATCGCGGCGTTTTCGGCCTCGGAGCACTGGCCCAGTTCGCAGGTCTACAACGCGCAGATCAAAAGCTTCGTGCTGCAGATTGTCCGCGAAGGGCGTGAGCTCGGCGAGTTCGAGCGCAAGACACCGCTGGACGAAACCGTAGATGCCATTCACCTGGCCCTGCGGCCATTCGTCAATCCGCTGCTGCTGCAATACAACCTCGATTTCGTCGAGCAAGCCCCCACGCTCACCTCCAATCTCATCCTGCGCAGCCTGATGCCCTGAACGTTGGCTGAAGGGCCGCTCACGTCGCGAAAAAGTGACTGTTCTGGAAATCAATCACCTTGTCGCTACGGGTAGCTCTTCAGGCGGTTGCCAGCCACCACCTAGCGCCCGAAATGCCGCGACCGCCGCCCGTGCCGACTCCGTTCGTGCTTGGGCATGGGCATCGGAGGTGCGCAGCAGCGTGTCGTCGGCGTTGAGCACATCGATCAGGCTGGCGGTGCCTTTCTGATAGGCAACGAACGATGACTGCCGGGCCTGGGTCAATGCCGTTTCGCCCTGGGCGAGGGTGGTCGCCTGGGTTTCCCGATTGACCAAGGCGCTGAAGGCATTTTCGACTTCTTCGGTGGCGCGCAATACGGACTGGCGATAAGCGGCCAGCGCTTCGGCCTCCTGGCCTTTTGCCTGATCGATCTGAGCGTTGATTCGGCCGAAATCGAAAAGCCTCCAGCGCAGGCCCAACACACCCGCCGACTGGCTGGCGCCGCTGCTGAAAAGATTGCCGCCGGACACCGCCGTGGCGCTGCCGAGCAAGGCGCTGAGGGAGAACTTCGGATAGTACTCGGCGACGGCCTCGCCGATGCGCGCATTGGAAGCCGCGAGGCGCCGCTCCGCGACCATCAGGTCAGGCCTGCGCCGCAGCAGGTCGGCCGGTGTTCCCGTTGCCGTTAGCTGCGGGGCAAGAGGAATATCCCGTAGTGCAGCCAATTGCGGGCGATGGGTGCCTGGCGGTGTACCGAGCAGGACATCGACTGCGTTCATGGCCGCATCAAGCCCAGTCTGCAATATCGGAACCGTGGCCTGCACTTGTGCCAATTGCCCTTCGGTCTGTCGGACCTGATAGCTGGCGGCAAGGCCCTTGCTGTAGAGCAGTTGGACTTTTTCCAGCAGGTCTTGCTGCGTTCTGACTTGACGGTTCGCGATGTCCAGTCGGCTCTGCAATCCGCGCAAGGTGATGTAGGTGTCGGCAATTTGCGCGGCGACGGCGAGTCGCGTGGCGGCGACGCCCGCCTCGGACGCCTGGTAATCGGCCAATGCCGCTTCGCGTCCGCGTCGCAGGCCGCCGAAGGCGTCAATCTCCCAACTGGCGCCGAGGTTGAGTTCGTAGGAACTTCCGTACCGGTCAAAACCGGGCGTTGAGTCCAACACCTGGCCGAGCGGCGTTTCCACCGACTGATAAGCGCGCGCGGCTTGGCCGCTGATGTTTCCCGACGGTAGTAAAGCGGCGTTGGCGGCGCCGAGGCCCGCCCGTGCCTGCGTGAGTCGCGCCGAGGCCTGTGCCAGGTCCAGGTTCTGTTCAAGAGCCTGGACGACCAATCCGTTGAGCGTGGGATCATCAAAGCCTTCCCACCAGGCGGCCCAGTTGGCCGGTGTGCTCGCGGAGCTCTGTTCGAGCGAGGAATGTTCGACCGAAGACTGACCCAGGTACCGACTCGAAAGTGGGACCTCGGGACGCTGGTAGTCCGGGCCGACCGCGCAGCCCGCCATCAAGCTGGCGCTCATCAAAAGGGCAATGGGACGCAAGGGTGGCATTGAGGTTCCTTGGGCTGGGATGGATGTGACCATATTACGTTGTGGTCACAGTCTGTCAATCCGGCTTCTCTTAGCTTGCAGAAAGTGCAGTTTGATTGTCTGGTGCCACCGGACTGTGGGTGAGTGAAGGGATTCGGTACGGGAGGTAGTGACGATTGACAGATATGGTCACTGGACTGAGAATGCGATTCCCATCCTATCCATTCAAGTAAGGGACCCTATGTTCCGGCACCGATCCGTCACCCTTGCCGCTTGCTTGTTGCCACTCGTCCTGACGGCGTGTGGCGAGTCATCCACCGCGAATGATCCGCGCACGCTTGCGCCGTTGGTGAGGGTTGCCGAAGTCCAGGGCTCGTCCGCGACTTCTCGTACATTTTCCGGTGTCGTCACGGCAAGGGTTCAGAGCGACTTGGGTTTCCGGGTGTCGGGCAAGGTGCTCGAGCGTCTGGTCGATACCGGCCAGAGTGTAAAAAAGGGACAGCCGCTCATGCGCCTGGACCCGATCGACTTGGGGTTGCAGGCGCGGGCGCAACAGGAGGCTGTCGCCGCCGCTCGGGCCAGGGCCAAGCAGACCGCTGATGACGAGGCGCGCTACCGCGACCTGGTCGCCGCCGGCGCTATTTCCGCTTCGGGGTACGACCAGATCAAGGCCGCCGCCGATACCGCCAAGGCGCAGCTCAGTGCCGCCCAGGCGCAGGCCGACGTGGCTCGCAATGCCTCCGGCTAC
The DNA here is from genome assembly GCF_014268655.2 of Pseudomonas marvdashtae. Lineage (NCBI taxonomy): Bacteria > Pseudomonadati > Pseudomonadota > Gammaproteobacteria > Pseudomonadales > Pseudomonadaceae > Pseudomonas > Pseudomonas marvdashtae. Next base: position 2,458,422 of record NZ_JABWQX020000001.1, read on the forward strand.
GCCGTGCTGCTTGCTGACGCGGACGGCGTCGTGATGGAAACGCTCGCCGAGCCCGGGCAAGTCGTCAGTCCTGGGCAAATTGTGGTCCGACTCGCGCGGGCCGGACAGCGCGAAGCCGTCGTGCAGTTGCCCGAGACCCTGCGGCCGGCCGCAGGCTCCTCCGCCCAGGCGACGCTTTATGGCAACGCCAAGCAGGTGGTGAGCGCCAAGCTGAGGCTGCTGTCGGATTCGGCCGATCGGGTGACGCGTACCTTCGAGGCGCGGTATGTGCTAGAGGGCGCGCTGGCTAACGCGCCGCTGGGTTCGACGGTGACGCTTCGGATCGCCGAGGGCGCTCAAGCAGGGCAAGCACTGCAAGTGCCGATTGCCGCCATTCTCGACTCGGGCAAAGGCACCGGTGTGTGGGTCATTACCGCAGAGCCGGCGAAAGTTGCCTGGCGTCCCGTCCAGGTCCTCGCCTTGAGCGACGATGCCGCACAAGTCTCGGGCGACCTGGAAATGGGCGAGCGGATCGTCGCGCTGGGCGCCCATCTGTTGCGTGAAGGAGAAGCGGTGAGGCTGGCTCCGCCGGGCGATGTGAACGTCGCGGGGAATCGCCCATGAGCTTCAACCTTTCGGCGCTCGCCGTCCGCGAGCGCTCCATTACCGTGTTCTTGCTGTTGCTGATCGCTGTCGCGGGCGTCCTGGCCTTCTTCCAGCTTGGGCGCGCCGAGGATCCACCGTTCACAGTCAAGCAACTGACGGTGATTACCGCATGGCCGGGCGCGACGGCCCAGGAGATGCAGGACCAGGTCGCCGAGCCGCTGGAGAAACGCCTGCAAGAACTGAAGTGGTACGACCGCACGGAAACTTATACCCGCCCGGGGCTGGCGTTCACCATGGTATCGCTGGTCGACCGCACGCCACCGTCGCAGGTGCAGGAAGAGTTTTATCAGGCGCGCAAGAAGCTCGCCGACGAGGCTATCAAACTACCGGCCGGTGTCATCGGGCCGATGGTCAACGATGAGTTCTCCGATGTGACCTTTGCCTTGTTTGCCCTCAAAGCCAAGGGCGAACCGCAGCGACTGCTGGTCCGCGACGCCGAGGCGTTGCGCCAACGGCTGCTGCATGTTCCGGGCGTGAAGAAGGTCAACATCATCGGCGAGCAGCCCGAACGGATCTTCGTGTCTTTTTCCCATGATCGGCTGGCGACGCTGGGCGTTTCGCCCCAAGAGATTTTCGCCGCCCTGAACAGCCAGAATATGCTCACGCCCGCCGGCTCGATCGAAACCGCCGGGCCTCAGGTCTTCCTGCGCCTGGATGGTGCCTTCGACAAGCTGCAGAAAATTCGTGATACGCCCATTTCAGTCCTGGGACGCTCGCTGAAGCTTTCGGACGTGGCGACCGTCGAGCGCGGTTATGAAGACCCGGCCACGTTCCTGGTGCGCAACGGCGGCGAAGAGGCGCTGTTGTTGGGTGTGATCATGCGCGAGGGCTGGAATGGCCTGGACCTGGGCAAAGCGCTGGACGCGGAGACGAACTCGATCAACGAGGGCATGCCGCTGGGCATGACGCTGAGCAAGGTCACCGACCAGTCAGTGAACATCGACTCGGCCGTCGGTGAGTTCATGGTCAAGTTTTTCGTCGCGCTGTTGGTGGTGATGATCGTGTGTTTTGTCAGCATGGGCTGGCGCGTCGGTGTGGTGGTCGCGGCGGCGGTACCGCTGACGCTGGCCGTGGTGTTCGTGGTCATGGCCGCCACCGGCAAGAACTTCGACCGCATTACCCTTGGTTCGCTGATCCTCGCGCTCGGGCTGCTGGTGGACGATGCGATCATCGCTATCGAAATGATGGTGGTGAAAATGGAGGAGGGCTACGACCGGATCAAAGCCTCGGCCTACGCCTGGAGTCATACGGCTGCGCCGATGCTGTCCGGCACGCTGGTGACCGCCATCGGCTTCATGCCCAACGGCTTCGCGCAATCGACCGCTGGCGAATACACCAGCAACATGTTCTGGATCGTCGGCATTGCACTGATCGCTTCCTGGGTGGTCGCGGTGGCGTTCACGCCGTACCTGGGCGTGAAACTGTTGCCGGACATCAAACAGGTCGAAGGTGGCCACGCGGCCATTTACAACACCCGCCATTACAACCGCTTTCGTCGGGTACTGACGCGGGTCATTGCGCGCAAATGGTGGGTGGCCGGTACCGTGATCGCGACATTCGTGGTGGCGATCCTCGGCATGAGCCTGGTGAAGAAGCAGTTCTTCCCCACCTCGGATCGGCCAGAGGTGCTGGTGGAAGTGCAGATGCCCTATGGCACGTCCATCGAGCAGACCAGCGCCACCGTCGCCAAGGTTGAAGCCTGGCTACAAAAACAGGACGAGGCCAAGATCGTTACCGCCTACATCGGCCAAGGCGCACCGCGCTTTTACCTGGCGATGGCGCCGGAACTGCCCGATCCGTCTTTCGCCAAGATCGTCGTGCTGACGGACAGCCAGCAATCGCGCGAAGCCCTCAAGTTCCGTCTCCGTGAAGCGGTCGCCGAAGGGCTTGCACCGGAAGCGCGCGTGAGGGTGACCCAACTGGTGTTCGGCCCGTATTCGCCGTTCCCGGTGGCGTATCGCGTGATGGGGCCTGACCCGGCGAAACTGCGCGAGATCGCCAGCCAGGTCCAGGACGTCATGCAGGCGAGCCCGTTGATGCGGACCGTCAACACCGACTGGGGACCGCGGGTGCCAACCCTGCATTTCAATTTGGATCAGGACCGTTTGCAGGCCGTGGGGCTGACCTCCAACGCGGTTGCGCAGCAGTTGCAGTTCCTCCTCGCAGGGGTGCCGATCACGGCGGTCCGCGAAGACATTCGGTCGGTGCAGGTGGTCGGTCGCGCCGCCGGGGATATTCGTCTGGATCCCGCCAAGATAGAAGGCTTCACCCTGGTGGGCGCGACGGGACAGCGGATCCCGCTGTCCCAGGTCGGCGAGGTGGATGTGCGCATGGAGGACCCGATCCTGCGCCGTCGTGATCGCACACCCACCATGACCGTGCGCGGCGATATCGATGAAGGCCTGCAACCGCCGGACGTTTCCAGTGCTATTTTCAAGCAACTGCAACCGGTCATCGACAGGCTGCCCAGCGGCTACCGGATCGAGCAAGCGGGGGCCATCGAAGAATCGGGCAAGGCCGGCAAGGCCATCGTCCCGTTGGTTCCGATCATGGTCGCAATGACGCTGCTGATCATCATCCTGCAAGTCCGTTCGGTCTCGGCGATGATCATGGTGTTCCTCACCGCACCGCTGGGTTTGATCGGCGTGGTGCCGACCCTGCTAATCTTCAACCAGCCGTTTGGTATCAACGCGCTGGTCGGCCTGATCGCCTTGTCGGGCATTCTGATGCGCAATACGTTGATCCTGATCGGGCAGATCCATCAGAACGACAAGGAAGGTCTCGATCCGTTCCACGCGGTGATCGAGGCCACGGTGCAACGGGCCCGTCCGGTGCTGCTCACGGCACTGGCGGCAATCCTCGCGTTCATTCCGCTGACCCATTCGGTGTTCTGGGGGACGCTGGCCTACACACTGATCGGCGGCACGCTCGTCGGCACCATCATGACGCTGGTGTTCCTGCCGGCGATGTATTCCATCTGGTTCAAGATCCGTCCTGAGACGAAGAGGGCTTCATGAAAAATCGCCAAGATCAAACACGCATCATCGTCACTGGCGTCGGTATTGTCGGCCCCTTGGGCTGTGCCGTGGAAGAAGTGTGGAAGCGCCTGCTGGCTGGGTATTCCGGGATTCGCAACCTGTCCGAGGACATCGTCGAAGGAACCGGCGTTGCCGTTGGCGGGCAGGTGCCTTCCCTCGAAGAGGATGGGATTGCCGGCTACGACCCGGAACGTCTCATCGCGCCCAAGGACCGCAAGAAGATGGATCGCTTCATCGAGTTCGCCCTGGTGGCCGCTCACGAAGCCCTCGAACAAGCGGGCTGGCATCCCGTCGATGCCATCGATCAAGAGCGGACCGCGACGATCATTTCCTCGGGCGTGGGTGGGTTCGCCACGATTGCCGAGGCCGTGCGCACCACGGACAGTCGTGGCCCGCGCCGGTTGTCGCCGTTCACCGCCCCGGCTTTCCTGGCCAACATGGCGGCCGGGCAGGTGTCGATCCGGCATGGTTTCAAGGGGCCGCTTGGCGCGCCTGTCACGGCTTGCGCTGCCGGAGTGCAGGCCATCGGTGATGCCGCCAGGCTCATTCGAAGTGGCGAGGCGGACATCGCCATCTGCGGCGGCACCGAAGCGGCGATAGACCGTGTGACCTTGGGTTGTTTCGCAGCGGCCCGCGCACTGTCGACGGGGTTCGCCGAGCGCCCGCAAGAAGCTTCGCGGCCCTTCGACCGCGAGCGTGACGGTTTCGTCATGGCCGAAGGCGCCGGGCTGCTGGTGATCGAATCGCTGGAACACGCCCTGGCCCGTGGCGCCAAGCCGCTGGCGGAGCTGGTGGGTTATGGAACCAGCGCCGATGCCTATCATTTGACGGCCGGGCCGGAGGATGGCAACGGCGCACGGCGCGCCATGGAGCAGGCGCTGCGCCAGGCTGGGGTCAGCCCCGCCGAAGTGCAGCACATCAACGCCCACGCGACGTCGACCCAGGTCGGCGATGCCGGTGAACTGGCGGCGATTCGCGCGGTATTTGGCACCGGCTCGGGCGTGGCGATCACGTCGACCAAATCCGCCACCGGCCATCTCCTTGGAGCGGCGGGAGGCATTGAAGCGATCTTCACCGTCCTCGCGCTGCGCGACCAGGTCGTGCCACCGACGCTGAACCTGATTCATCCCGATGAGGCGGCCAGCGGGCTCGATCTGGTTGGTTTGAAAGCTCGGAAAATGCCGATCACCCATGCGCTGTCGAATGGCTTCGGCTTTGGTGGCGTCAACGCCAGCGTGCTGTTTCGCCGTTGGGAAGACTGATACCGATCAGCGCCGCAGGACGAACAGGAGCAGCGCGACCAGGCACGTCAGCGCCTGGATCGCGCCCAGCGTGGTGACGGGTGAAAAGCTCAGCACAGAGGCCAGCCAGGTCGTCAGCGCAGCCGCACCCATGGAAAGAAAACCCAGCAGTGCGGAGGCCATCCCGGCCTCCTTGCCAAACGGCCCCATGGTGATGGCCGTGCCCAGCGGATTAGCCAGTCCCATGCCCCAAAGAAACGTGATCATCGCCACCGCATACCAGCCAAGGCCAGGCTCGGCCGAGCCAACAAGCAGCAAACCGCCGCCGACCATGGCGCAGGCAATGCCCAGCAAGGCGATGGTTCGCGGACCGTGGCGGTGCGCCAGGCGAGGGGCCGCCATGCCGGCGGCGAACACGACGAACACCGTTGAGGCGAAGTACAAGCCAGCCTGCACCGACGTCAGGCCGATGCCTTTCATCAGGATCGCGGGGGCGGCGGCGAAGGAGGCGAACAAGCCGCTCAGCAGCAGGCTCATCGACAGGGCCGGCAGAATGAAGCGCGTGTCCATCATCAACCTGGCATAGGCGCGCAGCACGCTGCCGGTGGAATGCGGCGCCCGGCGGTCGGCGGGATGGGTTTCTCCAAGGTCACGCACATAGAAAAAAGCCAGTACCACGGCGGCCAATCCGACGAGAATGAAGATGGCGCGCCATCCGAGCGTGACGGACAGGACGCTGCCGGCCAAGGGCGAAAAACCTGGCGCTGCGGCGGTGGCGACCATCGTCAGCGACAGGGCGCGCGCCAACGTTTCGCCCTCGAACAGGTCCCGTGCGATAGCGCGCGACAACACCGAGGCTGCGCAGACGCCCAATGCCTGGACGACGCGTCCGGCGATCAGCAGGTCGAGGGACGTGGCGAAGCCCGCGATGACGGTGCCGGCCACGAACACGGCAAGTCCACCCAGCACCAGTTTCTTGCGCCCATAGCGGTCGGCCAACGGACCGACCAGCAATTGGGCGAACGCAAAGGTCACGAAGAAGCTGGAGAGGGTCAGGCCGAGTTCGCGGGCGGTCACGCCGAGTTCTTCGCCGATGACCGGGAAGGCCGGGAGGATGATATTCGTGGAGAGCATGCCGATCGCCGCGAGGCCCGCGAGCAGCGCCACGATTCGGCCGGTCAGGGGTTGGCTGGAGACGTGTGGCGCCGTCGCGGCCATTGCCGATGCATTTCCCGTGTCCATGTGTTATCCCCTGCTGCGAGCGCTTATGATGGTCGTCATATTTTATGTGTAATATGACGACCATCATCTGGTGCGTCAAGCCGAAAGGCTGCGAGGATTTGCATCCTTGTGCGGGCCGATCACTCTCGACCCCGCTCCCGCCCCAACGCCACCAGACAACCGCCAATCAACAGCGCCGCGCCCGCCACCAGCAAGGGTGTCGGCCGTCGTGCGGGTTTGCGCCAGCCGCCCTCGATACGTCGCTGGCCGCTGGGTGGGGCGAACAGGTTGCCCGTAGACGAAGCTAACCGCGGGCTGCGGTCCAGGCTCCGGCGTGTCAGCCAGCCGGAGAGCTGCGGGAATCCCGGCAGCAGGAAATGCGCCGCTCTGGCGAGTATCGCCGCGCTGCCCACGGTGGTGCTGGGCTTGGGGTTGAGCGCGCAGTTGACCATCGCTGCGGCGACCCGCTGCGGATCATAGACCGGAGGCGGTGGCTTGAGAGCATGCCCCGTGAAGTTGGCGCCGTCGCGAAAGCCAGGTGTATCCATGACAGCAGGATAGATATCGCAAACGTGGATATCGGGGTGTTCGCCCAATTCACCGCGCAACGCTTCGGACAAACCCCGCAACCCGTATTTGCTGGCTGAATAGGCAGCGGCATACGGCTGCGCGACCCAACTGCCCAACGACAGTGTGTTGATCAGGATGCCGCGCTTTTGCGCCTTGAAATAGGGCCAGGCGACGTAGGCTCCACGCAGATAGCCAAGCAAATCGGTCTGCAGAACCTGTTCATGCACATCGAGCGGGGTCTGCTCGAAACTGCCCACCGCGCCCACGCCGGCGTTGTTGATCCAGATGTCGATGCGACCGTCACCGAATGTCGCGGCCTCGGCCGCCAGGGCCTGCATCTGCTCGCTGCGGGTGACGTCGGTGCGCACCGCCAACGCAGTGGCACCTTGTGCCTGGCATTCATTGACCACCTCGGCGAGTGCGGCACGGTCGCGTGCCGCCAGGACCAGGCGCGCGCCTTGCCGGGCAAACGCCTGGGCGGCTGCGCGGCCGATCCCGCTGGACGCTCCGGTGATGACCACCAGTTTTTCCGCCAAGGGGGATGTCTTGGATCCCTGGGCGGGATCGGCGCGATCCTTGAGTTGTTGGGAGGGCTTGTCGGTCTCTGCGTGGATGGGCGCAAGTTTCAGACGCACACCGTCGGCCATGATTAACGTCAGGTCTTCAATGGTGCCGGCGACCCTGTCGGGGTACACCGGTTCACCCTCGGGATCGAGCTGGTCATAGAGAAAATTCTGACCCTCCAGCCAGCCCACCGCCATATTCAGTTCAGGGCCCAGGTAGTACTTTCCATCGAGAAAAAAGCCAGGGAAATGTGGCGCTCGCTCGACGCTTTCGATGGTATAGCGCTCGCCAGTCCGCATGCCGGTTGCCGGTGAAATCATGATCAACACCTCCGCTCTGTTGTTCTGCGATAGAGAGGAGGGGCAAACCGGGGTTCCATTGAAGTGAGGAAAGGCGTTTTAAGTGAACTGAGGCGCATCCTTTTCTGTCAGTTATTTCTGAAGGAAATGACAACATCATGGAGCTTCAGATGCGTCCTATTTATCTCGCCAGCCTATCCTTCACCGCGCTGCTGTGCGTAGCGTGTTCAAACCCATCGCCTGCGACATGGAGCTACGAGGATGCTCGAAGTCGCGCCAACGTGCCGCCCGACCAGGCGTATCCCGAGTTGTTCGAAGCGGTGCAAGGTAAACAGTTGTTTACGGACCAGAAGCATTTTGTCGATGCACTGCCCAAGCGCGACCCCTCGAAGATCCGCGCCGATTACCTGGCCCGTCGTGACAGCGCCGACTTCGACCTCAACGAATTCGTGAAAGACAACTTCATCGAATCCGGCCAAGCGCAAAGCCCGGCCCCGCAACCCGGGGTGCCGATCAAAGAGCATATCGACAACCTCTGGCCCGTGCTCAGCCGAACCTATCCCCACGTCCCCCGATACAGCAGCCTGCTGCCGTTGCCGCTGCCCTATGTGGTCCCGGGCGGACGTTTCCGAGAGATGTATTACTGGGACTCGTATTTCACCATGCTGGGGTTGGAGCAAAGCGGTGAGAAAGCCCAGATTCGCCAGATGACCGACAATTTCGCCTACGTGATCGACACCTATGGCCACATCCCCAATGGCAATCGCACCTACTACTTGAGCCGATCACAGCCGCCGTTCTTCGCCTACATGGTGGAACTGCAAGCGCACATCGAAGGCGATCAGGCCTACGGGCGCTACCTTCCCCAATTGCAGAAGGAATACGCCTATTGGATGGCCGGTGCGCAAGCGCTCAAGGCCGGCGAGGCCGGGAAACACGTGGTCAAGCTCGCCGATGGCAGCGTGCTCAATCGGTATTGGGACGCCAGCGCGACGCCTCGGCAGGAGTCCTGGTTGCAAGACCTCAAGACCGCCGGACAGGCGCCCGACAGGTCGCGGCAGGAAGTCTGGCGCGACCTGCGCGCCGGCGCCGAGAGCGGCTGGGATTTCAGTTCGCGCTGGCTGGACGACGACAAGAACCTGGCCACAATCCGCACTACATCCATTGCCCCGGTGGATTTGAACAGCCTGATGTATCACTTGGAACGCACCATCGCCAAGGCCTGTGAAACCATCCAGAACTCGCCGTGCACCCAGGCCTACGGCCAGCGCGCCGCCCAGCGGCAACGGGCCATCGAAACGCATCTATGGAATGCCGAAGGCGGTTACTACGTCGACTACGATTGGCAGCGGAACCGGCAACGCCCGGCGCTCACCGCTGCAACGCTTTTCCCGCTTTACACCGGCCTGGCCTCCGCCGAGCATGCCAACCGTACGGCCGATGCGGTGCGTGAAGGCTTGTTGCGTCCGGGCGGTATTGCTACCACCCAGGTCAACAACGGTCAGCAGTGGGACGAACCCAATGGCTGGGCGCCGTTGCAGTGGGTGGCAGTCGAAGGGCTTGAACGATATGGGCAAACCGAGCTGGCCAGGCAGATAGGCAGTCGCTTCTTGCAGCAGGTCCAGGCGGTTTATGGCAAAGAGGACAAGCTGGTCGAGAAGTACGACCTGTCCGGGCAAGGCGACGGTGGCGGAGGCGGTGAGTATGAATTGCAGGACGGCTTCGGCTGGACCAACGGAGTGACGTTGAAGTTGCTGCAAAAATACGGCGGTTGATCCAGGCGGGTTCAATGCTATTCTTCGCGAAATCTGGGAAGAACGCCGTTGCCATTGGGGTATATGAACACGCATCGTGATCAATTTCCGTTGCCAGAGGATTTGAAAGTCTTTCTGACGGTCATCCGTAAGAACGGCTTTGCAAGTGCGGCGCAAGCGTTGGGTTTTTCACCGGCCTATATCAGCAAGCGCATCTCAGTCCTTGAAGCGACCCTGTCCACCAAGCTGCTGCACCGCACGACACGGCGTATCGCGTTGACTGACGACGGTGAGCGTGTGCGGGTGTGGGCCGAAAAGCTCTTGGGTGATTTCGATGAGTTTGTCGGCGATATCGCCCAGGCACGTCATCAACCCACCGGGTCGTTGCACATCTGCAGCAGCTTTGGTTTTGGCCGCAATCACGTTGCCCCGGCCATCGGCAAACTGTCCCAGACCTATCCCAGACTCGATATCCGCCTGGATGTGTTTGACCGTGTCGTCGATATCGTCGGCGAGGGGTTCGACCTGGAAATCCGCGTGGGCGATGACCTGCCGGGTCAACACCTTGGTCGCAAGTTGGCGAGTAATCGGCGGGTGCTTTGCGCAAGCCCTGATTACCTGGAGCGACGGGGCGAGCCGCGTTCGCTGGACGACCTCAAGGCGCATGATTGCCTGGTGCTCAAGGAGCGCAACAACGCCTTCGGCATGTGGACACTGACTAAAAATGGCCAAGAGGAAACGGTGCGCGTCGGCGGCCCGTTGTCGTCCAACAGCGGTGAGATCGTTTTGGAGTGGGCCTTGAGCGGCGGCGGCGTCCTGCTGCGCTCGATGTGGGATGTCAGGTCCATGCTGGACCAGGGACGTCTGGTCCAGGTGCTGCCCGAGTATTGGCAAAGCGCGAATGTCTGGGCGGTGTATCCGACCCGGCTTAGTCAGTCGGCCAAGCTGCAGGTGTGTGTCGAATTTCTCGAAGATTGTTTTAGGGATTTGTCGGTTCCATGGGCGGCAAACGCCGCTTCACCGGTGTCTTCTTGACAATGGCCGTATTGGTCTCGGCATGAACATTGAGCTTGTCCAACAAGACATCCAACTGTTCCATCGAACGCACATGCAGACGAGCGATGAAACAATCCTCACCCGTCACCTTGTCGCATTCAGTAAATTCGCCGATGGCCTGAATTTGTCGCTCCACTTCCTGCAACTGCCCCGGTAACGGGCGGATGCGCACGATAGCCTGGAGCTGATAGCCAAAGCTTTTTGGGTCGACCTCAACCGTATAACCCTTGAGCACGCCGCGCTCTTCGAGTCGGCGCAGGCGCTCGGCGACGCTGGGTGAGGACAGGCCGCTCAGGTTTGCCAAGGCCTTGAGCGAGCGCCGGGAGTCTTCCATCAGGGCGCTGATGAGGATCTGGTCGATATCGTCAGTCATTTCTGCTCCGTTAGGCAAAAGTCGCAAGTGGCCTTGATAAAAAAGGTCGAAACGCAGTTTAGCCTTTTTCAAACCATGGAGAAGCGGCCTGGCGGCTCGGCATACTGTGCGCACTGACTGGAGGAGCCTGAAGATGGACAAGACCTTACGCCGCGGTTCGCTCGAAATGACCGCCGCCATGCTGATTTCCGGAACCATAGGCTGGTTCGTGCTGGTTTCCGGCGTTCCGGTGCTGGATGTGGTGTTCTGGCGCTGCGTATTTGGCGCTGGTACGTTACTGCTGATTTGCGCCGGTTTTGGTTTCTTGCGCCGGGACCTGCTGACACGGACGACTTTCCTGCTCGCGGTGCTCAGTGGTGTAGCGATCGTGGGGAACTGGGTGTTGTTATTCGCTTCGTACTCCCACGCTTCGATTGCCATCGGTACGGCCGTGTACAACGTCCAGCCGTTCATGTTGGTGGGGTTGGCGGCGCTGTTCCTGGGCGAGAAGATCACCGCGCAAAAACTGTTCTGGTTGGCGGTTTCGTTTCTCGGAATGTTGGCCATCGTCAGTGCCCACGGTGAGCAAGGGCAGGGGGGCGGAAACTATCTGCTGGGTATCGCCCTGGCATTGGGCGCGGCCTTTCTGTATGCCGTTGCGGCGTTGATCATCAAGCGCCTGACCGGCACGCCGCCCCATCTGATCGCGCTGATCCAGGTCAGCACCGGGATATTGCTGCTGGCGCCGTGGGCGAATTTCTCGGCCTTGCCACAGCAACCCGAGGCTTGGGCCAGCCTGCTGACCCTTGGCATGATTCACACTGGCGTAATGTATGTGCTGTTGTACAGCGCGATCCAGCGCTTGCCGACTGCGGTGACGGGCGCACTGTCCTTTATCTACCCGATCGCAGCGATCTTCGTCGACTGGTTTGCCTTCGGCCATCGCCTCGAACCGCTGCAATGGCTGGGTGTGGCGGCGATTCTCCTGGCGGCTGCCGGCATGCAGCAGGGCTGGAGCATCAAGTGGCGCCGTCCAGCCCTGCCGTAACCGGCCATCGCTGTCAGAAGATGTAGTCGGTGGTCAGGAAGTTTGAATCCCGTTCCCGGATGATGTCGCTGATCAGTGCCTTGTTGCTCTCCTGGAATTTGGTTGCCACCAGCGTACGGATCGAGAAGGTACGCAATGCATCGTGCACCGACAACGTGCCCTCGGCCGAGTTTTTCCGGCCATTGAACGGGAACGTGTCCGGGCCGCGTTGGCACTGGGCGTTGATGTTGATGCGTCCGACCTGGTTGGCGAACGTGTCCACCAGTTTGCCGACTTCGGCCGGGTTGGTGCCGAAAATGCTCAGTTGCTGGCCGAAGTCGGACTCGAGTACGTAATCGACCACGGTGTTGAGGTCGCGGTACGGCACGATGGGCACGACCGGGCCGAACTGCTCCTCATGGTAGACGCGCATCGCGGTATTCACGGGATAGAGCACAGCCGGGTAGAAAAACGAAGCCCTGGATTCAGCACCGTGTGCGTTCATGATGCCCGCGCCCTTGGCGATTGCGTCGGCCACCAGCGAATGCAGGTAATCGACCTTGCCGGCCTCGGGCAAAGGCGTCAGCGCCACGCCGTCTTCCCAAGGCATACCCGGTTTCAACGCGGCGAGCTTGGCGTTGAATTTCTCGATGAACGCCGGGGCGACGTCCTCATGGACAAACAAGATCTTCAGTGCCGTGCAGCGTTGGCCATTGAATGACAACGAACCGGTCAGGGCTTCGCTGACGGCGTTGTCGAGGTCGACGTCCCGCAGCACCAGGCCGGGATTCTTCGCGTCCAGCCCCAATGCGGCACGCAGGCGGTGCGGGCGCGGATGGAGTTTCTTCAGGTCGCTGGCGGCCTTGTTGGTGCCAATGAAGGCGAAGATGTCGATTTTACCGCTGGCCATCAGCGCGCTGACCGTCTCCCGGCCGCTGCCGTAGATGACGTTGATCACGCCCGCCGGAAAGCTGTCGCGAAAGGCTTCCAACAATGGACGTATCAGCAATACGCCAAGCTTGGCCGGCTTGAACACCACGGTATTGCCCATGATCAGTGCGGGGATCAGCGTGGTGAAGGTTTCATTCAGTGGATAATTGTAGGGGCCCATGCACAGGGCGACGCCCAAGGGGACGCGGCGAATCTGCCCGAGCGTATCCTGTTCCAGTTCGAACCGACTGGAGCGCCGATCAAGCTCCTTGAGGGCATTGATGGTGTCGACGATGTAATCGCAGGTGCGGTCGAATTCTTTCTGGGAATCCTTGAGGTTCTTGCCGATCTCCCACATCAGCAGCTTGACCACCGCCTCGCGCTGTTCGCGCATGCGCGCCAGGAAGGTTTCGACATGGCGGATACGTTCGGCGACACGCATCGTCGGCCACTGGCCCTGGCCGCGATCATAGGCGCGGACAGCCGCGTCGAGGGCGGTCAGCGCAGTTTCGGCATCGAGTAATGGCGTGCTGCCGAGAATCACTTGTTCATCGCCATGTGGATCTGCCAAGTACACCGGGCTGCGCACCGTGGCCAGCGGACCTTGCCAAGTTCTCAGGACACCATCGACCAGGTATTCACGTTGCTCGACCTGCCCATCGAGACGGTAGGCCTGCGGAATATCGGCGGCACTTGGAAATAGGGTGGCGAGGAGGTTGGCTGTGGTCATGTCGTTACTCCATCAATGAAATGAGCCATGGGCTGCAGCTTCAGGCGTATATCGCTTTTAGCGTTATACGCCTTAATGGAGGTGTTTTTTAAGTGGTAGGGGCCGATGGGCATGCCATTCGTTTGGACGCGGCCCCCTCTATCGAAAGATCGCCAGGATTTACCAACTGATCCGCAGGCCAATATTGCCGGCCATGCCGCGTTGCTGGTTGCTGTCAATGTTATTGCTGTAGTCCACGCCGGCGTAGGCACTGACGGTAGGCGCCAGGCTGACGATAACGCCCGCGCCCAGATCGGCGGTGGAAGCGCGTTGTTCGGTCTCGATCCGTTGCGTGTCGTCGAATGTCACCGTATCGGTGCCGGAGAAGGTGTGCCAGAGATTGGCCCGCAGATAAGGCTCCACCGGCATACCGCTGACCTGGTAACGACCCTTGAGCCGCGCGCCCAGGCGACCGGTCCAGGCGCTGTCGGAGTCGAACTCTACCTTGGAGATACCGTCGTCCTGGGTGTCCAGGGATATTTTCTGATGAATGATCTGCGCCTGGGGTTCGAGCACCCAGTCGCGCCCCACGGCAAACGGATAACCGGCCTCCGCCGACAGGGTCAGGGCGTGCCCGCGATTGTCGATTTTGACGCCGCGATCGGAGCGGCTGTCGCCATTCAATCGCGTGCCCATGACTACCGCATCGACATACCCGCCGGAGGGGTCGATCAGGGTCCAATAGAGCCCGTAGCTGTCGCCGTCGAGTCCGACCTTGCCGGCGCGCCGGCCTTCGAAACCCAGGTTGAAACCGTCGACGTTGCCGTTCAGTTCGGTATGGCCGACAAAGAACCCGATACGCTGGGTCTGGCCGCCAGAGGTTGGCGCGGCATAGAGGTCGTTGCCTACCTGGAAACCTTTGATTGAGCCGTCGAACCGCGGCGCAACCGTCCCGGCCCAGGTCTGGTCGAGGTCCTTGCCGTAGGCTCGGCCCCAGCCCGCGCCGAACGCCCCGGTTTCGGTCAGCAGGCGTTGGTCGCCCTGGCGATCATGAAACGTACCCAAGGCCATCAGGGTCAGCTGTGCCGCGGCGGGGGGCAACACTGACCAGGTGGGGACTTCCGGGCGATACAGTGGAATCGGCGCGGCGCCCGGCACCGCGGCAGGCAGGGCCGGCAATGTAGGGCTGGGCGCTGCGATCGGACCTGCCACGACGGTCGAGCGCAGATACCAGTTGTTGGCATTGCCGGACACGCCGCCCTTGAACAGACGATAATCGAACGCACCGGCCGAGACCGATTGCGCCAGTGAGAAAGCGCTGCTGTCGCTGACGGCTCCGCCCTGGGCCTGGACCAGCTCGATGCCGTCCTGGGTGGTCAGGCCGCCTGCGCCTCCAAGGTTGGTGACGGTGATGGCGGTGCTGCCGGTGAGCGAGCCGCCGTTGACCACCAACTTGTCGCTGGCGGCGCCGTCTGCTCCGACTGCTGTTTGCAGGCGTAACTGGCCGCCATTACCCACATAATTACCTTGAACCGTGAGGGTGTCATCGGTGCGGGTATTACCACCGGCGAGGTCAATCACCCCGGAGTTGTTAAGAGTGGTCATCTGGCCAGCGGTAAACGGTGCAATGGCGCCTTGGGTCGATGTCAACACGCTGCTGCTGTCAATCTCAAGCACCCCCGTTCCGGTAGTGCTGTCGCCTAGCACCAGTGTATCGGTCAAGTCCAGGCGTGAGCCTTGAGCAAGCTTGACCGTTTCCCATAATGTGTAACGGGCACCGGTGCTGGACGTGCTGCCCTGGAATGCCAGAACGTCTTGGCCCAACCCGCCGTCGACACGGGGTGTAGGGCCAAGCCCCGCTTCGGTGAGTGTGTTCAACAGTGCGGTGTCACTGCCGTCGCCCATCAGGATTGCTGAGCGAATGAGGCCGCCACTCCATTGGAATCGATCATTGCCGTTGCTGGTGCGGACCTCGCCGCCAATTTCCCCGCCACTGACAGTAACGCTGTCATTGCCACCGCTGACGCTGACGTTCCCACCGATGCGTCCGGCAGACAGAATGATCGTATCGTTGCCAAAACCGGCGACGAGGTTGCCGATGATCTGCCCGCCCGACATGTCGAAAACGTTGTCGTCGAGCTTCATGTCGACGCGGCCGATGCTGCCGCCGGTCATCTTGGCGATGTCGCCGTCTTCGAACGCATCGACAATGGTCCCGCCGGTCATCGTGAATTGATCGAGGCCATCGCCTTGGGAGATCGACAGGATCCTGCCACCGCTCATCAGGAATTCGTCAGCTTCCGAGCCCTGCTCGACGTCCCCGTCAATTACACCGCCGACGTTGATTTCGATTCGGTCGACTCCGTTGTCGAAAACGACATCGCCTTGGATAAGGCCAGTGCCTGAGACGGTCAGGCTGTTGTTGCCCGACAGATCCGTAAGCCCGACGGCACTGGTGCCGCTGTCGCAGACATTAGTGTCATCACCTGCCGTGGACGTCAGTGTGCACGCTGCCATAGTGGATGACACAGGTAGCAGCAACGGAGCCGCTACCCACCAAACGCTCAACAACCGATTGAAGCCCTGATTGCGCCGAATCATCTGCTATCCCTCTGCTTCAGCATCCCTGGCGTGCCGGTTTCCAGCAGTGGTTGCACGACAAATGGCACGCAGGACCTGGCAACGCTCGCTGTATGCAAGGCACGCTAGCAACGATTGAAAAGCGTCGCTACTGTCAGATCTTACAGGTCGCGTTGCCGATATCCGCGATTACAGATGCACTTCCACCGACAGCGGCAGATGATCGCTCAGGTGTGTCCAGGGCTTGTTGCCGAGGATTTGCGGCGCGTGGCTGGTGGCGTTGCGCAGATAAATGCGGTCCAGGCGTAGCAGCGGGAAACGGGCGGGGTAGGTCCGAGCAGGGCGGCCGTGATGGTGTTCGAAGGCTTCGTGCAGGTATTGACGACGAGCGAGCGTGATGTTGCCGCGCAATTGCCAATCGTTGAAATCGCCGGCGATGATCACCGGGGCGTCGTCGGGCAACGAGTCAAGTAGCTTGCAGAGCAGCTTGAGTTGCAGCTGGCGATGACTTTCCAGCAGGCTCAGGTGCACGCAGATCCCATGGACTTCGGCGTGGCCTGGCACGTCCAGCACACAATGCAACAACCCACGCCGTTCCGGACCGGTGATCGACACGTCGAGATTGCGGAACTGGCGGATAGGGTATTTGGAAAGCAGTGCGTTGCCATGGTGGCCGTCGGGGTAAACCGCGTTCCGCCCGTAGGCAAAATCGCTCCACATGCTGTCGGCCAGGAATTCGTATTGTGAGGTTTGCGGCCAATTGTCATAGCGCGAGGCATGTCGATCATGTTCGCCAAGGACTTCCTGCAGGAAAACCAGGTCGGCCCCTGTACTGCGCACCGCTTCCCGCAGTTCGGGCAAGATGAAACGACGGTTGAGGGCGGTAAACCCCTTGTGGGTATTCACTGTCAGCACGCGCAACCGATGAACCGCCGCTGGCATCTCCAGCGCCACTGGTTCCTCGGCCCGCCAGTCGGGATCGCGAGTCACGTTCACTCCTGCGTCAGACGTATCTGTTCATGCGACTGATGGCGGCTGCGGCAGTTCCGGAATTCTTGGTGGCATGGCATCACGGGCGACTGGAACTGCGGGATCAACTTGGGCGTCAGGTCCCGCAAATTTCAACGATCAGATGAAAACAATCTCATACGGCATGCCCATGCGCTCAAGGATTACCCGCGGTACCAGCGGTGCAATGCCACTGGCGGGTTCACCGCTGAGCTGACTGGCATAAGCGTGCATGGCGTGGCGCTTGCGCGCAGTGGTCCAGACGTCCAGGCGCAACTTGCGAGCCCGATGCCAGGGTATCTTGTTCTGTTCGCGAACCGGCCAATGCCAGGCCCACACGGGCACTTCGTTGAACACCGCCCCGATCTCTTCCGCGGCCAAGGCTCCGGCGCGGCCGACAGTGTCGTGATCGCTGTCGCCATCCAGGCGCCAAGTGCCGAAGACTACGTCGCCTGGCCGCAGGTGATGGCTGATGAACGCGGTGAGCTGCGCTTCATGCTCGTCCAGGCTTTTTTCCGGGAAGCCGGCACGTACCCATTGCAAGCCATGGGAAGGCACGCCCAGGCGATGCAGGGCGTCCACGCTTTCCTGGGGATGCGGACGGAACGTGCGCAGTCGTTCATCGGACCACAATGGCGAGCCGGGGTGGCTGAGACTGCCGTCGGTGACTGAGATCAACAACATGGGTTGGTCCAGGTTGCTCAACAACTGGAGCAGCCCGCCACAGGCGCCCACTTCATCGCCAGGGTGCGGGGCGAGGATGACCGCGCGGGCGCCTTGGGGAATGAGGGTCTGGGTACTGATGATGGGAATGTCGGCCAGTTGCGGCGCGCTGTTCCATATCTGGGGGTGATGCCGGCCTTGCAAGCGAGAGGCGGGTTTCATGAGGTACGTCCTTGTCGTGTCCAATCTTGCAGCCATGCATCGGGCCTGCCGCCCGGTGTGGTCCGTAAGGACCTGGCTGTGATTCGCGATGCTTCCAGTCCTGGAATCTACCGCACGCGAAGTATTGACCATGCGGGCGGTTTCGTCGCGTCGGAATGTGTATCTGAACAGTTATTTTTATTCTAGCTGCATTATGCGCGGTAGAGGAGCGCGTCCTTGCGGTCCTCTCCCTCTGCAAGGGGTTTGAGCCGACCTCAATCCTCTTCTTCACGTTGAAGTTCGAACAACAGCAACGAGCGCCCGGTGACAGAGTATTCCGATTCGAAATCGAAACGCTCCTGCCCCCGTACAGCCGGCTGGTTGGTGTCCACCATGCACGTCCAGAAACTGCCTTCGGGCACTTCCGGCAGGCGGAAGTTGACGATGTCATGATGGGCATTGACCACCAGCAGCAACGTCGCGTCTGCACCCTTGCGACGGATGCCGGTTTCCTGGGCGCGTCCGTCCATCAACATGCCCAGGCAGCGCCCTTGGCCGTCTTGCCACTGTTCAACGGTCATCTCGCTGCCGTCCGGGGCCAGCCAGGTGACGTCCTTGACGCCGATGTCCTCGTTGTAATTGCCCACCAGGAATCGTCCGCGCCGCAGGATCGGGTAAGACAGGCGCAACTTGATCAAGCGCTTGACGAACTTGAGCAACGCCTCGCCATCCTCGCTCAGGTCCCAATTGACCCAGCCGATCTCGCTGTCCTGGCAATAGGCGTTGTTGTTGCCGTGTTGGGTACGAGCGAATTCGTCGCCAGCGACGATCATCGGCGTGCCTTGGGCCAACAGCAGAGTCGCGAAGAAGTTGCGCATCTGCCGATGGCGCAGTGCATTGATCTCCGGATCGTCCGTCGGACCTTCTACGCCGTGGTTCCAGGACAGATTGTTGTTGCTGCCGTCCTGGTTGTTTTCGTCGTTGGCTTCGTTGTGCTTGTCGTTGTATGACACCAGGTCATGCAGGGTAAACCCGTCGTGGGCAGTCACGAAATTCACTGAGGCATAAGGACGACGACCGCGCTGGTTGAACATTTCGCCCGAAGCGGTCATGCGGCTGGCGAAGTCGGCGAGCTGGCCGTCATCGCCTTTCCAGAAGGCGCGCACGGTGTCGCGGAACTTGTCGTTCCACTCGGCCCAGCCAGGCGGGAAGCCTCCCACCTGATAGCCACCGGGGCCACAGTCCCACGGTTCGGCGATCATTTTTACCTGGCGCAATACCGGGTCCTGCCGACAGGCGACGAGGAAACTGTGGCGTTCGTCGAAGCCGTCGTGATATCGGCCCAAGATAGTCGCCAGGTCGAAGCGGAACCCGTCCACGTGCATTTCCGTGGCCCAATAGCGCAGGGAATCGGTGACCATCTGCAGGACGCAGGGATGGCTCAGGTCCAGGGTGTTGCCGGTGCCGGAGTCGTTGATGTAGTAGCGTTTGTCGTCGGGCATCAGCCGGTAGTACGAAGCGTTGTCGATGCCGCGCATGGACAGGGTCGGGCCCTGTTCGTTGCCTTCGGCGGTGTGGTTGTAGACCACGTCCAGAATGACTTCCAGGTTGGCCTCGTGCATGTGCGCGACCATTTCCTTGAATTCGGCGATCTTGCCGCTGGCCAGGTAGCGCGGGTCCGGGGCGAAGAAGGCGATGCTGTTGTAGCCCCAGTAGTTGGTCATGCCCTTGTGCAGCAGGTGCTGGTCGTTGACGAAGGCATGGATAGGCATCAACTCCACCGAGGAAACGCCCAGCTTGCGTATGTGTTCAAGCACATCATCGACCATCAGGCCGCCGAACGTGCCACGCAGGTTCTCAGGCACCGAGGGATGGCGCATGGTGATGCCGCGCACATGGGTTTCGTAGAGGATGGTCTTGTCCCACGGCACGCTGACCCGATGGTCGTGCCCCCAGGTATGCGCCGGGTCGATGACTTTGCACTTTGGTACGAAGGGCGCGCTGTCTCGTTCATCGAAACTGAGGTCGCCGTCGGGGTGGCCAATGGTGTAGCCAAACAGCGCCTCGGACCACTTGAGCTCCCCGACCAATTGTTTGGCGTACGGGTCGATCAGCAATTTGTTGGGGTTGAAGCGATGGCCGTTCTCCGGATCGTATGGACCATGGACCCGATAGCCATAGATCATGCCCGGATGGGCATCGGGCAGATAGCCGTGGTAAATCTCATCGGTGTATTCCGGCAGCTCGATACGCTCGAGTTCGACCTCGCCGGTGTCATCGAAGATGCACAGTTCGACCTTGGTGGCGTTGGCTGAGAACAACGCGAAATTGACCCCGAGGCCATCCCAGGTCGCGCCGAGCGGAAACGGCAGCCCCTCACGAATCCGCGAAGCCTCGATAACGGGCGGCGGCGTGGTTTTGTTTGGACGGGTCATAGTTGCTCCTGCAGAAGACGGATACGGTGATGCGGTGCACGCAGGACTGCGTGCCTTGCGCTTGTGGCGCGCAGATAAACTTCCGCGCCACAAGCAGGCCCCTTCGCTAAAAGGAGCACTGGCTTGAGAACGACGAGTTCGGGAGGTCAGACCGCCGGTGGCTTGCGCGTCGCTCGGGGCTTTTTCGCGGCGGCCTTGTCGGCAGGCGGAACCACTGCGGCCGCTGCCGGCGACGGTTTTGCCGCTGGCTTGGCCTTGGGCGTGGTGTTCTTGGTGACCGTCTTGGCGGTGGCGCTCTTGACGGTTGCCGGCTTGGTGCCGTCAGTCTTGCCGGCGGCGGTCTTGCTGGCTGCCTTCGCTGGTTTGCTTGGCGCCAAGGCCTCGGCTTCGGCCAGCTTGCGGGCCATTTCCCAATGACGTTTTTCCTGCCCGGCAGGCTTACCTTCCGACTCCCAGATCTGGTAAGCGAATTCACGAATGCGTTTATCGTCGGTACTCATCGCAGTGCTCCTGACTTTGACTCAAGATTCAATAAAGACATTGACCGGGAAATCCCCCAGTGCGGCGCTGACCATCAGCTCCCTTTGGGGTGTGACTGCTGCGCTTGCAAAAAGTCCCTTCAGTTTTTCATCCTTGGCGGCAAACGGTAACGACACGCGTGTGTCGCCCCAGTCCGATGCAGCCACGTGGGGCAGGGCACCGTTTTCCAGCAGGCTGGCCGCGTGAATCGGCACCACGACGACTGCCCGTTGCTGCTGGTATTCACGCATGAAAGCCAGTACCTGTGAGGCGTGTTTGCCGAGCACCGCAAGCGGCTGGTAGCTGCCTTGGCCGAACAGTTGCGGATACTCGGACCGCAAGGCCAGCGTCCGCGCGATCAGCGCCTGCTTGACGCGCCCGTCGCGCCAGTTGTGTATCAGCTCGTCGGGTGCGTTGTCGGCATGCATGCCTTGGCGGCGCGCCTCGAAATCCACCGGGCGACGGTTGTCCGGGTCCACCAGGCTGAAATCCCAGAACTCGTTGCCCTGGTACAGATCCGGTACGCCGGGCACGGTCATGCGCAGCAAGGTTTGCGCCAAGCTATTCAGCGCGCCGGCCGGAGCGATGGTCTGCACCGCCTCGGCGATGGCAGAGCGCAGAGGCAAGCCCTCGTCGCACAGCAGCAGCCGTTCGAGGAACATCTGGGTCGCCTGCTCATAGGCGTCATTCACGGCCGCCCAACTGCTTTGCAACTTCGCCTCGCGCAAGGCCTTGCGCTGCCATTGCCACAGGCGTTCGGCGTAGTCGGCCAGTGCCTTGTGATCTTGCAGGTCGAGGTTCAGCGGCCAACTGCCGAGCAGCGCCTGGTAGAGAATCAGCTCGTCACCGGCCGAAGGGGCCGCGGGATCGCTGTGCAGGGACGGCGAGAGAATGCGCCATTGCTCCACGCACGTGGTGTACCAATCGGTGCGTTCGCTGATGACTGCCAGTCGGGCCCTGGTGTCTTCACCACGCTTGTGGTCATGGGTGGCCGTGGTGATCAGGTTATCGGGAAAATGCTGCATACGCTCGATGCAGGCGTCGTGGAAATCCTCGGCCGGGGCGCTGAACCGTTCAGTGTTGTAGCCCACGTCGTTGCGCGACAGCAGCACCGCCGAGCGATAGAGCGCGGTGTCTTCCACAGCCTTGGCGGCGGCCGGCGAGGTCAGTTGCTGGAAACGCACGCAGGCGTGGCGCAACCGTTTGCGTTCGCCGCCGCGAGGGCGTTGGCGCCAAGGCATGCCGCCGAGCCAATTGGCCAGGTAATCGAGGACCGGCCAGTCGGCTTCGCTGAGGGTTTGTCGAGCGCCTTCCACGGCTTTCTGGAAAAACACTTCGTCTTCGGCCGAGCGGCCGAGAGGACTGATGTAGGTGCGGTACACCGGGAAATGCACGATCAGTTCCTGCAATGCCCGACGTATCGCGCCCAGGGTCAGGTCCCGGGTCATCACGTCGTCCCGCGCAACTTGCAACAGGGCTTGGGCGACGCTTTCGAAATCCCCGGCCAGGGAGCCGTTGAGAATCTGCTGGCGGGCCAGGCGCGCTTCTTCGATGAAATGCGCGGGGCGTTCAGTGTGCCGGCTCCAGAACTCCGCAAGGGGCTCGGCGCCCACGGGGGCGTGTTGCAGCAGCGAGATCTGGTTCATGAACTCATAACCCGTGCTGCCATCGATGTTCCAATCCCGGCGCAGGGTTTCGCCATCGCCGAGGATCTTCTCGACGAAAATCGGCAGGTGCCGCGAGGGTGCAAGCGAGTCGACGCGGCGGCGCAGTTTGCGGCAATAACCACGAGGGTCGGCCAGGCCGTCGATGTGATCGATGCGCAGGCCGTCCACCAGCCCATCGGCAATCAGCTCGAAGATTTTTGCATGGGTCGCTTCGAACACCGCAGGCCGTTCGACGCGCAGGCCGCCCAGCTCGTTGACGTCGAAAAAACGCCGCCAATTGATGTCGTCGGCGGCTGTGCGCCAACTCGCGAGCCGGTAGCTCTGGCGCTCCAGCAGCCGATGCAGGCGTTCGAAACCTTCCGGTCCAGTGGAATCGTAGCCGCGCACGTTGTCCTCAATGGCGTTCAGGATCGCCGGCTGCGCGGCCAGGTCTCGCAGTTCCAATTGCAAAGGACGGGCGAGAGAGTGGGCGTCGTTCTGGTAGTTCAGTGTGGTGAAGCGCTCGCCCAGGGCCTTGAGTGCGTCGACATGTTCGGCGGGCACGTCGTCCGAGGGTTTGAGCAGCTCACCGTACTGCATCGGGCAGATGGGGAAGCGATGCTCGTAATGTTCGACCTGGAAGCTGCCTTGCGTGGCATCGAAGTGCAACTTCAAGGTGCCTTCTTGCAACGCCACGCCGTAGTCGCTGCCGAGGAAGGGAAGAAGCAACTGGCCTGACATCAGTGGGTCGGGGGAATGCCACTGGATGTCGAAGAACTCACCATAGGGACTCAGGCGCCCCCATTCCAGCAGGTCCAGCCACCAGGGATTGTCGTTGCCGCCGACGGCCATATGGTTGGAGACGATGTCGAGGATCAGGCCCATCCGATGTTCGCGTAAAGTCGCGACCAAGCGTTTGAGCGCGGCCTCGCCGCCCAGCTCCGGGTTGACCTGGGTCGGGTCGACCACGTCGTAGCCGTGCATGGACCCGGCCCGTGCCTTCAGCAACGGTGAAGCGTAGATGTGGCTGATGCCCAGTGACGCGAAGTAAGGCACTTGCGGTATGGCATCGTCCAGGGTGAAGCCTTTGTGAAACTGCAGGCGCAGGGTGGCCCGCAGTGGTGGAGTCAATGTCTGGTTCATCGGTCACGCTCGTTCGCCTGAAGTCTCGCGCAGGCGAGTATTTCCAGACGCCGAGCGGCGTCCGGGTCGTCCAGCAGCACTCGGCTCTCCAAAGCCAGGCGGCGCCGCCAGTTGGGGTGAGTGTCGGTGGTGCCTGGCAGGTTGGCCTGCTCGTCGATGCCCAGGGCATCCTCCAAAGGCAGCAACACCAGCGGCGCACGGGTATGGCCAAGGAAGCGCACGCTGGCGTCCAGCACCTGGTCGGTTTCACGGTGTTCTTCGCGAAAGTTCTGCGGGTCCTGGTCCAGCGCGTTGCGCAGTCCGTCGCGCTCGCGCTCGCGGTGTTTTCGCCAGTCCATCTCTGTATGGGAGTCGATCAGCTCCAGTCGCACGTTCCAGTCGATGTCATGGCCATGCCACCAACCGTTGAGGGTTGGCAGATCATGGGTACTGGTCGTGGCCAAGGCATCGTCCGGCCAATCGAGGATAGGCTTGAAGTGGGCGTTGTCCTGTTCGAACAGCAGCACGCGCATGCCGAGGATGGAACGCGCAGCAAGTTTTTCCCGCAGGCCATCGGGCACGGTGCCAAGGTCCTCGCCCAGCACGATGGCCCGGTGACGATGGGATTCGAGGGCCAGCAGCCGCAGCAGGTCATCGATCGGGTAGTAAAGGTAAGCGCCGTCGGTGGGCGGGGCATCGTTGGGGATCACCCATAAGCGTTGCAGGCCCATGATGTGATCGATGCGCAAGCCGCCGGCATGGGCGAAATTGGCCCGGAGCATTTCGATGAAAGCGCGAAAGCCGTTGCGAACCAGCCCTTCCGGGGAGAACGCGGAAATGCCCCAGCCTTGGCCTGAACGGTTGAGGATGTCGGGCGGTGCGCCAACGGTCAGCGAGGCGAGCAGTTCGTCCTGCCGACTCCAGGCCTGGCTGCCGCCGCCATCGGCGCCCACCGCGAGGTCGGCAATCAGGCCGATGCTCATCCCGCTGGATTTGGCGGCGCTCTGGGCACGCTCGAGACAGCGGGCGATCAGCCATTGGCAGAAGGCATGGAAGCCGATTTCGTCGGCGTTCTCTTCGGCGAAACGGGCTATCGCCGCACTGCGTGGGTCGCGCCATTCTTCGGGCCATTGCCGCCAGTCGAGGCTTTCACCTCGCGCTGCGCGTTCGGCCTGGAGCGCTTCGAAACGGCAGTGATTTTCCAGGGCTTCGCCGCTGCTGTGGCGAAAGCTGCTGAAATCCTCATGCAACGGATGTTCGCCCTGACTGAAACCGTCGTACAGGGCGCGAAGAACCCTGTGCTTGGCCTCGGCGGCGACTGGCCAATCGATCAGCGGCTGGTCTTCAAGGCTGCGCAGTTGGTTGGTCAAGCCCGTGGCGTCGATGGCGGTGCGCAGCGCACGCTCGCCCAGGATGGTCCCGGGCGCGGCGTAGAGGCTGTTGAGGAACAATCGGCTGGACGGTGAGTAGGGGCTGTAGCGTCCGGTGTCGCTGCTGAACATGGCGTGCATCGGGCTGATGGCCAAGGCATCGGCACCCCGTTCGCCGGCCACCCGCGCCAGTTCTTCCAAGGCCTGGGTGTCGCCGAAGCCGCCGTCGCCAGGGCGGCGTAGCGAATACAGCTGCGCGCTCAAGCCCCAGGCCCTGGGTGCGGGATCGTCCACGGCATCGGCGACGCTATAGCAGCGAGCGGGTGCCACGGCCAGAGTGAAATGCTGGCCTTGGATACTGACGTGCTGATAGCCCACCGGAACGATCCCCGGCAGGGCGGCATCGGCATCGAGCTTCAGGTTCAACGTCGCGCCATCCTCGAGCTGGATCTCGCAAGGCGTGGCGGGCTCGAAATAACGACGCAGGTCGACGTTCACGCCTGCGTCCGCCGTCATCAACGGGGGCAGGCGATGATTCTGTTGATCTTCTTGCAGTTGCAGCAGGCTGGCGTCGATTTCCTGGGCACTGCCCGCGGGATGGCCCAGGCCGGTGAGGACCGAGCGCAATACCGCCGGTGAGACTTTCTGCGCACGGCCGTTGGCGTCGATCCAATCGACTGCCAGGCCCGCTCGACCCGCGAGAATTTCAAGTTGCGCATCGCTCATAGGCGCTCTCCAGTGATGTTGGGCAAGGTTGTCGCTTGCGTCAGACTGACCAGCGCGCTGTAGGGCGTGAGTACCCCTTGTTGCAACAGACCCATGGCCTGCGGTGGATGTTCGAAAAGAATGTGCGCCTCTTGCGGTGCGCTGTGTTTGACCGGCTGGGCGCTGAGGTTCAAGTCAATGCGCAACACACTTCCGTCGCCCATTTGCCAGCGCGCGCTCACGGCGCCGTGTCCCAGTACATCGGTGCCGAGGGCATGTGCGGCGGGCAACCGCGGGACGATTTCCTCGCGGCGGATTTTCAACAACCGGCGATAGAGCGCCTCGCTGGCCAGTTGCTCCGGTCGATGGGCTTCCAGGCTGGGCCGTGATGCATCGAAGGTGCTGGCGGCGTTCGGGTCGGGAATCCGCTCGCGTTTCTCCGGATCGGCAAAGGCGCTGAAGGCCTTGAATTCATTGCGCCGGCCTTCACGCACCAGCTCCGCCAGTTCGCCATGGTGGCTGGTGAAAAACAGGAACGGTTGTTCGGCGATGACTTCGTCGCCCATGAACATCAACGGAATCATGGGTGACAGCAGTAACAAGGCTGTTGCGGCTTGCAGCGCCTGTGGCGGGGCGAGTTGGTGCAGGCGTTCGCCCAGAGCCCGGTTGCCGATCTGGTCGTGGTTCTGAAGGAACAGCACAAAGGCGCTGGGCGGAAGATGTCCGCTGGGTTCGCCGCGGGTTTCGCCGTGGCGGTTGGTGTGGCCTTGGAAAACAAAACCCTGGCTCAGGCAACGTGCGAGTTTTTCCGTCGTTTGCTCGGCATAGTCGGCGTAGTAGGCATCGGTTTCGCCCGTCAGCAGCACGTGCAACGCGTTATGCCCGTCGTCGTTCCACTGGGCGTCGTAGCCTTCTTCCAAGAGGCGGGCCTGGTTGTGTTCGTTCTCGGCGGTCAACCAGACGTACCGCGTCGGGTCCACCTGCTGGCGTACCTCGGCGGCCAACTCTTGCAGGAAGTCCGGGTCTTCGATCGCGTGCACGGCGTCCAGGCGCAGGCCATCGAAACGGTATTCCAGCAGCCACATCAGCGCGTTTTCGATGAAGTAGTCGCGCACCTCGCGCCGGCGGAAATCGATCGCCGCGCCCCAGGGCGTGTGTTTGTCTTCGCGAAAGAAACCCTTGGCGTAGCGATGCAGATAATTGCCATCAGGGCCAAAGTGGTTGTAGACCACATCGACGATGACCGCCAAGCCATGGCCGTGGGCGCTGTCGATCAGGTGCTTGAGCTGGTCCGGTGTGCCGTAGGAAGCCTGCGGGGCGTAGGGCAGTACGCCGTCGTAACCCCAGTTGCGATCGCCGGGAAACTGCGACAGCGGCATCAGTTCGATAGCGGTGACGCCAAGCCCGGCGAGGCGTGCCAGCTGTTGTTCGACGCCTTCAAAACCGCCGAGCGCGCCGACGTGCAGCTCGTAGATGACAGCGTCGTACCAAGGGCGACCGGCCCAACTGGTGTGTCGCCATTGATAAGCGTGGGGGTCGACCACCACGCTGTGGCGGTCAATATCACCGTCCTGGGCTCGGGAGGCCGGATCGGGCACCTCCAGCTCTCCATCGATATTGAAGCGGTAACGAGTGCCGGCGGGGCAACGGGCCTGGATCATGAACCAGCCATTGGCCTGGGGCAGCATCGGTATGGATTCGCCAGTGTCGATTTCGACGCTGACATAAAAGGCATCAGGGGCCCACAGGGCAAAACGGGTGTGCTCGGGATCAAGCAAGACCGCACCGTGGGTCCAGGTTTCAGGCGTCCTTGACGGCATCGGTTACCTCATTGTCTGGCAGATTTTCCTAGCGATTTAGCTACCAGTTGTTCATAGAGTTCGGCGTAGGGTTCCACGGCTTTGCACCAGTTGAAGGGGGCCGACATCGCCCGGCAGCGCATGGCATTGAGCAGTTCGGGGAACTCAAACACCTTGAAAGCCCGGCTCAAGGCCAGTTTGTAGCTCTCCACGGTGGATTCATCGAACAGGAAGCCGGTAACGCCGTCCTCGATCGTGTCCGCGAGCCCGCCGGTATTGCGTGCCACCGGAAGCGAGCCAAAGCGCTGGGCATACATCTGGCTCAAGCCGCAGGGCTCGTAGCGCGACGGCATGAGCAGGAAGTCGCTGCCGGCGAACATCCGCCGAGCATCGGTTTCGTTGAAGCCGATGCGCACGCCGATACGTCCAGGGAAGCGCAGCGCCAGTTCGCGCATGGCTTGTTCTTCTTCCGGTTCGCCGCGGCCGATGATTGCAATCTGCCCGCCGGACTCGACGATGAATTCGGCAACGGCTTCGGTGAGGTCCAGGCCTTTCTGGTAAACCAGGCGCGACACCACGGCGAACAGCGGGCCGCTGGAGTCGTCCAGGCCGAACAGGTTGCGTACATGGGCGGCGTTGGCAGCCTTGCCGTCCCAGTCGCCGATGGAGAACTGGCGCTGCAGATGAGTGTCGGTGGCTGCGTCCCAGCTCTCATCGATGCCGTTGGGAATGCCGCTGAGCAGGCCTTGCTGGGTCTTGGCGGCAAGGAACCCATCGAGCCCGCAACCGAACTCCGGCGTGGTTATTTCCTGGGCGTAGGTGGCGCTGACCGTCGTGATGTGGCTGGAATAGGCCATGCCGGCTTTCAGGAACGACAGCTTGCCGTAGAACTCCATGCCTTCCTGTTGCAGCGCATGCTCCGGGATGCCCAGTTCAGGGCAGGACGCCAGGCTGACCACGCCCTGGTACGCCAGGTTATGGATGGTAAACAGGGTAGGCGTCCGTTGACCGCGCCAGTGCATATAAGCTGGCGCAAGTCCGGCTGGCCAGTCATGGGCGTGGACCAGGTCGGGACACCAGTGGATCTGCGCAAGATTGGCAGCGATGTCTGCCGCGGCCAGGCCCAGGCGGGCGAAGCGTATATGGTTGTCGGGCCAGTCGCGCCCATTATTGGCGCCGTAGGGAGACCCTTCGCGGGCATACAGTTCGGGACAGATCAGTACGTAGATCACCAAGCCGTCGGCCATGTCCATGCGACCGATCTTGCA
This sequence comes from Pseudomonas marvdashtae, assembly GCF_014268655.2. Taxonomy (NCBI): domain Bacteria; kingdom Pseudomonadati; phylum Pseudomonadota; class Gammaproteobacteria; order Pseudomonadales; family Pseudomonadaceae; genus Pseudomonas; species Pseudomonas marvdashtae. Next base: position 2,487,144 of record NZ_JABWQX020000001.1, read on the forward strand.
CGGCGGCAGCGCCGCATGGCCGCCCAGTTCGCCAATGATGTGGATCGGGTTGCCGCTGTTCATGACCTGCGGGTAGCCGGGAATCAGTACCCGAACGTCATGCAAACCGGCCATGGCCCGCGGCAGGGCGGAAGAAACGTCGCCCAGGCCGCCGGTCTTCACCAGGTCGGCAATTTCCGAGGTGACGAACAAAATCTTCTTGCGATTGGGATTCTGTCGGGCTACAGGGAGCAGTGCCTTGCCTCCGGTGGCCAGCACCGGTGCCGTCGGCGACCCAGCCGCCGGCGGTAGTTGAGAGCGGACTTGCTGTGGTTCCAAGGCAGCACTGATCATAAATAACTCCTATTTTCTCGATCTGTTTCCGGCAAGCGCCAGAGCTGTTGTTTCATTGGCCGAATCCTGCGGCCAGGCGCACGAGCGCTACGCAAGGAGAGCAAAGCGCTGCCCAATGCGGCGAAGCGAATCAGGTGAGGGGACCGTTGCAAGGAATGCTCCAGCCGTTGTAGCCCTACCTCTAACCTGACCCGTCGCCGTTGCGAAAAGTTTCGACTTTTTTTCCTTCTGATGACCGGTCGGTTTTCCCCCCGGACGGGCAGTCTAGGTCAGAAGCTAGAGCGGTGCGGTTCGCTTCGTCGAATTGTCCGACAATCACGTCGCTTGTCGGCAATGTCTTACACGAGGAAGGGGAATACGAGCCGACGAAGTGCAGTTCGTTTGAAATGTTGAAGGGGTAGGGGAGGAGTGGCGATTCAATCGCGTGCGCGTTTCAACAGCGCGCCGCACCATTAAGGGGCGCGCTCGATGCAGGCGTTTTGATGGCCTATTAGAGGGCATCCACATGCTTCATCAGGGAGCGAGGTTGCTCCCTGATGAAGGGGGACGTTCAACCGGCCGGGGTCAGCATCCTGATTGGCTTGCCAGCTGCCCAGGCTTGTAGATCCTCGATCATCTGGCCATAGAACTGCTGATAGTTCTGTCGGCTGACGTAACCGACGTGAGGCGTCGCCAGAACATTGTCCAGCGTTCGGAACGGATGGCCGGATGGCAGAGGCTCCTCGGCGAAAACGTCCAGGCCGGCACCCGCCAGGCGTTTGTGTCGGAGTGCGTCGACCAAGGCTGCTTCGTCGACAATCGGCCCGCGAGCGGTATTGATCAACAGCGCCTCTGGCTTCATCCAGCCCAAAGCCTGGGCGTCCACCAGGCCTTGGCTACGTTCGCTGAGCACCAGGTGGATCGAGAGAATATCGGCCTGTTCGAAGAGCGCTTGTTTACTCACATAGGTCACGCCGATTTCAGCCGCCCGTTCGGCGGTCAAGTTCTCGCTCCAGGCAATCACGCGCATGCCGAACACCTGGCCGAACCGCGCCACCCGTGTGCCGATGCTGCCCAGGCCGAGGATTGCCAGCGTCTTTCCATGTAAGTCACCGCCCAAGCCTTGTTGCCAGCGTCCGGCACGCAGGGCGTTGGCTTGCGCCACAAGATTGCGGCTCAGGGCCATGACCAGCGCCCAGGTCAGTTCGGGCGCGGCATGCTTGTAGCTGTCGGTGCCGCACACCTGGATGCCCAGCGCCGCCGCTGCCTTGAGGTCAAGGGCGGCATTGCGCATGCCGCCGGTCAGCAGCAGCTTCAGATCAGGCAGGCGGCGCAGCAGCGCTTCATCGAAACGGGTCCGTTCGCGCATCACGCAAATGACCTCAAAACCTTGCAAGCGCGCGACGAGAGTGTCGGGGTCGGCGGGGTAGTCGTGGAGGAACGTGACCTGGCCAACGCTGTCCAGCGCCGACCAATCCACCACATCACGTGCGACGTTTTGCCAATCGTCGATGACTGCTATCTGCACCGCCATGGAACACCTCTTCAGGGAATGGGTTTGTCCAGCCAGCCCAGCAGGGCCTTGTGAAACCGATCCGGCTCTTCCATTTGGGGCGCATGACCCAGATTGGGGAACTCCACCAGTGTCGATTGTGGAATCAGTTCGGCGACCTGCTTGCCCAGTACGTCGTAGCGGCCCAGCTTGGCTTTCACGGCCGGCGGCGCGATGTCGCTGCCGATGGCGGTGGTGTCGGACGTGCCGGTCACCAGCAGCGTGGGGACTTTCAGGTCCTTGAACTCGTAGTAGACCGGCTGGGTGAAGATCATGTCGTAGATCAGCGCTGAGTTCCACGCCACTTGCTTATGCCCCGGTCCTTTGTTCAAACCCGCGAGCATGTCCACCCAGCGGTCGAACTCCGGTTTCCAGCGACCGCCGTAATAGGTATTGCGTTCGTAGGTGCGAATGCCGTCGGCGCTGAGTTTCAGCTCGCGTTCGTACCACTGGTCCACAGTGCGGTAGGGCACGCCGAGGGCTTTCCAGTCTTCAAGGCCGATAGGGTTGACCATTGCCAGGCGCTCGACCTGGTCGGGAAACTGCAACGCGTAACGGGTGGCAAGCATGCCGCCGGTGGAGTGGCCCATCACGATGGCTTTTTGCACGCCGAGGGCCTTGAGCAGCGCCTGAGTGTTGGTCGCCAGTTGCTGGAAGCTGTATTGGTAGTGGTCCGGCTTGCTAGAGGTGCAGAAGCCAATCTGGTCCGGGGCGATGACCCGGTAGCCTGCTTCACTGAGGGCCTTGATCGAATCGCCCCAGGTGGCCGCGCAGAAATTCTTGCCATGCATCAGCACCACGCTGCGGCCGTTGGGTTTGCCTTGGGCGGGCACGTCCATATAGCCCATCTGCAATGACTTGCCTTGGGACTGGATGGGGAAATGCTTGAGCGTATAGGGATACTCGAAGCCCTCCAGCTGCGGACCGTAGGCCGGGCCTTCGGGTGGATTCGCGGCCTGGGCGAGCAGCGGCAGGGCAGCGGTCAGGAACAGGCTGGGCAGCCAGCGGACGGTGGAACGCGGCATGGTCGATCTCCTTTTTGGCAACCGGCCGATCCTGGAACGGCTCGATTATGGCGACATTAACCAGAGGCAACCGAACCGTCTGAACGTTCAACCCATCCAGCCCAGAGTCGCCAGAACAAGCACGCCATAACGCAGGCCCTTGGCCAGGGTCACGATCAGCAGAAAGCGCCGCCAGGGCTCGCCCATCACTCCCGCCACCAACGTCAGGGGATCACCGATGATCGGCAGCCAACTGAGCAGCAGCGTCCAATACCCATAGCGTTGGTAATGGTGGCGGGCCTTGTCCAGGTGAGGCGGGCTGACGGGAAACCAGCGGCGATCCTTGAATTGCTCCAGGCGTGTCCCCAGCCACCAGTTCACCAGCGAACCCAAGACATTGCCAAGGGTTGCGACCGCCAACAGCAGCCAGATGGCATGACGCTCGTTGAGCACCAGACCGACCAACAGCGCTTCCGATTGCAGCGGCAACAGCGTCGCCGCGCCAAAAGCCGCCAGGAACAGCCCGAAATAAGCCCCGCTCATCAGTGGGCCGGATAGTCCGCCACTACGGTTTGCGTGCCGTCTTTTTTCAGGCCGATCACTTGATAAGCGTCGCTCATGCCGTCCATTTCCATGCCTGGCGAGCCCATCGGCATGCCCGGCGCGGCCACGCCAAGCAGGTCGTCGCGTTTGCTCAATGCCAGCACTTGCTCGGCCGGAACGTGGCCCTCGACGAATTTGCCGTTGATAACGGCGGTATGGCACGAACGCAGATTCGGTGCTACGCCCAGGCGCTGCTTGACCGGACTCATGTCGGCCTCGACGTGGTCGTTGACCTTGAAACCGTTATCTTGCAAATGGGAGATCCACTTCTTGCAGCAACCGCAATTGGCGTCGCGATGGACGTCGATGGTGACGGGTTCGGCGGCCTGGGCCAGGGTGGAAATGAGCAGGGCGCTCAAGGCGAGCAGATGCAGGGGATTGGCCATGGGGCGATCTCGTGGCGGACGAAGTTTGGAAGGGAGGATAACAGACTAGCGGCGAGCGCCTGACGGGGGGCTGAAGGGTGGACTACAGAATTGTCAGGCTCGAAGGACTGGTGATCCTCCCCTGACCATTCATCTGTAAGTTGCCGTACCTGTTGATGCCGAGCGCGAAAAATTCGAGCGCTGGGGCGAGGTAAATAGGGTTTAGGTTTTTTGCGTGTGGTGCAAGGGAATTTCGGAAGTTGAGCTGGAGGTTGGCAGCGGTGACGATATCACCGCTGCCTTGGTCGTTAGCCTGCCTTAATTAGCTTTTCGGCAATCCATTGCGCGATTTGCGTAACGACGGCGTTTCCGGCAGCGAAAGCCTCTGCAAGGTTGGCCGCATCCAGTCCGAGGCAAAGCCCATCATCTTCAGACGTTCGCTGCCGCTCAGCCATCTGATGCCATCCGTTCGGTTGAGCGATGAAAGTTGTACAGCCCATAGCGATTTGTGAGCCTGCTTTGTTTGCCAATAGAGTATTGGCAGCCCATGCATCCGCGGGCCGTGGCCACGGGACCTTGCCAGACGCTGGAGGTATTGCTTCCACTGGCGCGGCGTCAGCCAGCAGCTCGATGGGGGGCATTCGTCGATGACCTGCGACCAGGAATATGCGACGACGTTGCTGGGGGACTCCGAAATATTGAGCATTAAGCACTCGCCAGTATCCCACATACCCGCATTGCGCAAGGGCCCCGATGACTGTTTCAAAGTCTTGGCTATCGTTGATAGCGAGCAGGTTAACGACATTCTCAAGCACCACCCAGCGAGGTTGTGTCTCTTTGAGGATTCGTATGACTTCCCAGAAAAGACCGCTTCGTTGGCCGCGCAGGCCTCGGGTGTCTTTGTTGTTGGGTCTGGAGCCGGCGATGCTGATGTCTTGGCAGGGGAATCCGGCGGTGAGGACGTTGACGGGGCTGAGGTTGTGGGCGCCGCAGTGGCGTACGTCTTCGAACTGGGTGGCGTGAGGAAATCGATCGGCAAGGACAGCCCGGTTGGTGGGGTTGAGTTCCACTTGCCAGGCGGTTCGGTAGCCTGCGTTTTCGAATCCGACATCAAAACCTCCTATGCCTGCGAACAGGCTTCCAATGGTGGGCTGGGGCATGTCTGCTCTTTTTTGGGCAGATGCTCAGGGCATTCGGATAGGAGGCTCGGGGCCTTCAGGTGATTGAGTGTCCGGCAGCGCGGGCACTTGATTTGTAGTTCGATGAAACTGCGGACGGTGGCGAGTTTGCGGTGGCACTCGCCACAGCGAATTTCCTGCATGGTTATGCCCCTTGGACCGCCGGCCAGCCGTGGTCAAGCATGTCGGCTGTATAGGTCCCCTCGGCGAGTGCCTTTAGCAACTGGCACTCCCGATCAAAGCAGGCCTGGACGTGCGCTCGTATGGCTGTGGCGATCTCGATTATCTGGGCAGCCGTTAGCGTGACCGGACCGTTTAACGCTTTCCAAACACATAGGTAAGTCGGATCAATGACGGCGGACAACGCCGCGGCTGTGATTAACGCTTGGCTGTCGCGGGTGGTATCGATACTCACAGCGTTAACGGTAATGCCTGCTGTTTCGTGTTGGTAGCGCACGCTGGCAATCTGTGCGGCATGGTCGATTGGCGCTTCGTGTTTCTCCGTAAATATTCCATCCGTGTACTGCATGCCTGGTAGCGTGCCGTCGGGACAAGTTATCCAAACGAGAGACGGAGGGAATCTGTATTGCGGGTCTATGTTCGTCACTTCAGCGACCGTTGCGTTTTCTATGCGTGCCCACGTGCTTGTCACCATTGAATAGTCACCTGTCCATCCGCGCCATCGGGGGCGGCGCTGCCTCCACGTCCACCGCCCCCGTGTCCCGGAGCTGCAGGTCGAGCGCTATCAATCCATGAAGCAGCCGACACTCCACCGCCGCCAGCGCCCCCTTGAAAGGCTGTATTGCTGGCATCGCCAACGGGATGGCCGCCCGTTCCAAGGCTGTGATTCTCGTCCCCACCTACACCTCTTCCACCTATGGGTGCCTTGTAATTGATCAAACCACCATTGCCCCCAGTGGCCGCTATGGTGGTGCCGAATGATGAACTTCCACCACTGGCGCCTGTGTTCCCATCAACCAAAGCACCAGTGCCGCCCGCGCCAACGGTGACCGTCACTGTGGTTTGGCCCCTGAGTTCATGAAGTTTTCGGGCTATCCCGCCACCAGCACCACCGGAGGGACCTGGGAGTGTTTTAGATCGAGCCCCACCGCCGCCACCGCCGATGACCTCCACCCAGACTTTGCTTACCCCCGGGGGGACTTCCCAAGTAAATACCCCCGGCACTTCATAGACCTGCCGACCACGAAACGGGAACACGGCTCTGAGAGCGTGCGGCGTCACTATTGAGCCGTAATCGGTCCCTTCTATAACCGTAGAATGAGTAGCAATCCGTGCAATGCCTGGGGTAACTATCGTTGCTTGAACCACTTTGGCTTTGATCGCTTGGAACACTCGGAGAGCGTTCATGGGCTTGTTGGTCTCGAAGCCTTTTTCTGCTTCCTGCTGGTTGGCAAAGTTAATGCCTGAGCCGTCGAGGAAAGATTCGATTTTTTTCTTTAGCCAACTCGTGCGGTTTGCCAATTGCTTGGCTTGTTGATTCGATACGCCGTCCGGCCCACCTAGCACGGGGTCGGAGGTTTCGAGTTGGTAGACACCAGGCGTCCATTCTTTGGACTCGGGTAAATCGGCCATTAGCTGCTCCCATGGTTGTATTGGCCGTCGTAGCGCGCAACTGCGTTGTAGCGGATGGCGACGGATTGATAGTCGAGCGACACCAGGCGACAGCGCGCTGGGGCGACCGAAAGAAGTAAGCGGCGCACGAGCACCGCTTGATCGTTGGTGATGACGCGTTTTAGAACGACCCGGTACAGCGGCCAGGTGGAAGGCTCGCTGGTTGGCTGCGCATGTATTCCTTCAAGGAGGGTGACTTCACCGAAACCCAGCAGGCGAATGACTTCTCTGATCGCCCAAGGCGTGCCTTTGAAGCGGTGCAGCTCACCCGCACCCTTAACCAACTTGCGTTTGGCTTCTTCGGATTCGGCCAGTTGCCAGGCCGCTTCGTCTAGGAGTGAGAATTGGTCGGCCAGGATTGGAAGCAGTGAGGGTTTCACCAGATCGATCAGGTAGACCAACATCACGTTGAGGTCGAGGTCATCCAGGGCTTGGTTAAGTAGCTCACACAGCAGTGTGAAACGTTCATCGCCGGCCAATGGAGGCGGCAGTGGGTGATCAGTCATGGGCCACTCCGGCGTCGATCAGTTGTATCTCCGAGCAGTTTGCCCACTCGTTGCCCTGCAATTCCTGTGGGGCTGCCGGCAGCAATAGATGAGCGCGGTATACGCCGGTGACTTGAAGCAATGCGGTGAGCTGTTCGGGCACTAAATCGCGGCCGAGGTTGGCGCGGTGTTCGTCGGCATAGGCCCGGGCGGCAGCCTTCGCGGAAGCCATGGCGACGCTTCGGTCGGCGTGGGCATAAAACGTGATGTTTGCCTTGATTTGATAGGCGACCTCGACGGGTGACAACGCGCTGACCGTGTCGCATAGGGGGCGGAGTTTTTCGCCGCTGATCTGGTTCTCGATGCGCTGGAGTAGATCCTCTGTTGGCAGGCCCGAGGTGGTCAGCGGGAACAGCGCGACATGACCGTCTGGCTGGCCTTCGTCTGGGCCCTGCACGGCGACGTCGACAATGGACTGGTGCACGGCCAGGGTGTGGTAGCGATAGGCTGCGCGGCTGCCCGCGTTGCTGAAGGCTTCAGGGGCCAAGATGATGCGCTCGCGGTAGCGGTCATCGTCTTCATCTTGGGCGCCGTGGGCGGTGACCGTCGTGTTGCTTGCGGTCAAGCCCGGCGCTGGTGAGTTGCCGAGGACGCTGATCTGTCCGGCGGTCCAGCCGTTGCCGTGTTCGCCGACGGTCGTGCAGGTTGCGGTGACGGTGACGTGGCTTTGACCGATAGCCATCACCACGTCCCGATCGGTGATGAACGTGAGCTTGGCATCTTGGGTGCTGACCCGAGCGCCGATTGGGATCAGTAGTGGCTGCGTTACAGCCGCAGGCATGGTGAAGCGTACGGTGCAGCGGGCGGCCTGGGCGAGCAACCTTGGCGTGGCGACCAGCTCACCGAGATAGTCGAGGATCGGGCCGCGGGCGAATCGCACCAGCAGTTGTTCACCGGCATGCTGGATGCTCATCTGCAACCGGGACACCGCATAGGCTATTTGGTCGATGTACAGTCGTTCGATTTGGGCGGGGTACAAGGTTTTGCGCGACTTCTGTTCATAACGGGCGATTAGCTGAGCTTCCAGCGCGACGGGGTCTATTTTGATGAATTCGGGTTTAGGCAACTCGCGCATAAGGGACCTCGGTTAATTGCTGTATTTCACCGGCTACGCGCCATTGCACCCGCACGGTGATCTGCGCTGCATCGATCTGGATCTGCACCTGGACTACCGAGACGCGGGGTTCCCATTGGCGAATCGCGTCGACGGCTTCGCGCACCAGGTGCGGTGTGACGCGGTTATTGGGCCAGTCGAGGTACAGGTGCAGGTTGCTGCCAAATTCTGGGCGGTGGGGGTCGCTGCCTTTGGGCGTGCAGAGGATGATGCGGATGGCCTGGTCGATGTCGCGCAGGCCCTCGACCACCTCTCCGGAGGTACCAAGGGTGGGCTGCCAGTGGGCGGCGGTGATGCTGGTGTGGGGAGTGGGCTTCGTCATGAGCCCATGGTGGGCGATCTTAATGATGGCCGCTTTTAATCGGATTTAAAGATGGTGCTCGCGTGGCCGATGACTCGATATCGCAAAAATATCGAAGGGAGTCGTTTTAATGTTTGGCATCTCAAAATCAACGGTCCAACAGCTAGTAAAAGAGTTTCGAATACCCTTTGTGGTCGCGACGGCATGGACCACCTACGCCGTCTGGGGGCCGGAAGTCTCGTTTAAAAACATCATTTCGACCTTCGGAACTTCGTTTTTCTTGGCTAGCTGGATGACTGGTCAGATTTTCAGAGTCAGGAAACAGGCTGGTGTCGAGAGTAGCCTTTCTCAGGTGCAAAGCCGCATTGAGCATGTGACAGAGCAACTGGAGAAGCAGACGAAGCAGCTTATCGGGTACGTGACGGGTGGTGATAGTTTCGTTTACTTCAGGGTCATTGTTCACGGCGATGACAGTAGCACTTGGATGGCGATTCACGGTGGGGGTGATAATTACCCCGTATATCGTGCCAAAGCGACCATTGTTGATTTAGATATTTTTGATGCCACCGTAGCACTCGGACGAGCAGACGAGGCCGATACTCATGTCTCCATCGGAGATTTACTGCCTCAATCATTTAAAATCGTACGTGAGCATGATGTAGGGAGTGGCAACGCTCGAAACTTCAACATTTTTATGACTGCAGGTAACGGTCGTATTCAACAAAAAATCAGAATGCGTCGCGTCAACGATGCATGGGTTCAAGCTATACGGGTAAATAACGACAGCGGCGTCGTCCTTGTGCGGATTGATGATGACTACCCAAGAGACACCGCCGGAGAGGTTTGTTGGGACTGATGACCTAGTGGGAGTGGTGGTTTGAGTTACCTCCCGCATCCATGACCGATCCGGTCGCTGTTATGTCACCGTTAACCTGCAAGCTTCCTCTCAAAGTAACTTGCAGGATTTCGAGCGTTGCTGAAGGTGCTTTGATTACCAGCGATTCATCGGCTTCAACCGTAAAATCCCGCCCGCACTTCACAACCAAAGCCCCCACACATTCCAGCCTCATCACCCCAGCCTTACGGTCATAGCTCGAAACCGTCCCATCACTGAACCGCACAAAATCGGTGCCTTCATCCACAACCGGTGGCGGTTCGGCAGTTGAATAGATACCGCCCAGGTACACGCCACCCACCCCATCCGCATCAAGCAACACCGCGACCTGTTCGCCCAGTTCAGGCATGAGTGGGCGGCGCTTTGTGCCTTGAGTGTTGCGCTGGGGGATGTTGAGCCAAAAGGTCTGTATGCCGTCGCGGTCGTCCAGGCGGACGCGGATGCGGCAGCTCAAGTAGTCGATGGCGCTGACTTCGCCGTAGGCCAGTTCGATGCTCATGGGGTTTGCTCTTGGTGGGGCGTGCGGACGCGGCAGACGTGTTTGTCGACGGTGTAGCCGCCGGTGCGGATGATGCGGTGGTGGGATGAGGTGATGAGGTAGCGGCCGCCGAGCTGGCCGGCTGCGGCCAGGACGATGACGTTGCCGCTGACCAGGTTGGGCCGGCCCATGGTCGTCCAGCTGCCGGCGGTGCGTTCGCGGTTGGCTTTGGCCAGTTCGGCGCTGGCTTTGGCTTTGGTCGATTCGATTGAGGCGCTGCGTTTGCGGCTTTTTTGGGTGTCGCCGCTGGTGGTGGTTTTGCTGAGGCTGCTGGGCGCGGCGACGGTTTCGCCGTTCTCGATTGTGTAAGTGATCAATTGTTTGCTGGCGGGGTCTTGGTGTTTGAGTTCGATGGCTTGGGGGACATCTTTTATCTGGTCGCGCAGGTTCACACGGCTTAGGTCCTGGAGTATCAGTGTTGCGACTGGGGCGGCGTTAGCCAACTCGCCGATGGCGTGAAAAACCAGACGTTGGCCGGTGATTTTGAAGGCGTAGTCGTACTCGGCGGCCAGATTGCGCAGAAAAGTCAGGTCGGCGTCTTGCTGGGTGACACGGTCGAGCGGGATCGGTTGGATGTTGCCGATCAGCTGTAAGCCTTGGCGCGTGGCGATCTGCTGGGCGATGGCGGCCAGGGTGGTGTTTTCATAGGCGTGATGGTGGGTGGTGCGTAGCGCCGCTTTGATGCCGGTGGCCAAGCCATGGAGCGTGACGGTCGAGGGTGGGCAGTTGAGTTCGACTTCGTCGATCTCGAAACGGCCGAGGGCGCGCAGGGGCTGGCCTTCCCAGCCGATGGACAGTGCCAAGCTGTCGCCGTGGCCTGGGTACCATTGATCGCGCCATTTGCCTTGGGTGTCTTCCAACTCGACCGCCAAGCTGTCGGCTTGGCCGGTGAGGAAGTCGGTGTAGGACAAGGACAGCAAGTGTTGGCTGACGTTACGGGTGATGTTGCGCTGCTGGTAAGTCAGAACAAAGCGCGCCTGTGGCACCTGCTGAGGAATCATCGCATCCATGGCGGGAGGTCTTCTGTGGTGGGCAGTGATTGCAATACCGGGATGGCAAGTGTCAGCCCCGCCGGCAACGTGGCGCTGATAGGAACGTGGGGGTTGGCCTGGACGATGGGTAAATAACCGTGAGCGTCGCCGTAATACCGCCAGGCCAGTTGGTCCCAGCGTTCGCCTTCGGTGGTGACATGAGCAATGAACATCAGCCCCTCCGGGTCAGGATTTGTGCGGCCAAGGTCGCCAGTCGGGTGTTGGCACCGTCCATTTGGCTGACGGCTTGGTCGATGGCCTCTCGGGATGCAGAAAAACGCTCGACGAGGTTGCTCAGGTCCACGGGGTTCAGGCTGGCGCGTGCGCCCATGACATTGCCAAGCACCTGTTCGCCCAAGCGCGATAAATCGGCGCCGTTGTGGAGCAGCCCTGCGGCAGTGGCTAACCCTTGCAGCGGTTCAATGGCCTGGGCTGTTTTACCGAGTAACTGCGGGACCTGTTCCAGAATCTGGGTGGCGTTACCGCTCTGGATCGTGTGGTAAACGTTTTGGCCTGCCTTGAGCACCGTGGCGGCGGTTTTCGCATGAGCGACCACCTTTTGCAGGGCGCTGGGCGATGGCTTCACGTGAGAGATCAAACCCGGTGAGCCGATGGTGGCGGCTGACGTACCGCTCAGGGCGTCGTCGAGTAAGCCGGGGCGCAGGGCTTTGCGCGTGAAGGCGCCGGTGTATTCCTTCAGGCTCAGTTGCACGGTGGCCGCTTTGACCTGCCCGGTGGCCGTGGCGCGTCGCAGTGTGTGGCTGATGTTGCTGATGACATAGGCCCCCAGGTATTCACCGCTGCCCATGACGAAGGCCAACGGTTGGTGTTGGCTTTTGGCTAGGCGCAACGCTCGCAGACGCTCTTCGGGGTCGCCGAGTACCGGATGCAATTCAATGGTCAGCTGGTATTCATCCAGGCCTTCACCCATCCATTCCAATAACGGCTTGCCTTGGATGCGCGCATGCTCGGCCCAGTCGGCCGAGCCGCTGTGTTCTATGCCGCTGATGCCGCCCGCAACGGTGAATTCGATATTACCCAAGATGGCAAACATTAGGCGGTGACCTCATTGGCGGGGCCGTAGCTGCGGCGGCGCTTGTCGTGTAGATAGCGCTCCATTAACCGCACCCATTCGGCATAGCTGGCGTGTAATCCTTGGTTGATTTGCTCCATGCCGGCGCCACTGGGCAAATTGATCTGGGGCGAGAAATGGAAGGTCATGGGCCCCGCGGACTCAGAGGCGGCGGAACTGCCGCCAGTGGCGCCCAGCACGCTTGCTCGGGTCACCTGCGCCGGATTGGGCGGAGCCACGTCGACCGCGCTTTGTGTGGCCATGCTCAACGCGGCCTGCCGGACCAGTCCCGACTGAGCCTTGATGCCGAGTGCCGCGCCTTCGCTGATGTTGGCGCCGTAACCGATGAAAACGCGGCTGGGCGACTCGATGCCCAGGGTTTCGGTAAACCAACCCTTAACGGATGTACCGATGCCGACCACACTGTCTTTGAGGGCGCCGGCCATGTTGCCGATGCCGTTGACCAGCCCTGTGACGAGCAGGCCGCCGAATTCAGTGAATGTGCCCGGTAGCTCAATGCCGAAGTAGTTCATGACGCCCGCGAAGGCCCGGTAAAACAGCCCCAGTGGCGAGAAGTTGAGCAATAGCCCGAGCATCCCGGACACGCCGCCATCGAAGCCTGCGAGCACTTCGCTCCACAGGCCGGTGAAGAAGGTTTTAATGGGCGCCCAATAGCGATAGATCAGGTAGGCCGCCAAGGCGATGCCGGTGATCGCTAACCCGATGGGATTGAGCATCAGGGCCCGGCCGAGCCAGAGAATGGCTTGCCCGGCGAGCCTTAGCCCGACCAACAATGTACCGCCCAGCCACTTGCCCAAGTGCAGCGCCGCGCTGGCGACTTTGCGCAGCAAAACGCCGGTACGGCTTAACCCCGTGATGAACGGCGCGAACCTACCCATCTGCCACATCCCGCGCAGCATCGCCCACTTGGCCGATAATGTGGTGACCGCTGTGGTCATTGCCACAAACGGCGCAATGACCAACTGAGCGCCATAGGCGACACCGATGAAGGCCAATTTGCCGAGCAGCAAGCCGCCGACCAGGCCGACCACGCCACGGATGAGGTCCGGGTGTTGCTCTGCCCAGGTGGAGAACGAACGCATGAGCGGAACCACGGCGCGGCTGACATCGACGATGGCGGGCAGCAGCGCGTTACCGACCGAAAGTCCAACGTCGGTCAGGTTATTGCGCAGCTCTTTCAATTGCTCTTTGGAACTGCCCATGCGCTTGGCCCAGTCCCGATCCAGCACGCCTTGGTCGGCGGCGCTTTTGCTGCCTTGTTCGATGCTGGCCAGATCCTTTTGATTGGCCAATGCTGGCCGCACAAAGGACAAGACCTGTTGGTCGGCAAACAACGCGCCGAGCTTATAAGCCTCGTCGAGCCGAGCCAGTGCCGTCTGGCGCTCTAGCTCATCCTTGATGTCCAGCGCTTTGCCGTACTCAGCCGCCGCGGCCGGGGCCTTTTTACCCAGGTGGGCGGTAAGGATGTTGAGCATGGCCTGCGCTGGGGACAAGCCTTCGCTGACTAGGTTCTCCATGCTGCCTTTGAGATCGATGCCGGCCTTTTCAAAGGCTTTTAGCGTTTCTGGCGCGGTGATTTTTGAGAGGAAGTTTTTGTAATTGTTGGCGGCTTCGTCGTTGCTACCGGCACCGCGACGGGCGATCTGCAAAGAGGCGCCGATCTCGGCCACGGCACGCTCGCCGGTAATGCCCAAGGCTGCAAATTGGGGTGTGAGTTGCGGCAGCCATCTGGCCATGTCGGCCAGCTCGAACTGACCACTTTTGCCGGCAAACGCCAACATGTTCATGGAGCGTTCTAGGCCTGCAGCGCCAATGCCCAAGTTGTCGTTGAGCGCGATGGCGACCGAGCCCAGGTCTTGCATACTCGCCCGGGTCGCGGTGGCGGTTTTGGCCATGACCGGGGCGTATGCGGTGAGCTCTTTAAGGCTGTTGATGCCGCCTGCGATGAGTATGGCAGTTCCGTCCGCGACCTCGGTTTGAGTCTGGTTCCACCTGAGCGCCGCACCGCGCATGGCCAGACTCAGGCGCTGCTCTTGCGCGGGGTCGAAGCCGCCGGTAATGGCGATGTCGCGGGTCTGGTCTTGGAAATTCACGGCGGTATTGAATGACCGCAGCACGGGCGCGCCGAGCGCCACACCGGTCCCGATGACCTCCATGGCCTGGCCGCGAAGTTCACGGCGCTGGTCCTTTAAGGCCGCGCCGCGCTGGATGCTGGCCGTGAGGCGGTCTTGCTTGGCCTTGAGCTGGTCGATAGTGTCGCCCACCGCGGCGTACTGGCGGCGCAGTCTTACAAGTCCGGTGCCGCCCTGGGCCAGGGATGCCGACAGCGCGTTGCCAATGGCCTGCTGCTTGAGCGCAAGGCCGTCGGTGGCCCGCCCGAGCTGCTGCACAGTGGATTTGGCTGAGCCGAAGGCTGCATTGAAACTGCCTGAAACAACCCCGCCGATTTTTAACCCCAACAACACTTCATTCGCCATAGATCTTGCTACGCTTTGGGCATGTTAGAAAAAGTCGCGCTACGCACCGCCCACATCGTTTACGCACTGGCCCTCGGCGCCGGTGTGATCTGGCTTGCCTGGCTGTGCCTGGTGCACTTGCCGTTGTGGGCGGCGGTATTGGCGTTCTGTTTTGGGCTACCGCTGCTGGCCCTGGCTGCCGCCCCTTTGGCGGCGGGCGGCGCGTTGCTGGCGGGGCTGGTGGTGGGTGTTGTGGCGCTGATCAGCCACTGGTTTTGTCGGCCAGTTCGAGCCGGCGATTGATCTGACGCTGACACACCTCTACCCAACGCCAGTACTCCACCATGTCGAGCTGAGCGATCTCAGAGGGCTGCATCCTGAGTACCAGCAACAACGCTTCGTCCCAGGAGTGCAGCAAGGTCGCGTGCGGCTGCCATTTCCCGCAACACCTCGGTGGCTAGCCGCGAGTCGGCGATGTCGAACTCGCCCAGGTCTTCGAGGGTGATGCCCAGCATCTTGGCCACCAGCAGGTCTTCCATGGCGCCTTCGTCTTTGGTCACCGCTTGCGCCGCGGTGATGTCTTTGCGTTTGAGGCGTTTGATGGGCAGCGTTGATATCTGCTCGCCGCTGGCGCTGGTGAACGGGAAATTGAGGGTGAATGTCAGTGCATCGGCCATCGTTTTGCTCCAGGTCGATCGTGAGATCGGTTGCTCTTGGGTTGAGCCCTGATGATGACGGTGCGGGCGGATGCTGGCTTTTAATCGGATTTAAAGAGACGATTCGGGCTGCATAGCAAGCCGCAACCAACATCGGAGACCGGACGGAAGACGAAATTACGATTGAAATGGACGGAGTGGAACACACCGCTCTGTATAGCGTGTTCAGCGACACATTGACGGTGTCGCTGCCTGATGGAAGCCAACGTTCCACTGAGCTTCGTGGGCTTAACCCAGTCAGCGCCGCGAGGGTTCATCTGCGTGCTTACATTGGCCGGGTTGCTGAAGAGAAGAAGCAAGAGACCTTGTTGTTCTTGCTGCCTGATCACCGGGTGTATGGCTAAGGCCCTGTGTTTTGGGTTTGAAGTGCGCGCAGCCTGAATGGGGGTGCAACAACCAGCCAATCGGCGGTATCTTGGTCGACTGACGCAATTATGGAAGAAATCATGGAACTCACACCGTTTGTTACAACCCTGCGGGCGGTTACCCAAGAATATTGGGACATCAACAAAAGGCCTCTGCTGCTGAGTAACCTACCTGGGCTTTTTGCTGAGCAGCAGGTGGATTACCGAGCTGAGCTGAATGGGGAGACGCTGAAGTCTTTTGTGAGACGAACGTCCAATGATGTTACTTATAAAGTGATCACACACCCTGTGCACCGAGCAAAAATCGGCTTGGTGCCTCCCCAAGTGGATTACACATTTGAAGCTGATCCTGAGCCCGCAAAGGAAGCCGCCTCTTCTGAAATCCCCCCCGTTCAAAATGATGCGATCGTCTTGCTGAGTATCCTGAGCAAGCTGGATCCAGAGGATTTGGAGAAGATCAACATCCCTGTGTCTGTGCTTGCGAAGCTATTCAAATAGCCATGAGAGTGTTCATCGGACTAGCGACGGGGAACGCATTTCTGCGAAAGGAGTTCCTAAAGCTTCGTAACAAGATCACCGCACCTTCGAATTTCCCAGGAGGCACTTTGAGCTTGGAACTGGGAGCGCCTGATCTCAGCCGGGAGCCGAACCTGGAACGTTATTTTCACGATAAATCCAGCACGAGTGATGCGCTGCTTGTGATAGGAGACGATCGTTGCGGCGCCTGCCTGGAATTTACCCGCACAGCGCTGTTTATACATCACGTAGGAATTCCGTCTCGAGTAGAAAATGCCGAGAGCTATCTGGTCCAAAAAATTAATAGCCTGCTCAGCACGTTTGCAGCGTTTTGTATTGAAGTATTGAACGGTCAGAATCAGCAAGCGTCATTGCTGCCGGAGCGCAATTTCGATGCCGCAGAGTGGCGTGATTTGGTTGAGCTTGTGCGCTTACGCACCCAAGCTCCGACCTTCGTTGAAGAGACCAAGGCATTGTTTTCGCTGCTTAAGCAGCGTCGAAAACCTCGACGCAAATCGAGCTACTCGACGCGCTACTTCATCGACGATGCTGACAAGCACTTCGAATATGGTACAGAGCATCACAGTCTGCCTGCCACCGGTGCTCCGCACACGCTCTCTTGCGAGCTGAATTTCACATTCCGATTCGGTAGAAAAGTGGCTGATGTCCAACGGCACTTCAACGTCACGCGAGGCCCTGGGAATAATCCATCCATAAAAGGCTCTTTCCCAAACTGCCATTGCGCGTGGAGGGATGTGACGAAAACCACGCATCTGAACATGTTCATGAACGATTATTACTAGCAAAAAAAAGCGGAAAACAATTAATTGATTTCCGCTTTTATGCACCTATCACGATGTTCCACCCGCTGCGTCAATAGAGAGGATCACTGCACTGAAACATTTGTTTCGGAGTTTTCCTAGCTACTGGGACCACACTTGCCAGATCGGTGTCCAACGTGTTGGATTCAGCGAACTGGACGGCCTGGAGCGTAGATGACGGAAGGATTCTATCAAACTGCGCTGCTTCGAGCAAATCTCGTAGAGCTCCCTTCCTTCAAGATTCAAGAAAATCCAAGATTTTTGTTATACCTAGCTGCGTGGGCTCAGCTCAGCCAGCGCCGCGAGGATTCACCTGCGTGCGTATGTTGGCGGTATTACCAAGCAGAAGAAGCCATAGGCTTTGATGGTTCTTTTGTTGTTTTGTTGTGGAGGGGCCCTTGCGGCGCCCCCACAACACACCTGGCGTCTACCCAGGCTTGTGGTTATCCA